>NZ_CP068439.1:1312500-1968750 GCF_016757735.1 Aequorivita iocasae
TTATGTAGTAATAATTTTCAATATTTTCCACATTGCTGAGTTCCAAGCGAACTTCTGCCAAAATTTTCGGCGAAAGCTCACTTGCAATGCTCGTAAACCATTTTCGGTATTTATAAAATTGGGTGATATTGACTAGTCGCGGTTCAAAAATGGAATAGACACGGGCATCGGTCAAATAATCAAAAGTTCCAATTTCTTTTACATCATCGGCATAATATACACTCACCCAAGCTTTCTTTTCTTTATTTACACGCGCACTTACGCCTACCCCGTATTTTGAGGTTTTATCCTTAAAGCCATACGCATAATAACCGCCAAGTTTGTAGTTTTTAAAAAGCTTATCATTGGTAAGTCCCCCAATACCCAAACGCAATCCTTCGTAATTGTTCAGTTTAATTAAGGTTTTCAGGTCAATGTCAAAAAACCCCACGGGATAATACCCTGAAGAAAGTGGATGGTCTTTTTTGTCTTCAACCCCTGCGATGGTATCCTTGTCTGTTTTTATAGCCGGTTCCTGCGCAAAGGCAAAGATGGCAATACTGAAAAAGACAGGAAAAAGAAGTTTTCGCATTCGGAAGGGTTAGTTTTTAACCATTTAAAAGTAAAGAGAAAGCGGCTATTATGCCGCTTTATTATATTTAGTTTAACGAAAATGTGGGTTACACCGTCATTATTTCCTTTTCTTTCTTGGCCAGGATTTCATCAATCTTTTTAATGTGCGCATCAGTCATTTCTTGTATGTCGTCTTCAAGGCTTTTTTTCAAATCTTCTGAAATATCCAACCCTTTTATGTCTTGGTTAGCAACCTTTCTATCGTTACGTACACCAATTTTTGCTTCTTCTGCAGCAGCTTTGGCTTGTTTTGCCAACTCCCTTCTGCGTTCTTCGGTTAGGGGCGGCACGTTAATAATTACACTTTCACCATTGTTCATAGGGTTAAAACCAATATTGGCAAGATGGATTCCACGCTCTATTTCAGGGATCATTTGCTTTTCCCAAGGCTGTATGCTAATGGTCATTCCGTCAGGAGTGCTCACGTTTGCCACTTGGCTCAATGGCGTAGGGCTGCCATAATAATCTACCATTACGCTACCCACCATAGATGGTGAAGCCTTTCCGGCACGAATGTTTACCAATTCCTTTTCAAGATGCTTTAGCGCCTTGCCCATAGCTTCTTTGGTGCCTTCAATTATAATATCTATTTCGTCTTCCATAACATGCCCGCGAAAACGGGTATCTTTTGATTAAACTTAAATTATTTTTCTACAAATTCACTTTAGTGCCAATCTTTTCACCGGAAACAACTTTTAAAAGATTCCCTTTTGTATTCATATCAAAAACAATGATTGGCAATTCATTTTCTTGGCTTAAAGTGAAAGCCGTTGTATCCATTACTTTTAACCCTTTTTGCAGCACATCCTCAAAACTGATAAAATCAAATTTTGTTGCCTGCTTGTCCTTTTCAGGGTCGCTGGTGTAAATACCATCCACGCGGGTCCCCTTCAAAATCACATCTGCGCCAATCTCAATAGCTCTTAAAACCGCTGCGGAATCTGTTGTAAAATAAGGATTCCCTGTACCGCCCCCAAAAATAACTACGCGGCCTTTCTCCAAATGTCTAATTGCTTTTCTGCGAATAAATGGCTCTGCAACCTCATTAATGTTAATCGCGCTCTGTAAGCGTGTGGGCACATCTTCATTTTCCAAAGCACTCTGCAGCGCAAGCCCGTTGATTACGGTAGCGAGCATCCCCATATGGTCACCCTGCACGCGATCCATACCGCTGCTGGCTCCCGCCAAACCTCTAAAGATATTTCCGCCGCCAATAACAATGGCCACTTCCACGCCTTTATCGGTTATTTGTTTTATTTCGTGGGCGTATTCCTTAAGTCGAACGGCATCTATTCCGTATTGCTGTTCGCCCATCAAGGCCTCGCCGGAAAGTTTTAAAAGAATTCTTTTGTACTGCATAGTTTGGGTTTGCTGTGGCAAAAATAAAGAAAATTATTGATGCTATGGAAGGAATTAAAAAAGTAGTTTTTCTATTTATAAGTACGCAACTGCAAAAAAAGTTTGGGTTTATTGATGACATTCGGCTTCGGTATACGATGTAAGCATGTTCAGAAAGATATAATCCTTAAAATTTCAAAATTATGAAAGCAATCTTACTTTATTTTTTTCTTGGGGCTACTACATTGATGATTTCCCAAAATACAGGAAAACTATTACCTCCATCAAGCCCTTCATTTCATCCTGCAAATATTCAAAAAACAGAGTGTATTACCGATTCGCAACGGCAAGAGTTGCGGGAGAAAATAGCGATGAATAAGCAATTAATACTTCAGAAAAACCCAAACGCATTTCATCGTAGCAGTGCATCACCTTTGTTTATTTTGCCAATTCGTCCCAAAGCGGGCTTTGATGATTACGGGTATCACATTGTAAACAATCAAGTGGACCACGACCCAACTCCCAACGGAAACCTTTTGGATTATGAATGTGGTGAACGAACTTATGATTGGAGCAATGGCAACCATGAAGGTACAGATTATGTACTTTGGCCTTACCCCTGGAAACGCATGCAGGAAGAAATCATGGAAGTTATTGCCGCAGCGCCAGGAATTATTATCGATAAACGCGATGGCAACTTTGACTTAAATTGTGAAAACAACGGAAATCCAAATTGGAACGGTATCATCATAGAGCATTCAGACGGTTCGCAGGCATGGTATTGGCATTTTAAGGATGGAGCCATCACTTCAAAAAACATTGGCGATACCGTTGCAGAAGGCGAATATTTGGGCGCTGCGGGCAGCTCTGGTAGTAGCACAATTCCTCATTTGCATTTTGAAATCTATGATGCAAACAATAACTTGATAGATCCATATGAAGGGCCTTGCAATAACATGAATGCGGAGAGTTGGTTTGTGAATCAGCCAGATTATTACGTTCCCGAGATTAATCGACTTTCTACCCACAATTCAAACAATTTTGATGATGAATGTGGCGTGGTGGAGAATACCTATGAAGAACTTAATTTTGAACCTGGAGAATCGGTTTATTTTAGAATCTTTTATAGAGATATTCAAACTGACAGTGATACCCATATAGTCGTTAAAAAACCCGATAATTCTGTGTTGTATGATTATGTGTTTACATCGCCTTGGCCTTTTTACACAGGTGCCTATGCCCAATGGGAATACCCAGTGGATGGCAGCTGGCCAGATGGAGTCTATACAATTACTGCTGAATTTGGAGGAAAAACCTATGAAACTATCTTTGGCGTAAATACAAATTTAGGTGTTGAAGAATTGGAACCTTCAAATATTTCAATTTATCCAAACCCTACAACTAATAAGTTGAATATTAAAGCCGATTCAAAAATTGAAAGTATTATTCTTTATGATCTCTTGGGAAGAAAAGTAGTGGAAAGCATTCCTTTAGCTGAAAATACCGAACTGAATATAACTTCTTTAAAAACCGGAATGTACGTAGCCGTAATTACTACTGAAGGGAAAAGAACTATAAGAAAAATTGTAAAGGAATAATTTTTTAATAAAATGACAAAAATATTCATATAGCTTGAAAGCAAAAAAGAGGCTGATTGATTTCAGCCTCTTTTCATTTAAAATATGCGTATAGCTTACGCCAAAGAAACTCTCTTAAAGCCTACAATTTCTACATCGCCATACGTTTTTACGTACTCTGCAACGCTCTTTTTGTCGTCTTTAATAAAGTTTTGGTCAAGCAACGCTTTTTCGTGGTCAAGCGTAGTATTGTCGCTAATAAAACGCTCAATTTTACCCGGAAGGATTTTGTCCCAGATTTGCTCTGGCTTGCCTTCGGCTTTCAATTCAGCTTTTGCATCAGCTTCAGCTTGCGCCAAAACCTCTGGCGTCAATTGTGCTCTTGAAATATACTTAGGTACGTTTTTAAGGGTTTTTCCCAAACGGCCCAATTCAATATTTTCTTTTTCGATTACTGCAATTCTTGCCTCGGTTTCAGAAGCCACAAATTCCGGATCAAAATCTTTGTAAGAAAGGGTAGTGGCGCCCATAGATGCAACTTGCATAGAAACGTCCTTTGCCAATTCATCAGCATTATCAACTTTCTTGGAAAGACCTGTTAAAGCAGCAATCTTGTTGCCGTGAACGTAAGAACCTACGAATGGAGCTTCCAAAATTTCGTAACCACCAATCTCGATTTTTTCACCGATCACACCAGTTTGCTCAGTAAGTTTTTCAGCAACGGTCATTCCCCCAAAATCTGCAGCCAAAAACTCATCTTTTGAAGAAGTGTTTAAAGCAATTTCTGCCATTTTGTTTGCCATTTCAACGTAAGAATCGTTTTTCGCAACAAAATCAGTTTCACAGTTCAATGAAATAGCCACACCTTTTGTGTTGTCGCTGTTTACTTTTGCGGTTGCAACACCTTCACTGGAATCGCGATCTGCTCTTTTTTCAGCAATTTTCTGTCCTTTTTTTCTAAGGATAGCAATTGCTTCTTCCATATTTCCATCTGCCTCAACCAATGCCTTTTTACAGTCCATCATTCCGGCGCCGGTGGCTTGTCTTAGTTTATTTACTTCTGCGGCTGTTATGTTTGCCATTTTTATAAATTTTTAAAAGTTTTTAATTAAAAAAGTCGTCCAATTAATTTTCAACACAGAAAAGAACCAAACGACTTTTAGATTTTAAGATATCGTTATTATTCTTCTTCGTTAAGAATTTGCTTTTTCGATTTTTGACGTACAGGCTGTTTTGCCTCTTTCATATCTTCTACGTCCTCTTCGTCAGTTGAAGGAACTTCAGCCTTTACTTTTTTGGCTGGTTTGGCTTCCTTGTCCTTTTTAGGCGCTTTTGCCTTTTTTGCCATTCCTTCTTCATCGTCGTTATCGTCATCACTGCCAGCTTTTCTTTCAGAAAGCCCTTCAATAATAGCTTCCGAAACAAAATTCATAATGCTTTCGATAGATTTTGAAGCATCATCGTTAGATGGGATTACGTAATCAATAACGCGTGGGTCACTGTTGGTATCGACCATTGCGAAGATTGGAATGTTCAATTTCATAGCCTCTGCAACTGCAATGTGCTCGCGGGTTGTGTCAACTACAAAAAGTGCTGCGGGAAGACGGCTCATATCAGAAATGGAACCTAAGTTCTTTTCCAATTTAGCACGAAGACGGTCAACTGCCAAACGCTCTTTCTTAGAAAGGGTGTTGAAGGTTCCATCTTGCTTCATTCTATCAATAGAAGCCATTTTCTTAACGGCTTTACGGATAGTTACAAAGTTGGTAAGCATACCACCGGGCCATCTTTCAGTGATGTAGGGCATGTTTGCATTCTTTGCTTTTTCAGCAACAATGTCTTTTGCTTGTTTTTTGGTAGCTACAAAAAGAATTTTGCGCCCACTGGCTGCAATTTTTTTAAGGGCTTCATTGGCCTCTTGGATTTTTGCAGCGGTCTTGTAAAGGTTGATAATGTGGATCCCGTTGCGCTCCATATAGATATACGGCGCCATGTTTGGGTTCCATTTGCGGGTTAGGTGGCCAAAGTGCACACCAGCTTCAAGTAAGTCTTTTACTTCTACTTTTTTTGCCATTTTGTTTTAGTTTACGTTCTGTGAAAGGATAGCAACCGCTTCTATAAGAATTTGGTTTAGATGCTAAACTAACTCCGCCAAAGACGGATAACAGCTTTTTTTAATTAATAATGAATATGAACTTAAAATTGTGCGGTGCCTCACTTCGACTTCGCTCAGTGAACGACACCACACAAGTATTTTTATAAATCGGTTGCTGAGCGCAGCCGAAGCATTAACGTTTAGAGAACTGGAATTTCTTACGCGCTTTCTTCTGTCCGAATTTCTTGCGCTCTACCATTCTTGGGTCTCTTGTCAGCAAACCTTCTGGTTTAAGGATGCCACGATTTTCATCGTTAAGCTCGCACATAGCGCGGGAAATTGCAAGACGAATGGCTTCTGCCTGCCCTGTGATTCCACCTCCAAATACATTTACTGAAATATCGAAAGACTTTTCGTTATCGGTAAGTGTTAAAGGTTGTTTTACTTTATACTGAAGTGTTCCCGTTGGAAAGTAGTTTTCCAACTCACGCTTGTTGATGGTAATGTTTCCTTTGCCTTCTTTAAGGTACACACGTGCAACAGCGGTCTTTCTTCTGCCTATTTTGTGAATTGTCTCCATTACTTGTTGTCGTTAAGGTTAATAGTTCTAGGTTTCTGTGCTTCCTGTCCGTGGTTTGCGTCTGCATACACTTTTAGGTTTCTGAACATTTCTGCGCCCAATTTGTTTTTTGGAAGCATACCTTTCACAGCTTTTTCAACAAGCCTTGCAGGGTCTTTCTTGTACATTTCTGTAGCGGTAAGGCTACGTTGCCCACCAGGATAACCTGTGTGGCGAATGTACGTTTTGTCATTCCATTTGTTGCCTGTAAGTTTTACGTTACTGGCGTTAATAATAATTACGTTATCACCACAATCTACGTGAGGGGTGAAACTTGGCTTGTGCTTTCCACGAAGCAATTTTGCAACTTCGCTGGCAAGACGACCCAATGCCTGGCCGTCCGCATCTACTACCAACCATTCTTTTACAACGGTATTCTTGTTAGCAGATACTGTTTTGTAACTTAATGTATCCATTAGTTTTTTGTCAATAGGTTAATAAATCATTGTTTCTCACCCTTTAAACAAAAAAGATTTTGTCTAAGAGGGGTGCAAATGTAGTGTTATTTATTTGAAAAGCAAGGGGTGTGGAAAATATTTTGTTGTGAAAAAGACATAAGACCGCTACGCTAAAAGAAGTAAGACAAAAGACCAGAATAATTTTGAATTCTGAATTCTGAATTAAATTTATTCTTTCACAAACTTTTTCAAGGCCACATTTTTACCGGAATACAACTGCACATAATAAACGCCCGTAGCCAAGCTGGAAACATCTATGGTTGGGGAAACGGTGCCAACCTCCAATTGCAAGACTTTGCTGCCCGTCATGGTGTAAATGTTTATTTGGTCTATGGTTTGGTCTTGGGTGTTTATTTGTAATGTGTTTTTTGTTGGGTTGGGGTAGAGAGTTATATCCTTTGAAAACGAGGTTTCTTCGAGGCCTAATATTTGGGCGTGTTTTACAATCCAGAAATCATAACTGCCTCTTGAGTTTTCAGTTTTGTCGCCTGAGATATTAGATTCAGACTGCCCACCAACAATGTAACTGCCATCATTTAATTGAGTTCCAAAAGGAATTCTCTCAGAATCTGCACCTCCAATAGTATTCTGCCATTCAATAATTCCCTGTTCATTTAATTTAATAATCCAGTAATCTGACTCGCCAATTGGGTCTTCTGTTTTGTCTCCTGAAGCAGGGGAGTCTGAATAGCCTGTAACAAAATAACCTCCTTCAGAAGAAGGTAATGTGGTATAGCAGCCATCTCCAAAAGCTCCGCCAATAGTGTTTTCCCATTCTACTTCCCCATCTTGGTCAACTTTTATTATCCAATAATCAAAACTTTGCGAATCTTCAGATTTAATACCTCCAGCATCCGAATCAGAAAATCCTGTCAATATATAGCCAGAATCATTTGTTTGTTTAACATTCGTCATGAATGTTATTGATCCACATCCGTAAATTTTTTCCCACAATTGAGTTCCATTAGAAGATATCTTTATAGTGCCATATAGGTCTTGAGTGCTTGGAAAATATCCAATTATATATCCTCCGTCAGCTGTGAAATCTAATCCCGCGCAATATGTGTTGTCAATAAATGAATATGCTTTTTGCCATTCAATGTTTCCATTCAAGTCCAGTTTAAGAATCCATATATCCTGTATGCCCGGATTAAATATAGTTCTGTCGCCCGATATGCTGGAGGTTGAATTTCCTGTAACAATATATCCTCCGTCGACTGTTTGCAAAATATTGGTAACACTATCGTTGTTGTTTCCTCCCAAAGTTTTTTGCCATTCGATATTTCCTGTAGGACTTAGCTTTATTATCCAATAGTCACTTCCTCCTTTTGATGCCTCAGTCTTATCGCCTGAAATTCCTGAAGCAGATGTTCCAGCTAAAACATATCCTCCATCGGATGTTTGAAAAATGGAATTCAATCTATCATCAATATCGCCTCCCAAGGTTCTTTGCCACTCTATAATTCCACTATTATTTACTTTTAAAATCCAATAATCCTCGCCTCCTCTAGAGTTTTCAAGCTTTTCTCCAGAAATATTTGAGTCTGAGCGTCCGCCAACTATAAACCCGCCATCAGTTGTATTTATAATTGAACTCAAAAATTCCTCCCCACTCCCCCCAATAGTCCGCTGCCAAAGAATGTTTGGGTCTTGGGCTTGGATGGTAAATACAAAAAAGAAAAGTGATAAAAGTGTAAAGGAGTTTTTCATAGTAAGTGCTTCAATATTTTGGCAGCAAAATACTGATTTCCCATAATCCATAACATTAAAAAGTTAAGAAATTCTTAATACGCAATCTACTTTACGGCATAAAGCCTTGAAAACTGTAGCAAAATTAATGCGCCTCCAACCAATTTTCACCCACACCCAAATCAACATCCAATGGAACGCTCAGCGTATAGGCATTTTCCATTTCGTGTTTAACCATGGTTTTTAGCTTTTCGAGCTCAGGCTTATAGGCATCAAAGACCAATTCATCATGGACTTGAAGCAGCATCTTACTTTTATAGTTTTCTTTCTCTAATTTTTTGTGGATGTTGATCATAGCAATTTTAATAATGTCTGCGGCACTTCCCTGTATTGGAGCATTTACGGCATTTCGCTCCGCCGCGCCACGAACCACTTGGTTGCTTCCGTTAATGTCTTTTAAATAGCGTCTTCTTCCCAAAACCGTTTGTACATACCCATGTTCACGTGCAAATTGAATTTGTTCGCTTATGTAATTTCGAAGTTTTGGATAGGTTTTGTAATAAGTGTCTATCAAATCTTTAGCCTCAGAACGGGAAAGGTCAGTCTGATTGCTGAGACCAAAAGCGGAAACCCCATAAATAATCCCAAAATTCACGGTTTTGGCGTTGCTTCGTTGTTCGCGGGTCACTTCACTTAAAGGAATATTGAAGACCCTTGCTGCGGTAGAAGCGTGGATATCTTCGCCATTTTTGAAAGCTTCAATCATATTGTCTTCTTCGCTCAATGCGGCAATAATACGAAGTTCTATTTGCGAATAATCCGCAGCCATCAAAACATAATCGTCATTTCTTGGAATAAATGCTTTTCGAACTTCGCGCCCACGCTCAGTTCTAATTGGGATATTTTGCAAGTTTGGATTGTTACTGCTCAAACGGCCCGTGGCTGCAACGGTTTGCATATAATCTGTGTGCACGCGACCTGTAGTTTTTTCAACTTGGTCTGGAAGCGCGTCCACATAAGTGCTTTTCAATTTTGTAAGCCCGCGATATTCCAAAACATCACGGATTATTTTATGGTCTTTCGCCAAATAGGAAAGCACATCTTCTGAGGTTGAATACTGTCCCGTTTTGGTTTTTTTCGGTTTTTCAATCAACTTCATTTTTCCGAAAAGAATATCGCCCAATTGCTTTGGTGATGCAATGTTAAATTCTTCTCCAGCTTCTTCATAAATACTTTTTTCAAGTTGAAGAATGTCTTTGTCCAATTCGTTGGAAAGTTTTTTCAGAAATTCCTCGTCCAGATTGATGCCTTCCAATTCCATGGCTGCCAAAACCCGCAGAAGCGGGACTTCAATCTCATCAAAAAGTTTTTGGGTGTTGGCTTCACCCAGTTCTTTTTCGAAATGTTCCTTTAGTTGAAATGTTACATCGGCATCCTCAACGGCATATTCAGTCTGTTTTTCAATGGCAACGTCCCGCATATTCAATTGGTTTTTGCCTTTTTTGCCAATCAATTCCGTAATGGAAACGGGTGTATAATTCAAATACGTTTCGCTCAAAACATCCATATTGTGCCGCATATCTGGGTTTATAAGATAATGCGCGAGCATGGTATCAAACAATTTTCCTTTTACCGAAATATTATATTTCGCCAAAACTTTGATGTCATACTTCAGATTTTGTCCAATTTTCTCAATGGTTTCGTTTTCAAAAAAAGGTTGAAGCTCCTCCAAAATTTGCTGTGTTTCCTCTTTGTTTTCAGGAAAAGGAACGTAAAATCCTTTTCCCTTTTCCCAAGAAAAAGCAATTCCAACCAGTTCTGCCTCCAACGGATTCAAACTTGTGGTTTCGGTATCAAAACATACACTTTGCTGCTTCATCAAATTCTGAAGAAACAATTTAGTTCCCATTCCCGGCTGAACGGTTTGGTAAAAATGTTCTGTGTTTTCAATGGTGGCACGTGAGTTGTAATTTTTTATTTCTTCGGAAGTGTCTCCATCACTGCCAAAAAGGGAAAATTGCCCACTTCCTGCGGAAGCAGAAGTTGCTTTTTTTGCACTTTCGGAATTTGAAATCTGTGTCACTTTTTCCGAAGCGCCTTCTTCTGAAAACAGTTTTAAAAACTGCTCTTTTAGTCTTCGGAATTCCAGTTCTTCAAAAATCTGCTGCACTTTTTCGCCATCGGGCATCGACAGCTCGTAATCTTTTTCATTAAACGTTACATCACATGTAGTACAGATTGTAGCGAGCTTTTTTGAAAGCAGACCGAGTTCGGCATTCTCTTCAACTTTTTCTTTCATTTTACCTTTTAGCTTATCGGTATTTGCCAAAAGATTTTCCATAGAGCCAAATTCCGCAATAAACTTCTTTGCTGTTTTTTCACCCACACCAGGCAGTCCGGGAATGTTATCGCTGGCATCGCCCATCATTCCTAAATAATCAATCACCTGTTCGGGACGCTCTACACCAAAACGTTTCTGCACTTCGGGGATTCCCCAAATCTCGATGGCATTACCCATACGCGCAGGGCGGTACATAAAAATATTTTCGGTTACCAATTGGCCGAAATCCTTATCGGGCGTAACCATAAAAACCTGATAACCTTGTTTTTCTGCCTGTTGCGCAAGCGTTCCAATAATATCATCAGCCTCCAAACCTGAAAGCTCCACACAAGGAATGTGCATAGCTTTGATTATTTCTTGAATTATCGGGATAGATTGACGGATAACATCGGGCGTTTCGTCACGATTTGCTTTATAATCTGCAAACATTTCGGTGCGTTCGGCACTTCCATCCTTATCAAAACAAACGGCCAAATGATCGGGACGCTCGCGGCGGATAACATCAAAAAGGGAATTCAGAAAACCCATAATGGCAGAGGTGTCTTGCCCTTTGCTATTAATGGTTGGATTTTTTATAAGTGCGTAATACCCGCGAAAAATAAGGGCGTATGCATCAAGAAGGAAAAGGCGTTTTTGGGTGGACATTTTGGATTTTTTAGACGAATTCCAAAACTACAAAACTTCTTCAATGGTGCGAAATTAATTGAATTGCAATTCGTATTTTTCGCCCATAAATTATTTCAGATGAAAAAATATTCATTGGTAATCCATGGCGGAGCAGGAACATTGGTAAAAGGTTTGATGACGCAAGAAAAGGAGGAACAATATAAATCAGCTTTAAACGAAGCTTTGGAAAAAGGATATGCAATACTTGAAAATAGCGGAAGCGCTATGGACGCGGTGGAAGTTGCGGTAAACCATTTAGAGGATTCGCCACTTTTCAACGCAGGAAAAGGTAGTGTTTTTACCAACGATGGCACCCACGAAATGGATGCTGCCATTATGGATGGTAAAACGCTTGATGCAGGGGCGGTCTCCCTTATTACTGGTATTAAAAACCCAATATCCTTGGCTCGGGATGTTATGGAAAAAACGGAACATGTTTTTTTGGCAGGTGAAGGAGCGATGCGTTTTGCGAAAAGTCTGGACTACACTTTGGAAGCTCCCGAATATTTCTATGATGAACATCGTTACCAGCAATGGCAAAACATAAAAGATAGCGACAAATTTCAGTTGGATCACAGTATGAAAAAGGAAGGTAAGTTTGGAACTGTTGGCGCTGTGGCCTGCGACCAAAATGGAAACGTTGCCGCTGCCACATCCACTGGGGGAATGACCAACAAGCGGTGGGGCCGAGTGGGCGACAGTCCGATGATTGGGTCTGGAACATATGCCAATAACAAAACCTGCGCGGTAAGTTGCACGGGCAGTGGCGAATATTTTATTCGTGGCGTGGTGGCTTATGATGTTTCCTGCTTAATGGAATACAAAGGAATGGCTTTAGCTGAAGCTGCTTCCGAAGTAATCAACAAAAGAGTTTTGGAAATTGGTGGCGATGGCGGCTTGATTGCCGTTGATGCCGAAGGGAATATAGCAATGCCTTTCAATACTGAAGGGATGTACCGCGCTTTTAAAACTTCCAAAGGGGAAAAAGAGATTGGTATATATAGGAAATGATACTATGGATACTGCACATTCTATAGGTTCTATGGACACTATTGTATTTTACCCTAATCCCTAATCCCTAATCACAAAGTTTGAGATTCAATCACACGAATGTGATGAGGCGAAATTTTAAGTTTCTTTTTCTTGATATCGAAACGATCGCCGTTTGCTAAAATGTGTGTTTTCAAATTATTTAGGGACATTGGCGTACCGTCGGCAACCACTGCTTGATTGTTGTGTTTTAGCTTCCTTGGGTCAAAAAGAATGACCATTCCCGAGCCAATCACTTCCACGATATTGCAGTTTTTTATTACTAAGCCAGTATCTTCCGCCAAGCCAATACCGATAAGTTTGGGAAATCGTGCCACTGCTTCGGCAAGTCTTCCAAACCGTCCGCGGCGTATAAAGTGTGAATCGATTATCAAGTTTGGAATGAAGCCCATGCCTTCACCCATTAAAACAGCACCTTTTGTAAAGGCTTCTTTTATTCCGCCACCTTTTATCATTTCCTGGCTCATGCACATTGCTCCAGCGCTGGTTCCGGCAATTACAAAGTTATCTTTTTCGTACCGTTCTTGAATTATTTTGTGCAGAAGGGTTCCGCCAATATATTGTACTATTTTGGATTGGTCACCTCCAGAAAACATAACGCAATCGGCTTTTTTCATCAAGGTTAAATGCAGCGGATCTTCTGCTTCCTCACGATTGCGGATATCCATAATGCGAACGTTGGTACACCCTAATTTTCCAAAAGCGTGCAGATAGTTTTCGCTCACTTCATTCGGAATACTTGAAGCAGTTGGGATAACAACTATTAGGGCTTCTTTCCCCCCACTTTCACGAACCACACGGGATAAGATCCCTTCCTGAATATATTCTAGTGTATATATTTCGCTCTGTTCAATGCCCTTATCTTCATTTCCACCTATGGGGATCAGTGTGCCTTTTACGCTCATGAATTTATTTGATTTGCGGGCAAAAATACGCTAATTGTTATAAAAATTAATCATATATTTATCAAATTCGAACCAAACTAACAAATCCGTCAACATATGCGTATAAGGGAAATCAACGCCATGCGAGGGCCGAATTACTGGTCCATACGTCGTCATAAATTAATTGTAATGGTCCTTGACCTTGAGGAAATGGAAGAACTCCCTTCCAATAAAATTGACGGCTTCAGTGATCGGCTAAAAAGCATGTTCCCGAGCATGTATAGCCATCGTTGTAGCGTGGGCGAACCGGGCGGATTTTTTCAACGTGTGGAAGAAGGCACTTGGATGGGTCACGTAATTGAACATATCGCATTGGAAATTCAAACCTTGGCCGATATGGATACGGGCTTTGGAAGAACCCGCGGTTATGGCGAAAAAGGCGTTTACAATGTGGTCTTTAGTTATATTGAAGAAAATGTGGGGCGGTATGCTGCGAAAGCAGCGGTTGATATTTGCAAAGCACTTATCTCGGGTGATAGCTATGATTTGGAGGCCGATATACAACGGATGCGTGAAATACGCGAGGATGAACGCCTAGGGCCAAGTACAGGTTCCATTGTTGAAGAAGCTGAAGCCCGTGGCATTCCGTGGATTCGTTTGAATAAATATTCACTTTGCCAATTGGGTTACGGCGCCAACCAAAAAAGAATACAGGCGACGGTAACTTCAGAAACTAGTAGTATTGGGGTTGAAATAGCCTGCGATAAGGAAGACACCAAATACCTTTTGGAGCAGGCAGAAGTGGAAGTTCCAAGGGGCGACATTATTGGTCGCGAAAGCAGCCTTGCGGAAGCCTGTAGATATGTAGGATTTCCGTTGGTTGTAAAACCCGTGGGCGGAAACCATGGTCGCGGGATTACCGTCAACATTAAAAACTACGAAGATGCTTTGGTGGCTTTTCATGCTGCAAAAAATGTTTCACCCAAAGTTATAATAGAAAAATACATTACGGGTGAAGATTACCGTTTGCTGGTAATCAATAATGTTTTGGTAGCAGCCGCGAAGCGCAGTCCTGCACACATCATGGGCGACGGAAAATCCACCATAAAAGAATTGGTTGATGAAGTAAATAAAGATCCACGTCGCGGTTATGGACACGAAAATGTGCTCACAAAAATCACTATTAATGATTTGACCAAAACTATCATCGCCGCAAAAGGTTATACCGAAGATTCTGTACCAAAAGAAGGTGAAAAAGTTATTTTAAAAGACACTGCAAACTTAAGCACAGGCGGCACAGCGGAAGATGTTACCGATATCGTACATCCATCAAACGTTTCCATGGCAGAACGCATTTCAAAGATAATAGACCTTGATATCTGCGGAATTGATATCATGACAACCGATATAAGCCAACCCTTAAATGAAACTGGCGGTGCAGTTTTGGAAGTAAATGCCGGACCCGGATTTAGGATGCATTTGGCTCCAACTACCGGACTTCCTCGAAATGTTGCTGCTCCCGTTGTAGATAAACTTTTTCCAAAACAGGGCGATACGGGCAGGATTCCAATAATAGCTACCACCGGTACCAATGGAAAAACCACAACTACGCGCCTTATTGCGCACATGGCAAAAATGAAAGGCTATCGAGTAGGTTATACCACAAGTGATGGCGTTTATATCCAAAATAGATTGTTGATGAAAGGCGATTGCACCGGTCCGGCAAGTGCCGAATTTGTATTGAAAGATCCAACGGTAAACTTCGCCGTTTTAGAATGTGCCCGGGGCGGCTTGCTTCGTGCAGGATTAGGTTTTAAAAAATGTGATGTCGGCATTGTAACTAATGTGGCTGCAGACCATTTGGGCTTAAAGGGAATCCACACCATTGAACAGTTGGCAAAAGTGAAAGGCGTTATCCCCGAAACCGTTTTGCCAGATGGTTATGCAATTTTAAACGCCGATGATGATTTGGTTTATGAAATGCGAAGAAGTATCAACTGCAACCTCGCTTTATTTTCAATGGACGAAGAAAACCCACGGATAAAAGCGCTTCAAAAACTTGGCGGAATCACTGCAATTTATGAAAACGGCTACGTCACCCTTTGTCGCGGAACTTGGAAAATGCGAATAATGAAAGCTGAAAACATTCCATTGACCTTCGGTGGAAAGGCAAGTTTTATGATACAAAATATCCTTCCAGCTGTTATTGCGGCAAACGTGCGCGGAATAGGCATTGAGGATATGAAAGTAGCTTTGGAAACCTTTATTCCTTCGGCAACCCAAACCCCAGGGAGATTGAATCTATTTAAATTTGAAAATTTCAGCATTTTGCTGGATTATGCGCACAATCCCGCGGGAATGCGTGCTTTGCAACAATTTACCGATTCCTTTGATGCCACCGAAAAAATTGGAATTATTGCAGGAGTGGGCGATAGAAGGGAAGAAGACACCAACGAATTGGGAAGTATTGCCGCAGAAATGTTTGATGAAATAATTATCCGGCAAGATAAAAACCTACGCGGAAAAAGTGAAGAGGAATTGATTAAAATGCTGAACGTTGGAATAAAAATGAAGAATCCAAACAAGAAAACCACTATTATTCCTTCAGAAAAAGAAGCCATTACACATGCCATAAAAAATGCAAAAAAAGGTTCACTCATTATCTGTTGTAGCGATGTAATCCCCGATGCATTGGACCTTGTGATGAAGTTTAAGGAACAGGAAACGCGGGGTGAAAAGATTTCCTTATATTAAAAAGCAAAAGCCGCTCCTCCTCAAAAGCGGCTTTATTTTTCCCATGGCTAATCAAAGTATATACTAATTACCGTTTCAAAAATAAGTGCTTTTTCTGGCTTTGGTTTTATGGAATTGTTAACTTAAGGAAATGATTTTCACAGGGTCACCATTTTAGTTGGTATACGCTGTTTCTCCTTTTAAAAATCTTAAAAATGAGATACTATAACCGTTAAAATAAAGTGAAGTAGCTTATCATTTTTTTGAAACTCACTACCTTTAAAACTTGTTTCTACTCTATGCGTTGGGCCATTTTTATTGTCATTTACATTCTGGTTGATATTTATGCCTTTCAGGCGGTAAAAACCCTTACTAAAAGCCCGTGGTTACATGGGCTGTATGTTTTTATTTCGTTGGCTGTTTTGGCGGGACTGATTTATGAACTTTCTTTTTTGGGTTCTGCCAAAATGATGGAACCTCCAAAAATGTATTTCTTCGGAATTTTCCTGGCAGTATTTGTGCCAAAATTGATCATAATCGTGTTTATGTTCGGTGAAGACATTGCCCGTTTTTTTGTTGGGATATTCATGAAAGTGGCCGGAAGTGACCAGGCACAATTTATGGCTTCCCGCAGAAAATTTGTAAGTACCATTGCTTTGGGCATTGCCGCTATTCCTTTCGCATCCCTACTTTATGGGATGATTCAAGGGAAATAGAATTACAAAGTATTGAAATATGCTTTGGAATTTGAAGATCTGCCAGATGCATTTGAAGGTTTTACACTTACACAAATAAGCGATATACACAGCGGCAGTTTTGATAACCGAAATAAAGTGGAATATGCTGTAGATCTCATTAATAAACAGCAAAGTGATGTAATCCTTTTTACCGGGGATTTGGTAAACAATATTGCCGAAGAAATGGACGATTGGAAACAACTTTTTTCAACTTTAAATGCGAAGCTGGGAGTCTTTTCAGTTTTGGGAAATCATGATTATGGTGATTATGTAGGATGGAAAAGTACAGCCGATAAAGCTGAAAATCTTCAGAAATTAAAATCTCTTCAAAAGGAAATGGGTTGGGATTTGCTACTGAATGAAAATAGATATCTGGAGCGAAACGGTCAAAAAATAGCTTTGGTTGGCGTTGAAAATTGGGGTGAAAACGGTTTTAAACAGGCTGGCGATCTGGATAAAGCTTGCGACGGCATTTCAGACAGCGACTTTAAAATCTTGATGAGTCATGACCCATCTCACTGGCAATCTAAGATAAAACATGATCCGCGACATTTTCATTTAACACTTAGCGGCCATACCCACGGAATGCAGTTTGGCATTGAGATTCCGGGGATCATAAAATGGAGCCCCATCAAATACAGATATAAAAATTGGGCGGGAATTTATGAGGAATTTGGAATGTATATAAATGTGAATCGAGGTTTCGGGTTTTTGGGCTATCCGGGCAGGGCAGGCATCTGGCCAGAAATTACTGTTATTCAACTTAAAAAAAGACAGAATACCGTATAATAATCGGGAAATGCTATATTTGTAATACAATTGTTCAACTAACACTTTAGGCAAATGTCAAAATTTGGAGAATTAATTGAAACAAAAGTCCCAGTGCTGTTGGACTTTTTTGCAGAATGGGACGAGGCGTGCAAAGAAATGCACCCTGTACTAAGAGATGTTGCCGCCGCACTTGGCGATAAAGCACGTGTTATCAAAATAGACGTTGACAAAAATAAGGAGCTTGCCGAAGCGCTTAGGGTTAAAGGTCTTCCCACCCTAATGATTTACAAAAATGGCGAAATGAAATGGCGCCAAAGCGGAGAACAAGACGCCAATACACTTATTGGGCTTGTAAACGAATATGTTTAGCTACATTAAACCGTATATTTTCAAAAATTAATTCTTTTCTTCATAAAACTGTATTCAAAAAGGAATATTTTGGTAAAAATATTCTTGTTCTGCTATTCTTCTTATTATTTTATTGAATTTCCTACAATAAAAGTTAAATTTTTTAAATTTTATCGTTAAAGTGATTGAAAATTCGGATTAAGTCTTTTAATTTGTCGGAAAAATTTTACTTTATCCCCAGAATGCTATGAAAAAGTCTTACAAGTTTTCTTCCTTTATAGGAGGATTATTCCTTTTGTTTCTATTAATAACCTCAGTGTCCCTTCGAGCACAAGTGGGTATTGGGAATACCAATCCAGCAACATCTTCAATGCTCGATATTACTTCTACCGACAAAGGAATTTTGCTGCCGCGAATGACAACCGTTCAAAGAAATGCTATTACTACTCCAGCAAATAGTTTAATGGTGTATGATACCACGGTGAAGGCATATTATTATTATGATTCTGTAACAGCTACATGGTTAAAGATAAATTCTTCACTGAACCAGCGAAATAATTATGTGTTGGTTAAAACCGCGGCTGATTTTCCTGCCCCGTCAGGAGGTAAAATTACCTTGGCCTCCAATACCTATTATGAAATAAATGGCACCATTAATTTAACAGATCCCATAGATTTAAACAATGCTTACGTATCAGGTTTAGATGCAAATGAAGATATTCTATCATTTCCGGGTGGTACCATTTTTAAAGGTAGTACAGGAGGAAGTGTTCGCAATGTAACCTTAAAAGGCGCAAAAGCTTTTGAAATAACTGGACCCGGTATCTCTACAACCTCCTCGCTACTTGTGCAGAATACGGTTGTGGATGGAATGACCACCAGTGTAGGCAGCATCTCGGGACTTGGTATTTATTTTGGAAATATTATTCAATTTATAAATAATGTCAATGGAATCACGTATAGTAATATCGGCAATCTACTTTTAAATAATCAGGCCTGGTTTGGCACCAATAGCGGAACATTTGAAACTTTTAATAATTCTTTTGGACTAATTGAAAAAGTAAGTGGATTCAGTAATGTTCTTCCAGGAAAAACTGGAATGATTACCACGGGTATTACTTCTATCACGGGTGATGCTGTATTAAGTGAAGTAGTATTTTATGGAGGGGGGACATATGTGACTGGCTCTTCTCCATATACCGGATATAATTTTAATAAAGATTGGACAGTGAATTGTCCTGGAATTCCAAGAGAGGGAGATTCTCAAGCTACAGCAAATATTTATTACACTTCCTCTAGCGTTGTAACGTTGAATAATGCAACTCCTATCAAACTTCCAGTTACTACTTCACCCATAAGGATGTTTAGAACTTCAACAAGAAGTGGTGGCGATAGTAGCAATAGTGTTGTGTATGAAGGAAAAAAATCGAGATCTTTAAATGTTATTGGTTCAATTTCATTTACGGCTATTGCTGGTATGCGATTTACTTTTTCAATTTATAAAAATGGTGTTCAACAAACAGGTACGCAGGTAATTTATGATGTTGTGGATACCAATGCACGGCAGGGATTGTCAATAGTGGGAACTGTAGTGGCAAACCCAACAGATTATATTGAAATATATGTTGAAAGAACTACTGCATCTGGTTCTAATCAATTTTTAGTTACTAGCTATAATCTTTTGGTAAATTAATCAATAGCATTAAATAATCTTTTTTTCTCCTTAATAAACTCCAAGACCTTCGCCAACACATATCGAAGGTTTTTTTCTGCCCTTAAGCTATCGTGAAAAACCATATTACTTTCGAGTTGTGACTTATTCAATACAATGCGGAAGAATTTTTTTCTAAATCTTTTCTGATATTTCTCACAAACGACCTTATATAAGCCATATTTGCCTCCTAAATAGAGTATGAATAGAGTATGAATAGAGTATGAATAGAGTATGATATCCTCTATTCTGTCCGCCTACAAAAATACTTTATGAACGAGAATCAAACGCAACGGGAGATAAATTTTTTTCCTTTAAATATTCCAAAACCTTCGGCAAAACATACCGAAGGTTTTTTTCTGCCTTTAGGCTATCGTGGAATACAACAATACTTCCGGGTTTAATGTTTTTCAAAACGCTTTGAAGGCATTTTTTTTCAGAAATGGTCGCGTCAAAATCATAGCTCAGCACATCCCACATTATAATTTTAAAACCTTTTTGTTGTAATTGCTTTGCTTGTTTTGAAGTGATTTTTCCATAAGGGGGGCGAAACAATTTTGAGGTGATTAATTTTTCTGCAAGTAAAGTGTTTTCAATATATTCAGAAGTTTCTGTTTTCCAGCCATTCAAATGGTTGAAAGTATGGTTTCCAATAGCGTGGCTTTCAGCAATAATTCTTTGAAAAATTTCTGGATGCTTTTTTGCGTTTTCGCCTATACAGAAAAAGGTGGCTTTTGCATTGTGCTTTTTCAATTCGTCCAAAACCCAGGGTGTTACTTCGGGAATTGGGCCATCGTCAAAAGTGAGATAAACCGAATCTTTTTTATTGGAAAATGCCCAGACTCGCTCAGGGTATAACCGCTGTATGAATCTGGGCATTTTTACCAAATTGAATTTCAAAACGTTTTAATTTACGGGCACATCTTCGTTAACCTGATTGGTTGGCTCCAGTTCCATTTCTTCTAACAGTGTAGAATCCAGAGGCATTTCTATAGTGGAGTCTTTTTCAACATCTTTGTCTAAATCCATAGCTTCATCAGGAGAATAGAAGTGGCGGAACATTTTTAAATAGTCGTTAAATTCTTTCGCTTCGTCTCTACCATATTGTTCTTCATCATAAACAACCACAAGCTGTACAAGCCCGCGGTAGCGTTCCATATCGCTAATAATGTCTTCGGCGATGGCGCGTTGTTTATTAAATTTTAAACTATTGTAATAGGTTAAATTTTCTTGATACTTTTTAGTAACATCATCATAAACCCTGCGAGCTTTTTCAATTTTATCAAGTTCGTAATAGCCCACTACAAAAGGCTCCAAAAGCGAATAGTATTCAAAATACTTAATGGGCATTTTTTCCATGGCCAGATCCAGTACTTTCTCGGCTTTTTCATCTTTACCTTCGTTTATAAGCGCTTCAGCAAGACGGGCAAGGTTGCTTCTGTAGGTAATTCCGTTTCTTCTGGTTTCAGTATCGTGGTAAATATCTGGGCTGCCGCTATTGCCCCAATCCCAAGACATCACAATATCATACATTTTATCTGTATCAATTCTTCCCATATCAAAAGGACTTCTTCTGTTTAAAGGAGTTTTTATAGGAACCAGCTTATAGACCACTCCATCCAATTGTAAATAATCTTTCATCCACAAATAATCATCATCGCCAAAACTTCCGCCACTAAAATAGATAGGCCGTTCCCAGTTATTATTTGCGATAATGTCCAGCATCATCATTCTGTTTTTGTAGATAATGTCTCCCTTAAGATTAATATCTATGTATGGAACAATTTTATCGGCATCCTTTTCATCAACTATACCGTTTCGTAATACCGCTTCTTTATCTACGGGAATTCTGATAATTTTTGAAGGAAAAGTGTTGACCTGCTGTCCACTTGGAAGTTCTATTTGGGTGGCTTGACTGTCACTTGCCACAAAATTCATCCAAGTTTTAATATCAATGGTGTCTTGAGTGGTTTGTTGATATATTAAAAAATCACGGGTTCCCCAACGATACTTTTCGTGGGTTAATTGGGAGGGTATTGGATCACTGGTAAATGCTTTTTTCTTCATGTCGTCAATATACCAATCTGTTTGGAACAAACTAGTGTTTACGATACGTACATCCTGCCTATAACCTTCAATATTTTGGGCATACCAAAGTGCAAAGGTGTCATTATCGCCGATAGTGAAGAGAATCGCATTTTCATCACAGGAGTCTAAATACATTTTGGCCATACTCTGCGCAGTATAACGATTGCTACGGTCGTGATCGTCCCAGTTTTGGGTGGCGAGCAAAACTGGTGCGGCCAAAGTGGTAATGGCAAGCACGACAGGCAGTGCTATTTTCGGTTTTAAATAATCTTTGGCTAGGTCAAAAAGAGCATACACACCATAGCCTATCCAAATGGCAAAAACATAGAAGCTTCCCACAAGCGCATAATCACGCTCCCGTGGCTCAAAAGGTCTTTCGTTTAGATAAACTTTAAGTGCCAATCCTGTAAAAAGGAAGAATACGAGCAATACCCAAAAACTTTTTTGGTCATTTTTAAAGTGAAAAACCAAGCCTATAATTCCTAAAATAAGCGGAAGGAAAAAATAAGTGTTTCGCGCCTTGTTGTCTTTCATATCACTTGTAAGACTGTCTTGATTTCCCAAGCGCAGTTCGTCAAAAAATTTTATTCCGCTAATCCAATTGCCGTGCAAATCTGTGTACTGACCCTGTACATCGTCCTGTCTTCCGGTAAAATTCCACATAAAATAACGCCAGTACATATAACCAAACTGAAACTCGAACATAAATTTCATATTCTGGAAAAAAGAAGGCTTTTGGATGTCTAGATATTGTCCAAAATTTTTCAGGAACTTGTCATAATCGCTTTTATCAACCAAGCCTTGATTGTAAGCTTGTTTAAATTTATTTACCTCATCAACAAGGCGAGGCTCGCTCAAATATTCACTTTTCACCGAAAAATCCAATCCGCCGGTGAATTCCATATAATTGGCATTGTGCTCTGTGCTCCACATACGGGGCATAAATGCCTTTTGTGAATCATCGGTATTTTGGCCCGCATTTTTGTAATTGTTTACGATGATGTATTTTCCGGTAGCCTCATCCTTTTCATACTTTGGTTTTTCGTCTTTATAAGGGTTGTCCTCGTCAAGCCCAACATAGGTTTCGGTAAAGAGAGGGCCGTAAAAAAGATGTGTTTCTGGATACTGTTCACGGTTGTAATAAGCCAGAAGTTCACGGGCATTGTTTGGGTTGTTTTCATTAATTACCGTTCCCGCATTGGCGCGAATAGGCAGCATCAACCAACTTGAAAACCCAATGAATATAAAGAGTACGCACAATAAAAGCGTGTTTAGCTGTACAAATCCTTTTTTGCGTGTCAATCGAAGGCCGTAAATAAAAAGAACGATAAAAAGAAGCGCGGCGAAAATAGTCCCGGAGTTAAACGGAAGCCCAATACTGTTTACAAAAAATAATTCTGAAGCACTGAAAAATTTCATCGTCATCGGCAATAAAAGCTTGAAGATGAAAAGAAGAATTGCCACGGTAACAATATTTGCAATGATGAAATTTTTTACGGTAACGGTTTTATAATGTTTGAAAAAATATAAAAACCCAATTGCCGGAATGGTGAGAAGCGCCATAAAGTGAACCCCAAAGGAAAGCCCGATAATAAACGCAATGAGAATTACCCATCGATTACCCCGGGGCTCAAGCATTTCACGCTCCCAGCGCAATGCGGTGTAAAACAAAACCGACATTAAGAATGCTGCACTTGCATATACCTCCGCTTCCACGGCATTAAACCAAAAACTATCCGTGAACGCAAAGGCGATCGCTCCAACTGCGCCACTTCCTATAATTGCAATTGCTCCGGTTTTATCAATTTCTTGATGCTTAGAAACCAAATTTGAAAGTAAAATGGTTAGCGACCAGAACATAAACAAAATGGTAAATGCACTTGCAAAAACTGACATTAGATTTATGGTAAGCGCTATTTGCGAAGCCTCTGCTGCAAAAATAGAGAAAAAAGCGCCAAGCAATTGGTATAGTGGGGCTCCAGGCGGGTGACCTACTTCTAAATTACTAGCGGTTGTAATATACTCTCCTGCGTCCCAAAAACTGGCAGTAGGCTCAACGGTTAACCAATATGTAGTCAGTGCTATAGCAAAGACAAGCCAACCCGTAATTTTGTTCCATTTTGTAAAGTTGAAAGAACCCATAAGCGCTAAAAAATTTTATGGGACGAATTTACTAATAATATAGATAGCCCCAAGTATGTAATTGAGGTAACGTTTAATATGATGGGATATTTTTAGCGTATGCAGCCTGTGAAAAAATTGAACGCATTTTTTTGCTATAAAATGTTTGCACAACACAAACTTTGTATTAAATTTGCCACCTCATTGTGGAATTGGCCCATGGTGTAACTGGCAACACGTCTGGTTTTGGTCCAGAAGAGTCTAGGTTCGAGCCCTAGTGGGCCAACAAAAATTGAATCCCAATCTTGATAAAGGTTGGGATTTTTCTTTTCAAATTATTTTTATATGTTTACGAAACGCAAAAACCTAAACCAAATTCCATGAAAAAAAATATACTCCTTATTTATACTTTTCTTTCCGTATCACTCCTATGTTCACAAGACCAAGTTTTGGATTTGGGAGTAGATGGCAAGGATTTAACAGATATAAATTTTGAAGATTCTGTATTGGTCATAAAGGCCAGTGAAGGCGGTGGCGCCTATTCGAAGGAAAAAAATATTGAAATTAAATACATAAACCTCCCTGAACAGAAAATTTTATATACGCTGAATTCAGAAAAAGACAAAAGAATATTATACCATAATCAAGATGGCAAGATTGTAATATCAGCTACTGATGGTTTTGTGGGTTACGGGAGTAACAAAGACGAAATATTTATTGATAGCGATGGAAGTGAAATTGGAGCAGTAAAAGATTTTAACTATGATGATATTGAATGGCTTCCGGGTACTCGAAAGACTTTTTTTATTAAAAGCAACTTAATTAGCGTTGGCCCAAAAAAGAAAGGATATAAGATTACACAAAAAAATAAAGGTGACGAGCCTGCTGAATGGTTGCTATATAAACTAAACAATAGCTCGCTTCAAGAAAGTACGATACCTGTTAAATTGCCTCCAGTGACTGGTAAAGAGGAGGATGTAGGCTATATGCTGATGGATGTTACCGATACAGGTTTCTATGTGCAGTCAAAAACCTTTTCTCCAACCGAGGCAAAAGACGATGAATATGATTCACAAAACGTAATCCTCAAAAAATATGATTTTGAAGGGAAACTTGTAGATGAAATACCATTCAAAATACAAATTGATAAAAACAAATATCGGTTCGCAAAAGCAGATTTGCCACAGGGAACCTATCAAAAAAGTGGAAATAGGAGTTTTATTGCTATGCCCACTTCAGCTTCAACGGGTTCAGTTGCTATAGATGAAAAAAGCAAAAGCTATTATTTAATGTCCGTTTTATTCGGAAAGGAGGGTAATGAAGGCACTTTTCTACGCGTAGAAAAATATAATTTTTCGGGTGAAAAGCAATGGGAGCAGACTCATAAGTTTGTAGATAAGGTAGTTGGAAGGAGCGCATTGGAAACACGAATTTCACCGATAATCACAAATGATAAAATATACTTTTTCCCAAAGGACTATACTTTCAAAAGTTCCAAACAAAATGAAGTATTCGCCTTTGACGTTGCAACGAGTGCAGTAGAAGCCCAAAAAAAGTATAATGTGTTAAAAGGTTCTTTAAAAAGAACCGAGGTATGGCACAGCTTTGCCTACGGATCAATTGTAGAAGGCGAACTTTCAGACAACCTGTTACTTGACACTGAAACATTAATTGGTTTTAGAATCAACAATGGAGTGAAAGAATACCTAGAAAGTTTGAACCCTGAGGATGAAATTTACTTTAATTCGCATATTGGCAGGGATGGAACTATATATATGTTGGAAGCAGACTATAAATCCCAAAAGTATAAATTGCTTTCTTTTTAAATCAAGCGTAATTATTATCAATATAAATAATTATAACAACCGCCAATTCTGGGCGGTTGTTTGTTTTAAATGATATTTTTCTTCAAAATTAAGATTTAATCAAAATGAAATTTGCCGCTTTTTTTGCTCTATTTATCTTTTTTCATTTCAGTCTTTGTTCTCAGGAAATCACCATAGTTTCAGGAAATTTTAAAAATCTTAAAACTATTTCTGAATATAATCTTGTCTTTGATTATTCAGATATACAGTAACAGATTTTGAAAGTGAAGAAGCATATCTTCAAAAAACAATGCTTGAAAAAGAACAAGCAAAGCCAGGTAATGCACGTGTTTTTAGAGAAGAATGGTTTGGTGACAGAGTATATAGATATGAGCCTCCATACATAAAAGCATTTAATGAATATTTTAAAAAAGGAGAAGTAAAGGTGGTAAAAGGCCGACCAGACTTACCTTTTACTATGAAGGTTCATACAACCGAAATCTACCCAGGATATAATAATGGGTTTACTAGAAAAAGTGGAAATTTGGAAGTAATTATTTCCATTTATAAAACTGAGAGTGCAGACAACATCTTGTTTTCTGCAAAAATCATGGATGTAGAATGTACTTACGCAGGAGATAAAGCTACCCTTGAGGGTTTTGATTTTCACCAAGGCGAAAGAATAGCTTATGGCTATTGGAATCTTGCTAAGTTTTTCGCAAAGCAATTGCTGAGAGGTATTAAGTATAATTAGTTGGCCATTTCATTCTCCATATCAATAACCTTTGCTACCGTCTTTACAAGTCGGTTGTGGTTTTTTACAAAAGGATTAGTTTCATCCCAAACATAACCTGCAAGCACTGCGCAAATCTGCTCTTTAATAATAGGATTTTCGGGGCGGTGGAAAAATATTTTCTGAAGATTGCCCGTATACCATTCGCTAACATAGGTTCTGAAAACATCTACACCTTTCATTATGTAACCAGTATAATCATTTTCCCAATCCACCTTTTCGCCATTCAATTCCTTCGTGATTAATTTAGCTGCTTTCAGTCCAGATTCAGTGGCAAAGGTCACGCCCGATGAAAAAACTGGGTCTAAAAATTCGGCGCTATTTCCCGTTAGGGCATAGCCTTTTCCGTAAAGCTGTTTTACCGCTTTTGAGTAGTTTTTTATGATATGTGGTTCAAAAAGAAAATCCTCATCTTTCAGCCGGTCGTAATAATATTCTGAAATTTTAAGCATTTCGCGCATTCTTTCAGAATTTGTTCCTTCAAAAGATTCTATAAATTCTGTTGGCCCCACGAAACCAATACTGGTATTTCCATTTGAAAACGGAATTACCCACAGCCAAACTTCATCCATTACAACATCAAAAGTAATGAGTGTTCCTTCTAACCCTTCGGGGCGCTTGGTTTCCTTTACGTGGGTATAAATTGCGGAATTCGGATTTAAGGTTGAAGGTTTTTCCAAATCCAGCAAGCGCGGCAAAACCCTACCATAGCCACTGCTGTCTATAATGAATTTTGCGTATATTCTATATTCATTACCGTCATCGCTTTTTACGGTTGTAGTGGAGTGGCCCTGCTCATCAAAATCAACTGCAGTTACTTCGTGCCCAAAGGACACATCTACTCCCTTTTTTACAACCTCCTTTACTAGCGTGTGGTCAAAATCGGCTCGGGGCACTTGCCATGTATAGTCCCAGCCTGGGGTATGTTTTTTGGAAAAATCAAAATTACATACTATATCGTCCTTTAAAAAACGAGCGCCTGCCTTTATTTCGTACTTTCGTTCCATCAAGCAATCTAAAAGTCCTGTTTCCTCAAAATGGTCCATACAGCGAGGCAAAAGACTTTCGCCAATAACGAAACGGGGAAACGTGCTTTTTTCAACAACTTTACAGCTTATTCCGTTGTTTTTTAAGTAAGAAGCAGCAACGCAACCCGAAGGTCCTGCGCCAATAATTAACACATCAACAGCAATATCATTCATATTATTAAGATATAGATTGTTAAAAAATTCTAAATTTGCATTCTAAAGTTACCAAATTATTTTAGACAAAAACGTTAATAAATCAATTGATTCAACTATAAATGCCAACATTACAAGGAAAACTGGAAATAGCCGATTTTGATAAAACCATTTTTAAAAACGAGCATGTCCAACTTCACAAAGATATAATAGAAAGAGTTCAAAATAGTTTTGACTTTCTAAAAGAATTTTCTGAAAATAAAATTATTTACGGTGTCAACACAGGTTTCGGCCCGATGGCACAATATAAAATAAAGGATGATGAACGCATCCAGTTACAATACAATCTTATTCGTAGCCATGCATCCGGTACCGGTAACGCTATTCCGGCGGCATACGTTCGTGCTGCAATGCTTGCCCGATTAAACACTCTCAGCTTAGGAAACAGCGGCGTGCACCCTTCTGTTATAAAATTGATGGGAGAATTATTGAATAAGGATATTATTCCACTTATATATGAGCACGGTGGCGTGGGCGCTAGTGGCGATTTGGTACAATTAGCACATCTGGCTTTGGTTTTGATTGGTGAGGGTGAAGTTTTCTACAAAGGCGAACGCAGAAAGACTGAAGAAATTTTCAAACTTGAAAATCTTCAACCTATAAAAGTAGAACTCCGCGAAGGATTGGCCTTGATGAATGGAACCTCAGTAATGACGGGGATAGGCGTGCTAAACGTGCTTTATACAAAACAAATTATGCAGTGGATGATTAAAGCATCATCCGCAATAAATGAAATTGTAAAGGCTTACGATGACCACCTTTCCTTAGAATTGAATGAAACCAAGATGCATGTGGGTCAACGTAAAATTGCGGAAATGATGCGCACCCATTTAAAAGACAGCAATCTAACCCGAAAGCGCGAACACCATTTGTATAACAATTCAAGCAAAGAAGAGGTTTTTGTTGAAAAAGTACAGGAATATTACTCGCTGCGTTGTGTGCCCCAAATTTTGGGCCCTGTACTGGACACGCTCAATTCCGTTGAAAAAATATTGATTGAAGAAGTAAACTCAGCCAACGACAACCCAATTGTGGATGTTGAAAAACGTCACGTGTATCACGGTGGAAACTTCCACGGCGATTATGTTTCCTTGGAAATGGACAAACTGAAAATAGTGGTTGCAAAAATGACGATGCTGGCCGAACGTCAATTAAACTATTTATTGAATTCAAAATTGAACGACATACTTCCGCCGTTCGTGAATTTGGGCAAACTTGGATTGAATTTCGGAATGCAGGGCGTACAGTTTACTGCTACATCCACAACGGCCGAAAGCCAAATGCTAAGCAACCCCATGTACGTGCACAGCATTCCGAACAACAATGATAATCAAGACATTGTAAGTATGGGAACGAACGCCGCACTTATCACCAAAAAAGTAATCGAAAATGCTTTTGAAGTGGTTGCAATTGAACTAATAACCATCGTTCAGGCTATTGAGTATCTGAAAGTTCAGGATAGCGTTTCTTCCGAAACCAAAAAAATGTATGATGAAATTCGAAGAATTGTACCTGTTTTTAAGGAAGACGTAGTGATGTATCCTTATGTAAATGGCGTAAAAGAATTTTTGATGGACTCTGTAAAATAAGAAAAGAATAATTTTGTAAATTGTTCGTCTCTCCTCACTAACTTAAAACCAAGATAATTATGAAAACAATTTTTTCCTTTGCACTTATTTTAATTTTGGGGACAACTGCGGTTTCTGCACAGGAACTAGCTTTAGTTCGCGACAATGATCTTTTTGGCTACATAAACAAAAGTGGTGAATATGTTATCCAGCCGCAATTTGAAAAAGCAGATAGTTTTTCCGGAAAGCTCGCGGCCGCTATGAAAGATAAAAAATGGGGTTTTATCAACACTTCTGGCGAATGGGTAATCCAACCCCAGTACGACCGGGTAAAAGCCTTTAATAGTGGTTACGCTGTAGTATTGGAAAATGATCAGTGGAAATATATCAATGCCCAAAACGAAACTTTAAATACGCCTGCCACCGACAAAGTCTATGATTTTGACAATGGCGTGGCTGTAATAAGGAATGGGGAAAAAATAGGTTTGATAAATACAGACGGAAAAACCATTTTGGAGCCAAAATACGATGAAATAAAAGGTTTCAACAACGGGCATGCAAAATTCAAGAATGGAGAAACCTGGGGATTGTTGAATACGAAAGGTGAAGTTGTTGTGCCAGCCGATTATGAGGAGGTTGGAGATTTCAGCAAAAATGGTATTTGGGCAAGAAAAGGTGAAAGTTTTGGTGTTTTGATTAACGGAACATTTACCCCAATAAGCGGGGTCGACAAAATTTGGGATTTCACAAATGATTCTCCATTAACTTACGCACGAAGCAATAAAAAAATGGGCTTCATAAATGGAAAAGGCGAATGGGTGATCCAGCCTGCTTACGATAAAGTGCGTGCCTTTAACGCAGGTCTAGCGCCTGTAAATGAAGGAAAGGAGTGGGGCTTTATTAATGAAAAAGGTGAAAAAGTAATAGAGACTAAATATAGGGATGCCGAAATTTTCTCTGACAATGGATTGGCCCCAGTAAAAGAAAAAAAACTTTGGGGCTTCGTTGATAAAAACGGAAAACTCGTAATCCCGATGGAGTATGATATTTCTGTAGGAATGTTTGGATTTTTACAGAGCGGATCAGAAAAAGGGTTTATTGATGGACTTGCACGAGTTAAAAAAAACAAGCAGTGGGGCTTTATTAATGAAAGCGGCCAAGTAGTTGGCAAATGGTACCAGAATGCCGAAGCTTTTGTAGACACTTCAAAATAGAATATAAAAGAGTATTCAGTGAGCAATAGCAGTTAGCAGTAAAAAGTTGAGAGAAAAAATTAAATGAAAGATAAAAAAACGAAACAGAAATACGCATTGGTCACAGGAGGTTCCCGCGGTATTGGGCGGGCAGTCTGTATTCAACTTGCGAAAGATTTGGAGTATAATTTATTGATAAATTACAACGGTAATAAAGAAGCCGCACAGCAAACTTTGAAAGAAGTTGAGACTCTTGGGCGAAAAGGAGAAATAATCCAATTTGACGTAACGGATGCTGAATCTGTTAATAAGGCACTTGACGTATGGCACGAAGCAAACAAAGATGCTATTATTGAAGTGATAATAAATAATGCAGGAATCACTAAGGACGGCCTGTTTATGTGGATGAAACCTGAAGATTGGTACAGTGTAATCAATACTAGTTTGAACGGTTTCTACAACGTAACCAATGCATTGATTCAAAAATTATTGGTAAACAAATATGGAAGAATCGTCAATATGGTTTCAGTTTCTGGATTAAAAGGAACACCTGGACAGGTAAACTATTCCGCAGCAAAAGGAGCCGTTGTTGGCGCCACAAAGGCTTTAGCACAAGAAGTAGCTAAAAGAAATATAACTGTAAACGCAGTGGCTCCTGGATTTATAAAAAGTGATATGACTGCTGAACTTGACGAAAAGGAACTCAAAACAATGATTCCAGCCAACCGTTTTGGAGAAGCAGAGGAAGTAGCACATGTGGTTAGTTTTTTGGCATCTCCAAAAGCTTCGTATATTACAGGCGAAGTAATTAATATTAACGGGGGAATTTATTCATAAAACGAAGGAGAATTGAGAAGAGTAGTTATTACCGGAATGGGCATTTATTCCTGCATCGGCAAAAATCTGCAGGAAGTGAAAGAATCCTTGTATGCTGGAAAGTCGGGCATAATCTGTGATGAAAAGCGAAAGGAATTTGGCTATAGATCTTGTTTAACGGGATGGGTAGAGGAACCCAACCTGAAAAATCAGCTCTCTCGCAGAGAGCGTGTAAGTTTGGGAGAAGAGGGCGCCTATGCCTATGCAGCAACCATTGAAGCATTAAATAATGCAAAGATAGATCAGCAATTTCTGGATAAAAATGAAGTGGGGATTCTCTACGGCAATGATAGCACTGCAAAATCGGTCATTGAATCCGTAGATAAAATCCGCGAGAAGAAAGATACCACCCTGGTAGGTTCAGGTGCAATCTTTAAGGCCATGAACTCTTCGGTTACGATGAACCTTTCAACCATTTTCAAATTACGGGGAATCAATTTTACAATCAGTGCGGCTTGTGCCAGTGGCTCACATTCCATCGGGATGGCCTATTTTCTTATAAAAAATGGCTTGCAGGATTGTATTATTTCGGGCGGAGCCCAAGAAATAAACGAGCTCGCCATGGGAAGTTTTGATGGTCTGGGTGTTTTTTCAACACAAGCAGATCCATCAAAAGCCTGCCGTCCGTTTGATAAAGATCGCGACGGGTTGGTGCCTAGTGGGGGCGCGGCGACTTTAATTATTGAAAGTTATGAGAGTGCCATAAAACGTGGTGCACCAATTTTGGGTGAAATTATAGGTTACGGTTTTTCTTCAAATGGAGACCATATTTCAACTCCCAATGTTGATGGTCCGGCCAGAGCAATGAAAATGGCTTTGGACCAAGCAAATATTAAAGCTTCAGAAATCGATTATGTAAATGCCCATGCCACCTCTACACCGGTAGGCGATGCAAATGAGGCTCTTGCCATAACTGAGGTTTTTGGTGAAAATGGCCCCAGTATTAGTTCCACAAAATCTATGACTGGTCATGAATGCTGGATGGCTGGGGCCAGTGAAGTAATTTATTCCATGTTAATGATGGAACATTCCTTTGTGGCTCCCAATATAAATCTTGAAAACCCCGATGAGGCCGCTTCAAAATTAAACCTTGTTAACAAAACGTTAAATAGAAAAATTGATGTATTTTTGTCGAATTCTTTCGGGTTTGGGGGGACCAATTCCGCATTAATTATTAAAAAGTGCAAACATTAGCAATGAATAAAGAAGTTATAGTTGAGAAGATAAACTACTTTTTGGTAGATGAGTTTGAGGTAGAAACCGACGATATTGAGCCAAAAGCCAATCTAAAGGAAACTTTAGAGTTGGACAGTTTGGATTTTGTAGATTTAGTAGTTGCCATTGAGGCCAACTTTGGCGTGAAATTAACTGGTGAAGACTTCATAAATGTTATAACACTTCAAGATTTTTACGATCTTATAGAAAAGAAAGTCGCCTGAAATTGCAATAACTAGTTATGGCAGGTGAATGGGAAGGCAATAGCAAAGGAACCGTTTTAGGGTATAAAATATTTATATTTTTTATCAGAAAATTAGGGGTTCCTGCAGCATATAGGCTCCTTGTTTTTGTTGCTTTTTATTATGTTTTTTTTGCAGGAAAAAGTACCCGGTCCATTTACTATTATTTTAAAAAAAGACTTAAATACTCCTCTTTTAAAAGCCTTTTCAATATTTATAAAAGTTATTTCACCTTTGGCAAGACCATAATAGATAAGGCTGCAATCTCCTCAGGCCTTAAAAGCAGATTTACGTATGAATGTGACGGTGTAGAAAACATTCTTAACCTTCTTGACAAGCAACAGGGGGGAATAATGATCAGCGCCCATGTAGGCAATTTTGAAATAGCCGAATTCTTTTTTGAGGAAATCGATACACGTTCTCAGATAAGTCTGGTGACCACTGATGCTGAACACAGAAATATTAAGGAATACATGGAGAAAGTAACCATGCGATCCAACGTAAAGTTTATTTTGGTAAAGGAAGATATGTCCCATATTTTTGAAATAAACAACGCGCTCAGCAATGGCGAACTGGTATGTTTTACCGGCGATAGATACATGAAGGGGCAAAAGGTAATGGCCGAATCACTATTGGGAAAAGAGGCAAATTTTCCCGCAGGGCCATTCTTGTTAGCAAGTAGGCTAAATGTACCGGTTCTGTTTGTGTATGTCATGAAAGAGACAAACAAGCACTATCATTTGTACGCTCGCAGCGCTGAAGTAAAAAACCGCGACGCCCAAGGGCTGTTGAAAAAATATACCGAAAGTGTGGAATGGATGCTCAAAAAATATCCGTTGCAGTGGTTCAACTATTTTGATTTTTGGGAAACGGACGATTAAAGAATGAAGGAAGTATTAATAATTTATTATTCCCAAACCGGACAGCTTTTTGATATTCTGCAGAATGTTGCCTCAACAATTTCAGATGAAAAAGTAAACATTTCCTATTGCGAAATCATTCCGAAGAAAAAATTCCCCTTTCCGTGGAAACAGGAAGAATTTTATGGTGCTTTTCCAGAAACTTTCCTTCAAATTCCTACACCTTTGGAAGCCATTTCAGCTGAAATTCTTCAAAAAAAATACGATTTGGTTATTTTGGGTTACACTACTTGGTATTTAACGCCTTCTATCCCTATCAATTCATTTTTGAAATCTGAAGAGGCAAAATTATTGCTCGCAAATACGCCCGTGATAACCGTTTCCGCAAGCCGAAATATGTGGATAATGGCGCAGGAAAAAGTAAAGAAATTATTGGTCGTGAACAATGCGAAATTAGTTGGGAACATCGCTTTGGTTGATAGAAACATGAATCATATAAGTGTAATCACAATTGTACATTGGTTGATAGGTGGCAAAAAAACTAAAATGCTCGGTATTTTTCCTAAACCGGGAGTTTCGGACAAAGACATTGCTGCAGCCTCCCGTTTTGGAGTTCCCATTAAAGAAGCTTTGCTTCAAAATGAATATTCAAATTTGCAACAAAATCTTTTGGAAGTTGGGGCCGTAAAAATTGACCCATCACTAATAGCCACCGATATTCGCGGAAATGTTGTTTTCACAAAATGGGCGAACCATTTGATCAAAAAAGAGGGCGAAGAAAGAAAGAAATGGCTCGTTTATTTTAAATATTATTTGTTATTTGCAATATGGCTTATAGCCCCAATAGTATTTATTGTATTTTTGCTCACTTATATCCCAATGTACCGTAAAATACAAAGGGACAAAGCATATTATTTATCAGTTGCATTAAAGCAGGATTAATGAAGAACGTATACATTACAAGGATTGCGAAGTTTTTGCCCAACGAGCCTGTTGATAACGAGGCAATGGAAGAAAAACTAGGGGTTATCAACGGAAAAACCTCAAAGGCACGCCGTATCATCCTTCGGAACAACCAAATAAAAACGCGGTATTACGCCATCGACAAAGGTGGAAACGTAACCCATAACAACGCACAGCTTGCCGCAAAGGCGGTTGAGGCTTTGTGTGATGAAACTTTTAACAAAAACGATATTGAATTGCTGTCCTGCGGCACCTCCAGCCCAGACCAGATTTTGCCAAGCCACGCCGCAATGGTTCACGGCTTTTTAAAGAACGGAAACCTTGAAGTAAATTCCCCTTCCGGTGCTTGCTGTAGCGGAATGAACGCTTTGAAATATGGCTACATGGCCATAAAATCTGAACAAGTAAAAAATGCTGTTTGTACAGGTTCTGAAAGAACTTCCTCTTGGATGAAAGCTGATATTTTTGAGGATGAGGTAGCACATTTGCAACAAATTGACGAAAACCCAATTTTAGCATTTAACAAAGAATTTTTACGATGGATGCTTTCAGACGGAGCTGGCGCAATGCTTTTGGAGAGTGAGCCCAAAGGTGAAACTCCTTTGAAAATTGAATGGATGGAAGGTTACAGTTACGCCTTTGAGCTGGAAACCTGTATGTATGCCGGTGGCGACAAACTGGAAGATGGAAGTCTTAAGCCGTGGAGCGAATACCCTGCAGATGTCTGGGGAAAAATGTCACTTTTCGCAATGAAACAGGACGTTAAATTGTTGGGTGAAAATATTCTTCAAAAAGGAGTGGAAAGCATGAAAGATGCCATGGCAAAGCACAACATTACCGAAGATGATATTGATTATTATCTGCCACATATCTCCTCCTATTATTTTAAGGAAAATCTTTATAACGAAATTGAACGCCAAGGCTTGCATATGCCTTGGGAAAAATGGTTTTTAAACCTTCAAAAAGTAGGCAACGTTGGGGCAGGTTCCATATATCTTATGTTAGAAGAATTAGTACATTCCGGAAAATTAAAAAAAGGAGATAAAATATTTTTGCAAGTACCCGAAAGTGCACGATTCGCTTATTCCTACGCCTATTTAACAGTTGTTTAAATGAACGATTTCACTGAAACAATAACGGACAAAAATTTTATCGGAAAGTTGATTCCGCAAAAATCGCCGTTTGTGATGGTGGATAAATTGCTTCATTTTGAAGAAAAAAAAGTCGTTGCAGGCTTGACCATTTCCGAAGATAACATATTTACGCAAAACAATAGATTTACAGCTCCAGGCTTGATTGAGCATATGGCGCAAACCGTTGCTCTTTACACGGGGTACCAATTTTTTTTGAAAGATGAAAGTGCTCCTACTGGCTACATTGGTGCCATAAAAAAAGCAGAAATTTTTGAGCTTCCTTCTGTGGGAAATGAATTGAAAACTACCGTAATAATTTTACACGATATTATGGGAGTTACGCTTGTAACCGCCGAAACTGAAAGTGATGGAAAAGTTATCGCTTCCAGTGAAATGAAAACCGTATTGGCCCATTGATGAAAAATCCAGACGTTTCAAATATTGACGTTTCCAACTATTTACCGCACCGAGCGCCGATGCTTATGGTAACATCCGTTTTGGAAATTGACGATATTTCGGTTGCCACAAAGTTTCATATTTCAGAAGACTGTATTTTTTTGAAAGAAGGAAAATTTTCTGAAACGGGGTTAATTGAAAATGCTGCTCAAGCAGCGTCTGGCGTTGTGGGACAAAGTTTTTTTGAAAAAGATGATTTGGACGGCACGGGCAATAAATTGGTTGGCTACATAAGCGCCATAAAAAAAGTTGAAATACTTCAACTTCCAAAAGCTGGAGATACCATAATTACCAAGGCAAAACTACTTTCAAGATTTGATACTGGCGAAGTAACCATGTGCAGTCTTGAGGCGCAAACATTTCTTGCTGAAAAATTAATTGTATCTTCTACCATGAATTTTTTAATCCATGAAGTCTGATTATGAAGAAAAAAGAAGTGCCCCAGGATAAAAGTAATCTGGAATCCGCAAATTTCCGCGAACTCTGCTACGCTGTTGATGACAACGGTGAATATACCACAGCCCATAGCACGGGCTGGGATCCTAAGAAAATTGCCTTAGACAATGCAATCGAAGAAATAAATGCTCGTATTGCAGATGCCAAAAACCGTGTAATCAAAGGCGAAACCAGTCCAATAGAATATTATATGGAACTTCACAAAATGGACGTAGGTATTTTGGCAAGTTATGTTGGTTTTTGGCAATGGAAAGTAAAACGACACTTCAAACCTTCGATTTTCAAAAAATTGAGTGACAAGACATTAAATAAATATGCTGAGGCCTTTGAGATTTCAATAGAAGAACTTCAGAACATTTCAAAATAATGGAAATAGATTTTACCCACCACCAATCTGCACATTGTGAAAACGGCGTAGTTTCAAACTTAATGAAGCACAACGGCTTTAGCGTTAGTGAACCCATGGTTTTTGGTATTGGTAGCGGTTTGTTGTTTTGCTACATTCCATTGTTGAAAGTAAACCATGCGCCCGTAATTACGTATCGAGCCCTGCCGGGGCATATTTTCAAGAAATTTGCAAAGCGCACCGGTGTAAAAATGAAGCGCGAAAAATTTAAAAATCCAAAAGATGCCAAAGCGCGTTTGGATGAAAATCTTGAAAAAAACAATCCCGTTGGGTTGCAAGTTGGAGTTTACAATTTGGTTTACTTTCCCGACGAATATCGTTTCCATTTCAACGCACACAATATGGTGGTTTATGGAAAAGAGGGCAACCGTTATTTAATAAGCGATCCTGTAATGGAAGACGTTACTTCCCTATCCGAAAAAGAACTGGAAAAAGTGCGTTTCGCCAAAGGAGCTTTTTCGCCGAAAGGACATATGTATTACCCGATTTCCTTTCCTGAAAAACTGGAACTTGAAACAGCCATCGTAAAAGGAATTAAAGATACTTGCAAAGCAATGCTTGCTCCAGTTTCATTTGTTGGCGTAAAAGGAATTCACAAAATAGCTGGATTAATCAGAAAATGGCCGAAGAAAAAAGGAGTTAAAACTGCAAACCATTATTTAGGGCAAGTAGTGCGGATGCAGGAAGAAATTGGTACTGGCGGTGGGGGCTTCCGTTATATTTACGCGGCATTTTTACAGGAAGCTGGAAAACTTTTAGGCAATGAAAAGTTAATTGAGCTTTCAAAAGAAATGACCGAGATTGGCGATTTGTGGCGCGATTTCGCTTTGGAAGCATCTCGAATCTACAAAAACCGTAGCGCCCAAACAGATAGTTACAACAAAGTGGCTGACCAGCTAGACCATATTGCCAATTTGGAAAAGGTGTTTTTTAAGAAGTTAAAAAAAGCGATATAAAACGTCCTTCAATAGAGAATTTGAGGCAATGATTGAAATAAACCAACTTTCAAAAAAATACACAGGCGCCGAATACTTTTCGGTAAAAGACCTTAATTTGAAAGTTGAAAAAGGCGAAATCTACGGGCTGCTGGGCCCAAATGGCGCGGGAAAAACCACGCTTATTTCCATGCTCACTTCTTTGTTGAAACCCACTTCGGGTTCCTTCACAATTAATGGATTGAGTTTTAAGGAACACAAAAACCAATTGAAACAATTAATTGGCATCGTTCCGCAGGAATATGCACTATATCCCACACTTACCGCTTTTGAGAATTTGGAATACTTCGGGAGTATGTACGGAATTAAAGGCGAAATTTTAAAAAACTCCATTAACGAACATCTGGAAATAATGGGCCTTTCAAAATTCGCAAATAAAAAATCCGATACGTTTTCCGGTGGAATGAAGCGTCGTGTAAACTTGATTGCTGGAATACTTCACCAACCCAAAGTTTTATTTTTAGATGAGCCAACAGTAGGGGTGGACGTACAATCCAAAAATGTGATTATCGACCATTTAAAACTGTTGAATAAACAAGGAACAACCATTGTTTACACCTCCCACCATTTAAACGAAGCCGAATTTTTTTGCACGCACGTTGCCATTATTGACCGCGGGGAGATTATTGTAAAAGGAGTTCCTTCACAATTGATAAAAATTCAACCCGAAGCCAAAAATCTTGAAGAAGTATTTTTGGCAAAAACCGGCAAAGCCCTTCGCGACCATGCATAAACTTTGGGCTTCCACATATAAGGAAATGCTTTTGCTAATCCGCGATTTGGGGGGAATAGCGATTCTTTTTATAATGCCATTGTTGCTTTTGATTGTCATCACTTTAGTGCAGGACAGCACTTTCAGAACCATTAGCGATATAAAAATTCCCGTGCTTTTGGTGGATAACGACAAAGGCGAAGTTTCAAAAAAAATCATTGATAACCTCTCCGAATCCAATTCGTTTGAAATTCTCCAGAAATCTTCCGAAGAAGATGCAAAGGAGGCTGTTTTCTCCGGAAAATATCAACTCGCCATTGTGATTCCCGAGAATCTTTCGGCATCGCTTCAAAAGAAAGTGAACCAAAATGTGGAAGGAATTTTGTCAAAATTTGGGTTGGAAGAAGATACTTTGGCGGTTGCAAAGGAAACGATACCGCAAAAGGAGGTCCGTTTGTATTTTGACCCCGCAACGCAGGTAAGCTTTAAATCTTCCGTGAAAAACGGCATCGATAAAATGATTTCGAAAATTGAAACGCAAAGCATCTACAAAGCGTTTCAAACGGAATTGGGCGAAGACGATGCCGAACCTATTTTTGAAACAGAAAGCTTTATCGCTTTTAAAGAAATTCTTCCCACAAAAAACAATGAGGAAATCATTCCGAACTCAGCACAGCACAACGTTCCGGCGTGGACGCTTTTTGCAATTTTCTTTATTATTGTGCCGCTTTCAATCAATCTTTTAAAAGAAAAAAATCAAGGCACTTTTGTCCGTTTGCGCACCCAGCCAGTTAATTACGCCACAGTTTTGGGCGGAAAAACAATCGTTTATCTCGCGGTCTGTCTTGTTCAATTTACGTTAATGCTGCTCGTGGGAATTTTTCTTTTTCCCGCCATCGGCCTGCCGGGAGTTGACGTTTCCGGAAAGTTGCCGATGTTATATTTAGTCGCGCTTTTTTCTGGGCTTGCCGCAATTGGGCTGGGATTGCTGATTGGCACCTTAGCAAAAACACAGGAACAGGCAGCACCGTTTGGCGCCACTTCGGTGGTTATTTTGGCGGCGCTCGGCGGCGTTTGGGTACCCGTTTTCGTAATGCCGAAATTTATGCAGTTTGTTTCCAAAATTTCCCCGATGAACTGGGGCTTGGAAGCGTTTTACGATGTATTTTTAAGAAATGTGGGTTTTGTTAAAATCCTTCCCGAAATTTCGTTATTATTGTTGTTCTTCCTCACAACAATCATAATAGCAATAATTTATAACCGAAGAAAAAATGCCCTCTGACACTAAAAAAGAAATAAGTTTTACATCTGAAATTCGGGTGCGCTTCACAGAAACAGACCCTTTGGGAATTGTATGGCACGGCAATTATATTCAGTATTTTGAAGATGGTCGCGAAGCTTTTGGGCGCGAGCACGGTATTTCGTATTTGGAACAAAAGGCAAACGGTTACACTTCGCCCATTGTGAAATCTTCCTGCGAGCATAAACTCCCGTTGCGTTATGGCGATGTGGCAACTATAAAAACGACTTTCGTTCCCTCTGCTGCGGCAAAAATGATTTTTCAATATCGAATTTTTGACCCCAAGGGAAGATTGGTCTGTTTGGGTGAAACCATTCAGGTTTTTTTGAATGAAAAGGGAGAGCTTTCACTTACAACGCCCGATTTTTTTGCAAAATGGAAGGAAAAAATGGGATTATAAAAAATGGGAAAAACCTTCGTTTCATATAACAATATTTTTGGCAGTCTAGGTTTTGACAGCGAAACGGTAGTTGAAAAAATTTCAAAAGGAAAATCAGGCCTTGCAAAATTTGAGGATGCTTCCCTTTTGCCCGAACCGTTTTGCGCTTCAATGATTTCTTCTGAAAAAGTTGAAGAGGAATTCAGTAAAATTAGTAACGCTTCAAAATTTACAAAGTTGGAGCAAATGATGATTCTTTCGTTGAAAGAGGTTATTGATGCTTCAAATATTCTGTTGAATGAAAAAGTTGGATTAATCATTTCGACAACAAAAGGAAACATTGACGTACTTGAAAGTGAAAGCAATTTTCCCGAAAGTCGCGCATATTTAAGTGAATTGGGAAAAACAATCCAAAACTTTTTCGGTTTTAAAAATGAAGCGATTGTACTTTCAAACGCTTGTGTTTCGGGCGTTTTGGCAATTTCGGTTGCAAAAAGTTTTATTTCCGAAGGAAAATACAACCATGTTTTTATAACCAGTGGCGATTTGGTTACGAAATTTATCCTTTCGGGCTTTCATTCGTTTCAGGCATTATCAGCAGAACCTTGCAAGCCCTATGATAAAAATAGGGTTGGAATTAATTTAGGCGAAGTTGCCGCAAGTGCTTTGGTTACTTCTTCCGAAGAAGATCTTCCAATGGAAGCCGTTGAAATTTTAGGCGACGCAACCTGCAACGACGCAAACCATATTTCGGGTCCGTCGCGAACCGGTGAAGGGCTTTTCCGAAGTGTGAAATCTGCTTTAAAAGAAGCAAATATTACAGCTGCGGAAATAGATTACGTTTCCGCACACGGCACTGCCACGCCATTCAATGACGAAATGGAGGCCATCGCCTTCAGCCGTTTGGAAATGGAAAACGTACCGTTGAACAGTTTAAAAGGATTTTTTGGACACACTTTAGGTGCTTCAGGGTTATTGGAAACCATTGTGGGAATGCATTCCCTAAAAAATGATACACTTTTCATTTCCAAGGGGTTTGACGAACTTGGAGTTTCAAAAAATATCAATATCATCAAAGCTAATACGCCAAAAGTGATGAAAACTTTCCTAAAAACTGCATCGGGTTTTGGGGGGTGCAACACCGCGGTGATATATAAAAAAGCAAACAACTAACCAACTATACATGCAAACGACCACAAAAAAAATAAATGCACTGGAAGCTTTGGAGGAAGCGCACAAAATTGCCTTTGCCCCTTTTGTTTTCCAAGCTTCCGTATCACTTCGAAAACTCGGGATTTTGGATTATATTTTTGAAAATAGGGAAAATGGTGGTCCCACGGCCCAGAAGATTTCAGAAGAGCTTTCACTAAGCCCCTATGGCGTTGGGGTGCTTTTGGAAATTGCGCTTACATCAAACATTTTGAGCAAAAATGAAGCTGAAAAATATGAGCTCACCAAAATTGGTTATTTTTTGAATTTTGACACTACGGCTAGCGTCAACCTTAATTTTGCGCACGACGTTTGTTACAAAGGGCTGTTTCATTTAAATGATTCCATAAAAACAGGCAAGCCCGAAGGACTCAAAGAATTAGGACATTGGCCAACAATCTATGAAGGACTTTCCCAGTTAAAACCTTCCGAACAAAAGGCGTGGTTTGATTTTGACCATCATTATTCAGACAATATTTTTGGTGAAGCACTCGAAAAGATTTTTCAGAAAAACCCAAAAGTGCTATTTGATGTAGGTGGAAATACTGGCAAGTTCTCCATTAAATGTTGCAATTTTAATGATGATGTAAAAGTGAAAATTGTTGATTTGCCCGGACAACTGAATATGGCTATGGCAAATGCCGAAAGCAACGGTTTTAAGGATAGAATTTCTGGATATGCCATTGATTGGCTTTCTGAAAACCCACAAATTCCAAGCGGGGCAGACCTTATTTGGATGTGCCAATTTCTGGATTGTTTTTCCGAAGCAGAAATTTTACAAATTTTGAAAACATGCGCAAAATCCATGGATGCCGATACCGAGTTGGTGATTGTAGAAACCTTTACAGACCGGCAGGCTTTTAAGGCTTCGCAATTTATTCTTGAAGCAACATCCCTTTATTTTACAGTACTTGCAAACGGAAATAGCAAAATGTACCCAGCAAGCGTTTTTATAAAATTAATTGAAAAAGCAGGCTTGCAATTGCAGGAAGACATCCAAATTGGTGACTATCACACAATGTTAGTTTGCAAAAAGAAATAATATAGTGGCTGAAAATTTTCACATAAAAAAATATTGCCATATTAAAAAACAAACGATTTCAGTAAATGGGCGTATTCTTTTTGAAGATGGGCACCAAGATTTTTCGGTATTTATAAAAAATGCCTACAAAATTTTGAAAACTACTTATCCTAAGTTTTTTAAAATGGACAATCTCAGCAAGCTTGCCTTTTTGGCGGCAGATGTTCTGTTGAAAAACGAAAATTTAAACGAAGAAGAAAATAATATTGCCTTAATTTTTTCAAACAGAGCATCCAGTTTGGATACCGACCGAAAACACCAAGCAGCCATTGAAAATAGTGATGAATACTTCCCCAGTCCGGCTGTTTTTGTTTACACCCTGCCAAATATTTGTTTGGGCGAGATAAGTATCAAACACAGGCTGTATTCTGAAAATAGTTTTTTTATCTTTGACCGCTTTAATGCGGAATACTTGCAACTGTACGCCAACAGTTTATTGCGAAGCGGAAAAGCAGAAAAAGTACTTTGTGGTTGGGTAGATTTAGACGAAAACAGCTACGATGCTTTTTTATATTTAGTTGAAAAAGAAGGCGAAATTGAACATAAAACTGAAGAAATAACCAGATTATACAACATATTATGAGCGAATTAAAAGAAGAATTAAAAGGAAAAATCATAGAGCAATTAAATCTTGAAGATGTATCAGTAGCAGACATTGCAGATGATGACGCCCTTTTTGGCGACGGACTTGGATTGGATTCCATAGATGCACTGGAACTTATCGTGATGCTAGATAAAGATTACGGCATCCGTTTGAGCGACCCAAAAGAAGGCAGAAAGATTTTTGAATCTGTGCAGGTAATGGCTGATTATATTGAGGAACACCGCACAAAGTAATATTTTGAATGTCATGCGGAGCGCAGTCGAAGCATATTGAATGTTCACAAAATTCTTAATTTTTAAATGAGCAAAGGCGTAGCCATAACCGGAATGGGTATTATTTCTGCAATTGGCAACAATGTGGCAGAAAACTACGATGCGCTCATAAACGAAAGAAAAGGCATCACGCGCGTTGATAATATTGAGACCATTCAGCGCGATGAAATTATGGTGGGCGAAGTGAAATTCACCAATAACGAATTGATTGCCCAACTCAATCTTCCGCCAGAAAATAATTATTCGCGTACTGCAATGCTGGGTGTAATTGCGGCAAAAGAAGCAATTGCCAGCGCAGGAATCACCAATATAAAAAAATACAAAACGGGCATCGTTTCCAGCACCAGCGTGGGCGGGATGGATATGACCGAAAAATATTATTACGAATACCTTACCGAAAAGGAACCGCAAAAATATATTGAAAGCCACCACGCGGGCGATTCTACCCAAAAAATTGCTGAGCAATTGGGGATTGAGGAAAGTTTGGTAACAACAATCAGTACCGCTTGTTCTTCCGCGGCCAATGCTATCATGTTGGGCGCACGCTTGATTAAATCGGGAAAATTGGATCGCGTTGTGGTCGGCGGCGCAGATTGCCTTTCAAAATTTACCATCAACGGTTTTAAGACCTTGATGATTTTAAGCGATACTTTTAATACGCCTTTCGATGAAAATCGAAAAGGTTTGAACTTGGGTGAAGCCGCAGCTTTTTTGGTTTTGGAAAGTGATGCAGTGGTAAAAGCCGAAAACAAAAAAGTGTTAGCCTATGTAAAAGGCTACGGCAATGCCAACGATGCTTTTCATCAAACCGCATCTTCAGATAATGGCGACGGCGCGACTTTAGCGATGGAAAAGGCACTGAAAGTAGCTAATTTGAAACCTTCGGAAATAGATTACATCAACGCCCACGGCACAGCAACAGGAAATAACGACCTTTCGGAAGGAAGGGCAATACTTCGAATTTTTGGCGATGAAATGCCGGAATTTAGTTCCACAAAAGCTTATACGGGTCACACATTGGCTGCAGCTGGTGCAATTGAGGCGGTTTATTCTGTTTTGGCGCTTCAAAATAATATCATCTTCCCAAACCTGAATTTTAAAACCCCGATGAAGGAATTTTCAATGATTCCACAAACGGAACTAAAGAAAAAGGAATTGAACACGGTACTTTCAAACTCGCTTGGTTTTGGTGGGAATTGTTCCACGGTAATATTTTCAAAAGAAGCGTAATGAAGAAAGTTTACATAAATAGCATCGCTTCCATTTCACCTCAAAAAACGTATGATAACGGTATTTTTTTGGATGAAATTACCGAATATAACGATACCGTAATTTTTGCGCAAGACCCAGATTACAAACAATACATTCCGCCCGCAGCCGCCAGAAGAATGGCAAAAGGCATAAAAATGGGCGTTGTTGCTTCAAAAATCGCGATGGACGAAGGGGGAATTGAAACCGTGGATGCCATAATCACCGGAACGGGAATGGGCTGTATGATTGATTCCGAAAAATTTGTGAGTGCCATAATTGATAATAACGAGCAATATTTAACGCCAACCTCTTTCATTCAAAGCACACACAACACCGTTGCGGGGCAGATTGCTTTGGGGATGGAGTGCAAAGCTTATAATTTCACTTACGTACATTCCGCGATTTCTTTTGAGTCAGCTTTGCTCGATGCAAAAATGCAGCTTGAAAATGATGAAGCCGAACATATTTTAGTCGGCGGCGTTGAGGAATTGGGAGAGCACACTACTAAAGTGCATCGCGTAATCAATCACATAAAACCTGAAGCTGTAACAATTTCGGAAGTTTTAGATTCAAAAACCGAAGGCGCTGTTTTCAGTGAAGGCGCCAATTTTTTTGTGGTTTCAAATGAAAAGACAAAAAGCTGTTACGCCGAATTGGTTGCAGTGGAAACTTTTAACACGCTTAAAAAAGAGAAGGTTTCAGAAGTAATTGAAACTTTTTTAAAGGAAAATAATTTGAAGATCGACGACATTGATTTGGTTGTTTTTGGGAACAACGGCGATGTAGATTTTGATGGATATTACAACCAACTTTTCGAAGGAATTTTCAGCAAAACCCAACAAGTTTTTTACAAACATTTGGTGGGCGAAAACAACACTGTCTCGGCGTTTGGGGTTTGGTTGGCATCAAAAATTTTGAAAACCCAGACTGTTCCCGAAATCGTGAAAATCAACAAAATTAATTCTTCCGAAATTAAAACGGTTTTGTGCTACAACCAATACCGCGGCCAAAACCACAGCCTTGTTTTATTGAGAAAATGTTGAGGTTTTACACCATAAACGCGCTGGCTTTGGTAGTTTTTTTTGGACTACTACTGGCAGGTTTTTTTGGTGAAGTTCCAGCTTGGCTTTATGTACTTTTTGTATTTATTTGGTTTTTGATTACCGCAATTGGTTCGTTTCAGATTAAACTGAACTATCATTTGCAATCTCTAAATCACAATTACAAAACTTCGGAAAACCATATTTCCATCACTTTTGACGATGGGCCAAACCTAGAATTCACGCCAAAAGTTTTAGCGCTTCTGAAAAAATACAACGCAAAAGCCACCTTTTTTTTAATAGGAAAAAATGCCGAAAAGCATCCGGAAATTGTTCGTCAAATTATTGAAGAAGGCCATACTGTTGGCAATCATTCGTATTCGCATTCCAAAAACTTTGGGTTTTTTTCTTCCGAAAAGGTAGCTGCTGAATTGATCCAAACCAATTTAATTTTAAAGGAAATCACAGGAAAGGAACTGAAACTTTTTCGTCCGCCTTTTGGGGTAACCAATCCGAACATTAAAAAAGCGCTACAAAAAACGGAACATTTGTCTATTGGCTGGAGCAAACGCAGCTTTGACACTACAAATATTTCTGAGGAAAAAATTTTAAAACGTATCACTTCCAACTTAAAAAAGGGCGATATTATTCTACTTCACGACAGCAGCGCAAAAACCGTTGCCGTATTGGAACGGTTATTGTTAACTTTGCCATCTTACAAACTGCAGTCGGTTCCGGTGGATCGCTTGCTTGAAATTGAGGCTTATGCGTAATTACTTTATTTTATTATTTTTTATTGTTTTTGGCAGCTCTTTTCAAGCGCAGGAGACTGTGATGACTGCTTCGGAAATCACTACTTTTAAGGAAAAAGTGATCTCTTCGGCAAAAACTACCAAAACGATCAAAACCGATTTTGTGCAACACAAGCACCTCGATTTTTTGGCCGATGACGTAAAAACATCTGGGAAAATGGTTTTTAAAGCGCCCGGATTGGTTAAGTGGGAATATACAAATCCGTACCAATACAGCGTGATTTTTAAGGAAGACCAATTGCTCATCAACGACGGCGGCACCAAAAGCAAGGTAGATATTGGCAACAGCAAACTCTTCAAAAAGTTGAACCAATTAATTGTGAATAGCGTTAAAGGCAATATGTTCAATGATGCCGATTTTACGGTTTCTTTCTATAAATCTTCAAAATACAACAAAGCTGTGTTTGTTCCGAAAGATAAAAAAATTGCGGGCTATATTGCTTCGTTTGAACTACTTTTCAACAAAGATGATGCCCAGGTTTTTGAAGTGAAAATGGTAGAACCTTCGCAGGATTTTACACGTATTGTTTTCAGCAACCGTATCTTAAACAGCACGATAAATGATTCGGTTTTTAGCAATTAGCCTTTTGGCTGCGGTAGTTTTAACTTCCTGTTCGCTAAAAACCACGGAGGGGCTTCGGCCGGTTCCGTTCACCCAAAATGAAGTTGAAAATCCGTATTTTTCCAATGCTGAAATAGATTATGTTTACAAAGCAAAAATTGAAGTTTACGGAAAGAATTTCGGTGGAATTTTAATCATTAAAAAAATTGCGGCTGGAAGTCATCGCGTGGTTTTTACAACTGAATTTGGAAGCAAATTGTTTGATTTTCAGTTTGAAGGCGATACTTTTACGAAGAATTTTGTTGTAGAAGATTTAGACAAAAAATTCATCGTCAATATTTTAAAAGATGATTTTAAATTGCTTGTAAATGAAAGCGCAAAAGTTTTGGCGGTTTTTGAATCAACCGGAAATAGAATTTACAAAACACAAAGTGAGGACCGTTTTAATTTTTACTTTTTCGGAAGTGTGAACAAATCGCTTCAGAAAATTGTAAATACTTCAAAAACAAAAGAAAAAATAGTGATTGATTTTACCGTTTCCGGGAAAAATATTGCGGAAACAATTGCAATAAAACACAAGAATATCAAGCTTACCATAGCCTTGGAAAAATTCAAAAAGGAATAATATGCTCATTGAAGATTTATATAAAGTTACTGCCACCGAAAAATCTGCCGAAGGTATTTTGGCACAGATTCATTTAAACAAAGACCACGCTATTTTTAAAGGTCACTTTCCCGGAAACCCAGTGATGCCAGGCGTTTGTATGATTCAGATTATAAAGGAACTGACCGAGGAAGCAACTGGAAAAAATTTATTTTTGGCTGTTTCTTCAAACATAAAATTTATGGCAATCATCAACCCTGAAAACAATCCAGACTTGCAAATAGCGATTGATATTGCTGAGGAAGATGATGAAGTGAAAGTAAAGAATACCACTTCTTTTGAAGACACAGTTGCTTTGAAACTCAGCGCGACTTTTAAAATTGTAGAATAATGAAGTATCTTTTTTTTATAGCCCTTTGTTTTACATTTGCTGCAAATTCACAGGATTTGAAGGAAATCCGTCTCTTATATCCACAAGCGGTTGAAAGTGCTGAAATTACTTCAAAACTTGACGGAATGCTTACCGGGGTAAATGCTTCAGACAAAACAGTTTCAAAAGCATACAAAGGCGCGGTGTTAACGCTGAAGGCAAAATTCTCAAAAAAGAAAAGCGAAAAAAAAGATTTTTTTAAAGAAGGAGTTTCCTTGATTGAAGATGCTGTAAAAGCAGACCCTTCAAATATTGAAATTCGTTACATTCGTATGAGTGTCCAGGAAAATTCGCCGAAATTCTTAGGTTATCATAAAAATATCGAAGAAGATAAAATGTTTATTTCAAAGAATTTTGCCACAATTAATTCAAAGGAATTAAAGAAAATTGTGAAAGATTTTGTGATGGAGTCTGAAAATTTCTCTGAAAAAGAAATAGCAGAATTCAGATAGACTTAAATTTTAGTTTAATTCCTAAAACTTATATTTGCTCTATACCCTTTGCAATTTTCGCTTTAAATTGGCGGCGAAAACATTGGAACGAAAATTACCATGAACCAAAATCTACTTTCAGAAAAATTCAATACCCTTAAATGTTGCGTAATTATTCCTACCTTCAATAATTACAAAACATTGCAAAAGGTTATTGAAGGCGTTTTGGTTTATACCGAAAATGTGATTGTAGTAAATGATGGTTCTACCGATTCCACTTCGGGAATATTGGCAAATTTTCCACTAATCCAGCAGATTTTCATTGAAAAAAACCAGGGAAAAGGAATTGCTTTACGCCAAGGGTTTAAGCACGCTGTTAATCTGGGCTACCGCTACGCAATAACCATTGATAGCGATGGGCAACATTTTCCAGAGGACATTCCTGCAATTATTGAAGCATTGGAAAATGAACCACGCAAAGAAGTATTACTCATTGGCGCTAGAAATATGACCCAGCTAGGCGTTCCCAAAAAAAGCAGTTTTGGAAACAAATTTTCTAACTTTTGGTTTTGGGTAGAAACTGGCATTCGCTTGCAGGACACACAATCGGGTTTCCGGTTGTACCCGCTTTTTGCAATGGAAAATATGAAGTTTTATACCAAAAAGTTTGAATTTGAAATTGAAGCTATTGTGAAGGCAGCCTGGAGCGGCATTGATGTTAAAAACGTTCCAGTCCAGATTCACTACGAAATGAAAAATCGGGTATCTCACTTCCGTCCATTTAAGGATTTTACGCGTATCAGTATTTTGAACACCTGGTTTGTACTCGTTACATTTTTGTATATAAAACCTCGAAATTTTTTCAGAAAACTTAAAAAAAAAGGCTTCAAGCGATTCATAATTGAAGATTTTTTGGGCAGTGACGACTCTGCCGAAAAGAAAGCTTTTTCCATTTCTTTGGGCGTTTTTATAGGGCTATCGCCCATATGGGGCTTTCATACCATCGTCGTTATTTTTTTGGCGTTGCTCTTAAATCTAAACAAAGTAATTGCATTTGCCTTTTCAAATATAAGTATACCGCCCTTTATACCTTTAATCCTTTACTTCAGCCTTAAGCTGGGCAGCTGGCTGTTGGGTGAAAATTTTGTGCTTGCTATGAGCGAAATTGATCCAAGTTTGGAATTAATGAAATATTTAAAATCCTATATTGTTGGCAGTTTGGCACTTTCACTTTCAGCAGCGGTATTCTGTGGATTGATGGGGTATTTATTTTTATCCTTGTTTGAAAGAAAAAAGATTCTCGACAATGGGTAAATGGTTTTTCAATGCGTATCAATTTCTTCAGAATAATAAAATTAGCAGTGCTTTTCTGCTGCTTTTGATATTTTTTGGACTTTTTTTCTTGGTTTCCAAAATTCGTTTTGAAGAAGATATTACAAAGTTGATTCCCATACACAAAGATGCGCATGATCTCCAAAAGGTTCTTAAAACTGTCAATTTCACCGATAAAATTATTATTAACATCAAGCAAGGAGATTCTGCCCAGCTAGAAGATATAACCAGGTATGCTTCAGAAATTATTGACAGCCTAGAGGCTAATTCGGGACAATATATTAAAAACATTCGCGGCAAAGTAAATGACGACGATTTACAGCGCACTATGGCTTTTATTTATGAAAACCTACCGTTGTTTCTGGAAAAAGAAGATTATGCCGTGATTGCCTCAAAGCTTCAAAAGGATAGTATCTCCGCAATAACCGAAGCAAATTACCGAACGCTCATTTCTCCTTCGGGCATCGTTTCAAAAGATATAATTTTAAAAGATCCATTGGGGCTTTCCTTTATTGCCTTAAAAAAATTGCGCCAACTCGGCGTTACCGACGACTTTGTTTTGAAAGATGGTTTTTTGGTTAGCAAGGACGAAAAAAATATTCTGCTTTTTATCACCCCAAAATTTGGCAGCAGCGAAACAGCAGAGAACTCCAAGTTTGCCGAGCAGTTGTATGCACTTCAGAATGCCTTGAATAAAAAATATTCAGGACGCGTGTCTAGCGAATATTTTGGCGCGGCACTTATAGCGGTTGCAAATGCACAACAAATAAAGAGCGATATCCAGTTTACCGTGGGAATTGCAATGACTTTGCTGATTGTGGTTTTCATCTTTTTTTATCGAAAAATCTACGTACCCATCATTTTGTTCATCCCCACAATCTTTGGCGGATTGTTGGCTGTATCATTTTTATATTTGCTTCGCGAGGAAATTTCCGCAATATCTTTGGGTATCGGATCGGTTTTATTGGGCGTAACCCTGGATTATTCCCTTCATATTTTAACCCACATCCGCAATAACGAAACGCTGGATAGTCTTTATAAAGATGTAACCGAACCCATTTTAATGAGCAGTTTAACCACTGCTATGGCTTTTTTGTGTTTGCTATTTTTAGATTCGCAGGCTTTGCAGGATTTGGGCATTTTTGCTGCAGTAAGCGTTTTGGGAGCTTCGGTTTTTGCACTTTTCTTTATTCCGTTGTTCTATAAAAATCCGCTTTCACGGAAACAGCAAGTCAATGTTTTGGATAAAGTTGCTGACTATCCTTTTCATAAAAACAAATGGCTTTTAATTGGATTAGGATTGGTTTTAATTGTTAGCATTTTTACGTATCACAAAGTAGAATTCAGCAAAGATATTTCCAAACTGAATTACGAACCTGCGGAAATAAAAGCCGCGATGCAGCATTTGGATGAACTGACTGATATTTCTTCAAAATCGGTTTATCTGGCAACCTACGGAAAATCTGTAGAAGGTACTTTACAATTGAACGATTCCATCCACGAAACTTTGGAATTGTTGAAAGAGGAAGGGAAAATAAGCAGCTTTAGTTCCATTGGAGCCTTGGTTCACTCCCAAAGAGACCAACGTAAAAAAATAGCGGAGTGGCAACACTTTTGGAACGTAACTCGAAAAGATAGTTTGGAAAATAACTTGATTGAAAGTGGCAAAGTATTAGGCTTCAAACCAACAACGTTCAATAGGTTTTACGATTTTTTGGATGAAAATTTTGAAACATTGAAACCCGAGGATTACCAGCAAATCCCATCTGTTCTTTTAGAAGATTACATCACCACCGAAGCAGATTTCACAACAATTACAACGCTTATAAAACTTGATGATGAAAATGCTTCCGAAATTAAAAGTGCTTTCAAAGAGATTCCGAACACCATCGTCATTGACCGCCAAGAAATGAATGAGACCTTTTTGGGGAATTTGAAAAATGATTTCAACAGTCTTATTGGGTATTGTTTGCTCGCTGTGCTTTTTATACTTTTTCTTTTCTTCCGAAGTTTTTCGCTCACTGTAGTTACAGCTGTTCCCATATTTATCACCTGGTTTTTAACCTTAGGGATTATGGGACTTTTCCATATTCAGTTCAACATTTTCAACATCATTATTTCCACGTTTATCTTTGGTTTGGGTATTGATTACAGCATTTTTATGACCAAAGGTTTGCTAAAGGAATTACGAACCGGTGAAAAGGTAATGGCCACGCACAAAACCTCCATTATGCTGTCGGTTTTGACAACTATTTTGGGTGTTGGGGTTTTGATTTTTGCGAAACATCCAGCGCTTTATTCCATCTCCATCGTTTCAATCATTGGAATTTTTTCGGCAATGTTTACCGCTTTTACGGTCCAGCCTCTGCTTTTTAAACTTTTTATCGGAAGCTCAAAAAAACGGCCAATCACGCCGCGAATGTTTGTGCATTCCCTATTTTCCTTTGGGTATTTCGGACTGGGCGGAATTTGTTTATCACTTTACAGCGTCACTTTGATGCCGCTGCTTCCCATTAGCAAAAAAATAAAAATGGGCTGGTTTCACAAAGTGATTTCAAAATTTATGAAATCTGTGCTTTACACCAATCCGTTTGTAAAGAAAAAAGTGATCAATGAAACGGGTGAAGATTTTTCAAAACCCGCCGTAATTATCGCAAACCACACTTCATTTCTCGATATCTTGGCCGTGGGAATGTTGCATCCAAAAATCTGTTTTTTAGTAAACGATTGGGTCTATAATTCTCCTGTATTTGGAAAAGCTGTGCAGAAAGCTGATTTTTATCCCGTTTCCAGCGGTATTGAAAACAGTTTGGAACCACTTAAAAAGAAAATAAAACAAGGCTATTCACTGATGGCTTTTCCCGAGGGAACCCGAAGCGAAAGCAATAAAATTAAACGTTTTCACAAAGGCGCATTTTATTTGGCGAACGAATTCAATCTGGATATTCTTCCCGTTTTGATCCACGGAAATAGTGAAGTTAATCCGAAAGGAAGTTTCATCATCAAAGACGGAAGTATTACGGTTGAAATTTTGCCGCGCATAAAAGCCGAAGACACTACTTTTGGGTTAAATCACACCCAACAAGCTAAGAAAATTGGCGCATATTTTAAAAACGAATTTTTAAAATTGCGCAAAAAGATGGAAGGCCCAAAATATTTCCACAGAATTGTTTTGGAAGAATACCGCTATAAAGGAGATGCGCTTTACCAAAACGTGAAAAAGGATTTAAAGGAAAATGCAGAGAGCTATTTTGAAACTATCCGTCAAGTAAATAAAACAGGAAGTATTGCCCACATTTCGGAAGATTCCGGTCAGCTCGATTTTCTATTGGCACTCGATGGTCCTGACCGTCAGATTTTCAGTTTTATTGAAGATTCGGAAACGCGAACGATACTTCAAAATAGTTACATAACCCAAAAATACGGAAGGCTTCATTTTACTGATTCTGTTTCGGAAATTTTGCTTTCAAACGTTGAAACTTTGATTATTTCTTCAGAAAAAATGGCTACTGAAGTTATTTCACAATTGACAAACCTTTCAGTTAAAACAATTGTTTTATTAAAAGAATGTGTTTCTTCGCAAACTGAAAATATTAGTACCTTAGGCTATCAAAAGGTGTACGGAACTGCGAATATTAGTATCTTTAAACCATCGGGAAACACAGCGAAATGACGGAAAAATATGATGTAGTTATCATAGGTAGCGGCCTAGGCGGGCTGGTTTCGGCGATTATTCTTGCTAGGGAAGGTTACAGCGTTTGTGTGCTCGAAAAAAACCAGCAGTTTGGCGGAAACCTTCAAACGTTTGTTCGCGACAAAACTATTTTTGATACTGGCGTCCACTATATTGGTGGTCTTTCCGAAGGTCAAAACCTGTACAGATATTTCAAGTATTTGGATATTTTGGACGACATCACCCTCAAAAAAATGGACGAGGATGGTTTTGATGTCATCACTTTTGATAACGATCCCAAAGAATATCACCACGCTCAAGGTTATGACAACTTTAAAAAGGTTTTGCTCAAAGAATTTCCCGAAGAGGAAAGTGCAATAGACGCCTATTGTAAAAAAATGCAGGATACCTGTAGTTTTTTCCCACTTTACGGCTTAAAACTTGGAAAACCTTATTACGAAAACACATCGCTTTTTGAAGTTAGGGCAAAGGAATTTATAGATTCCATTACAAAAAACGAAAAACTCCGTGCCGTGTTGGGGGGCAGCAACCTGCTCTATGCAGGAGAAGGTGAGCGAACGCCCTTTTATATGCATGCGCTTTCGGTAAATTCATACATTGAAAGTTCATACCGCTGCATCAACGGTGGAAGCCAAATTACAAAAGCCCTGTTGGCACGCTTACGTGAAAAGGGAGGAAAAGCATATAAACGCCATGAGGTTACAAAATTTGAAACTGAAAATGGTGTGGTAACTGCCGTACAGACTGCAAACGGGAAAACCATATATGGCGATATATTTATATCAAATGTAGATCCAAAGATGACGCTGGAAATGATAGGGTCTGAAAATTTCAGAAAATCATATACCAGCCGCATTGAAAATATAGAGAGTACCATTGCTGCTTTTAGTCTTTACTTAGTGTTGAAGCCAAATTGTTTTAAATACTTAAACCATAATTATTACCATTTTAAGGATTACAAATCTATTTGGGATGTTCACAATTATACACAGGAAAGCTGGCCCGAGGCATATATGATATCTATGGGCATTAAAAAGGACATGAAAGAATATGGCGATAATATTACGATAATGACCTATATGCGTTTTGAGGAAATGGTACCGTGGATAGATACATTTAATACTGCAGCACAAAAAAATGATAGGGGCCAAACCTATGAAGAGTTCAAGGCGTACAAAGCTGAAATTATTATCAAGGAACTCGAGAAAAAATTCCCAAATCTGCGCGAATGTATTGAGAGTGTTTACACTTCTACACCCTTGTCTTATCGCGATTATATAGGTTGCAACAACGGCTCCATGTATGGTTATGTTAAAGACGCCAGCAACCCTTTAAAATCCTTTGTTTCGCCGCGGACCAAAATTAAAAACCTATATTTTACGGGGCAGAGTTTAAATATGCACGGCATTTTGGGCGTTACCATTAGTGGCGTGGTTACGTGTTCGGAAATTTTGGGAGGGGAATATTTGCTGAATAAAATATTGGAAACCACAGAAAAGGAAGAAATTACTTAACATTTTTCGGAAATGGGACATATCAAAACAACACCGATTGAAAGAGTCCGGAATATTTCAAAAGAGGATTTCATCAAAAATTATTACAAACCCCAAAAACCTGTTTTGATTGAGGGCTTGACTGAAAACTGGGCAGCTTTTCAGAAATGGAATTTGGATTACATCCAGCAACACGCGGGCGACCAAATCGTGCCGCTTTACAATAACGAGCCCACCAAAGGCAAACAAAATTCCGCAGAACCGGCCACGGAAATGAAAATGGCGGACTATATTGAATTGATAAAAACCAAACCCACCGACCTGCGCATTTTCTTTTATGATTTAAAAGTGAAGCTCCCCGAACTGCTGAAAGATTTTGAATATCCTGATATTGGCTTAAAGTTCTTCAAACGTCTTCCCGTACTTTTCTTTGGGGGCGAGGGTTCTAAAGTACTGCCACACTACGATATGGATTTGGCAGATTTGGTGCATTTTCACTTTCAGGGCACGAAAAGTGTGACGTTATTTTCGCCCAAACAGACTAAATATTTATATAAAATTCCGTTCGCCGTGCACAATTTGGAAACCATAGATTTGGACAATCCCGACTTTGAAAAATATCCCGCCCTGCAATATTTGGAGGGCCTACACGCAACCATGAAACACGGCGATGCGCTCTATATGCCCAGCGGGTATTGGCATTACATAAAATATCTGGACGGCGGTTTCTCGATGACGCTCCGGGCGTTTCCACGGCATTTGGGGCGTTTTGGAAATATGCTTTACAACGTTTTCATAATGCGACATTTTGAAAACATAATGCGAAAATCCTTTGGGCAAAAATGGATTGATTATAAAGAAAATCAAACACTTTCAAAAACCAATAGTCGCGCAGCAAAACTGAAAAAACAAGCCAGTTAAGATGAAATATTTGGAAAAATTATTCGCGCTTGCGTTTTTAATTATTTTTCTGAATTCATGCGGGGTTTCAAAATCCATCCACAATCGGCCCGATGTAAGTGGTTACGATGCAACAATCCCCGAAAAGATAAAAATCAACGATTCCACTTTTGTTGCGGGAGACAATTTTCTTTTAAAGAATAAACAAGGCCAATGGGAACTTTATGTGGAAGGAAATCCTTTGCAAATAGGTGAAATTACAGGAAGTCTTACACAAGATTTAATGCAGAAACAAGAAGCTATTTTTTTCAATAAAGTGGAAGATTTGGTGCCTTCAAAAACGCAGCAATATTTGCTTCGGAAATTTTTGGCGTGGTACAATCGCAAAATGTATCTGCACATTCCCGAGGAATACAAAGCTGAAATTTATGGGCTTTCGCAGTTTTCCTCTTCCAATTTCAGTGAGATTGGCGAGCCGTATTTGCGGTTGCTCTATCTGCACGGCGCCCACGATATTGGCCACGCCATGCAGGATTTGATGCTCGTGGGCTGTTCCTCATTTGCCGTTTGGGGCGATAAAACCGTGGATGGCGAATTGCTCATTGGCAGAAATTTCGACTTTTACGCAGGCGACGATTTTGCGAAGGAAAAAATAATTGCTTTCGTAAACCCTTCCGAAGGCCACAAATTTATGTCGGTTACTTGGGGCGGAATGATTGGCGTGGTTTCCGGGATGAACGACCAAGGGTTGACGGTAACGATAAACGCCGGAAAATCTGAAATTCCGTTGGTTGCTAAAACCCCCATTTCCGTAGTTACGCGCGAGATTTTGCAATATGCCTCAACCATAGACGAAGCGATAGAAATTGCGAAAAAGCGAGAAGTTTTTGTTTCCGAAGCTATTTTTGTGGGCAGTGCAAAAGATAAGAAAGCCGCGATAATTGAAGTGGCGCCGGATAATTTCGGCGTTTATGAAGTTGAAAATACAGATGAACTTATTTGCAGTAACCACTTTCAAAGTGAGGCGTATAAAAACGATGAACGAAATTTGAAATGGATTGAAGAAAGCCATTCAATGTATCGTTTTGAAAGGATGGAAGAATTGATTTCAGAAGACGAGAAACTGAATGTTGCAGATGCCGTTGCAATTCTTCGAAATAAAAAAGGGTTGGATGACAAAGAAATTGGTTACGGAAATGAAAAGGCTTTAAATCAGCTTTTGGCGCATCATGGCATTGTTTTTAAACCTGAAAGCAGAAAGGTTTGGGTTTCCTCAAATCCATATCAGTTGGGAGAGTTTGTGGAATATGATTTAAATGAAATTTTTAAGAATAGAGAAGGAAATCCTGCCACGAAAAGCATTTCAAATGCAATGGAAAATATTTCAGAAGATCCATTTGTTTATTCAAAAGCGTATAAAGATTACGAAGAATATCGAATTTTGGAGCGGGAAGTGGAAGCGGCAATTGAAAACAAGAAAACTATTTCAGCAGAAAAACTTACCGCATTGCAACAAAAAAACCCTGAATATTGGAAAGCCTATTATTTAACTGGAAAATATTACTTTGAAAAAAAATATGATGCCGCCGCGAAAATTGCTTTTGAAAAAGCTTTGAATAAAGAAATTACAACGGTTCCGGATAAAGAAAAGATAGAAGATTATTTAAAGAAATTAGGACAATGATTCCAGAAATAGAGAAAGCTTCAACAGCAGAAATTAAAACATTTCAAGAAGAAAAATTGAAAGAGACTCTTCAATATTTGGATGAAAATTCTCCTTTCTATAAACGCTTTTTCAAAGAGAATAACATTCAGATTTCAGAAATAAAAACGTTGGAAGATATTCAAAAGATTCCAGTTACAACAAAAGATCATCTTCAGCAATTCAACAATGATTTTATATGTGTCCCAAAATCTGAAATCATAGATTATGTAACTACTTCGGGAACTTTGGGCGATCCCGTAACCTTTGCCTTGACCGATGCAGATTTGGAGCGTTTGGCATATAACGAAGCGATTTCCTTTGCGTGTTGCGGGGTAGGAAAAGAAGATACGCTACAATTAATGACCACGATGGACCGCCGTTTTATGGCCGGATTGGCCTATTTTTTGGGCGCGCGAAAGCTTGGCTCGGGCATTATCCGCGTGGGTTCGGGAATTCCGGAGTTGCAGTGGGATTCTATATTAAAGTTTAAGCCAACCTATTTAATTACGGTTCCGTCTTTTCTTTTGAAGTTAATTGAATATGCGCAACAGCACGAAATAGATTTGAAAAATACGGGCGTAAAAGCGGCAATCTGCATAGGCGAACCCATTCGCGAGCAGGATTTTTCACTGAATATTTTGGCAAAAAAAATAAAAAAGGATTGGGATATTGAACTGTTTTCAACCTATGCTTCCACGGAAATGAGTACGGCTTTCAACGAATGTGAAATGCACAACGGCGGCCACCACCATCCAGAACTTATAATCGCTGAAATTCTTGATGATAATAATTTCCCAGTTTCCGAAGGTGAAGTGGGCGAATTGACAATAACCACTTTGGGTGTTGAGGCTATGCCCTTGCTGCGTTTTAAAACGGGCGATATGGTTCAAGCATATAATGAACCATGTGAATGTGGCAGAAAAACGCTGCGGTTGGGCCCCGTTGTTGGCCGCAAAAAGCAGATGATAAAATATAAGGGAACAACGCTTTATCCGCCTGCGATGTATAATATTCTAAATGATTTTTCGGGAATAGAAAGCTATGTGATTGAAATTTTCCACAACGAATTGGGCACGGATGAAATTTTAATAAAAATAGCTTCACAAAATATTTCAGAGGAATTATTGCTGGAAATAAAAGATCATTTCCGCGCAAAACTTCGAGTGGCGCCAAAGATTGAATTTGCAACATTCGAAGAGATTGAAGCCCTTCGCTTTCCGCCCTTAAGTAGAAAACCAATGAATTTAATTGATAGAAGAGCTTAAAATTACTTGTCAATCGGAACACTTTCACTCATAAGCTTCCAAGTGAATTTTTTCTCGCTTTTCCGGTCCATATTAAAAACTGAATAGTAGCGCAGGAGCTGTGTGCTATCATTAGGGTTATTCATAATTGGAATAAGCGTATCTGTCATGTTACTTTTATGAACAGCAAAACGGTTTACGGGCTGTTTCCATACAGAATCGTTCCAGACGAATACATAATATTCGTTAAAGTTTGTGTCCTTTAGCTTTGCATTGACCAATAAAACATCATTCGGAAAATTTTTGAGTTTCAATAGATGCAGGGCTGCGCCAATGCTTTCGGGAATAACAATCTCTGGCAATTGCTCATTTTCGAATGCAATAAGCGTTGTTTCGGTTGAAAGATCAACTTTCTTAACAAAAGCATAGATGGAGTCTTGGCTTCCAATAAAGTGTGCTATCAAGGCGCCTTCCGGCAGTTCCGGTTTTTCATTTATAATAGGGGGAGATTCTTCTACAACCAGCTCTGCTGGTGGTTGGCTTTTGTCACTAATTTTTTTACAACCCAAAAATAGAAGCGGTATTGCGAAAAGCAGATGCTTCATCTAAATTTTAAAAGTAATAACCGGCATATTGGCGTGGTTTACCATATCTTCACTAATACTGCCATTGAAGAAGTGCGAAATGCCTTTGCGACCGTGGGTGCCCATTCCTATAAGTTGCGCGTTAATGTATTTGGCAAAATTGAGAATTCCCTTTTCTACGGAAGTGTCATTATAAATATTGAGTGTGTAATTTTCAACTCCCATTCCTCTCACAAAACTTTCCATGATACTTTGTGCCTGCACCGAAGTTTTAAAATCGCCAGGGGTATTCACAAACAGCAAATGCATTTTTGCGCCCACTTTCTTGGCAAATTTTTGTGCTTTGTCTAAAGCTCCGCGGCCTTCTTCTGAAAAATCGGTCGCGAAAACAAAATCTTTTACATTAAATTGCTGGTGATTGTTTTTTATTACTAGCACGGGGGTTTTAGAAGTCCTGACCACTTTTTCGGTATTGCTTCCCACAAACATTTCCTTAAAACCACTGGCTCCATTAGAGCCCATTACAATCAGGTCAATATCATTTTTTTTGCAAGCTTCCTCAATATCTTCATATATTTCATTGTGGCCAATGGTCTCATTTACCGCTACATCTTTTAAATATTCTTTTTCGCGCAATTCGGCAAAACGCTTTTCAGCTAATTTTATAAAAAACAACGACTCGGGCAAACTTCCAGAATCGCTTGAAGTAGCTAGGTGTAGCGGCATTTCCATAGAATGGAGTACGAATATTTCGCTCTTGTGCTTTTTCGCAAGGGTTATTGCTACTTTTAGTGCATTTTCAGCCTGCTCGGAGAAATCAGTTGGGACGAGGATACGTTTCATAATAAATTGGTTGGTTTCGTGTTTTTTGGAAGCATTAAAGTACAAAAATAAATCGTTTGCACTTGGTTTTTATAATATTAAAAAATGTAGTATATTTGCACCGAATTTGATACGAAACTATCTGAGGGGACTAAAGTCCCCTCTTTTTATAGCTTAAAATGATGCGTGAAAAAGTAGCAAAACTGCTGGAAAATGCGCTGGAAGAAAACAAATCACTGTTTTTGATCGACCTAAATATTTCTGAAGACAACCAAATAAGGGTCATCCTGGACGGCGATAAAGGCGTTACGGTAGAAGATTGTATTGCGGTTAGCCGTGCCATAGAGCACAATCTGGACCGTGAGGAATATGATTTTTCTTTGGAAGTAATGTCTGCTGGAGTTTCCGAGCCATTGACATTGCCCAGGCAGTACAAAAAGAATATAGGAAGAACCCTAAAGATTAAAACCAAAAACGACGAAAAGATTGAAGGCGAGTTAACCGCCGCAAACGATGATAGCTTTACCCTAAAATGGTCTGCGCGCGAGCCAAAGCCCGTTGGCAAAGGAAAAGTAACCGTTCAAAAAGAGGCAACCTTGCCCTACAAAGATATTATGGAAGCAAAAGTGATGATAACATTTTAATCGGATTGATATGGAAAATTTAGCACTGATCGATTCTTTTTCAGAATTTAAAGACGATAAACAAATAGACAGAGTAACGCTAATGGCGATACTTGAGGAAGTTTTCAGAAACGCACTGAAAAAGAAATATGGAAGTGATGACAACTTTGATATTATCGTAAACCCTGATAAGGGCGATCTTGAAATATGGAGAAACCGCGTAGTTGTAGCCGATGGAGAAGTGGAAGATCCAAACGAGGAAATTTCATTGAGCGCAGCCCAAAAAATAGAGCCCGATTTTGAAATTGGGGAAGATGTTTCGGAAGAAGTAAAACTTATAGACCTTGGCCGCCGTTCCATTTTGGCACTGCGCCAAAACCTTATTTCAAAAATTCACGAGCACGATAACACAATAATTTATAAGCAGTTTAAAGATCTTGAAGGGGAAATTTACACCGCCGAGGTACACCATATCCGTCACCGTGCCGTTATTCTTTTAGATGATGAAGGCAACGAGATAATTCTTCCGAAGGAAAAACAAATACCTTCAGATTTTTTCAGAAAAGGAGACAATGTACGTGGAATCATTGAAAGTGTTGACCTAAAAGGAAACAAGCCAACTATCATTATGAGTCGTGCAAATCCAGTTTTTCTTGAAAAATTATTTGAGCAGGAAATTCCAGAAGTTTTTGACGGTTTGATCACTGTTAAAAAAGTAGTTCGTATTCCTGGTGAAAAAGCAAAAGTAGCCGTAGATTCTTACGACGATCGTATTGACCCCGTAGGTGCCTGTGTAGGTATGAAGGGTTCCCGAATCCACGGGATAGTTCGTGAGTTAGGCAATGAAAATATAGACGTTATCAATTATACGTCAAACCTTAACCTTTATATAACACGTGCGTTGAGCCCGGCTAAAGTAACTTCCATTAAAATTGATGAAGAGAAAAAACGTGCTGAGGTTATTCTTCGCCCAGAAGAAGTAAGCAAGGCAATTGGCCGCGGCGGGCACAACATTCGTCTTGCCGGTCAGTTGACAGGGTATGAGATAGACGTGCTTCGCGAAGGAGCCGAAGAAGATGTGGAATTGAGCGAATTCTCTGATGAAATAGAAGGCTGGATTATCGAGGAATTCCACAAAATAGGTTTGGATACCGCCAAAAGCGTATTGGAGCACGACATCAATGATTTGGTAAAACGTACCGATCTAGAAGAAGAAACAATACGTGACGTTATAAATATATTAAAAGAAGAATTTGAAGAGTAGTTAAAACTTTAACTACTTTTATACAAATTTTTTAAAAAGACAAAACAGGAAAAAGCATTTATGGCTGAAGTAAAAACGAAAAGACTAAGTCAGGTATTACGTGAGTTCAACATCTCGTTGGATCGAGCCGTGGAATTTTTAAGTTCCAAGGGATTCGATGTGGACGCAAGCCCCAATACCAAAATAACGGGAGAAGAATACGAAGTCCTTTTTGAAGAGTTTGAAACCGACAAGAGTAAAAAAGTAGCTTCCAAAGAAGTAGGCGAAGAAAAGCGCAAGGAAAAAGAAGAACTTCGTTTGGAGCGCGAGCGTGAACTGGAAGAAAAACAGAAAAAAGAAGAATCTTCACGCGTAATAAAAGCCGAAGCAAAACTTGATGGCCCAAAGCAGGTAGGTAAAATCGACCTCGACGCAAAAAAAACCAAAAAGGAAGAGCCTAAAGCAGAGGAGAAACCTGTTGAAGCCAAAAAAGAAGACAAGCCAGAACCTGTAGTTGAAAAGCCGAAGGTAGAGAAGAAAGAAACGGAAGAAACAAAGCCAGTTGCTCCCGTGAACGAAGAAAAGGAGAAAAAAGAGGAAATACCTACAGCAACAAAAACCCCAACTGCCAAAGAAGAACCCAAAGAGCAACCTGCAAAAGAGTCAGATACTGTTACCACCCAATATCGTAAACTTGATGGGCCTAATTTTACGGGTCAAAAGATAGATCTTACCCAGTTCAAAAAACCCGAAAAGAAAAAAGAGACCAAGTCTGACGATAAAAAAGATAAAAAAGGCAAAAGACGCCGTATAAGTAAAGAAACCAACAAAGGTGGCGGTACTAACTTTAAAGACAATCGCGGAGCTGGCAGAAAGGGCCGAAGCAGCACTCCAAAAGAAGAGCCGAGCGAGGAAGAAGTACAAAAACAAGTACGTGAAACCTTAGAAAAACTTCAAGGAAAATCTTCTAAAGGAAAAGGAGCAAAATACCGTCGCGAAAAAAGGGATACACACCGTCAAAAATCTGAGGACGAGCTTGCACAGCAGGAAGCAGATAGCAAACTGATTAAAGTTACCGAGTTTGTAACAGCTAATGAAATGGCAACGATGATGGATGTTCCCGTTACCAAAATTATTTCAGCCTGTATGAGCTTGGGAATGATGGTGACCATGAATCAGCGCCTAGATGCTGAGACCCTTAGTATTGTTGCCGAAGAATTTGGTTATGAAGTAGAATTTGTAACAGCTGACATTGAAGAATCTATAGATCGAGAAGTTGATGCGCCAGAAGATCTAGAGCCACGTGCGCCGATTGTTACCGTAATGGGTCACGTTGACCATGGTAAAACTTCGCTTTTGGACTACATTCGTAAGGAAAATGTTATAGCTGGTGAGTCTGGTGGAATTACCCAGCACATTGGAGCCTACGGAGTTGAACTGGAAGGGGGGCAAAAAATAGCATTCCTTGATACTCCTGGTCACGAAGCGTTTACCGCGATGCGTGCCCGTGGGGCACAGGTTACTGACCTTGCAATAATTGTAGTTGCAGCAGATGATGATATTATGCCACAAACTAAGGAAGCCATTAGCCATGCACAAGCAGCTAGCGTTCCAATAGTTTTTGCAATCAATAAAATAGATAAGCCCAACGCAAATCCAGATAAGATAAAAGAAGGGCTTGCCAATATGAATCTTTTGGTGGAAGATTGGGGCGGAAAGATACAATCGCACGACATTTCAGCAAAAACTGGAGAGGGCGTAAAAGAATTACTTGAAAAAGTATTGCTTGAAGCTGAATTACTCGAGCTAACGGCAAATCCGAACCGTCAGGCAAATGGTACCGTAGTAGAAGCATTTCTTGACAAAGGTCGGGGTTATGTTTCTACAGTTTTGGTTCAAGGCGGAACACTTAAAGTTGGTGATTATGTACTTGCCGGCCAACACAGTGGTAAAGTTAAAGCTATGCAGGATGAGCGTGGCAATAATGTAAAGGAAGCAGGTCCCTCAACCCCGGTCTCGGTACTTGGTTTGGATGGAGCGCCTCAGGCGGGTGACAAGTTTAACGTTTTTGAGGATGAGCGTGAAGCAAAATCAATCGCTACAAAACGTACACAATTGCAACGTGAACAGTCTGTTAGAACACAACGACACATTACGCTCGATGAAATAGGAAGACGTATCGCTCTTGGTGATTTCAAGGAATTGAACATTATTCTTAAAGGTGATGTGGACGGTTCTGTGGAAGCGTTGACAGATTCGTTGTTGAAACTTTCTACTGAAGAAATTCAGGTTAATATAATCCACAAAGCAGTTGGGCCTATTACCGAAAGTGATGTGCTTCTCGCTTCAGCATCTGATGCTATCATTATAGGCTTCAACGTTCGCCCAATGGGTAATGCACGCCAAATTGCAGATAAAGAAGAAATAGACATCCGTACCTATTCCATCATTTACGATGCAATTAACGACGTAAAAGATGCTATGGAAGGAATGCTTTCACCAGAAATGAAGGAAGAAATTACCGGTACGGCTGAAATTCGTGAGACATTCAAGATCTCTAAAGTGGGAACCATTGCAGGCTGTATGGTTTTAACTGGGAAAATATTCCGAAACTCTGGCATCCGCCTTATCCGCGAAGGAGTAGTGGTTTACACAGGAGAACTTGCTTCCTTAAAACGCTTTAAGGATGATGTGAAGGAAGTTGCTAAAGGATATGATTGCGGTATCCAGATCAAAAATTATAATGACATTTATGAAAACGATATTATTGAGGCTTTCCAGGAAGTTGCTGTGAAGAAAAAGCTGAAATAATCCAATAAATAATAAATTTATAAAGCGCCTTGAAAATTGTATTTTCAGGGCGTTTTTATTTTCTTCTGTCAGGTTTTAAGATGAACGCCGAAGAAAAGCTTTTCTGAATTTCAAGAAGTGCTCTCTCTGCTTCAATTCTTGAGGCAAAATTTCCTGCCCACACTTTATAGTTGGGTGTTTCATATTCAATGGAAGCGGGCCAGTTGCCGTAACTGCCACGATATTTTCTTAAAATTTGGTTTGCTTTGTCCAATTCTCCATAATACAATTGTATTGTGTAGCCGTCAGAAAGCTTGTTTTCTTTTTCTAAATCTTTCTTTAGTTCCAATAATTGGGTTATTTTGGGATCTGTATTTATGGTTAACGATGCATTTTGGGCAAAGCTTTTGCCGGAAAGAAAAAGTGTTAAAATGCTGATAACAATAAGTTTGGAATACGATTGTGGGCTCATATGCTTGTTTCTTTATTACAAAGGTAAAACTTAATAACTTTGCGCACGCGCTAAATATTATTTAGAACAAATATAAATTAATAGTTAACACTTTGTTTGCATTTTCAAAATCGACTTTATAATGTACTTTTGTGCCTTTATTTGGGTACATAATTAGCATTATGATAATGTTGTTTTACGTAACTAATTCTGTGCCAAACCATCGACTAGAAAATAAATGAAATGAGCACGGCAAAGAGTTTTGACATTACCCGAAATAATTTGTAAGCGAATTCCACAGATCAATAAGAAACAATATAATCAACAGATGAAAAAGGTGAATTTTATACATCTACGCTCAAAATTGCCACTTCTTTTGTTAGTGTTTTTACTAACTTTTTCTACTACCATATATTCCCAAGATGCTCCTACAGAGGTTTCAGCCGAAGCTTCTGCAGAGGTTGCTGCTGGTTCTGGAGGTGATGTTGCCGCAGGTGAGGCTTTGTTTAAATCCAATTGTGCTGCTTGTCATAAATTGGATAAAAAGGCAGTTGGCCCGGCACTTAGAGGTGTTGGTGAAAAATATGACCGTGATTGGTTATACAAGTGGATCCATAATAGTCAAGCGCTTATTGCCGCTGGAGATGCTCAGGCGGTAAAACTTTTTGAAGAAAATAATAAAGCTGTGATGACAGCATTCCCTGCGCTATCTGAAACAGATATTGATAATATTCTTGCTTATACAGATCAGCCAAAAGCTGAGCCCGTGGCTGCCACAGGAGCCGAAGCTACAACTACAAATACCGGCAATGATGGGGGTTCTGTGTCTAATACCTTAGTCATCGCGGCTTTAGGTCTTATTTTCTTGCTGCTGGTTATCATGCTCTACTTGGTTACCAATACTTTAAAGCGAATTGCTGAGGCAAACGGAGTTGTTTATGAAGAAAAAGAAAAACGGTTGCCAATTTGGAAAGCATTTGTGCAAAACCAATTCTTGGTTTTGGTTTTTTCAATATTTCTAATGCTTTCAGCTGGATATTTCGCTTATGGTTATATGATGCAGGTGGGTGTTGACCAGGGTTATGCTCCTGTGCAGCCTATTCACTATTCACATAAAATCCACGCAGGCGATAATCAGATTGATTGTAATTTCTGCCACAGTTCTGCGAGAAAAAGTAAGCATTCGGGCATCCCTTCTTTAAATGTTTGTATGAATTGCCACAAAAATATTTCTGAAGTAGCTCCCGAAACTGCAACAGCAGAATATTCAAAAGAATTTTATGACGGCGAGATTGCTAAGCTATACAAAGCCGTAGGTTGGGATCCCGCTGAGCAAAAATATACAGGTAAGACTGAGCCTGTAAAGTGGGTGCGTATCCACAATTTGCCGGATTTTGCATATTTTAACCATTCACAGCACGTAACCGTTGCTGGCATTGCTTGTCAAACGTGCCACGGAGAGATCCAAGAAATGGAAATTGTTGAGCAATTTGCGCCCCTTACCATGGGTTGGTGTATCAATTGCCACAGAGAGACTAATGTAAATTTGGCTAACAATGAGTATTACGCCAAGATACACGAAGAACTTTCCAAGAAATATGGTATTGAAAAAGTCACAATTGCCGAATTGGGTGGGACTGAATGTGGAAAATGTCATTATTAATAATAATAAAGGAAAATTACAGATAGCAATATGGCATCAAACAAGAAATACTGGAAAAGTGTTGAAGAGCTGAAAGAAAACAGCACAATTGTGAAGGCGCTACAGGACAATGAGTTTGTAACCGAAATACCTACAGACGAGTTCCTAGGCGATAAAGAAGCATTGGAATCTTCTTCCACCACACGTCGTGATTTCCTAAAATATGTGGGCTTTACTACGGCAGCTGCAACTTTGGCGGCCTGTGAAGGACCTGTAATTAAGTCAATCCCATACGTTGTTCAGCCTGATCAGATTGTTCCGGGTATCGCGAACTATTATGCTTCCACAATGGCAGACGGGTTTGATTTTGCTAATGTTTTGGTTAAAACCCGTGAAGGACGCCCCATAAAAATTGAAAGAAACGATTTAGTAGTGAATGGCGGAAGCGCAAATGCACGCGTATATGCTTCAGTGCTTTCATTATATGATAAAAATAGATTAACAGGTCCAATGCTGGAGGGAGCCGAGGTTACTTGGCCGGAATTTGATACGGCTATCGCTCAAAAAATGAACGAAATGGCTGGAAAGGAAATTGTGTTGCTTACGCAAACTTTTGCTAGTCCCTCTACCTCAAAATTAATTTCTGAATTTACGACTAAATATCCAAACGTACGCCATGTGGTGTATGATGCCGTTTCCTGTTCGGGAGCTTTGGATGCTTTCCAAAATAAGTATGGCACCCGTGCATTGCCCGATTACGATTTCTCAAAAGCAGAAGTAATTGTTTCAGTAGGGGCAGACTTCTTAGGAGATTGGCAGGGTGGAAGCTATAGCAAGGGCTATGCGCAAGGAAGAATTCCCAAAAACGGAAAAATGTCGCGCCACATCCAGTTTGAGGCTAACTTAACGTTAACCGGTGGAAAAGCAGACAAGCGGGTGCCGGCCACACCTTCACAACAAGTAGAAATTTTAAAAGCTCTAACGGGTGGCAGTGCCTCCGGATTACCTGCAAATATTGCTGATGCCGTTGCTAAGGCAAAGGCACAGCTTCAAAAAGCTGGAAGCAAAGCATTGTTGGTGACCAACTTACCAGATGTAGCATCTCAAACCATGGCTTTAAATTTCAATGCCAACAGTGAGGCAATCGATGTGAGCAAGCCATTACTTACTAGACAAGCCAGTAATAGCGAAGTGATGAACGTGGTAAATGGTGTAATTTCCGGGAGCATTAAAGGTTTAATTACCGTTGGCGTAGATCCAGTTTATTCATTACCAAATGCAAAGGAATTTGCAGAAGGGTACCAAAAATTGGAAATGAGCCTTGCGTTTGCCATGAAGCAGGACGCAACTGCCTCCTTGGCAAAAATGGTTGCCGCTACACCCCACTATCTAGAGTCTTGGGGCGACGCACAGATTAAAAAGGGAACCTATAGTCTTACACAGCCTACTATCCGTCCCTTATTTAATACGCGTCAATTTCAAGACAGCATTTTACAGTGGACAGGCAATACAAAAAAATATTATGATTATTTAAAGGAAACATGGACCGCTTCAATTTTAGCTGGTGGTTCTTGGAGCCAAGCACTTCATGACGGCTTTGTGAATAGCGATACTGAAGTGACAATGGAAGAAGTAAATACTACTTCAGAAGGAGCAGGCGTAATGGAAGAAAGTTCTTCAAACGGCGCGCTTTCATTCCTTTCACAAGAAGGGGAGTATGATCTTACTTTATATACATCAATCGGTTTGGGTGATGGCCAACAGGCTAACAACCCTTGGTTGCAGGAGTTGCCAGATCCAATAACAAGAGCATCTTGGGATAACTATCTTACCGTTTCGGCTGCCGATGCTGAAGCCTTAGACCTTGTAAATGAACATGTTTCCAATGGAGCTTTAAATGGTAGCTATGTAAATGTAAAGTTAGGAAATGTAGTTATTGAAAATGTTCCCGTAATCATTCAACCTGGACAGGCCAAAAGGTCTGTTGGCTTGGCATTGGGTTACGGTAAAACTGCTGCAATCCAACAGGAGATGCAAACGGGTGTAAACGCATATCCGTTATATCAGAATTTTTCGAATATTCAGAAAGTATCTATTGAAAAAGCGAGCGGTATGCATGAGTTTGCCTGTGTGCAGTTGCAAAGCACCATGGCCGGCCGCAGCGAGGATATTATTAAGGAAACCACCCTTGAAATTTTCAACACAAAAGATAAATCACATTGGAATTCCATACCTGTTACCGATTATGACCACAGTCCAATTTCAGTACGTGATGAAAAGGCAGATATTTGGAGTCCTTTTGAAGACACTGTAGGCCATCACTTCAATCTTTCTATAGATTTGAACGCTTGTACTGGATGTGGGGCCTGCGTAATTGCTTGTCACGCCGAAAACAACGTTCCGGTAGTAGGAAAAGAAGAAGTGAGAAAATTCCGTGATATGCACTGGTTGCGTATTGACAGATATTACTCTGCAGGAGAAACCTTTAAGGAGGAAATTGAAACCCTTGAAAACCTTCCTGCTTTTGATACCTATAAAGTAGTAGAGGTACCTTCGTATGAAAATCCTCAGGTGGTATTCCAACCTGTAATGTGCCAGCACTGTAACCACGCACCTTGTGAAACTGTGTGTCCGGTTGCTGCAACCTCACACGGACGCCAAGGGCAAAACCAAATGGCATATAACCGCTGTGTAGGAACCCGTTATTGTGCAAACAACTGTCCATACAAGGTCCGTCGCTTTAACTGGTTCTTATATGCCCAAAATGATGAATTTGATTACAACATGAACAATGATCTAGGCAGAATGGTACTTAACCCAGATGTGGTTGTGCGTTCCCGAGGGGTTATGGAAAAATGTTCTATGTGTATTCAAATTACCCAAAAAACAATTCTCGATGCCAAACGCGAAGGAAGACCTATAAAGGATGGTGAGTTCCACACAGCTTGTTCACAAGCTTGTGAAACGGGTGCAATGGTATTCGGCGATGTAAACGATAAAGAATCCGAAGTACTAAAGTTGAAAAATAATGACCGTATGTATCACTTATTGGAAAATGTGGGAACCAAACCAAATGTGTTCTACCATGCCATTGTGAAAAACACCTCGGAAGCATAAAAATTAATAAAAAACCAATTATTTAAGAATTAAATATGTCGTCACACTACGAAGCACCTATAAGAGAGCCTTTGGTTCTGGGAGAGAAGTCCTATCATGACATCAGTGTAGATGTTGGGGCACCCGTTCTGGGAAAGGCCAATAAATCTTGGTGGATTGTTTTTACCATTGCCCTAGTAGCATTTTTATGGGGATTGGGCTGTATTATCTACACCATCTCAACAGGAATTGGGGTTTGGGGATTGAACAAGACCATAGGCTGGGCTTGGGATATCACAAACTTTGTTTGGTGGGTAGGTATTGGTCACGCCGGAACACTTATCTCTGCGGTACTATTGCTTTTCCGTCAAAAATGGAGAATGGCCGTTAACCGCTCTGCGGAAGCGATGACTATTTTTGCAGTTGTGCAGGCGGGACTGTTTCCAATTATCCACATGGGGCGTCCATGGCTGGCCTATTGGGTACTCCCAATTCCAAACCAGTTTGGGTCTCTTTGGGTAAACTTTAACTCACCACTGCTTTGGGACGTATTTGCAATTTCAACATACCTATCGGTATCATTAGTGTTCTGGTGGACGGGATTGCTTCCAGACTTTGCGATGATCCGCGACCGGACTACCAGCCCATTTCAGAAAAAAATCTACGGTATCCTTAGTTTTGGATGGAGTGGCCGTGTAAAGGATTGGCAGCGTTTTGAAGAAGTTTCCCTTGTTTTGGCAGGTTTGGCAACGCCTTTGGTACTTTCGGTACACACAATTGTATCTTTTGACTTTGCTACCTCGGTAGTTCCTGGATGGCACAGTACCATTTATCCGCCGTATTTCGTTGCGGGAGCAATTTTCTCAGGATTCGCTATGGTGCAGACACTTTTGATTGTAATGCGGAAAGTATCAAACCTTGAAGCTTATATTACAATTGTTCACATAGAATATATGAACAAGGTAATCCTACTTACCGGCGGTATTGTTACCACAGCATACATTATTGAGTATTTTATCGCTTGGTATTCTGGGGTGCCTTATGAAAACTATGCCTATCTTTCTTTCGGTGCTGCAACAGGTCCATATTGGTGGGCATTCTGGGCATTGATTATCTGTAACCTTATAGTGCCGCTTACACTTTGGGTAAAAAAATTGAGAAGAAATATTATATGGACCTTCATCGTAGCTTTAATCATTAACATTGGGATGTGGTTTGAGCGTTTTGATATTATCGTTATCGACTTGAGTAAAGATCGATTGACTTCTTCCTGGACTATGTTTCAACCAACTTTCGTAGATATTGGAACATTTATGGGAACCATAGGCTTTTTCTTTGTGCTTTTCCTTCTGTATGCACGTACATTCCCAGTAATAGCACAGGCTGAAGTAAAAACAATTTTAAAATCTTCAGGAGAATCTTTTAAAAGATTGCGAGCGGAACATGGAGACGATTACAGTCATGTGCAAACGGTAGAGCAATATCCTGCTGATGCAGGCCCATCTGCTAATGTAGAAGATAAAGAGATTGACTCTTCATTTAATGAGCTTGATGAAGATGCAGAAAATACTGAAGTAGACTATCAAGCTAATAAAGGCAAAATAGACAGCTTGCTAAGTGGTATTGGTGCATTTGACCCTGCAACCCAGACGCAAGACGACCTTACAAAGATTAGCGGAGTTGGGCCAGTAATGGAACAAAAACTTCATCAGTTGGGAATCTTTACTTTTGAACAAGTAAGCCGAATGACTGATCGCGAATACGATTTACTGGACGAGATAATTAGTGAATTCCCTGGAAGAGCCAAACGTGATGATTGGGCTGGGCAGGCGCTAACACTAAAAAACAAAAACTAATTATGGCTTCAAAAAAGATACACGCTATTTATACTGATGACGATCTGTTATTGCAGGCCGTTAAGCAAACTCGGGCTGCAAACTATCACATTTCTGAGGTTTTTACCCCTTTTCCCGTGCACGGTCTTGACCATGCAGTAGGATTGGCTCCAACACGAATTGCAATAACCTCATTTTTATATGGACTAACGGGTTTGAGCGTTGCCGTGCTGATGATGAATTTCATAATGATTGAGGATTGGCCGCAAAATATTGGAGGTAAGCCTAGTTTTACCTACTATCAGAATATGCCTGCCTTTATCCCAATTATGTTTGAGCTAACCGTATTTTTTGCTGCGCATTTAATGGTTATAACGTTTTATATGAGAAGTAAAATTTGGCCATTTAAAAAAGCTGAAAATCCAGACGTGCGTACAACAGATGATCATTTTCTTATGGAAGTTGACGCAGACAATCATGACGTTGAAAAGTTGACCAAATTCTTGTATGATACAGGTGCATCGGAGATTAGTTTAATTGAAAACGAGCAAGACCATTAATATGAAAACATTAATAAACATAGGAATTGCCATTATTGCTTCTGCAAGTTTGGTATCGTGTTTTGAAAAAAGGGAACCCAATTACCAATATTTTCCTAATATGTATGAGCCAGTGGGCTATGAAGCTTATGGGGCTTATGAAATATTTCCGGACCAGCAAGAAGCTATGATTCCTCCTGATAATACAGTGCCTAGAGGGTATACTACTTATGACTATGAAAATAGTACAGCTGGTTTACAGTTGGCAAAGGCAGAATCAACAAGTCCTTATGATGTTACTCAAGAAAACCTTGCCACAGGAGCACAATTGTATACCATCTATTGTGCAGTATGTCATGGTGATAAAGGAGACGGGAAAGGAATTTTGGCAACCCGTGAAAAATTTCTAGGAATTCCTAGTTATGCAGATCCTGGACGTACCATAACAATGGGAGGTGTTTATCATGTTGAAACTTTCGGTTTAAATGCTATGGGCTCCTACGCAGCCCAGGTAAATGAAAAGGAACGTTGGCAAATAGCAATGCATGTCATGAATCTAAAAGCAGCCCTAAACGGCGAGCCTGGAATTTTAGAAACTGCGCAGTCTGCTAATGATTCAACAAGTGTTGCAGAAGATAAAAATATGGAAGCGGTTACTGCCTCCGAAGTAGAACAAGAGTAAAGAATTAAAGAGAATAGCTAAAGATATGTACACGCTACCTAGTAAATTAAAACTGTTTTCTATCATTATTATGGTTCTTGGCCTTGTAGGAATTGCCTATGGGTTTCTTACAGCACCAAAAACTATAGAGGATGTTAAAAAAATAATGGCTGAGCAAGAGGCCCATCACGGTGAAGGACATGCGGTTGAAACCCACGATCAGGAACACACGGCAAATTTTGTTGACGTGGCCCGTGGTGAAGAAGGTTATTCTGAAGCTGCAATGAAACAAGCCACAGACTTAAAACCGGAAGGCCACGGAGCAGCTTCACATGAAGAGCATGTGTTGCATCAGTTGCAAACCAGACCTTGGTCTGCAACATTTGTAGGAGCATTCTTCTTTTTAATGATTGCATTGGGAGTATTGGTTTTTTATGCCATTCAATATGTATCACAGGCAGGGTGGTCTCCCGTTCTTTATAGAATAATGGAAGGTATCACCGCTTATTTGCTTCCTGGTTCAATAATCGTTTTCTTGATTGTTGTTTTTGCGGGAACTCATTTCTTCCCTTGGCAGAATGAAGAATTGGTAGCTCACGATAAAATTTTACAAGTCAAATCGGGATATTTAAATTTTCCATTCTTTGTAATTCGTGCGGTCATCTATCTTCTAGGTTGGAACTTGTACAGATATTACTCAAGAAAAAATTCTCTAGCACAAGCTGAAACGAATAACTATGGCCCTTACAGAAAGAATTTTAAGGCTTCCGTATTATTTTTAATATTCTTTATAGTAACTGAAGCTACTATGTCTTGGGATTGGTTTATGTCCATGACCCCACACTGGTACAGCACCCTTTTCGCTTGGTATATTTTTGCAAGTATGTTTGTTTCGGCAATCACAGTTCTTGCCTTAACTACAATACACTTAAAAAGCCGTGGATTGATTCCTTTTGTGAGTGATAAACACCTTCACGATTTGGCAAAATTCATGTTTGCTTTCAGTATTTTCTGGACGTATTTATGGTTCGGGCAGTTCATGCTCATCTGGTACGCAAACATTCCGGAAGAAGTAACCTATTTCATTATAAGAATTCAGGAATATAAAGTATTGTTTTTCGGAATGCTTATCCTTAATTTTGTATTCCCTATTCTAGTACTTATGAATAGCGACTATAAGAGAGTGCCTTGGTTCGTTGTTATTGCTGCTGTATTCATCTTGATAGGCCACTATATAGATATTTTCCTTTTGGTGATGCCTTCAACCGTAGGCCACAATTGGAGTTTTGGTATTCCAGAGATTGCAGCATTATTATTCTTTATGGGGCTTTTCATTTTTGTTGTGGGCACAGGACTTGGCAAAGTTTCCTTAAGACCGAAAAATGATCCGTTTATTAAAGAAAGTGAAAACTACCATTTTTAATCATTTAGTTTAAAGAAGATATTTTAAGATGACCGCATTTTTAGTTGTATTAGTAATTATTCTTTTTGGAATTTCTGTTTGGCAAATGAGCAGAATATTTCAATTGGCACAGGGCAAGACTTCAATCCACTCCGAAATAGCTTCGGACAAGGACAATAACACGAACGGTTATTTGATGATGGGTTTTTTGGCCTTTATGTATATTTTGGCCATCCTTAGCTTTTGGCTATGGGGAGATGTTCTTTTGCCAGATTCAGGTTCGGAACACGGTTCCAAAATAGATAACCTGATGCTGATTTCCATGATTATCATTTTTCTGGTTGGAATACTTACACAATGGCTGCTCCATTATTTCGCTTTCATTTATAGAGGAAACAAAACTAAAAGAGCAACATTCTATGCAGATAATGATAAGCTGGAATTCATCTGGACCATCATTCCGGTAATTGTTTTGGCGGGGCTTATTATCTACGGTCTTTTTACTTGGACTGATATTATGAATGTAGATAAGGATGATGATCCATTGATTGTTGAACTATACGCTCAGCAATTTAACTGGAAAGCGCGTTATGGTGGAAATGACAATACCCTTGGAGAAGCAAATGTTCGTTTAATAGAAGGTGTTAACCAATTGGGTGTTGATCCTGCAGATCCAAACGGACAGGATGACAAAATAGTAACAGAATTGCATTTGCCAGTGGGTAGAAAGGTTTTGTTCAAAATGCGTTCGCAGGATGTATTACATTCGGCTTATATGCCACACTTCAGGGCGCAAATGAATTGCGTTCCCGGTATGATTACGCAATTTGCCTTTACACCTACCGTTACCACGGCGGAAATGAGACAAAACGATAAGATTGTAGATAAAGTAGCTCGCATTAATGAAATACGCAGAGAGAAAAGCGTAGCACTTACTGCTGTTGGTGATGAAGCCTTAGAGCCATATGAATTTGATTATATACTACTATGTAATAAAATTTGCGGTATAAGCCACTACAATATGCAGATGAAGATTATAGTAGAGTCTGAAGAAGATTATAAAACGTGGTTGGCAGAACAACCAACCGTTGGAGAACAACTTAGCAACGAAACTAAATAATATTAGCTTAAATAGATATGTCAGCACACGCACAGGTTCACGGAGTAGAAGATCACCACGACGATCACGGGCATCATCATAAAGAAACATTTATCACTAAATACATCTTTAGCCAAGATCATAAAATGATTTCTAAACAATACCTTATTACAGGATTGTTTATGGGAGTTATTGGTATATTGATGTCTTTATTGTTCAGATTACAATTAGCCTGGCCAGACCATAAATTCACAATTTTTGAAATATTCTTGGGCAAGTGGGGTACAGACGGAGTTATGGATCCCAGTATATATCTAGCTTTGGTTACCATTCATGGTACCATTATGGTTTTCTTCGTTTTAACAGCAGGATTGAGTGGAACCTTTAGTAACTTATTGATTCCCTTACAGATTGGAGCACGAGACATGGCTTCTGGATTCCTGAATATGGTATCATATTGGTTGTTTTTCCTTTCAAGTATTGTAATGTTGTTTTCGCTCTTTGTAGAAGCTGGCCCAGCTTCTGCCGGATGGACCATTTATCCGCCATTGAGTGCTTTGCCACAGGCCATTCCAGGTTCTGGTGCAGGGATGACACTTTGGTTGTCATCAATCGCAATCTTTATTGCTTCTTCATTATTAGGTTCATTAAATTATATTGTAACCGTAATTAATCTTCGTACTAAAGGAATGTCTATGACCAGACTACCCTTGACTATTTGGGCATTTTTTGTTACGGCAATTATTGGGGTGGTATCTTTCCCAGTTCTGTTCTCAGCAGCACTTATGTTGATTATGGATAGAAGTTTTGGTACTTCTTTCTTCCTTTCAGATATTTATATTGCTGGTGAAGTACTGCATCACCAAGGAGGTTCTCCAGTTCTGTTTGAACACTTATTTTGGTTCCTGGGGCACCCAGAGGTTTATATCGTAATTCTTCCGGCAATGGGTATTGTTTCAGAAGTAATGGCAACAAACTCGCGTAAACCTATTTTTGGTTATCGGGCGATGGTAGCATCTATTCTCGCTATTGCATTCCTTTCAACAATCGTTTGGGGTCACCACATGTTTATTTCGGGGATGAATCCATTCCTTGGCTCTGTATTCACCTTTACAACACTTTTGATTGCAATTCCTTCGGCAGTAAAAGCTTTTAACTGGATTACCACACTTTGGAAAGGAAACTTACAGATGAACACGGCTATGCTGTTTTCCATAGCGTTTGTTTCCACCTTTATTACAGGGGGGTTAACAGGTATTATCCTAGGGGATAGCGCTCTGGATATAAATGTTCACGATACCTACTTTGTGGTTGCCCACTTCCACTTGGTTATGGGTATTTCTGCATTATACGGTTTATTGGCAGGTGTGTACCATTGGTTCCCAAAAATGTTCCAAGGTAGAATGATGAGCAAAAAACTTGGTTATATCCACTTCTGGGTAACTTCTATTGGAGCGTACGGTATTTTCTTCCCCATGCACTTTGTAGGTATGGCTGGTTTACCGCGAAGATATTACAGTAATACAGCATTTCCATATTTTGATGATTTGGCAGATATTAACGTAGTAATGACAATCTTTGCAATCATCACTATTGCCGTTCAGGTTGTATTCCTATACAACTTCTTCCATTCTATTTTCTACGGAAAAATAGGACCAAAGAACCCTTGGAATGCTACAACCCTAGAATGGACTGCAGAAGTAAAACACATACACGGAAACTGGGACGGTCCTATTCCACACGTATATCGTTGGGCATATGACTACAGTAAGCTGAACAAAGACGAAACCGATTATGTGATTCCCGGTCAGGATTTTATTCCTCAAAACGTGCCACTTCAAGATAACGAAGATGAATTAGACCATTAATTATTTTAAGATATATTATTTTAAAAGCCTTTTCTTTTGAAAAGGCTTTTTTATTTATACGTAAAGAATGCGTACTACTACGTAGAGAAAATTTGATGGTTTTGACTTATCTTTACACTATTGAGTTAATAATATGTAGGAAGTGAGGAATCTACTGTTTATTTCACAAGCCATACTGAAAAGTATGGCTTTGTTTTTTAATATGGCTCCCAAAGGATTGCTATATTTGTGCTATGAATGAACACCTCGATCCTTCGGGAGAGAATCTTTCTCCTCAGGAACTGGATATTGAAAAAAAATTACGGCCCCTTAGCTTTGAGGATTTTACGGGCCAGGATCAAGCCTTGGAAAATCTTCAGATTTTTGTACAGGCTGCAAATTTACGTAGCGAAGCATTAGATCATACGCTTTTTCATGGTCCCCCGGGATTGGGAAAAACAACCCTTGCATATATTCTTGCAAATGAGTTAAATGTAAATATCCGTGTAACGTCCGGTCCCGTGTTGGACAAACCTGGTGACCTTGCAGGATTGTTGACCAATCTGGAAGAGCGCGATGTGTTGTTTATTGATGAAATCCATCGCCTTAGCCCCATTGTTGAAGAGTATCTTTATTCGGCCATGGAGGATTATAAAATTGATATTATGATTGAATCCGGACCCAATGCACGTTCAGTCCAAATCAATCTTAACCCTTTTACACTTGTCGGCGCTACTACGCGTTCCGGTTTACTGACAGCGCCTATGCGTGCTCGTTTCGGAATTTCTTCAAGATTACAATATTATACAACCGAATTGCTCACTACAATTTTACAACGAAGTGCGGGAATTTTACAAGTGCCCATAACTATGGAAGCCGCAATAGAAATTGCAGGCAGAAGCCGTGGCACACCACGTATTGCCAACGCACTTTTACGAAGAATCCGGGATTTTGCACAAATAAAAGGAAACGGAAAAATAGATGTTGAAATTGCAAAATATGGTTTGGATGCACTACACGTAGATGCGCACGGATTGGACGAAATGGACAATAAAATTCTTTCAACCATCATTGAGAAATTTAAAGGGGGCCCCGTAGGTATTACAACCATTGCTACTGCTGTTTCAGAAAGTCCCGAAACCATTGAGGAGGTTTATGAGCCGTTCTTGATTCAACAAGGGTTTATCATGCGCACTCCACGCGGCCGTGAAGTTACCGAAGCCGCCTATAAACATCTCGGCAAGCTAAAAGGTCCCACGCAGGGCGGATTATTTTAAAATCATACTATGGAAGCAAAGAGAATTCCATCAGTTTCTGCCTTCCAGTTTTTGGTTCATTCAGCCCAAATCCTTAAAAATCCATTGCCTTTTCACCATAAAAATTTTGAAACCAAAGGAGATACTTTTCGGTTAAAATTGGGTTTTGGAAATTCGGTTATTTTTTCGCGTGATGCAGGATTTGCGCAATATGCACTCCAAAAAAACCAAAGAAATTATAAAAAATCCCCAATCCAAACCCGCGATCTTTCAAAATATGTAGGCTTCGGATTGTTGACTTCTGAAGGAGAACTTTGGCAAAAACAACGCAAACTAATTCAGCCTGCTTTTCATAAAAAACAATTGATAAATCTATTGGGCACAATTGATGCCGCAATTAAAACGGAACTAGTAAAAATTGAAACAGATAAACCAATAGATATTTTTCCTGTTTTTAACGACCTTGCTTTTCAAACCGTTGTGAAATCACTTTTTAGTAGTGCGGTTGATCAAACGGAAATAAACAAACTTCAGCAAATAACGGAATCTGCGCAGCAAATGTTGGTGAAAGAGTTGCGTCAACCCTATTTGGGATGGTGGTTTAAGTTGAGCGGAAAAATAAAAAAGCATATTTCGGAAACGAACCAAGCGCGATCACTTTTAAAAAATCTCGTTAAAGAAAGAAGAAATTCTGAAAAACGGGAAGGTGATTTACTGAATATGCTTTTGGATGCACGATATGAAGATGGAAAAGCTATGGAAGATGAACAATTGATTGATGAAATATTAATTCTCTTCACGGCAGGTCACGAAACCACATCAAACGCGCTTACTTTCACTTGTGAATTGATGGCGAGAAATCCTCAAATTCAAGAAAGGCTTCATTTAGAGATAATTGAAGCAAAGGAGAAATCAGACAATTTAATGGAGTTTATTAAAAATTGTCCTTTCACTAAAAATGTAATTGAAGAATCCCTCCGGTTGTATCCCCCGGCATACTTTATTGATCGTGTGAATATTGAGGAAGATGAATTTAATGGAATGAAAATTCCAAAAAATTCAAGTTTGTTGTTTTCATTGTTGGAAATACATACAAATCCTAAATATTGGAACGAGCCGCAAAAGTTCATACCAGAACGTTTTTCAGAAGTTAATCCCAACCATTTTTCTGGACAATACTTTCCTTTCGGCGCAGGCCCTAGAATGTGCATTGGCAATAATTTTGCGATGTATGAAATGATTTTGGCCATCGCAGAGATTATGGGGAAATATAAAATTTCCGAAAAGAAAACGCCAATTGAAATTAAGCCATTGATTACCCTTAAACCAAAAAATGCCATTTTAAAATTCAACTTAAGATAATTGAGTGATTCAGAATTCTTCAAAATATTCACATTTAATAAAAGCTGAGGCCAAACGTCTGGGGTTTATTTCGTGCGGAATAAGCAAAGCAGAATTTCTTGAGGAAGAAGCGCCGCACCTCGAAAACTGGCTCAATAAAAATATGCACGGAGAAATGGCCTACATGGAAAACCATTTTGACAAAAGGTTGGATCCAACACTTTTGGTTCCCGATTCCAAAAGTGTTATTTCATTGTTGCTGAATTATTTTCCTTCAGAAACGCAAAATTCCGAAACCTATAAAATCTCAAAATACGCGTACGGCACCGATTATCATTTCGTCATAAAAGATAAACTGAGGCAGTTGATGGATTTTATTTCAGATGAAATAGGCGAAGTGCACGGTCGCGCCTTTGTTGATTCTGCGCCAGTGCTGGATAAAGCTTGGGCCGCAAAAAGTGGGTTGGGCTGGATTGGCAAACACAGCAATTTACTTACAAAACAATTGGGCTCGTTCTATTTTATTGCAGAATTGATTATCGATTTGGATTTGGAATATGACAGCCCGGTGACAGACCACTGCGGAAGTTGCACCGCCTGTATTGACGCTTGCCCAACAAACGCAATTGTTGCCGATAGGGTTGTGGATGGCAGCAAATGTATTTCCTATTACACGATTGAATTGAAAAATGAAATCCCAATTTCTGAAAAAGGAAAATTTGAGGATTGGATGTTTGGCTGCGATATTTGCCAGGATGTTTGCCCGTGGAACCGTTTCAGTAAGACGCACAGCGAACCACTTTTCAACCCGCACCCCGAACTTTTATCAATGACGAAAAAAGATTGGGAAGAAATAACCGAGGATGTTTTTCAGAAAATTTTTAAAAATAGCGCAGTAAAACGCACCAAATTTTCAGGATTAAAAAGAAACATCAACTTTTTGAAAGATTAACCTCCAAACTTTCGCCATTCCACCTAAGGTTATAACTTTGTAAGTTCTGTTGCTGAATTAAAATTACAACAGAATCAATAGTATAAGCCAACTATAGTATTCCAAATTATGAGCAAACAAAGCAGACGCAGAGAAGCCCTTTTATACCACGCCAAGCCGAAACCTGGGAAAATTCAGGTTGTTCCCACAAAAAAATATGCTACACAGCGGGATCTGTCCTTGGCGTATTCGCCCGGAGTGGCAGAGCCATGTTTGGAGATTGAAAAAAATGTGGACAATGTTTATAAATATACAAACAAAGGAAATCTGGTTGCCGTAATTTCTAATGGAACTGCGGTACTTGGCTTGGGAAATATCGGCCCCGAAGCCTCAAAACCGGTGATGGAAGGCAAAGGCTTGCTCTTCAAAATTTTTGCAGATATTGATGTTTTCGATATTGAAATAAATACTGAAAATATTGATGAATTTGTAGCCACCGTAAAAAATATTGCGCCAACCTTTGGCGGAATAAACCTGGAAGACATAAAAGCCCCAGAAGCTTTTGAGATAGAAAGAAGGCTGAAGAAAGAGCTAAACATTCCCGTAATGCACGACGATCAGCACGGTACTGCAATCATTTCTGCAGCTGCTTTGCTCAATGCCCTTGAAATAGCTGAAAAAAACATTGAAGAGGTTAAGATTGTAATCAGCGGTGCTGGTGCGGCAGCGGTTTCGTGCACGCGCCTCTATAAATCCTTTGGTGCAAGGGCTGAAAATGTTGTTATGCTTGACAGTAAGGGTGTAATTCGTAAAGACCGTGAAGATCTTTCTGAAGAAAAAGCTGAGTTTGCTTCACACCGTAAGATTGACACTTTGGAGGAGGCTATGATAGATGCCGATGTGTTTGTGGGCCTTTCCGTAAAAGATATTGTGTCGCCAGAAATGCTTCTTAGCATGGCGCAAAACCCAATTGTGTTTGCAATGGCAAATCCCGACCCAGAGATTGAATATGATTTGGCCATTAGAACAAGAGAAGATATTATCATGGCCACTGGCCGTAGCGACCACCCTAACCAAGTAAATAATGTACTTGGCTTTCCTTTTATTTTCCGCGGCGCACTTGACGTTCGTGCAACTAAAATTAATGAAGCCATGAAAATGGCCGCTGTAAAGGCTTTGGCAGAACTCGCCAAAGAACCCGTGCCAGAACAGGTGAATATTGCCTATGGCGAAACCAAGCTCAACTTTGGAAAGGATTACATTATTCCAAAACCCTTTGATCCACGATTGATAGCCACCGTGCCGCCCGCAGTAGCGAAAGCTGCTATGGAAAGCGGTGTCGCTACCACTGAAATTACAGATTGGGAAAAATATCAAGACGAACTCTATGAGCGCATGGGCAGCGATAACAAAATCATTAGATTGTTGGTGAACCGTGCAAAACTAAACCCAAAACGTATCGTGTTTGCCGAAGCCGATCATTTAGATGTTTTAAAAGCTGCGCAAATTGTTTTCGAAGAGGGCATCGGCACCCCTGTTCTATTGGGAAGGAAGGAAATTATTTTGGAACTGATGGAACAAATTGATTTTGATGCCGAACTTGAAATAATAGATCCAAAAAATGATGAAAACACAGGTAAGCTTCAACATTACGCCCAAAAACTTTGGGAAAAGCGAAGAAGAAGCGGCATTTCGCTCTATACTGCTGAAAAGCTGGTTCGCGAAAGAAACTATTTTGCTGGAATGATGCTTAGCGAAGGCGATGTGGATTGTATGATTTCTGGGTACGCCCGCTCTTATCCATCGGTAGTCGTTCCTGTTTTTGAAACGGTGGGGAGGTTTGAAGGTGTTACCAAAGTAGCAACAACAAACTTGATGCTTACCAAGCGGGGGCCTTTGTTTATTTCTGATACATCTATAAATATAGACCCCACAGCAAAGGAGCTTGCCAAAATTGCACAGATGACCAACTATACCATGAAAATGTTCGGTGTGCAACCTGTGATCGCTATGATTTCCTATGCCAACTTTGGCTCTTCTAAAGACCCGCATGCAACTAAAGTGCGGGAAGCTGTAGATTTACTCCACAAAAGCAATCCAGATATGATTGTGGATGGCGAGTTACAGACCGATTTTGCATTGAACCCCGAAATGCTTCAAAAGAAATTTCCATTCTCAAAGTTGGCGGGCAAAAAAGTGAACGCGCTTATCTTCCCCAACCTTGATTCTGCAAATAGCAATTACAAATTGTTGAAGGAATTGAACGGCGTGGAATCCATTGGCCCGATTATGTTGGGGATGCGCAAACCCGTTCATATATTACAACTGGGCGCTAGCGTGGAAGAAATTGTAAATATGAGCGCCGTAGCAGTTGTGGATGCGCAGCAAAAAGAGAAGCGAGGACGGGAGTTGGAATCCAAATAAAACAAAGCTTTTTGTATTCAATATTTTCCCAAAAACCCCAATGGATGTTGCAAATAATTATACTATATTTGAGCCTTTAAGTTTTCGTTAACACATGATAACCCATATACAGGGCAGACTGGTTGAAAAAAACCCGACCGACGTAGTGATAGAATGTAATGGAGTAGGGTACTTTATCAATATTTCCTTACACACATTTTCCGAACTCCCCACCAGTGAAAATGTTAAACTATATACGCATTTGCTTGTTAGGGAAGATGCCCATACACTTTACGGTTTTTCAGGTGTTGCTGAACGAGAAATTTTTAGATTGTTGATCAGTGTCTCAGGGGTTGGCGCAAGCATTGCTCGTACCATGTTATCCTCCTTGGCACCAGACCAAGTCCTAGATGCAGTTGCGCAAAATGACATAACAACAATACAATCAGTAAAAGGAATAGGGGCCAAAACTGCGCAACGTGTGGTTTTGGATTTAAAAGATAAAATTTTAAAAGTGTACGGTTTGTCGTCTATTTCTACCGGAACAAGCAATACTAACAAAAATGAAGCGTTATCTGCTTTGGAGACGTTGGGCTTTGTTCGCAAACAGTCTGAGAAAGTGGTGGATGCCATTGTTAAGGATAATCCGCAGGCATCGGCAGAAATGATTATTAAACAAGCTTTAAAAAATTTGTAAAATTTGAAGGCAAAAAATTACGTTTACAAGGGTGGCTTTTTCAAGCTTTTAGCAATAATAAGTTTCATATTTATCGGCAATGCTGCGCTGGCGCAAGACTCTACAGCCGTAGGCAACGAGATGGGCAGGATGGACCTTCCCACCCCCATTAGTATACAGGACCTTTATACCTATGACCCCATAACCGATAGATATATTTATACCCAGACCTTGGGCAGTTTTAACATTACTTACCCCATAATCCTTACTCCTCAGGAATATCAGCGACTTATTCAAGAGGAACAGATGAAGGCATATTTCAAAGAAAAAATTGATGCGGCCGATGGTAGAAAGGAAGGCTCTGAAGAACAACAGAAAAATTTATTGCCAACATTCTATGTAAACTCAAATTTCTTTGAATCTATTTTTGGCGGGAATACTATTGAAGTAATCCCTCAAGGTTCCGTGGAAATGGACCTCGGCTTATTATATACCAAACAGGACAACCCACAATATTCGCCGCGAAACCGAAGCAATTTTTCTTTTGATTTTGACCAGCGCATTAGCTTAAGTCTTTTGGCTAAGGTTGGAACAAGACTTCAGGTTACTGCCAATTACGATACCGAGAGCACTTTCGATTTTCAAAACCAGATAAAGCTGGAATACACCCCAACTGAAGATGACATCATCCAAAAAATAGAAGTGGGTAACGTAAGTATGCCTTTAAATAGTTCTTTGATACAAGGGGCGCAAAGTCTTTTTGGGGTAAAAACACAGCTTCAGTTTGGCAACACGACCATAACAGGGGTTTTCTCTGAACAAAAATCTGAAACACGTACCGTTACCGCAGAAGGCGGCGCGACCATTACAGATTTTGAACTTTTTGCATTGGATTATGACGACAACCGTCACTTCTTTTTGGCGCATTATTTTAGGGATAATTATGATCGTGCCTTAGAGCTTTACCCATTCATAAACAGCAATGTGCAAGTTACGCGAATGGAGGTTTGGATTACCAATCGCACCAGCCGTACAGAAAATGTTCGGAACATTGTAGCGCTGCAAGATATTGGGGAATCAGACCCAACAAATATTGGATTGACCGTACCTCCAGGTGGTTTTATAAATGCAACTCGAAGCGCCTATCCAGATAACGGAAATAACGATTTTAACCCTTTTGGGATCAATGGAGGGGCGCAAACATTGCTTAACCCTGCCATTCGTGACGTTGCAACCGTGAGACAAGGATTTACGGGAGTACAAGTAAGTGAAGGAACCGATTATGTAACCTTGGAAAACGCCCGAAGATTGGACCCGGGAGAATATACCTTAAATTCACAATTGGGATATATTTCGCTTAACCAGCGATTGACCAATGACGAAGTTTTAGCTGTATCATACCAGTTTACAGTGAATGGAAAAGTATACCAAGTAGGTGAGTTTTCTAACGATGGGGTGGAAGCCAATGGCGGAACCCCCGGTGGAGGGAACAACCCTCCGGGAGGAGAAGCAACGCTTGCGCAAAACCTTGTGGTAAAACTTCTGAAGAGCAGTATTACAAACGTACAAGAGCCAGTGTGGGATTTGATGATGAAAAACATTTACCCCATTGGAGCATACCAACTTGAAAAGGAAGATTTTAACCTAAATATATTCTATACCGATCCTTCTCCTCTCAACTATATTGAAAAGGTTCAGGGCGGTCCAGACCTTCCGGAAGATGTGGAGGATGAAATCCTTTTAAAGGTTTTCAACCTGGATAGATTGAATTTTAATAATGACCCGGTTCAAGGAGGAGATGGTTTTTTCGATTTTCTTCCAGGCATAACGGTAGATGCTCAGAACGGAAGAATTATCTTCACCACAGTAGAGCCTTTTGGAAAGCATTTATTTGATGAATTGAACGTGCCTGCCGCACCTGCTAATTATAACATTCCTGCAAGTTACAACGCCAATCAGGAGAAATACGTTTTCCGAACCCTTTATACTGGTACTAAAACACAGGCTGAGCAACAGGAAAGTGAAAAGAACAAATTTCAATTAAAAGGAAGTTACAAATCAACCGGCGCCGACGGTATTCCAATAGGTGCTTTCAACATTCCACAGGGGTCAGTTACGGTTACTGCAGGCGGAAGGACATTGGTTGAAGGTGTAGATTACACGGTAAACTATCAATTAGGAAGGGTTCAAATTTTAGATCCCGCTTTATTGAATAGTAACATTCCAATCTCGGTAAGTACGGAGAATAATTCACTTTTCGGACAGCAAAGCAAGCGTTTTACCGGATTGAACATAGAACATAAATTTAGCGATAAGTTTTTAATAGGGGCTACTTATTTAAACCTCAACGAGCGCCCATTGACCCAAAAGTCTTCCTATGGTGTTGAGCCTATCAACAACAGTATTTATGGTATTAATTTGAATTATTCAACCGAAGTGCCATTCTTAACTCGCTTGGTAAATAAGCTTCCAAATATAGATACCGATGTAGAATCAAACATTTCCCTGCGCGGTGAATTTGCTTACTTAAAGCCCGGAGCCCCTAAAGTTTCTGATTTTGATGGAAAAACAACCGTGTATGTAGATGATTTTGAAGCCTCACAAACGGGGAATGACATCAGCGCTCCATCCAGTTGGTTTTTAGCAAGTACTCCCATAGGTTTCGGAGGCCAAGTAGCAAATGATAATTTAAGCTATAATTACAATAGAGCAAAATTAGCATGGTACACCATCGACCCCATATTTTATAGTAGTCAGCGCCCCGGCGGAATTAACGATGAGGATCTTTCTTCGCCATTTGCACGTCGTGTGTTCAGGGATGAAATTTTCCCAAACCAAGATATTGTCCAGGGACAGACACAGGCGCTTTTCACACTAGATTTGGCGTACTATCCATCAACTCGTGGTGAATACAACTACAATCCTGCTGCAGCGGGAACAAACAATCTTCCCAACCCAGAAAATAATTTTGGGGGAATAATGAGACAACTAACTACAACTGATTTTGAACAATCAAATGTAGAATATATCCAATTTTGGGTTATGGACCCCTTCATCTATGAAGAAAACGACGGTAACCCTGGCGGAACTATCAATTTTAACCTTGGAAGTATTTCCGAAGACGTGCTAAAAGACGGTAGAAAGCAATATGAAAATGGACTTCCCGAAGATGGAGGTACGGCAAATACTACTACAACGGCATGGGGTAAAGTACCTACAAACCAATCGTTGGTCTATACTTTTGATACTCAAGGGCAAGAACGTATCAATCAGGATGTTGGTTATGATGGTTTAGACAATGCTTCTGAAAGTGCGCAGTTTCCCGCATTTGCTGGCCTTCCGGACCCTGCTAATGATGATTACCAATACTTCTTACAGGGCGAAGGAAATATTTTGGATCGTTATTTAAAATACAACGGTACCCAAGGAAACTCTCCAGTAGAAGTTACAAATACCAACAGAGGAAGCACTGCCCAGCCTGATGTGGAAGACATAAATCGTGATAACACCATGAACACGATTGACAGTTATTTTGAATATAATGTACCGGTTTATCCGGGAATGAGCCGTGAAAACAATGAGTTTATCACAGATGTTAAAGAACTGGAAGTAACTACACAAAATAACAATGTTATTCCGGTGCGTTGGGTGCAGTTTAAAATTCCTATCAGCAAACCCGACCAAGCAGTAAATGGAATTTCAGATTACAGATCCATTCGCTTTATGCGTTTGTTCCTTTCCCAATTTACCGAAAATACAGTTTTGCGTTTTGGAACCATGGAATTGGTACGTGGCGATTACAGAAGGTTTCAGCAAACATTGGATATTACAGGAGAAGACCCATCACAGGATGATACGGTTTTTGAAGTAGAAGCGGTAAGTATTGAAGAAAACGAAAACAGAGAGCCTATTCCATATAGATTGCCCCCCGGCCTGCAGCGCGAGGAATTGAACAACAACAATAATATTATCCGGGAAAATGAGCAATCAATCTCTTTAAGGGTGTGTGGATTGGAACCAAACGACGGCCGTTCAGTATATAAAAACTTTAATGTGGACATGCGCCAGTACAAAAACCTGGAAATGTTTATACACGCCGAATCACTTCAAAATGAAACGGGGCTTTCCGATGGACAATTGGTAGCGTTTATGCGTTTGGGGAATGACCTTACCAATAACTATTATGAAATTCAAATTCCTTTAAACCCAACAAATTTTGGGGCTACCAGCGCAGAGGAAATCTGGCCCCTTGCTAATAGGTTAAATTTACCTTTAGAGTTGCTTCAGCAAGTAAAAACAAGGGTTTTGGGAGATTCAGGCATTGATCCAACAGAAGTAACCTTCTTTAATCAATCTGAACTTGATGGCGGTGATACCGGCGGTGAAAATGAATTGCGAATAGGTATAAAAGGTAACCCAAGCTTTGGGAACGTTCGTACCATCATGTTAGGTCTTAGAAATGCCTCTTCTAATGATATATGTGGAGAAGTTTGGTTCAACGAGCTTAGAATGTCTGAACTCAATAATGAAGGCGGATGGGCTGCTGTGGTAAGTATGGATGCCAACCTAGCAGACTTTGCAACCATAAGCGCTACAGGCAAGAAAAGTACTATTGGTTTCGGTTCGCTTGAACAGGGTCCAAACCAAAGAAGCCGTGAGGATCTACAGCAATACGATGTGGTAACAAATGTAAATCTTGGGCAGTTAATGCCGAAGAAATGGGGCATTCAATTACCTTTCAATTATGGGCGATCAGAAGAATTGATCACACCGCAATACGATCCGGAATTCCAGGATATTGAGTTGGAGACCCGTCTAGACAATACAGAAGACCAAGATGAAAAGGACGCAATTAAAGAACAGGCCGTAGATTATACGAAACGACAAAGCGTAAATTTCATAGGAGTCCGAAAAGAGCGTACCGGTGAAGGCAAGCCGCAAGTATATGACGTGGAAAACTTTACGGGGTCTTTTTCTTATAACCAGACGGACCATCATGATTTTGAAGTTGAAGATGCACTGGAGCAAAATGTTCGGGCAGGAGCAACTTATAACTACAATTTTAATGCGAAACCTGTAGAACCATTCAAAAAGAACGATTCCCTTTTTAGAGGAAAATATTGGCAATTCCTAAAGGACATTAACTTTAATTATTTGCCAACAAACATTTCAGTAAGTTCAAATATTACACGTCAGTACAATGAGCAGAAATTTCGGGAGATAAATCTATTGCCAGGAAATATTGGCCTACCAACTCTATACCAACGTAATTTCCTTTTTGATTGGCAGTACACCATCAACCATAATTTAACTAAATCACTCCGTTTTAATTTCACTTCATCAAACAATAGGGTAGTAAATAACTATGTAGATGATGAGGGCTTTGTTAATAATGAAATAGGTGTATGGGATGGTTTTTTTGATGTAGGGGAGCCTAACCAGCATTTCCAGTCACTTCAGCTAAATTATGATTTGCCTTTCAGCAAGTTTCCTTTCTTAAAATTTGTTAGAGCAACCTATTCCTATACCGGAGATTACCAATGGCAGGCAAGTAGCGACTTATTTAACGAAATTCCAATTCAGCTGAGCGATGGAACCACAAACACCTATAATTTAGGAAATTCCATACAGAATGCCAGTACGCACCAAATTAATTCCAGTATTGATATGAACGGTTTCTACCGTTATATTGGTCTAACAAAAATTAAGAAGAGCAAGCCTAGAAATTCCGCAGGTGGCGAAAGTAGAAGCGGTAGCGGCACTGGAGATGAGAAATCTGGTGGTGAAGAGAAAAAATCAGCACGTGAGGGCAAGCTTGAAGAAAAGGAAAATGGCGAGCTTAGTGGCGGAAAAAACAATTCCCCGAACGTTTTGGGCAGAGGCGCAGGTGCAGGTGCTGAAGATGGATTGAACGCTGGCGATAAAGCTATAAATACGGTTATAGGTTTTGCTACCATGCTTAGAAAAATTCAATTCAACTATCAAGAAAATAACGGTATTTACCTTCCCGGTTACTTGCCTTCCATCGGTTTTATAGGAACGCTTAAACCAACTACAGGCTTTGTTTTCGGAAGTCAGGCAGAAGTGCGGGAATTAGCAGCCAGAAAAGGATGGCTAACGCTTTATCCAGAATTTAACGAACAATACACTGAAGTAGAAAGCCGCCAAATGGATATTCAAGCCAATCTGGAGCCTATAAATGATTTAACCATCGATATAAACGGAAGTAGAATTTATTCTGAAAACTACACAGAAAACTATATTGTAGAAAATGGATTATACAATTCATTAACGCCCACAACCTTTGGAAACTTTAATATTTCAACGGTTTTGATTAAAACGGCTTTTGCCACTAGCGATGAAAACAGTTCTGCGGCTTTTGATGATTTCCGAAGTAACCGTTTAACAATAGCAAACAGACTTGCTGAGGAATACTACCAGGGAAGACCATTTGAGCGAACCGCCGATGGTTATCCAGTTGGGTTCGGTAGAAATAGTCAAGATGTATTGTTGCCCTCATTTCTTGCTGCTTACAAAGGAAGCGATGCTTCAAAGGAAAAAACTGGTATTTTAAGGGATATTCCGCTTCCAAACTGGGATATAAAATACACTGGCCTTATGAACATCCCTTGGTTTAAGAAAAACTTCAAGCGTTTTTCACTTACCCATGGCTATAGAGCTTCCTATACGGTAAACCAATTCCAGTCAAATCTTGATTACGATCCAAATGATCCTGAAGCAGTGGATCAGGCAGGAAATTTTAAGGCAAAGACACTTCTTACAAATGTAAACTTGACCGAACAGTTTTCGCCTTTGCTACGTATGGATTTTGAGATGAACAATTCAGTAAAGATTTTGGCTGAAATGCGAAAGGACCGTGCGCTATCATTGAGTTTTGCTAACAACCTGCTAACGGAAATAAAAGGGAATGAATACATTATTGGTCTAGGATACCGCATAAAGGATCTTCGTATTGCTACTAATTTTGGTGGAAAAAAATCTGTTATTACAAGTGATTTGAACTTTAAGGTAGATCTTTCCCGAAGAGATAATATAACCATAATTAGGTATCTGGACATTGATAACAATCAGACTACAGCCGGCCAGACCATTTACGGGGCACAATTGTCTATTGATTATGCATTGAGCAAGAACCTTACAGCCCTGTTCTATTATGATCATACCTTCTCGGAATATGCTATTTCAACAGCATTTCCGCAAACAACAATTAGAAGTGGATTCACTCTTCGCTATAACTTTGGAAATTAAGAACCTTTATATTTATTGACTTATGAATGTACCATCAAATTTAAAATATACAAAAGACCACGAGTGGGTAAAAATTGACGGCGACATAGCCACCATTGGAGTAACTGACTTTGCTCAAAGTGAACTTGGAGACATCGTTTATGTAGAAGTAGAAACAGTGGGCGATACTTTGGAGAAAGAAGAAGTTTTTGGTACTGTTGAAGCCGTAAAAACAGTTTCTGATCTTTTTCTGCCACTTTCTGGAGAAATAATCGAATTCAATGACAGTTTGGAATCCGAACCTGAAAAAGTAAATACAGATGCCTATGGTGAAGGCTGGATGATAAAGATGAAAATATCCAACCCAGATGAAATAGCTGAACTCTTGGACGATGCCGCATATAAAGCGCTTATTGCGGGCTAAAAACCTGTTGATTCTTGCAGTACTGTACAGTTGCGTAATATCTGTTCTTTTTTTTGTTTCTAATCCAACATTGCCGAAAATAGAATTTTCGGGAATAGATAAAATTGTCCATAGCACCATACACTTTATTCTTATAAATCTGTGGCTGCTCTTTATATATTTTAAAAATGGGTTCTTAATAAAAACCAGATGGATATTAATCCTTCTATTTTCAATACTTCTTTATGGCATAGTAATTGAGATATTGCAAGACCAGTTTACGGTTTCTCGAAAGGCAGATATACTCGATGTAGCTGCAAACTTTACAGGGTCATTGCTCGGAATCTTTTTTTTCAAAAACATAAAAAAATATTTAAATGCTTAAAATTTCAATTAAGTTTTAAATTGAATGATAATTTCTATATTTTAGCAACACGTTAAACCCACTATTATGGAACCCAAAAAAAATCCAAAAGCAGATGTAAGCCGCAGGAGCATGCTTTTCTTCCAGCTCGGAATGGTTGTAATGCTTTTCTTGGCCTGGCAGGCAATTGAATGGAAAACCTATGATAAATCCGATAATGATTACGGAAAACTTGATGTAGGTGATGAACTTGAGGAAGAAATTCCAATCACCCAACAATTAACACCGCCACCGCCACCGCCACCGCCGCCACCAGCGCCTGAAGTTATTGAGGTAATGGAAGATGAAGTGGAAGAGGAAGAAACCGTAATAAAATCTACCGAAACCAATCAAGAAGAAAAGATTGTAGAGGTTAAGGAAATTAAAGAAGAAGTAGTTGAAGAAGAAATTGCTGATGTTCCCTTTGCTGTAATTGAAAACGTGCCTATCTATCCCGGCTGTGAAAAAGAAAATGGGAACGATGCCAAAAAGAAATGCATGTCTTCTAAAATTAGCGAATTCATCAATAAAAAATTTAATAGTGACCTTGCCTCAGATTTAGGTCTGGAAGGAAGACAACGGATTGCGGTTCAATTTAAGATTGACAAAAACGGAAGAGTTACGGATGTTCGTGCGCGTGCGCCACACCCAAGACTTGAAAAAGAAGCAATGGAGGTTGTAAGCTCATTGCCAAATATGACCCCAGGAAAACAACGTGGAAAACCAGTGGGTGTACTTTATTCGCTTCCAATAGTGTTTGATATCCAATAAAAAAATATTTTAAATTTTAAAACCCCGTCCTTACCACAGTAAAGACGGGGTTTTGTGCGTTTTGGCATAACAGTTGTGTTTTATAAAGTGTTAACCTTTTAAAACACATACATTATGAAAACAACTGTAGAGAATACCCGAAACAAAAGAGCTGAAAAAAAACAAACAAACATTAATTGGAATTCACGTTTGTTTTTTCAAATAGGCGTTATCGTTAGTTTGCTTATCGTTTTTTTCATAATGCAAGCTGATTTTAAAATTAGAACCTATCAAACCGCTGCAAATGAAACTTTTGTAATGCAGGAGCTTCCATTTCATGATTATGAAATTGATTTAGAAAAACCGAAGCAGGTTGAGCCCAAAAAAGAACTTCCGCAAAAAAGAGAGCCTATAGCAAAAGTGAAAAGTAATACTTTCGATGTAAAACCAAATACCGATCCAATAATAGAAAATTCTATTGCATCTACTGAAATCCCTACTGTAGATCCACCCATTGCGCCTACGGTTAGTGCTCCAACTACAGATTCAAATAAACCAAGAACAGTTGCAAACGTTGAATTCGTTCCTATCTTTCCGGGTTGTGAAAATGAGGGTTCTAATTCGGAAAAAATAGCGTGTATGTCTTCAAAAATCAATTCGTTCATACAGAAAAATTTCAGACAACAAGTACTCGAAGATTTAAAAACAAATGAAGCGCACAGAATCTATGTAAATTTTAAAATTGACGCCAATGGTTATGTTACTGATGTAGTTGCTACTTCACGAGACGTAAACCTAAAAAAAGAGGGGCAGCGTGTAATAAATATGTTGCCCCCAATGAAACCGGGCAGACAGGGCAATAAAAATGTAGAAGTGCTCTACACCGTGCCAATTGTTTTCAATATCAAGTAATGTCCCATTTTTTAAAATTCAAAGCTCCCTTTAAAATGGGGGCTTTTTTTGATTTCGGTCATTATAAAAAAACTGTATCTTTCGGAATTAAACAAGCAGACGTGATGAAGCAGTTTCTATTTCTTTTTATTTTCGGTTTCTCCATAGTTTCTTTAGCACAAACTCCTTCAGCGCAATATGAGAAATATCCGGTTTTTGACCAATGCAAAAGTGTTGATCTTGATGCGCTGGAAAATTGTTTTAAAAATACTCTGCAACAATTCATATTTGAAAATTTTAAGGTGCCCGAAATAGTTTTTTCTGAAAACTATAAAGGAAATGTTAATGTACTTTTTGAGGTTACCAAAGAAGGAAAATTCAAGGTGCTATATGTAGATGGAATATATAAAGAATTAAAAACCGAAGCTAGAAGGGTTTTTGAATTGCTTCCTGAGATAGTACCCGCAACCTATAATGGCATACCGGCCTACGTACAGTTTACCTTTCCTATTGCCATTCCATTAGTTCCTCCCGGCGAAACAATTATGCAAGCTACTGAGGTTAGCAAGGAAAATGACAGGGAACTGTTAGCCACAGAATATGATGCTATTGAAAATCTGCCTTATAAAAATGAAGAATACCGAAGCAATATCAATATTCCACTTTCACATCATAATTACAGCTTATTTGATCCAGCACTAAACCGCGTAGGTCTAAATAACCATACGGCTCAAAAGCCATATATCTATTCTGAAGTCAATAAATATTACGATTTTGAGAATGCCAATAAAGAAATTTTAAAAAACAAAAACTCATGGTTTGGGCGCAAGCTTTGGAACGAGCATTTCATAACCATTAAGGGGAAGGATTATTGGTTAACGCTGGACCCGGGGGTGGATCTTCAAGCGGGAAAGGATTTTGACGCAGATATAGATACCTATAATAATACACGCTTAGTGTATACGCAAGGAGGAATCGGCAAGCAGATTGGTTTTTTTGGGGTTATTTATGAAAGCCAAGGCCGTTTTGCAGGTTACTTTAACCGGTATGCAGAATCTATACGTCCAGACGGTGGGAATCCCGCTATAATCCCCGGGCGAGGGATTGCAAAAGGTTTTAAGTCAGATTCCTATGACTATCCTATAGCTACAGGCCACATTTCTTATACACCTTCAAACTATTTCAATATCCAATTCGGCCACGGTAAAACATTTTTGGGAGATGGTTACCGCTCATTATTAACAAGTGATAATGCAAGCCCATATCCATTCTTCAAAATAAATACTACTTTTTGGAAACTGAAATACACAAACACATGGATGTCCCTGCGCGATGTGCGCCCCGAGGTTACCGAAGATGGCTCCTTCCGAACAAAGTATATTGCCAATCATTATTTAAGCTATAACATCACTAAAAGACTGAATATCGGACTTTTCGAATCCGTTATTTGGCAGAACGATAACGGCCGCGGTTTTGATGTAAATTACCTAAACCCAATTATTTTTTATCGCGCCATAGAATTTTCTACCGGCTCCCGTGGTGGAAATGCATTGATTGGCCTAAGTACTAAATACAAAGTAAATGATAGGATTAATCTTTATGGACAGCTTATTGTCGATGAATTTTCTTCCAGTGATATTTTTGGAGGAAATGGGAGCTATAAAAACAAGATTGGGTATCAATTGGGCTTAAAATATTACAATGCCTTTGGATTAAAAAATCTGTATTTACAAACAGAGTACAATAGAGTGCGCCCCTATACATATTCCCACAATACTGTCGTGCTAAATTATGGTCACAACAATCAGTCTATGGCACATACACTGGGGGCTAATTTTTCTGAATTTATAGGAATAGCACGTTACCAAAAGGGAAGAATTTATGGCGACGCAAAGTTTATTGTCGCAAAACGGGGGTTTGAATTCAATACACCGGAAGATTCTTTTTTTTACGGAGGGGATATTTATGGAACTGAGGACGATCGCATTTCAGATAACGGAAACGAATTGGCCCAAGGAAATACTACCGATTTCTTTCACGCTGAAATTCAAGCAGGTTATGTAATAAATCCTGCAACAAATTTAAAAATTTACGGAAGTTTTATATTCAGAAGCTTTGATCCCAAAATTAATACGCAAACGGTATTTGAAAACCAAACAACCTGGATTAATTTTGGAATAAGAACAGATTTATTTAATTGGTATTATGATTTTTAGATTGTAATACGGGCTTTGTATTAGTTTTTTTGTTTCTCGTTTCGTTCTCTTTTCATTTGTTCTATCTTTTCTAGGGCTTTTCGGTTCTTTTCGTCATTGTCCTCAATATAGCTTCGCTCTTTGGCTACTTCATTATAAAGCATTTTTAAATAGGCTTCCGTAGTTATAAAGCCATTGCCGTAACCTTCGTTATCGTAGAGTTGGGTGATATCCTTCATTTGTGATATCTCTTCCTCCGTCTTTTTATTGATGTATTGTACAGTTACCTTTTTGTAAGTGTTGGTTAGCATATCTATCGTCTTTTGAAGATCGCTATAACTGCCAATCTCTCCGTGGCCGGGAATAATTTTTGTTTCTTCATTAATAAGTAACTTGGCCTTTTCAAGCGCATTGATTACGCCCATGATGCTGCCTCCATTTGCAGTGTCGATGTATGGGTATTTTCCATTAAAGAAAACATCGCCTGTATGCAATACGTTACTTTTGGTAAAATAGACCAATGCATCGCCATCAGTATGTGCATTATGGACATGAAAAACATAAATTTTCTCGCCATTGTAATAAAATGTCATGTCTTCGGAAAAGGTAACCATGGGGAGTATCTCTTGAGGAATCTTTTTCTTTTCATTTTCTATCATCTCTTGCAGCCTAACCCGTACATTATCATGTGAGAAAATTACAGTGCCCGCCTCGGCCAAAACGGCATTTGCTCCAGTATGGTCAGCATGAAAATGTGTGTTCACTAAAAACTGGACAGGTTTTTCGCTAACGGTTTTAATTTCTTCCTGGATTTGCTCAATATGTTCTGCAAACTGATCATCTATCATAAATATACCATCATTGCCAAAACTTAAGCCAATATTACCCCCCTTGCCCTGCAGCATGTAGATTTTGTTGTTTACTTTAATGAGTTTTGTATTTATCTTTTGCCCAGTATCACTTTGAGAAAAGGCCATTGAAAACGAAAATAATAAGACCGCTGCTGTAAATAATTTTGAAAACATGTTTTTTTGAATTTTAAAAGAGGTTGAAATTACTAAAAATGCTGAAATAATGCTATAAGATTATTGATAATATATTGCGGAAAAAATACAGGAAGCGTATCTTTGCGCAGCCTAAAAAAAAGAGCTTGTCCGTTTCTCAATCACAGTCTGTTGCCCAATCCCTTCTCAGGAATTTTACCGAAATCACGAAGCTTCGGCTTTCGGTGAGCGTTGTTTTTTCTTCGGTCGCTGGGTATTTGCTGGGGACAGATTCCATTGATTTTTATATACTTTTTTTATTGTGCGTAGGTGGGTACTGTATGGTTGGCGCATCAAATGTTTACAATCAAATCATCGAAAAAGACCTGGATGCGCTTATGGAGCGTACTAAAAACAGACCTTTGCCTGCTAACCACATGACCGTCCGTACGGCATTTATACTAGCTAGTTTGTTGACGGCAGTTGGTGTGGTTGTTCTTTATGCCATCAATCCCGTTACGGCAATGTTCGGGGCCATTTCAATCTTTATGTACGTGAGCCTGTACACGCCTTTAAAAACCAAAACGCCGCTTTCTGTATTTGTGGGCGCGTTTCCGGGGGCCATTCCATTTATGTTGGGGTGGGTGGCCGCTACAGGAGAATTTGGTATTGAACCAGGAACATTATTTATGATCCAGTTTTTTTGGCAGTTCCCGCACTTTTGGGCCATTGGCTGGTTTCTTTTTGATGATTACAAAAAAGCAGGATTTTATATGCTCCCAAACGGAAAACGCGATAAAGGTACTGCCATACAAGTTGTTCTTTATACAATCTGGACCGTACTTGTTTCCTTAATTCCTGTTTTGGGAATTACCGGAAAACTTTATTTAACCCCGCTTTCGGGAACGTTAATCGGAATATTAGGCATCGGACTTTTGTATTATGCCTTAAGACTTTACAAAGAAAAAACTTCAAAAGCCGCTAAACAACTTATGCTGGCTAGCGTAAGCTATATTACATTACTGCAAATAATTTACGTTGCAGATAAATTTTTGCGATAACCGAAACGCTAAGTATTCGGAAAACATATAATGAACTATAACGATGGATTTGACCCAAGGAAGTGAAGAAAAAAAAATAGCAAGAGCAAAGAAAAACATGCTCTGGTTTGGAATTATAAGCTTAACAATGAGTTTTGCCGGCCTCACTAGTGCTTACGTAGTGAGCAAGGAAAGACCTGACTGGATTTCTAGCTTTGAAATTCCACAGGCATTCTATACAAGCCTTTTCTTGATAATTATTAGTAGCATTACCATTCATTTTGCGCTTAGGGCTATTAAAAAACAACAAAACAAACGTGGAATGCTTCTCTTGGCGGCAACCTTTTTATTGGGCACTTTGTTTGTGTTTTTTCAGTTTAAGGGTTTTGCGGAAATAATCCAAAAAGGTTATAATTTTACGGGCCCAACCAGTAGCATCACTACCTCATTTATCTATTTGGTAGTATTATTGCACGTTGCGCACGTTTTTGTGGGGTTGATATCGCTTTTGGTTGTAATTTATAATCATTATAAACAAAAGTATAAAAACGGTAAAACCCTTGGTGTTGAACTAGCTGCAACTTTTTGGCATTTTGTGGATATTGTATGGATTTACCTGTTTTTATTTTTATATTTCGTTAAATAAAAATTAAACGTATTTTTGAACCTTTATTTAAAACCAAATTCTTTTTATGGAAGCTACTGTTGTTAAAACAGGTACCGAAGGAAAAACCTGGGGTGGCGGAAATCAACCGTTGAAAGCTAGTTATGGCAAAATGATGATGTGGTTTTTCATCGTTTCTGATGCCTTGACGTTTTCAGGATTTCTTGCCTCGTATGGATTTTCAAGATTCAAATTTGTAGATGCCTGGCCTATCGCCGATGAAGTATTTACCCACTTTCCTTTTCTGCATGGAGTAGAAGCGCCTATGTATTATGTGGCGTTTATGACCTTTATTTTGATCTTTTCATCCGTAACCATGGTTTTGGCCGTGGATGCTGGGCACAAAATGAAACAAAATAAAGTAATTCTATATTTGTTCCTTACTATTATTGGTGGACTTATTTTCTTGGGTTCACAGGCTTGGGAATGGGCTACTTTCATTAAAGGAGATTATGGAGCAATTGAAACCAAAGGAGGGCAGATCATCCAATTTCTTGATAAAGAGGGTGAGCGTGTAGCGATAAGGGATTTTGCAGCTATTAATGATGGAGATCGCATTCCACAAACCCGTGAAAACGGCCTTTGGTTCGCGGAAGATACAGAGTATCTGCCAACAGTTTCCTTTGAGCAGGTGAAGGCTGGTTTCTTGGCAAATGACAACCTTTTAGTTAGGCTGCAGCATAAAGACGAACACGGCCACCATATTATTTTATCAAGGCAAGAATCCATTGCTAAAGTTGTAAATGATGGACAACTCGTTGTAGAAGGCGCAAACCTTCGCCACAACGAATATGGGCATCCATTGTTTGCTAACTTTTTCTTCTTCATTACAGGTTTCCACGGGTTCCACGTAGCAACGGGAGTTTTGATAAACATTATCATATTTTTTAATGTCATATTAGGCACCTATGAACGCCGAAATAACTATGAAATGGTCGAAAAAGTAGGTCTTTATTGGCACTTTGTAGATTTGGTATGGGTATTTGTTTTCACATTCTTTTATCTTGTATAGATTTCAAAAAAATTAAAAAATGGCACACGAACATAAATTAGCAATCTTTAGGGGCGCTGTTAAATTCAAGTCAAACGTTAGTAAAATTTGGGGTGTATTTGCATTTCTTTCCATAGTTACCATCGTGGAGGTGGCACTGGGTATCATCCGCCCGGAGTTTTTAATCGATACTCGTTTTCTGGCTTTAAAGCTACTTAACTGGATTTTCATCATTCTTACTATTGTTAAGGCATACTACATTACTTGGGACTTTATGCACATGCGCGATGAAACAAGCGGCCTGCGCAGGGCGATAATCTGGACCTCAATTTTCCTAATAGCCTATTTGGTGGTACTAGTTCTAATAGAAGGTGATTATATTTTTGAGGTATATAAATCTGGATTTATAAAATTCGATTTTTAATCAAAATATAAAACAATAAACAAAGCCCTCCTTGTGAGGGTTTTTTATTGTTTGAAATTTTAAAATTAACACCCAAAACATTGTCCAGCCCCCTTTTACACTTTATTTTTGCAAACCTACTTTTTGCAGTTTTATAAAGTAGTTTAAAATGCAGACAATGAAAAAATATTTGGTGCTCGGCATCCTGTTTTTACTGCCCATTACGGCCTATGTTTTTTTTGCTTCCGGAGAAAACAATTTTGCCACCCTGCCCACACTCACCCCTTCCATTGCGGAACTGCATGATTTTGAAACATTGGAAGGAAAGCCTGTGCAGCTTGAAAAACATATAACGGTTCTGGGTTTCTTTGGAAGTGACTTGGAGGCGCACAGAGCCTATGCTTATAATCTGGCGCATAAAATTTACAGTAAAAACCATCAGTTTAATGAATTTCAATTTGTTATACTGTTACCAAAGGGTACAGAGGCGCAAGCCCGAAGCATTGAAGAAAAGCTAAAACAGATTGCCCCTACAGATGCGTGGTTTTTCGCTTTTGGAAGTGAAGAAAGTATCAGAGAAGTATTTCAATCCTTAAAGTCTAATATAACACTGGATAAGAATGTCTCCACTCCTTATGTTTTTATAATTGATAAAGAGCGAAGCCTACGTGGCCGCGATGACGATGATGATGAAGGCATTATGTACGGTTTTGATTCCAGTAACATTGCTGAAATAAACAATAAAATGAGCGACGATGTTAAGGTATTGCTTGCCGAATATAGAAGGGCGCTAAAAAAGTATAATACAGACCGAGAAATATAGAATTGCAACAGTAATATCTGAAAAATGAAAAAAAATTATTCCTATATCGGTATTTCGTTTATCATCTTGGTTTTTGGAATTTGGGCGGTGCCTAAAATCATCAACTCCTTTTCAAAACCCAACCTTGAAACAATAGGTTCCGTGCCACAATTCAATTTTACGGACCAAAACGGAAAAACCATCACCAACGATGATTTTAAGGACAAGATATATGTAGTGGAATTTTTCTTCACCACCTGTCCGTCCATCTGTCCTATTATGACGGAGAATATGTTGAAAATCCAAAATGAGTTTTTAGGAAATCCCAAAGTGGGCATTGTTTCATTTTCAATCGACCCAGAGTATGACACGCCCCAAGTTTTAAAGGAATATGCCCAAAATAAAGGGATTACCAAACCCCAATGGCATCTGCTCACTGGACCAAAAGAAGAAATTTTCAAACTTGCCAACGAAGGCTTTAATCTATATGTAGGCGAAGCCCCCGAAATAGAGGGAGGCTTTGAACATTCCGGTTTCTTTGCCCTTGTGGATCAACAAGGAAACATTCGCTCCCGTAAGGATGAAAACGGAAACCCCATCATATACTATGACGGGTTGGAAGATAGAGGAATACAAATGTTGAAAGAAGACATAAAAAAACTTTTATAACCTATGCAAACTTCTCCCCAAACGACAAAAAATTACAATGTGTGGATATGGATACTCTCCATTGCCATTCCCCTAGCTGTTGCCGTTCTTTTTACCGTACGGATTCCCGGAGTGGAACGATTGGGGTTTTTGCCTCCTATTTATGCAACTATTAATGGCCTTACTGCCATCATTTTAGTGGTTGCAGTTTATCAAATAAAAAAAGGAAACCGAAAACTTCACGAACGCCTTATGAAAACCGCTATTGTTTGTTCGGTTTTGTTTTTGGGTATGTATGTGGCCTATCATATGACTTCTGATTCCACCGCCTTTGGTGGTGAAGGAATCATCAAATATGTGTACTATTTTATTCTTTTAACGCATATATTATTGTCCATTGCCGTTATTCCTTTTGTATTGATTACCTATGTTAGGGGCATTTCGGGACAATTTTATAAGCATCGAAAAATTGCACGCATCACCTATCCGCTTTGGTTGTATGTGGCGGTTACAGGGGTAATTGTTTATTTAATGATTTCTCCTTATTATTAATAGACTATGAAACTTAAAATTGCTTATATAATAATTCTTCTTTTTTTGGTGTTCGTACTTCCCGCTGAGGCCCAATGCGCCATGTGCCGGGCCGTTCTTGAAAGTGAGGAAGGTGGTCAAGCCGCCAAAGGCATCAATAACGGAATTGTTTATTTAATGATCTTTCCTTACCTATTAATCGGCGGCATTGGCTATGCTATTTACAGAAGCCGCAAAAAGGCCCGAGAAGAAAAAAAATTATAGTTTTTCGGAAGGAGGTGTAACACCTGTCGCCTATAATAGTCTTATAAATACTTGAGGCCATTAAAGTTTTCCAAGTCTTAACAAGAATTTCACATTTGGAGGGGAATTTCCCCTTTATTTTGTAAATCAACAATTTTCAGGATGATAGAGATTAAAAACCTTCACAAGTCATACCACATGGGTAAAAATTCGCTCCATGTTTTAAAAGGAATAAATTTCACGGTTTCTGAAGGCGAAATGGTTTCAATCATGGGTTCCTCCGGTTCCGGAAAATCTACTTTGCTCAATATTCTCGGTATTCTTGACGAAGCAGATGAAGGCACCTACAACCTGGACGGTACCTTGATTAAAAACTTAAACGAAAAGGTAGCGGCCCGATACCGTAATAAGTTTCTCGGCTTTATCTTTCAATCCTTCAATCTTATCAACTACAAGTCTGCTTTGGAAAACGTGGCGATGCCACTTTATTATCAAGGCGTAAAAAGAAATGTTCGCGTTGAGAAAGCAATGCACTATTTGGAAAAAGTAGGTCTTGCAGACTGGGCTTCCCATCTTCCCAACGAGCTTTCCGGAGGCCAGAAGCAACGTGTGGCAATAGCCCGCGCTTTGGCCAGCGATCCAAAAGTTCTACTGGCAGATGAGCCTACGGGAGCGCTCGACACCAAAACTTCATACGAAGTAATGGAACTCATACAAGGCATTAATGACGAAGGCAAAACAATCTTGATCGTTACCCACGAAGATGATATTGCACATATGACCAAACGTATCGTAAACTTAAAGGATGGAATTATTATTGACGATTCCGTTGTAAACCAAGTTCGGGCAAAAAGCGAAGCCTATGTTTAATATTGAACGCTGGCAGGAAATCTTTGAAGCAATTCAAAAAAACAAGTTGCGAACCTTTTTAACAGGTCTTTCTGTGGCTTCGGGAATTTTTATTTTGGTAATTCTGCTTGCAATCGGTCAAGGAATGTCCAATGGGGTGGCAAAGGAATTTGAAAACGATGCCACTAACCGCATCAGTGTCTGGACAAACGTTACATCTGTAGAATATAAAGGGTTGAATCCCGGTAGAATTATAGAAATGGACAACCGCGACTATGAAATGGCGGTGAACAAAAATAGCGACAAGATTGAACTTAAATCTGGAGTTTATAGCAGATGGGGACAATTGACCACCTATAAAAAGGAAAGCGGCAGCTATAGGGTAGAGGGCGTGCGTGGCGATTACCAGTTTTTGGAAAATGAAACCTTGGTCGTGGGAAGGTACATCAATCAAAACGACTTGAATTCTTTTGAAAAAAATGCCGTGATCGGTAATCAAGTGTATCTCGATCTTTTTAAAGGAAAGGAAGCGCTTGGTGAGTATATAGACATTACAGGAATAAAATTTAAGGTAGTAGGAGTTTATACCGATCCTGGCGGCGAACGTGAAGAAACGCGCATATTCATTCCCCTTACCACAGCACAGCGTGTTTATAATGCTGGCGATAAACTTCGGTCCCTTGCATTTACACTGGAAAAACACGACAAATATGAAGACGCCCTAGCGGCATCTGAAGCCTTTTCGGCAGAATTGGAAGCAGATTTAAAAACAAAGCATTCCATAGCGCCTAACGACGAAAGAGCAGTTAACGTGAACAATACTTTAGAGCACGCAAAACGATTTTACGATCTTAACAATATGATTCGCTGGTTCTTTTGGGGTGTGGGAATATGTACCATTATTGCGGGCGTAGTGGGCGTTAGCAATATCATGCTCATCATTGTAAAAGAGCGTACCAAAGAAATTGGCGTGCGCAAAGCAATTGGTGCTCAACCGTGGTCAATAATTGTAATGATTTTGCACGAATCTATTTTTGTTACCGCAATTGCTGGTTTTGTGGGATTGATTTTCAGTTTGATACTACTTCAACTTGTAGGTCCATTTATTGAAACCGATTATATACGAAACCCATCCGTAGATTTTTCAGTTGCAATTACAACGGTTATTATTCTCGTAGTGGCAGGAGCCATTGCTGGATTTTTCCCTGCATACAGAGCCGCAAATATCAAACCTATAGAAGCTTTGCGTGATGAGTAAACTTTTTAGTAGAGACAGTTGGGCAGAAATAATTGAAGCTCTTAGCAGCAATTGGTTTAGGACCGTTATGACTGCTTTCGGAGTGCTTTGGGGAATTTTCATTCTGGTAATTTTACTCGCTGCTGGCAACGGTTTGGAAAACGGCATTAAACAAGGTTTTAACGGCATGGCCACAAACTCTATGTTTATGTGGGCCCAAACGGCTTCACAGCCTTATAAAGGTTTGCCCAAAGGACGTAGATACAATTTTAAGACAGATGATGTTGATGCCATAAAACAGCAAGTGCCAGGCTTGCGCTTCGTTTCGCCAAGAAATCAATTAGGTGGGTTTCGAGGAAGCAATAATGTAGTCCGTGGACTTCAAACAGGTGCTTTTAATGTTTATGGTGATTATCCCGAAATTATTCAACAACAGCCTATGGATATTACTTCCGGGCGCTTTATAAATTATTCAGATATAAATGAAAAGCGAAAAGTAGCCATTATAGGTAGTGGGGTGCAAAGTGCGCTTTACAACCCAGGAGAAGAAGTAATAGGCTCTTATATTAAAATCAACGGTGTTAATTTTTTAGTCATTGGTACCTATAAAAAGAAAGGGAACAATGGTGATCCCGAAGAAATGCAAAAAGAAATCTACGTGCCGTTCACATCATTTTCGCAAGCGTTCAATATGGGCGATATTGTGGGTTGGATGGCAATAACTGCGCAGGATGATTTTTCCATAACCAATTTAAAAAACCAGATTTTTGATGTTATAAAAACACGTCATTCCATAAATCCAAATGACGATAGGGCTGTTGGTAATTTTGATCTTTATCAAGAATACAGCAAAATAAACGGTCTGTTTACAGCGCTTAACTTTGTAGCATATTTTGTTGGGATTTTGGTACTGCTTTCGGGAATTATTGGTATCAGTAATATTATGTTGATCGTCGTAAAAGAACGAACCAAAGAAATTGGAATTCGCCGTGCTTTGGGTGCAACTCCTTGGAGCATTCGCGCCCAGGTATTGCTTGAATCCATATTTTTGACCATCATTTCAGGGATGGCGGGTATCGTTCTGGCCAGTGGGGTTTTATGGTTAGTTAATTACAAACTCAGCGGAATGGATACAAGTGAAATGATGTTTATAAATCCTTCCGTGAACATAGGTGTAGTATTCATAGCGCTCACAATATTGATAGTTTCAGGCCTTTTGGCGGGATTAATTCCTGCGCAAAACGCAATAAAGGTAAAACCTGTGGAAGCATTAAGAACGGAATAAAGAATACTAAAGTGGAATTAATAAGCGATCCAAAAGTTAAATCAGTTTTTGAGAACTATCCCTCAAAAGTAAAAGCGCAAATGCTTCAACTGCGGCAAATGGTTTTAAAAACTGCTTCTGAAATTGACGGACTTCAAAAACTTGAAGAAACACTGAAATGGGGTGAACCGAGTTATTTAACAAAAAATGGAAGTACAGTGCGGATGGATTGGAAAGAAAAAAATCCCGAGCAGATTGCGGTATATTTCAAATGTACATCCAATTTAGTTCCAACATTTAGAGCAATTTATAAAGATAAATTCAATTTTGAAGGCAATCGGGCTATCGTTTTCAAACTAAAAGATAAAATACCCGTAACAGAATTAAAACATTGCATCGCTTTGGCACTCACATATCATAAAGTAAAACATTTGCCATTGTTGGGTGCATAAAACAAATTAAAGAATCATCAATTTAAGACCATAATTTCAACAATCAAAAAAAATGAAAAAATCAAAAACCATAATCATTCTTGTAACAATAGCAGTATTGTTTGCAGTTTCTATGTATTGGCTCTATTCAAAAAACATTGAAGACCCGGTTGTTTATGAAACTGAAAAACCGGCAATGGGTTCAATTGTGAAAAAAACGGTTGCTACGGGAAGCATTGTTCCGAAGGAAGAAGTATTAATAAAACCGAATATTTCAGGAATTATTGACGAAATTTTTGTGGAAGCTGGTGAAATTGTAAAAGCTGGCGACTTGATTGCAAAAGTGAAAGTAGTTCCAAACGTTTCTTCATTAAATAGTGCCAAAAACAATATAAACAGCGTTCGTACGCAAGTGGAAACTGCACGATTAGCTTTTGAAAATCAAAAGAGCATTTACAATCGCCAAAAAGAATTGTTTGAAAAAGGCGTAATCTCTGCCAATGAATTTGACAATGCCCAATTGGCGTATGACCAAGCACAGCAAAGGCTTAAACAAGAGCAAGTAGGGCTTACTGCGGCAAGTCAAAATTACGATATAGTAAGAACTGGAACCACAAGCGGTATGGGTGCTTCGGCAAATACGGAGATTCGCGCAACGGTTTCAGGCATGGTGCTGGATGTTCCCGTTAAAACAGGAAACCAAGTAATAGAAGCCAACAATTTTAATGATGGAACGACAATCGCTACTTTAGCCGATGTGGACAAAATGATATTTGAAGGAAAAGTTGACGAAAGTGAAGTAGGAAAAATTAAGGAAGGGCTTCCTTTGGAAATAACTGTAGGGGCACTTCCCGACAAGACTTTTGATGCCGTGCTAGATTACATCGCCCCAAAAGGAGTGGACGAAAACGGCGCAATTCAATTTGAAATAAAAGGAACAATGAAAAATTTGGACACTACTTCCACTTTTATTCGCGCAGGCCTGAGCGCAAACGCTTCTATTATTTTGGCCAAGGCAGATGATGTTCTTACCATTAAGGAAGCCTTAGTTCAGTATGACCCCAAAACACAAAAGCCTTTTGTTGAAGTAATGGTGGGCGATCAAAAATTTGAACGCAGAGAGATTGAGTTGGGTGTGAGCGATGGAATAGACGTAGAAATCAAAAGTGGTATTTCCAAAGATGAAAATATTAAGGTTTGGAATCAATTGAAACCAGCTACCGGACCAACCGGTAGGGGTTAATAGTTTAATTTTTTAAAAATTTTGTAACGCAATGGCAATGCAAAAGACTTATTCATCAACAGAAAAACATATGAAGAAGATAGCAATCCCTTTCTTTTTTTTGATACTCAGTATTTCAATTCAAGCCCAGACCAAACAATGGACGTTGCAGGAATGCGTAAACCATGCTTTGGAAAATAATATTTCTGTCAAACAAAGCGAGCTAGATTTAGAGCTTACGGAAGCCGATAAACTTGAGGCAGTTGGTAATTTTTTACCATCTCTAAACGCAAATGCAAGTGCCTCAAAAAATACCGGACTAAGTTTAAATCCCACTAACAATCAATTGGAGAATACTACATTTGGTTCCGCTTCGGCCGCTATAAATGTTGGGCTTACACTATTTGATGGATTGAGAAATGTGCGCCAATTGCAGCGTTCCAAGCTCTCTGAACTTGCAGCACAATACCGTTTGGACAAAATGAAAGACGATATTGCCCTAGCGGTTGCAAATTCCTATTTACAGGTTTTGTTGAACAAGGCAAATTTGGAAGTGGCAAAGTCTCAAAATATTGTAACCTTGGAACAATTGGATAGAACCAATAATCTTGTGGATGCTGGCGTACTTCCTCGTGGAGATCTTTTGGAGATAAAGGCTACAGATGCCGCTGAAAAGCAACGTATTGCTGTTGCCGAAAATACCGTAAAGGTTTCATTAATAAGTCTTGCGCAGTTACTTCTTATTAAGGACTATTCAAATTTTGATATAGCCGATGAAGAGTATGAAATTATTGATGGCGGAATTGCAGATAAGGACGTTTCAGAAATTATTGAAAGTGCAAAACAAACACGTTCAGAAGTAAAAATTGCACAAAAAAATGTGGATTTGGCTAAAAAGGACCTACAGATTTCCCGCGGGGCTTATTATCCAACGCTTTCAGCGTTTTTTGGATATAATACCCGTTATGCTGACAACGATCCCCTAAATCGTGAATTTATAGAGCAACTTTACCTTAATGATGGTATTGGCTATGGGCTTCAACTGAATGTGCCTATTTTTAATGGTTTTACCGCACGCAGTAATGTAAAACGAAATAAAATCAATTTAAAAAACACTGAGTATCAATTGGAGCAAGCCCAACTCGATTTGGAGTCCAATGTCTATCAGGCCTATGTAGATGCAAATGGTGCATTAAAAGCTTACGAAGCGGCAACTGTTGCATTGGAGTCACAGGAGTTGGCGTATCAATATGCCAAAGACAGATATGATGTGGGCCTAACCAACGCATTTGATTTTAGTCAATCAAAATTGCGCTACGATAATGCAAAAATTGAAGAAAACAGAACTAAATTTGAATATATATTTAAATTAAAGGTTTTGGAACTTTATTTTGGAGTTCCGGCCAGCGAATTAAAATTTTAAATATGAAGAAAAAAACACTCATTTGGGTTATTGTTGGAGTCGTATTGCTCATAATTTTTTTGCTGGCGGGTAAAAAGGCTGGTTGGTTCGGAAAATCAGGTGATTTTAAAGAAGTAGAAGTTGCCCAGATTTCTGCAATTGATATTGTTGAAACCGTAGCTGCAACCGGAAAAATACAGCCTGAGATTGAAGTGGCTCTTTCTTCAGAAGTTTCGGGAGAGATTATAGAGCTCCCTGTTAAAGAAGGCCAAACTGTTGAAAAAGGCGATTTATTAGTAAAAATAAACCCAGATCTTATACAGGCTGCCGTGAGTCAATCGCAAGCGGGACTTCAAAACGTTCGTGCACAATATGCACAAGCCCAGGCAAGTGAAAAAAATGCCCGGTTGAATTATGAAAGAAATAAGTCGCTTTTTGAAAAAGGGGTTATCTCAAAATCTGAATGGGACAAATCTGTTGCAGATTACGATATGGCCCAAGCCAATGCAAAGGCTGCTTACTACAACGTTCAAAGTGCTTCGGCAAATGTGAAACAGTCTGTAGATAACCTTTCTAGAACTACTATTTATGCGCCTATGAGCGGAACCATTTCAAAACTTTCTGTTGAATTGGGCGAGAGGGTAGTGGGAACCGCACAAATGGCAGGAACTGAAATTGTGCGCGTTGCAAACCTTCAAAATATGGAGGTAGAAGTAGATGTAAATGAAAATGACATCGTAAAAGTTTCCGTAGGCGATTCTACAATTGTTGAGGTAGATGCTTATTTAAAGCGTGAATTTAGAGGAATTGTGACTGAAATTGCAAACAGTGCCGAGAGCGCCCTTACTGCAGATCAGGTTACTAATTTTAAGGTAAAAGTTCGTATTCTTCCTGAATCATACAAAGATCTTACCGAAGGAAAACCTGAAAGCTTTTCTCCTTTCCGTCCGGGAATGACCGCAACCGTTGATATAATTACGAATAAAAAGAAAAATATAATTGGAGTGCCTATTAGTTCGGTAGTTATAAAAACAGATACTACTGACTCTAAAAAATCCTACATATCCAACGAATCTTCCAGCGCGACAGCTGAAAAATTTGAGGCTGTATATGTTAAAGAAGGGAATGAGGCAAAACTACGCGTTGTAAAGACGGGAATTCAAGACGATTCAAATATTGAAATTATCTCAGGTTTAAAAGAAGGTGAAACTGTAATCACTGGGCCTTACAACACAGTTACAAAATCATTAAAACAGGGAGATAAAGTAGAAATTTCTTCATCTGATAAGGATAAAAAGGATAAATAATGGCAGTTATTTTATGTCTTGAAACTGCAACTACCAATTGCTCCGTAGCAGTCGCGGTTGATGGTGAGGTAAAAGCCATTCGCGAAGAGAACAATCAAAAATTCTCCCACGCCGAAAAACTTCACGTCTTTATTGAAGAAGTTTTGGGCAAAGCTAATATTGATAAAAAAAAGCTTGAAGCAGTTGCCGTAAGTAAGGGGCCGGGCTCTTACACAGGTCTTCGTATTGGCGTCTCGGCCGCAAAGGGATTGTGTTTTGCATTGGATGTTCCCCTGATTTCAACGCCCACCTTAGAGGTTTTGGCACAGCAAGTAAAAACATCTAATAGCCATATTATTCCACTGCTTGATGCCCGAAGGATGGAAGTTTATTCTGCCGTATATAATTCAGATAAAAAGCAAGTACGAGAAACCAAAGCTGAAATTTTAAAGGAAGATTCATTTGCTGACTTTTTGGAAAAAGGGAAAACCATTTTTATTGGTGACGGCGCAGTAAAATTTGAAGCAATTTGCAAACATACAAACGCAGTCTTTCAAAATGATTTGTTTCCTTCTTCAGCCGATATGGCACGATTGGCAGAGGCCAAACACAAAATAAGCGACTTTGAAAATGTCGCTTATTTTGAACCTTTTTATTTAAAGGAATTTATGTTGGGTTAACCCTTTAGCTATAAAAGGGAATCGAAATAGGCAATAGTCTTAATCAAATCTGCTTCTTCATCTAGGTCAATATTGTTCTCTTTTATAAACCTTTTCATTTCGCTTTTTTTGCGGTCCATCATTTTTAAGATTTTCGATTTGCTGTTAGGCATTTCTAAAAAGGTGCCGTTTTGAACCAAATAATAGGTTACTGTCTTTGGGAAAGAAGGAGGCATATCTCTTTCATAACTGGTCTGGGCTTTTTGCGGTTCCCTAAAGGTAGCTTTGGTCTTCTTGTATAAATCGTATGTTTTACCATCGCTTAGCACGTTAAAATATCCGCCCTTATCATTGCTTCCTTCGTAAGGAACAAAAACATAAATATCCCTAAAGATTTTCACAAAAATATCTGGGGACTTAATTAAAGCTCCATAACTTTCATCTGATGGATTGTTTTTGATTTCAATCTCATCAGCATAAGCATTATAGCGCATCGGGACATCATCCTTTATTAGTTGGTCTTCTTGAAAAATTTTTCCCTGCACAAAGTTTGGATTTGCATAAGCTTCATCCTTAATTGCGTCAAATTGCGCTTCTGTAAGGCCAAAGGCTAATGATTTTTGGTTTATATCAATAGTTCGGTCATACACACTGACGTAGTTGCTTTGTCTGGATTGTGAAAACAGTGAAATTGTCATTAAGACAAACGCTGCCGTAAATATTATTCTTTTCATTTTGAATTTTTTAAGTTGTTTTTATAAAAATATGAATTTTTCCTGCAAGTTTAATGCTTTATTTCTTTAAAGTTTCCAAATTAAAATGGTGTACATCGCGCTGTGGAAAAGGTATTGTAATTCCTGCAGCTTCAAGTCGTGCTTTCCCTTCCTCTAAAATTACCCACCGAAGGTTCCAGAAATCTTCATTTTTAGACCAATAACGAACGGTAAGGTTTACAGAGCTATCGCCAAGTTCAGCAACTGCCACCATAGGCATTTTGTCTTCAAGTTTTAAAACAGTTTCCTGCTCCGAAACTAAATTTAAAAGAATGTCCTTGGCTTGTTTTATATTATCATCATAACCTATGCCAAACGTTAGATTTTCACGTCTTATTCCTTCCTCGGTATAATTTATTATGTTGTCGTTGCTCAACTTTCCGTTGGGGATAATAGCGAGTTGGTTCCCAAAGGTGGTCAATTTTGTATTGAAAATAGAGATTTCCTTTACGGTTCCATCTACGCCTTGGGCGCTAATGAAATCGCCCACCCTAAATGGTTTTATTAATAAAATAAGAACGCCGCCCGCAAAATTTGCAAGCGAGCCCTGAAGTGCTAGACCTACGGCAAGGCCCGCCGCACCAATAATAGCAACCAATGAAGCCGACTCGACGCCAAGCTGAGTGATTACCAAGACAAAAAGGACAATTTTAAGCCCCCAATTTAATAGACTCGCAATAAAATTTTCGAGGGTGGGGTCATAATCCTTTTTGTCAAAAAACTTTTTAATGAATCCATTAATGATTTTTATTAGCCAAAGACCAAGAACCAACATTAAAATGGCCCCAATTACACTTGGTAAAAAATCGATTAATTTTTGTCCATACTCTTCTATGTAAATATCCAAGTCTTGAAATTTGTCCATAAAATTTATTCTTTTTTGTTTAATGATTTAATTGCAATTTGTGTATTCTTAACGGGCAGATTGCAAGTGTTGTTTTTGCAAACATAAATAAGTGTTTCGCCGGGAACAAATCTATTTTTAAACAGCGGCCCTTCATTTTCCGCTGTGCTGCCCGCTATAATTGTGTTTGGCAGATAATGGGTATTTAGTTCCTTTATAATTGCTGAAGTATTTTCACCTACAATCACTACTTCATAAAAATCGTTTTTAAAATTCAGCAGCAAGTCCAGCCAGTTTGAAAACCCGCTGGGATACTGCGTGATTTCCCCTGAAACATTTTTGAGCATTTGATGCGCTATTTCTTCAAAATTTGAAACTTCAAAATATTTTGAAAGTTTGAAAAGATTTTTTGCCATTACGGAATTTGATGCTGGAATCACGTTGTCGCGATATTCAAAATTTCGCGAAACAATGGCGGGGTCTTCTTTTGAGGTGAAATAAAACATATTCTTTTTCATATCAAAGAAATTGGCGATGGTATAATCGGCCATTTTTTTTGAAAAATCGAGCCATTTTTCATCCAGGGTTATTTGGTACAAGGCTATAAAGGCTTCAATTGTAAAAGCATAATCTTCTAAAAAACCGTTAATGCTGCTTTTTCCGTCTTTATAGTTGTGAAATAATGCACCATTATCCTCAAGTTGCTTTTGAGAAATAAATTCAGCATTTTTCAGGGCAGCGTCAAAATACTCCTGATTTCCAAAAGCTTTGTAGGCATCTATATAGCCCTTCAGCATCAAAGCGTTCCAAGAAGTTAGGGTTTTATCGTCCAAACGTGGTTTTGGCCTTTTGTTACGGTAATCGAGAATTATTTCTTTCCAACTTTTCTTTTTCTGCTGAAATGCGTCGGAAGTAAGCCCGAATTCCGTTTCAATTTCGGGATCGCTCTTTTTTCTGATAAGTACATAATGGTTATTTTCCCACTTTCCGTAACTGTTTACATTGTAATATTCTTTAAAAATTTTGAAGTCATCTTTTAGTAATTCCTGCAATTCTTCCGAAGTGAAAATATAAAAAGCCCCTTCTTTCAGATTGCCTTTTTCGTCTTTGCTGTCTGCATCGAGAGAGGAATAAAATCCGCCTTCGTTGTTGGTTAATTCTGTTTTGATAAATGCTAATGTTTCTTTAACTATTTCAGCATATAATGGGGTCTTGGTTGCTGCAAAAGCATTGCTATAAAGGCTTACTAATTGGGCATTGTCGTAGAGCATTTTTTCAAAATGGGGCACATGCCATTTTTCATCTGTGCTGTATCTGGAAAAGCCGCCGCCTATTTGATCGTACAGGCCGCCGTAGGCCATTTTATCTAGTGTAAGTGTTACATAATCCAGTAGTTTTTTGTCATCTTCAGTAACAGCCTGCCTTAACAGAAACTCAAGATTGTTGGGTATCATGAATTTTGGCGCTCCATTAAAACCGCCATTTTCTTCATCAAACTGTTGTGACCAATTGGCGACTATTTTTTGTGTGGGAAAATTTTTAAAATCAACTGCATTTTGATTTAGATGGATGAGGTCCATGCTTTTAATTCCCTGTTCCAATCGGTTCGCATAGGCAATTAGTTTTTCGGGCTCTTTTCTGTAAAGCTCTTGAATATGTTCCAAAGCGTTTATCCAGTCATTTTTTCTGAAATAGGTTCCGCCCCAAACGGGTCTTCCATCTGGTAGCGTCACTACGTTTAAGGGCCAACCGGCACTGCCCGTCATTAACTGCACTGCATTAATGTAGGTTTGGTCTACATCAGGCCGTTCTTCACGATCTACTTTTACCGAAATGAAATTATTGTTCATTGCAGCAGCTACCGTACTGTCCTCAAAACTTTCGTTTTCCATCACATGGCACCAGTGGCAGGCCGCATAACCAATACTTACAATCATCAATTTCCTTTCTTCTTTGGCTTGTTGTAGGGTTGTTTCATTCCAAGCTTTCCAATTTACCGGATTGTGTGCATGCTGTAGCAAATAGGGACTGGATTCGTTTATTAATTCGTTGGTGTAACTGTATTTTTTCAAGGGTTTGTTTGTTGAAGAATTGCAACCTAGCAGAATTTGTAAAGCCAAAATCGCAAATACAAGTCGCATAACATAGTTTTCAGAAAAACAAAAATACGCTTTTGAAATGCCAAAAGCGTATTTTTAAAAGTCTTACGTTTCTAATTCACCTCAAAAGTGATTTTTACATTTACGCGAAACTGGGTTATATTATCCCCATTAACCACGCAGGTTTGTTCGTTTATATATGCCGAACGTATGTTTTTCACACTTTTGGAAGCTTCCTTTACTGCATTTCTTGCCGCATCCTCCCAACTTTGGTTGGAATTTGCGAGAACTTCAATTACTTTTAGTACTGCCATAATTTTCTGGTTTTTAGGTTAAAAAAATAGTGAACCTACAAATTACAATTATTAAGTGCTAATTATCAGAAAATTAAGTTAAAACAGCAGTTGCAAAAGTTGTTAAAAATTGCTATCCATTAATGGCGACTACTTGGTTTACTTGGCCGTGGAGCATTTCTTTCAGCATGGTTTCAATCCCGTTTTTTAAAGTAATAGTTGAAGATGGGCATCCACTGCAAGCTCCCTGAAGTATTACTTTCACTGTTTTTGTGTCTTCCTGGAATGAATCGAATAAAATATGCCCGCCATCGCTTGCCACTGCTGGCTTTATATATTCTTCAAGGATGGAAATTATTTCCTTTTCCAGCGCAGAATATTCTTTTTCTGTTTTTTGGGAAGATTTTTTTTCTGAAATACCATGTTCCGTAACATTTGTGGCATTGAGAATTTCATCATTAAGAACAGGTTTGCCGTCCTCAATGAATTTTCTGATGAACTCGCGTAATTCCATAGAAATTTCTTGCCATTCCGCTACATTATATTTCATTACCGAAACATAATTTGCACTGATAAAAATTTCTTTTACAAAAGGAAAACTGAACAGTGCTTTTGCTAATGGCGAATGAACGGCATCATCGATATTTTTAAACTCAAAACTGCCGGTTGCCAAAGGCTTATTTGCCACAAATTTCATCACAGATGGATTAGGGGTGCTTTCAGCGTATATGCTCACGGGGACTTTCTTTGTGGCATTTTGCTCCAAAATTGCGGGCTTGCCCGCATTTAGATATTCCATAATGGAGTCGGCCACTTCTTGCTGCACATCTTCCCAGGCTACAATGTTGTATTTTTCAATGGCGATAAAATTCTGTGAAATATAAACGGTTTTTACAAAGGGAAGATAAAAGAGTTGTTGGGCAAGCGGACTTGGTTTTGCCTCGTCAATATTTTTAAATTCGTAACTAGAAGCGCGGGTTAAAAAGGAATTTGCTGTGAATTTAACAATATTTGGGTTGGAAGTTTTTGAGATTTCTATGTTAAATTGGGACATTTATAAGTTTTTTTTGCAAAAATATAAAAAGAAAAACAATGTATTCAATATATTTGAAACCTTAACAAAACCTTTGACTATATATAAGGTGAAATAAAGTGATTTTAGACTGGGAATGCAAAAATGATTAATTTAAATAATTTTAAATTGTTTTACACGTTAAAGGATTTGATTGGCTTTTTATAGGAATTGTTCCGAATCTATTCATAAAATTTTCTTAATTTCCCCCGATTTTTATGTACTTCGTATTATGATAAACTTTTACTCCTCCCACAAGTTATTTGTCTTATTGGTTTTAATCTTTGGCATTACAAGGGTCAATGCCCAGCTTGCCTGTGCTACCTTGGATGCAGGCCCTGATGTGACTATAGATTGCTCTACGCCCTGTACCGATTTAACAGCTTCTATTATTGGGCTTCCGAATACCAATACAGCTTCATACATAATTGCCGAGCCTGCGTGCCCTTTGCCTCCCATAACCGGGGGCAATCCCTCTAATATTACTATAGATGATAGATGGAGTAATGTTATAAACCTTCCGTTTCAGTTTACCTATTTTCAAAATACCTATAACCAAGTGGTTGTTGCGGCAAATGGGCAGGTAAGTTTTAACCTAGGCCTTGCCGGAAGCTTTAATGGATGGAGTATTGACCCAGGCGATTTGATTCCCAACAATCAACCAAATTTTCCCTTAAATACTATATATGGTGCTTTCCATGATTTAGACCCCTCTATTAATCCTACGGCAGATAAGATTAATTACTTAACTACGGGTACAGCTCCTTACCGTCAGTTTGTAGTCAATTTTAATAATGTTAGTCATTTTGGTTCTTCCTGCACCGGCTTTTTTACAACTCAACAAATAATTCTCTATGAATCCTTAAATGTAATAGAAGTAAATTTAATTGACAAGCCAGCTTGCACCGCATGGAATGATGGCTTAGCTGTGGTGGGTATAATGGGTAATAATTTATCTGAATTTGCAGTACCGCCCGGGCGTAATACAGGAGTTTGGACAGCTACAAATGAAACGTGGCGATTTCTTCCAAATGGTCCTCAAGATCCCAATACAGTATTTGAATGGACCGATCAATTGGGAAATGTAATTGGAAATAACCTAACTGTAAATGTTTGTCCCGCTGCCGGAACGAGCACTTATACTGCTTCAATTTCTTTTCAATTGCCCAATGGAACAACGCATGTTCTTGATGACGATGTGGTTGTTACTAAAACTGGCACCGGAAATATTGTTATCGATTTAGGTCCAGATATAGATAGTTGTAGCACCGCACCTATTCTTCTCGATGCAGATACGGGTGATCCTAATGTAGTATATGAATGGTTTTTAAATGGAAATCCTCTTGGGGCTTTCGGCCCCACTTACACAGTTACTTTTCCTAACTCAGGTATCTATTCCGTTGATGCTTATGACCCGGCTGACCCTGCTTGTGTTGTAAGCGATAGTATTGAAGTAAATTACTACCCCCAACCAATTATAGACAGTCCGCCATTAGATTTATGTGATAATGGTGCTTTAGGAGGAGTTTTCGATCTTACCGTGAATGATGCCATAGTTAGAGGCGCGCAGGATCCAAATTTCCAAATTTCTTATTATAACACTCAACTAGATGCTGAAGGCGGAATTAGCCCAATTGTACCTGCAAATGCTTACCCTATAGTGGGTAGTTGGGAAACTATTTGGGTGCGCATTCAAGAGCCCTCTGGGCTATGTTATGCAGTTGATTCATTTATAATAGGTACCGTAGCGGCTACACAGCCAGCAACACCAACCTATATTTGCGATCAGGATGGTGACGGTCAGGTTACACTAAATTTAAACGCTACGTATAGTGCCAGTATTTTAAATGGCCAAAATCCATTAGATTTTACTGTTACTTATCACGATAATCCAGCAGATGCAGGTACAGGAAATAATCCTTTGCCCACACCTTATACAATTACGGTTAGTCCTATGGCTATGTACGCAAGAGTAGTAAACAACCACATCGCTAACTGTTTTGCTGTTACACAATTTGATATCATCATAGAATCTATTCCTGGTGCTAACACCCCTCCGGATCCTTTGGTTTCGTGCGATCCTGACAGTGACGGGTATACGGAGTTCACCCTCCATGACGCTGATCTTGCCATTACGGGCGGCGATCCTGCCCTCACGGTGACCTACCACTACACGTACCTTGACGCGCAGACGGACGAGAACGAGCTTTTGGACCCGTTCGTGAACATCAACCCTTACGACGACCGTGTCTGGGCGCGCGTGGAGAGCACTACCACCAGCTGCTATGCCATCGTTGAGCTTTTGCTCGAGGTCCGTGACAGCCCTGTCCTGACCGAGCCCACGCCTTACCGTCTCTGCGACGGTGACGGTGACGGTTTCGAGGTTTTCGATCTCAACGCCAAGCGCTCGGAGGTTCTCAACGGTCTGGACCCCCTGCGCTACGACCTTTACTTCTACCAGCAGGAGCAGGACGCGATCGATGCGGGTATGGCTGCCCTTACGGCGCCGGATTTTTCGCTTGCCATCGGCAATCCGGGCTCTTATACCAATGCCACGCCCAATTCCCAGACCATTTACGTGCTGGGGGTGGGCACGGCTGCCAACACCACTCCCAACAACGGTGCCAGCGGCTGCTACGATATCGTGCCGCTTCAGCTTATCGTGGACCCTGCGCCCACGGCCGTCGAGCCGGCGGACTACCGTCTTTGCGACGACGAGCTCAACGGTAGCACGCCCACGGACCAGATAAGCACCTTCGACCTTACCACGCGTGACCTTGAGGTCTCGGGCGGGGTTCCCGGTCTTTTGGTTACGTGGTTCGAGACCCCTGCCGACGAGGCGGCGGACCTCCCCATCGCGGTCCCGGGCGCCTACCAGAACATATCCAATGCCCAGACGGTGGTGGCCCGTCTCTCGAACGGTTTCGGCTGCAGGGATCTCGTGACCCTGACCCTGGTAGTGGAATCGTTGCCCACCCCGGCGCAGCCGGAGCCCTTGGAGCTTTGCGACCAGGGGGGCGGTTTTGCCGAGTTCGACCTTAGCCTGCGTACCGCTGAGATCATCAACGGGGAGCCCGGGGTAGTGGTCCGGTACTTTCCGGAGCGTGCGCTGGCGGAGGCCGGTGGCCCCGGTGAGATCATCGCGCCCTTCCTCTACACGAACGACGACCCCTTCAGCGACTCCGTATGGGCACGCGTGGAGAACGTGAGCACGGACTGCTATGCCCTCGTGGAGCTGCAGCTCATCGTGGTCCCGTTGCCCGATGCCCCGGACGCGACCTTTATGGACCCGTACCTGGTGTGCGACCTTGACGGCGACGGCCAGGCCATCTTCGATCTGACGGCCCAGGACGCATCGGTCTATGGGGCCCAGGATCCCGGGGACTTTCTTCCCGTTACCTATTATACGGACCTTGTGGCCGCCCAGGCCGGGGCCAACCCTATCGATCCCGCCGGTGCCTTCCCGAGCGCGGGCCAGCCCATCTGGGTGCGCCTGGAGAGCGCGGTCACGGGCTGCGTGCGCATCACGGAGTTCCAGCTCGAGGTAGGCGCCTTCCCCGTCCACGGGAGCCCGCTCGACCTGGAGGCCTGCGACGACGAGCTCAACGGGAGCACCGGTGACGACGGCGTCTCGACCTTCGACCTTACGCAGAACACCCCGCTGATATTGGGCGGCGACCCGACCCTTACGGTGCTGTACTATGCCAGCCAGGGTGACCTGGACAACGATATCCCGATCGCGGCCCCGGGCGCCTACCAGAACGTGGTGGTCCCGCAGCAGGAGATCTTCGTGTCGATCGCCGGTCAGAACAGCTGCCGGGCGGCCGAGAGCTTTTTTATTACCGTCCTTCCCAACCCGGAGCCCGTGCAGCCCTCGCCCCTGTTCGGCTGCGATGTGGACAATGACGGCATTACCCAGTTTGATCTCGACAGCAAGATTGCCGAGATACAGGGCGGGGACCCGACCCTGGCGGTCACCTTCCACGAGACGCGTCTGGACGCTGTGAACGGCCAGTACGCCTTGACGAGCCCCTACCAGAACATCGTGCTCTTCAACCAGACATTGTATGTACGGGCTGCCTTTGCCGCACCGCCGGCGGGCACGGGCTGCTACACGGTCCTTGAGATGGAGCTTGTGGTGGCGCAGAGCCCCGAGCTGCCGCAGGACCTGCCGGACCTTACCGCCTGTGACCAGGGCGGCTTCCATGAGTTCAACCTCCGCGAGAACGAGGACCTGGTCCTGGGCGGCCAGGACCCGGACGATTTTACGGTTACCTACCACTTGAGCCGGGCTGACGCCGAGGCCGGCACGCCGTTCATCGCGCAGCCCGAGAGCTATACCAACACCTCCAACCCGCAGACCATCTGGGTGCGGCTGGCCGATACCGCCTCGGGCTGCTACAAGGTGGGCAGTTTTGACCTGGTGGTCACCGAGGGCCTCCCGATAACCGATCCCGAGCCCTGGGCCAAGTGCGATGACCTGGGCGTTCCCTTTGACGGCACCGCCCTTTTCGACCTTACCTCGCGCAATGCGGAGATCACCAACGGGGTGCTCACCCAGGGCGTGCACTACTTTGAGACGGAGCAGGACGCGCAGGAGGGCCAGAACCCGATCGACCCCGATACGGCCTATGCGAACACCTCGAACCCGCAGGTGCTCTACGTGCGCGTGGAGGACAGCAACAGCGGCTGTATCGCCTATACCACCCTTACCATCAGCGTGGTGGCCAACCCGAGCCCCGTCGCCCCGGACCCGATCGAACTGTGCGACGTGACGGTGATCGTGCCCCCGGGCCCCTACGATGAGACCGAGCTTTTCGACCTGACGGTTCGGGAGGCGCAGATACTCAACGGGAACGGCTGGACGCTTGGCTACTATGAGAGCTACGACGACGCCGTCAACCAGAACGCGGAGATTGTCGCGCCGGAGCTCACCGCGTACCAGAACACCTCCAATCCCCAGACCATTTATGTGCGGACCACCAATGCCGCCTCGCTCTGTTTTGAGATCGTGGAGCTGGAGCTGATCGTCAACCCCTTGCCCGACGATACCGCCGTGGTGTCGCCGTACATACTCTGCGCGCCGGACGATAGCGAGATCGGGGTCTTCAACCTGGAGACCAAGGTCGGGGAGATCCTGGGCGGACAGCCGCAGCCGCCTTTCGCGGTAAGCTTCTACCTGGACCCGGCGGATGCGGAGAGCGGGGATAATGCGATCGTGAATACGACCGCCCACCAGAACAAGGACGCCAACAATGACCCGATCAACCCGCAGCTTATCTATACGGGCATATTGAACACTGAGACGGGCTGCTACATCGGTGGGCTCCAGAGCTTTGAGCTCATTGTCCAGCGGGGTGCGGTCGCGGTCGCGCCGGCGGAGCCCTTCGTGATCTGTGACAACGTGGCCCCCAGCGACGGTTTTGCCGAGTTCGACCTTGGCGATCTCTCCAGCCAGCAGGTATCGGACCTTCGCGCCGGGATCCTGGCGGGCCAGGATCCGGCGGTCTATGAGATCACCTTCCATGAGACGGTGGGGTCTGCAGAGGCGGGGGCTCCCGCCATCGCTTTCCCCTATACGAACATCATCAACCCGCAGCGCATCTATGCGCGGGTGACCAATACGGCCAACCCCTTCTCGCCCCAGTGCTATGCGGTGGCGGAGGTCATCCTTAAGGTGGAGCAGCTGCCCGAGGTCCTGCTTGAGGGCGAATACCGCCTTTGCGTGGACGAGAACGGGAACCCCATTGCCGAGGAAGAGGGGAGCCCGTCCCCCCCCGTGATCGATACGGGCCTTGACCCGGCCCTGTATTCCTTCGTTTGGGAGCTCGACGGTATGATCCTCGTGGGCGAGAACGGCCCTTCCATCATAGCGCTGCAGGGAGGTGCCTATACGGTTTCCTATACCGAGCTGGCGACGGGCTGTGAGGGCACTGCCGGTACGACCGTCACCGTTTCCTCGCCGCCGTTCACCTACGGGGCGAGCCTGTTGAACGGCGCCTTTGCGGGGAACCATATCATTGAGGCCACGGCCACGGGCGACGGCACCTATGTGTACCAACTGGACGACGGGCCCTTCCAGGACAGCAACATCTTTGAGAACGTGGACCCCGGGGCGCACACCATAACGATCAAGGACATCTATGGCTGCGGCAGCGTTACCCTGGAGGTCGGCGTGATAGATTACCCGCCCTATTTTACCCCGAACGCGGACGGCTATCACGACACCTGGAACATAATCGGCATCGCCACGGGCGATCCCGCCGCCAGGATCTATATCTTTGACCGTTTCGGGAAACTGCTGAAACAGCTGAGCCCGCTGGGCCCGGGATGGGACGGCACCTATGGCGGCAGCTTGATGCCCTCGAGCGATTACTGGTTCCGTGTGGAATACACCGAGGATGGCGCCGCCAAGGAATTCAAAGGACACTTTACCCTAAAACGATAACAGTAATTATGAGCATAAAACGAATCCCCCTTATCCTACTTTTGTTAACCTCGCTTTATGGATTTTCCCAGGATGGCATTCCGGTATATTCCGACTATCTTTCGGATAATTTGTATCTGCTGCATCCGTCAATGGCTGGTGCCGCAACGCACAATCAGTTGCGCTTAACGGCTAGGCAGCAGTGGTTCGATCAAGATGAAGCCCCAAACCTGCAGACGGTGAGCTTTAACGCAAGGCTTGGGCAACGGTCGGGCGTAGGGGCTATATTCTATAATGACCAAAACGGTTATCATTCACAGACTGGGGGTTACCTAACGTATGCCCACCATATTATGTTTTCAAGAAGCGAGGCGGACCTTAACCAATTGTCGTTCGGCCTGAGCGCCGGGCTCACCCAATCGCGCTTGGACGAGACCAATTTTGACCTTTCGGATTTCGACCCGGTGATCGGCGGCATCATACAGAGCACCTCCTATTTTAATGTGGACGCGGGCCTTTCGTACAACTTCCTGGATTTTTCGGGGCATTTTACGGTGAAGAACATCATATTCCAGAATAGGTCGATCTATACTGAAAAATATGAGCCAAACAACCAGCGCAAATACTTGGTTTCCGCTGCATACGCAATCGGCGGATACGGCGCGGACTGGAGCTACGAGCCCTCGTTCCTCTTCCAGTGGGCGGAGCGTACCGGCGAGCAGGCCGTGGACGTGAACTTCAAGGCCTATAGGGCGATGGACTTCGGCCAGCTGTGGGGGGGCTTATCGTACAGAAGAAGCTTGGATGGCGCCGAGTACCTAAACGGCGAAGAGGTAAAGGCGCAGAAGCTGCAGTGGTTCACGCCCATCCTGGGGGTGAACTACAAGAACTTTATGTTCGCCTATACCTATTCGTACCAGGCTGGAAACGTAAGGTTCGAGAGCGGCGGCTTCCACCAGATCACCCTGGGGTACGACTTCCTGGGGGGAAGGCCCGAGCCATACGATTGCAACTGTCCCGCCATTAATTAAGAAAAACATAATTAAAATTGAAATGCCTGAAACTTAATTAAAAGTATCAGGCATTTTTTATTTCTAAGAAAACTATTCCCAGGTATATTTCTTTTTTTTGGCTTGCTTTTTAATAGCTTGCACCATTGCACTTTCCAAACCGTTGTTTGTTTCTTTTGTGGTTTCGGCAATGTATTTTCGGCGTTGCTCGTTCAGTTTCATTATTTTATTTTGAATTTTTTCTCTTTCCAAACGTTTTGCTTCAAGATATTTTTTTATTTCGGATGAAGTTTTCCCTTTTAATTCCTGCGGTAATTCTTCTTTCTTTAATTTTTCATAGCTGAAGTCGGCTTCCTTTTCAGCGTCTACCAAATCCCAAGTGCTGTTGGTATATAAATGGCTTCCTTTTGATACTGTCCTGCTCACTGCATTTTCCTTGCTATATTCTGCGGCATTGGCATCTTGTTCTTCCTGGATTCGGCTTTTGTCTTTTCCTTTACTTCCATAAGGCACATAGGTGTTGTTGAGCTTTAAATTTAGTTGAATAATAATGTCGTCGTATGGCGAAGGTACATATACTGTATGCTGGTTTTGGTTTATCGCCATATAATCTCCGTAAGTAAGTTGAGCCCCATCTTTCCAATGGCTATCAATTCCGTGTGTGTAATCGCCACAAAAAATAGTATTAACAATTACCCCCTTCTCCTTGGCAATCGTAGCGGCATCTTTATAATTTATATTTCCTTGTGTAAAGGGCTCATTTCCGGCTATAAAAACCATTTTTAAATCGTCGTCTTCATTGCCCCAATCAAGTTTGCTCAACGATTCTTGGATTACGGCCCCACAATATTCGCTACCGCCATTGGTGGTTAAAGAAAAAAGTTCTTTTGAAACATCATCCAAGTCTTCCGTAAAACTTAAAATTTTGCGAATGTAATTGTCCCGCGAACTCAAATTATCGTTGCCGTATTCGTACAACGCTATCAGAAGTTTGGGACGCTCGTTTCGGCATTTGGCATAGCTCAACTCGTTTACAATTTCCCAAAGCTGTGCCTTGGCTTGGTCTATCAATCCGTCCATGCTATTGCTGGTATCCAAGAGTAAGGCCACTTTAATATAATGTTCTTTTTTAACGGGTTGTGTTTCTACGGTTGCCAAAAGTTGCTGTTCCGGCTTTTTGTTTTCGGCTTTGCAAGAAATGTTCATCGTAAAGGCCGCGAAGATTAAAATGATCTGTAACATTTTCATAATTGTTTTTTTAATGATTTTATAACGATATAAACCTAGAGCAAACTTTTACCACAAAAAAGCAACTATTAGGAAGCGGCTATTCTTATTTGGTGAAAAGTAGTTATGGGTGAGTGAAGTATTCTTTTTTATGTTGTGCGGAAGCTATTTCAGAAAAACGTAATTTTAGGCATTGCCGCAAAGTGCGTATGTTTACCGTTTTAATACTGAAATGAAAAACCTTCTTTTTCTTCTTTTGATTGCTATTTTTTGTTCCACTGAAAGCTTTTCACAGGTTAAGCGGCAATCGGAAAACAGGCCTTTTATGTTAAAAGGCGAAGTGATTGACGGCGAAACAAATATGCCAATTTCAAAAGTAAATGTGGAAATTTTAGGGGGGCAATATACCACAACAAACATGTCGGGACGGTTTTCTATTTCAGCAAAAATTGGTGACGAGTTGGTAATAAAAAGTGATGATTTTGTCACCGTTTATTACACTGTCTTAAAAGATGATTTTATAACCGTACGGGTAGAAAAAGCAAAAGGCGAGAGCGAACCGGTGGTGGCTAAAAGCCCCAAATCTACTACACAGGCAGATTTCAGCGTGTATTTGGACTCTGCAAAATTCTTTCTAAAAAAAGATGCACAGAAAAGTATTGAGTACGTAACCCGCGCCTTGGAACCCAGACGTAATAAAACAATCACAAAAAAGGAAAACAGCCAGGCTTTTGAAACGCTGGGCGATATAAATCTTTTTTGGAACCAACCCGATCTGGCGGTTGATAATTACAAAAGAAGCTTACAAAATCTGCCGAGTACGGACGTTTCAATTAAATTGGCAAAAGCATTTGCGCAGAATAAAAATTATCAGGAAAGCATTTCAGCATTTCAGAATTTATTGAAAGGCAATCTTTCGGCTTATCAAAAAGTGGAAGTTTACGAAGGTCTGGGCGATACCTATAAAGCCATTGGCGATGGCGTGAAAAGTGTTTTCAATTATCAAAAAGCATTGGACGCAGCTAAAGAAAACAATATCAGCCCGAAAATTACAAACCTGAATTCCAAAATAGGTGAAGCCTATGCACAAAGCGGGGCATTGAACGAAGCGGAAGAATATTTTGATAATTCCCTGAAACTTGCAAAAAGAGAAAACAAACAACGCGCGGTTTCCGAAAAAAACAAAGTTGCTGATTTTTACAACCAAAACCGGGAATATGAGAAGGAAATCCAACTGCGTGAAGAAACCCTGCAAGAATTAAATACCATGGGAAACGGTGCTTCAACTGAGGACGAAGCGCTCACTCCACAACGCCAAAACTATAAAATTGCAAATGCTTTTGTAGCTCAGGAAAAATATCAACAGGCTATTCCATATCTTGAAAAAAGTATTGCAGAAGCGGATAAACAAGAAGATTTGGTAGTTCAAAAAGATGCGACCCGAAAGCTTTCTGAAATCTATCGGGATATTGGCGAGTTTGACAAAGCCACAGAAAGTTATCAGCGTTACGTAGAAGTAGTAGATGAACTCTACGTTAAAAAGGAACAGGAAATTAGCCAAGCGGCACGTTTCAGTAAAGAAATTACACAAAAACAGAATCGTATTGCCAGCCTCGAAAACGATCGTAAACTAAACGAAAGCCGCTATAAACTAGCTTTTGAAAACCAAGAATTGATTGAAAGAAATAGCCAAATTCAAAAATGGGTTATCGGATCTTTGATTGTTATCGTTCTTCTTTTAATTTTTGCTGCCTACGCACAGTATAAAAATGTGAAACAGCAAAAATTTGCCAATAATATTTTGGCACTGAAATCACTCAGATCACAAATGAACCCGCATTTTATCTTTAATGCGCTTAATTCCGTGAACAGCTTTATTTCGGTAAATGACGAGCGTACCGCCAATAAATATTTGACCGATTTTTCACTATTGATGCGTTCGGTTTTGGAAAACAGCGAAGAGGATTTTATTCCGTTGGAAAAGGAAATTGAACTGCTGGAGCTTTATGTGAAGCTGGAACATTTTAGGTTTAAGGATAAATTTGACTATAAAATTTCTGTGGACGAAAACATACAAATGAATGAATTTGTAATTCCGCCCATGTTGCTTCAGCCATACGTAGAAAATGCCGTGTGGCACGGACTTCGCTACAAGGAGGAGAAAGGTTTGTTGGAAATAAACTTTCAGCAAATAGATTCCGAAACCATAAAAATATCCATTATTGATGATGGTATCGGCCGCACGAAATCTGGAGCGTTTAAAACCGAAAACCAAAAGAAGCAAAAATCAAAAGGAATGGGAAATACCCAAAAACGGATTGCTATTTTGAATGAAATGTACAAAGACAAAGTAGATGTGAAAGTTGAAAATGTTTTTGAAAATAATGAAGGAACCAGAGTGGAACTTATATTAAAGAAAGATTGATGAAACTGAACGCAATAATCGTAGAAGACGAAGAAACAAGCCGAGAAATCCTAAGGAATTATTTGGCAAAATACTGCCCTAATATTGTCTTGAAAGGTGAGGCTGCAAACGTAGATGATGCTTTGGTTTTAATTCGAAACAACAACTTGGATGTTGTTTTCCTCGATGTGGAAATGCCCTACGGAAATGCGTTTGATTTGCTGGACAAAGTTGGCGACCGCCAGTTTGAAACAGTTTTTGTAACCGCCTACAATCATTATGCAATGGATGCGCTTAATGCCCATGCGTCTTATTATCTGTTGAAACCAATTTCCATCGATAAGTTAATTGAAGCAGTTGATTATGTACAGGAAATTAAAGAAAGGGAAAACACGCTTCAGAATTCAATTTTAAAGCCGCTACAAACGCAAATAGCCGGAAAGATGACCATTCCACTACAAAACGGTTTTGAAGTGCTGCAAATGGAAGATATACTCTACTGCCAGGCAGATGACAATTATACACAGATCTATTTGAAGAAAGGAAAGCGATTGGTGAGCAAAACATTGAAGTATTTTGAAGATTCACTTTCGGAAAGCGGTTTTGCCCGCGTTCATAAATCCTATCTGGTGAATGTGAACGAAATTACCGAATACAAAAAAGGAAAGGGTGGGAGCGTGGTGCTTTCCAGTGGAAAGGAAATAATGGTGAGCCCTTCCCGAAAGAAGGATTTGCTGGCTTATTTCGGATAGAAGTTAAAAGCTAAAAGTTGAAAGAATTTAATTGTTACTATTTTTGAAATTTGAAAACTCAAACCTAAAATCTGAAACCAGAAAGAAACAATGATACTAAAACCCGTAAACGGAAAACAGCCACAAATCCCCGAAGATTGCTTTATCGCTGAAAACGCCACAATTGTAGGAGATGTGGTGATGGGCAATGAATGCAGCGTTTGGTTTAATGCCGTAATTCGTGGCGATGTGCATTTTATCAAAATGGGAAATAAAGTGAACGTGCAGGACGGCGCAGTAATTCACTCAACGTACAAAACTTCACCGACAACGATTGGAAATAATGTGTCCATCGGGCATAATGCTATTGTGCATGGCTGTACCATTCACGACAATGTATTGATTGGTATGGGAAGCATTGTTATGGACGATTGCGTTGTGGAAATCAACACTATTATTGCGGCGGGTGCGGTTGTTTCAAAAAGTACCCGAGTGGAAAGCGGAAGTATTTATGCGGGGATTCCGGCAAGGAAAATTAAAGACATAAGTCCAGAACTTACCAAAGGGGAGATAGAACGAATAGCCAATAATTATGTAATGTATTCTTCTTGGTTTAAGGAATAAATTAAAAGTCTTTTTTTTCTACGGAAATTTTTTCGGCATGCTCTTTCAACAGAAATTTTAAAGTGTCAGTTTCGGCATTTGTAAAAAATTGAAGATTGGGTGGAGTGTTTTCTTTTCGAAGCATATCGAGGCTTTGAAGTACTGTTTTGGTTTGTCGGGCAACTGCCTCGCCAGAATCTATAATCTTTACATTGGGGGGGAGAATATCTTTCAGCTTTGGGATAATATAAGGGTAGTGGCTGCAGCCCAAAACTAAATAATCAATATTTGCTGCAATCATTGGCTTGGTATGTTTTTGCAAAAGCGAGTGCATTTCGATTCCATCAAGATTTCCAGCTTCAATTAAGGGAACGAGGCCTTCTCCAATTATTTCAACCACGTTTATATCTTTTGTAAATTCCTGTGTGGTTTTACTGAAGAGCGCACTGCTTAATGTTCCTTTGGTAGCTAAAATTCCAATGCTTTTTGTAGTGGTTTGCAGGGCTGCCGGTTTTATGGCAGGTTCTATTCCTATAATAGGAATATTATACTTTTTCCGAAGTGTGGAAATGGAATTTGTGGTAGCGGTGTTGCAGGCTACTACAATAATTTTAGCTCCCATCTCAATTAGTTTTTCAGTGTTCTTAATACTGAGTTTCGTAATTTCTTCAGCAGATTTATTTCCATATGGAGCATTTTTACTATCCGCTAGATAGATTGTATGTTCCAATGGCAGTAGTTTGTAGATTTCTTGCCAAATGGAAGAACCCCCAACTCCAGAATCAAAAATACCTATGGGATTGTTTTTTACCATGGCGTAAATGTAGCCAATATGTTGAAATTAGAACATAAAAAAACTGCCCGCGATAACGGGCAGTTTTTAAAAAATTTTCTTTTTAAAAAAGAATTACATTCCCAATTCTTTTTTTACATCAGCCATTAGATCTTTACCATCGGCAAGGATTACACCGCTACCCATGGTTGAGTCCAACACATATTGATATCCTTGGGCTTTTGCTACTTTTTGAATTGTAGCTTGTGCTTTTTCTAGAATTGGCTTAAAGATATCTGTTCTTTTCTTGTCTAAATCCTGCAAAGCTTGCTGTCTGTAAGCTTGAATGTTATCCTGCATTCCCTGAACCTCCTGGAATCTTTTTTGGTTTTCTTCATCAGACTTACCCGCAGCTTCAGCATCGTACTGCTTCATTTTGGTTTCTAGCTCTTTCGCCATAGCCTTAATTTCAGTATCATAAGTTTTTTGTACTTTTTCCAATTGGCTCTGTGCAGCTTTATATTCCGGCATAGCCTCTATAAGCTCCTGTGCATTAATGTGTGCAATCTTGGATTGGGCGTTTACAAAACTTGTAGCTCCCACAAATAGCGCAATTGCAACTAAAACTAATTTCATTTTTTTCATTGTAAGTGTATTAAATTTAAGTGTTATTTTTTAAGCGTTGTTTATTTTAATCTGAAAAGTAATTATTGGCCATCTCCGCCTTCTTGCTCTTCATTTCTGCCCTCAGGTGTATTGTTTCTATTTTGGCGGGCATTCATGATAGAATCTCTTCTCTGTTCTCTTTCCTCAATTAAACGCTGTCTGCGTTCTTCAAATTCTGCTTTCTTGGCAGCGCGTATTGAATCGCGTTCTTTTTGGCGCTGGGCCATCATTTCCTCGCGCTCTGTTTTTTTAGCTTCCACTAATTTTTCGCGCTCTTCCTGTTTTTCTTGGATGGCTTTTTCCCTTTCGGTAATAGCTCCATCTTCTTCGGCTGTAAGTGCTTCCCGGCGCTCTATCTCGCGTTCTTCTTTTTTATTGGCTGCTTGAACTCTTCTGCCAGCACGTTCAATGCTACGTAGAACTAAATCGCTTATGTCGTTTCTTTTGGCGGCAAAAAGCATAACCACATCTGCAGATTTATCAAAGATGAAGTCGTATTTTTTATTTTCCGCAATTTCTTGAACTATGTTGAAAACCTGATCTTGGATGGGCTGTACGAGTTGTCTTCTTTGAATCATCAAATCGCCATTTGGTCCAAAACGATCCTGTTGGTATTGAAGCATTTCATCTTCCTTGATTTTTATTTCCTCTTCTCTTTCATCGATCAATTCTTTGGTAAGGAGCACCCTTTCGTTCGCAAGGTTTAGCTTCATTTGATCAATTTCTTTTTGTTTTTTTTCGATGTCCTGTTTCCAGCGCTGAACTTTTCCTTCCAATTGGATGGAAGCTTCTTTATATTCTGGAACACTTTCAAGAATATATTCCATATCAATATATCCTATGCGAACGCCTCTTTGAGCTTCAGCCATAAAGGTGAAGCAAAAAAGAAAAAAGGTAAAAATTAGTATTTTTTTTGTCTTCATATTATTTGGTTGTTGTTTAAGAAAATATCGTGCCAGTTTTTAAAATTGTTGTCCAATAATAAAGTGGGTTTCCCATCCATTCTTTTCGGTTCCGCCTAAAATTGGGTCAAAGCCGTATCCAAAATCAATACCCAAAAGTCCAAATGCTGGCATAAATATACGCAATCCTGCGCCAGCGGAACGCTTAAGTTCAAAAGGATTGTAATTTCTAAAGCCATCATAAGAGGCTCCTCCCTCTGCAAACCCAAGCACATAGATGGATGCCATTTGTGCCAAAGTTACAGGATATCTTACCTCTAACGAAAATTTATTGTAAATCGTATTTCCATCTTGGTCTGAAAGTGATTGGTTTGGATACCCTCTCATTTGAATAACCTCACGACCATCTAAGCTATAAGCCCCAAGGCCATCACCTCCTACAAAGAATCTTTCAAATGGCGGAATGCCACGATTTTGGTTATAAGCTCCCAAAAACCCAAACTCAGTGTTTGTACGAAGCACCATTTTTTCCACAAGTTTTGTGTACCAGGTTCCTTTAAATTTTATTTTATAATATTCTAGCCATTTAAAACGCTCTTGGTCAATTTCTGAAATCCTTTTGTTGTCATCTACAAACTCAGGATTATCCGGAGATGTCTGTGAAAGAAGAGCTCGCTCTCTGGATAATGCTTTATAATCTACATTGTTAAACGCAGAGTATGGAAGCGTCAACTTAGCGGTAATGCTAAAATCAGATCCGGAAGTAGGATATATGGGGTTGGTAGCCGTGTTGTTTCTGCTGATACCAATGGTATAGGCAAGATTGTTTGAATACCCATCGCCGAATGTAAACAAGCCGGTATTGTAATTATTTAGGTTGTAATGCTGAAAGCTAATTGCATTGGACCATACAAAATAATCATCAGGCCATGTTACCTTTTTTGCTAACCCCACAGAACCTCCAGTAATGGTAAAACTTCTAGATTTGTCCGCTCTTCTATTATTATAATCGTAAAAATTTTGAATAGTATGCGAAAACGATGTGGACAATTGTACAGGTTTTCTTCCTCCCAGCCAAGGCTCGGTAAGCGACAAGCTATAAGTTTGATAATAACTACTTGCCTGCGCACGTATGGATAGTTTTTGTCCATCACCCATCGGTAATGGTTTGTATGAACTTAGATTAAAAATATTTCTAAGAGAAAAGTTATTGAAAGAAAGCCCAAGAGTACCTACAAAACCACCACCTCCATAACCTCCTTGAAGTTCAACTTGGCTAGATCCTTTTTCTACTACGGAATATTCCAGATCTACGAGCCCGTTATTTTCATCTACTTTTTTGAAATTTGGAGAAAGCTGTTCGGGATCAAAAAAGCCTAGCTGGCCCAATTCACGAATGGTTCTAACCACATCCCGCTTGCTGTATTTTTGGCCTGGACGCGTTCTCAATTCTCTATAAATAACATGGTCGTTAGTGCGATCGTTTCCTATGACAGTTACATGGTCAAAATAGAAAAGATTACGCTCCATAATTCGTATTTCAAAATCTATAGTGTCATTACGTACAGCTACTTCCACAGGGTTAATACGTGCGGCAAGATAACCGTTGTTTTGGTAAAGGTTTGTAAGATCGTTCGCTTCTGGGTCGCTTTCATCTGCAATACGTTCCTGTAGCAAAATTCCGTTGTAAACCTCTCCGGTTTTGATGCCTAAAATTTGACGTAATTGGCTATCGGTAAAGACACTGTTTCCGATGAATTTAATATCTCCAAAATAATACTTGTCACCTTCTTCAAGCTTTATGTCCAGGGCTACATTCTTCTTGTCAAGAACCCGTAGGGTATCACTAATGATACGCGCATCGCGAAATCCGTTTGATTTATATTTTTTAAGGATGGACTCTTTGTCTTCTTCAAAACCTTCTTCGGTATATTTTGAGCGTTTCCAAAGACGGATTGGATTTTTGCGTTTGGTCTTTTTCATGGAGCGACGCAATTTTCCATTTGTGAATTGCTCATTTCCTTCGAAATTTATCTTTTTTACTTTTACCCGCTTTCCTCTATCGATTGAAATAATCATATCTCGTGATATTTCTACCCCTGTAGAGTCCGTATGGGGAGTAGTGTTTATGGTAACTTCAGTGTTATAAAAACCGTCCTTTTTATATTTGTTCGTAATATAATTTTTTGTTGTGGTAAGAAGGTTTTCGGTAAGTTTGGCACCCGCTTTTAGGTCGTTATCCTTAATGATTTCCTTTTTCTTGGCCTTACGTATTTTTTTTCCGTTGATTACAACTTCATTGAGTTTTGGCAACTCAACTATGTAAAGTTCTAAATCTACATTGTCGCCTTCAATATTGGTTACATAAAAAGCGATATCGCTAAAAAGATTTTGCTCCCAAAGTTTTTTGGTAACCTGGCTCAATTTTTCGCCTGGTATATAGATGCGATCCCCTCTCTTTAAACCGGTAAAAGCTATAACAGTTTGCTCATTAAAGCTTTGTGTCCCGGTCACTGTTATTTCGTTTATAGTGTATTTTCTTCCGCTGTCAAGTTCTTTTTGCTGCGCCTGTAGTGTAAAAACGGAAAGTATTGTAAATAATAAAATACAATAAGATTTTCTGTATGTATGCAATAGGGAACTATTGTTTAAGCTGTTCACTGGTTTTTCCAAATCTTCTTTCTCTGTTTTGATAATTTAATATTGCTTCAAAAAGATGGTTTTTTGTATAATCCGGCCAAAGTGTTTCAGTAAAATACAGTTCGGCATACGCTATCTGCCAAAGCAGAAAATTACTAATGCGCTGTTCGCCACTGGTGCGGATCAGTAAATCTACATCTGGTAAATTTTGCGTGTAAAGATGATTATTTATTACCGTTTCATCAATATCGTGCGGCGAAATTAGGTTATTTTTAACTTTAAGACTAATCTCTTTTATTGTTTTTGTAATTTCTTCCCTGGAACCGTAACTTAGTGCAAGGGTAAGAGTCATGCGCTCGTTGTTTTTTGTTTTAGCAATCACATCCAGTAATTCTCTATGTGCCTTTTTGGGCAAGGCATCTAAATTGCCAATTGCATTGAGCTTTATGTTGTTGTCCTGTAATGTTTTTATTTCCTTTTTAAGCGAAGAGACCAACAGCTTCATCAACAGCTCTACCTCCATTTTGGGGCGGTTCCAATTTTCTGTTGAAAAGGCATAAAGGGTTAAGTAAGGAATTCCGATTTCTGCACTTCCCTCAACAATTTCGCGCACAGCCTTTGTGCCATTTTCGTGACCCATAGAGCGGAAAAGACCTTTTTGTTTTGCCCACCGGCCGTTTCCATCCATAATGATGGCCAGGTGTTGCGGCAATTTGTCTTTGTCTATTTGATCTTTATTGTCCATTATTGTTTAAAAATTGCAATAACAAGGTCTTCTTCCGAAGGCAAAAGTAACGGTTATGCCAGTAAAAACATACCAATCGTCACTGTTGGTGTTTCCGAATTTTAAGTTCTCATTATTTTCCAATCCTTTTACGGGGTTGCTGCCGTCCAGATCATCGGTAAAAGTATAGCGGGCTCCAATCTCAAGCCCTACCATTGCATTTTGGCCCATATTTGCTTTATAACCTAAAACCATAGGAATTGCAATACTGCTTGCGCCATCATAATCTGTTATAATGTCATTTCCTCTTTTGTATAAGGCATCATACCAAAAATAGGTAAGACCAGTATATAAATAAGGGGTGGAAATTGCTTTTTGGGCGTGAACATCAAAATCCCAAAAAGTATATTCCAGTCCAACGGAAACTTCTTTTACTGTGTTTTCAAAAGAATAACCGCGCTCTTTTCTGCGACTGTTTGAACTTTTTGCGTCATCTCCCTTTATTTTCGCAACCATTACCGAGCCCCTAAATGAATGCCGTGCGCTACGGTTCCACTTAAGAAGACCGCCTACGGCAAAACTGTTGGGGTTAATAAAATTGGTCTTTCCAACATCACCAATATAGTTTGCGCCTCCAATCATTCCGCCTATTTCATAGGTTTGGGAATGCGCATAGAATGCCGTTGAGAGTATTAAAAATACAGTCGCGAAATACTTCATATACTTTAAAAGTTTGCAAATATAACAATAAACTTGGCTTGACATTGAAGGAAGCCAATTTGTCTCAGTTGATTAACAAATTTTGATGCGTTTTATTGTTTAGTTTCGCTTGTCTTCGCCCCATAAAAGTTTTTTGCGGAGGGTTTTTATAAAACTATCGTCGTGAAGTTGCAGTAATTTTATTGTGAAAGGTGCCTTCTTAATAAATATTGTGGTTTCATTTTCCAATGTGGCTATTCTAGAATCCATGGAGACCAAAAAAGTATTTTCTCTTCCCGAAACTTTTAATGAAATACTGCTGGAATCTGGTATTACCAATGGACGGGCGTTTAGGTTGTGCGGTGCAATGGGGGTGAGCACAATATTTTTTGCCTCTGGGTCTATTACTGGACCACCGCAGCTTAAGGAATAGCCTGTGGATCCTGTAGGAGTAGCTACTATCAGCCCATCAGACCAATAGGAAGTAAGGTATTTATCATTGACCAATGTTTCCACTTTTATCATAGAGGTGGTATTGCGCCTGTTTACGGCAACTTCATTTAAGGCGAAATTTAATGGTTGGATTTCTTCGTTCTTTGGAGATGTTTCCACAGTAAGCAAGCTTCTTTCAGAAATGGAATATTCTCCTTCCAAAATCTGGTTCAGGCTTTCGGTCATTTCCTCTTTTTGAATTGTTGCCAAAAAACCAAGCCTTCCTGTATTGATTCCCACAATGGGAATGCCCAAGTCTGCAACGAATGTTACAGCTTTTAAAAGGGTGCCGTCACCACCAATGCTGAAAAAAAGATCAAAACTAGAGTCTAGCTCTGTAAAGGTAGAAAAGCTGGAAAAGTTTTTAGTGATATCTTGATTTTTATTGATTATGCCCAAAAAGTTTTCTTCAATTACTACTTCGGCTTCTTTTTTTTGAAGCGCATCGAGCAACATCTGAATGTATATTTCAGAATTTTCGTGATAAAATTGTCCGTAAATACCAATCTTCATTCCAATTATATATTAAGGTATTTATCTAAATAATCAGACCGCTCTTTTAAGTCTTCCAAAAATTTATCTTCTTCATGATGGCTAACTACCTCGTACTTATATCTTCTAAAGGTTTGCACAATACTGTTTATGGCCGTATGGCCAACCTTCACTGTTAATTGAACGGTCTCGCCTGTAATTTTTGAAACAAAGACACCGAAAATACGGGTGCCGTTTGACTCTACAATCTGGCAAACCTCACTAAAGGAATAATCCTGAATTCCTTTCTCAATTACTATTATACCGCCTGTTTCGTTCAGAAATGGAGTGTTGTTGAAAAGGCTCATAATATCGCCCAATTCGTAATATCCCAAATACTTGTTTTCAGCTCCCAAAACGGGCATAATATTGCTGCTGTTAAGTGCAAATGCCTCTAAAATATCTAGCCAGTTTGTATCTTCAAGCACATGAAAAGGCTCCAAGGCATATTGAAAATCACTCAATTTCTTCTTATTGTCAAAACAGTAAGCGTCATTTTCAGAAACACACCCTATAAAATGGCCATCCCTTTCAACCGGAACGTGTGAATAGGTAAGCTGATTGAAAACGGTTTGCACATCCTTTATATTTGCCGAAATGTCAAAGGGTTCAATATCGTTGATGATGTAATTCAGGGTTTCCATTGCAATTGTTTTTAACGCAAATTACTTAAAATAAAGGTTCGTTAGCGTTTAGAAGGTTTGTATTTTTGTTAATTCTAACACAAAGAAATGACAAAACTTAGCGTAAACATAAACAAAATAGCCACATTGCGCAATGCCCGCGGCGGTAACGTGCCTGATTTGTTGCAGGTTGCAAAAGATGTTGAGAAATTTGGCGCACAAGGGATTACAATCCACCCAAGGCCCGACGAACGCCACATTCGCTATCAAGATGCGTACAATTTAAAATCAATTGTTTCCACGGAATATAATATTGAGGGAAACCCGATGGACAATTTTACAAAAATGGTTTTGGAAATAAAACCAACACAAGTAACCTTGGTTCCAGACGCTGTTGATGCAATCACATCCAACGCCGGTTGGGATACAGTTAAGCACAAAGATTACTTAAAGGATATAATTTCAGAATTTAAACGAAATGGAATCCGCACTTCCATTTTTGTAGATCCAACTTTAAAAATGATTGAAGGCGCCGCTGAAACTGGAACCGATAGAATTGAACTCTACACCGAAGAATTCGCAAAACAATACTCCTTAGGAAACAAAGAAGCCGTAAAACCTTATACGGAATGTGCACTTCTTGCAAATAAATTGAATTTGGGCATCAACGCAGGTCACGATCTTTCTTTGGAAAACATTAAGTTTTTTAAGAAAAACATCCCGAACCTTTTGGAAGTGAGCATTGGGCATGCGCTTATTTGTGAAGCGCTTTACCATGGGCTGGAGAAAGTAATTTCAGAATATTTAAAAAAGCTTGGCTAATGATTTTACACTCCCAAATACTCGGCTCCGGTAAACCCTTTGTAATCCTCCACGGCTTTCTAGGTATGAGCGATAACTGGAAAACCCTCGGTACACGCTGGGCTGAAGATGGTTATGAGGTTCATCTTTTAGACCAGCGCAACCACGGCCGCAGTTTCCACAGCGATGAATTTTCGTATAAAGTAATGGACGAAGATTTAAAAAATTACTGCGATGAACATAATCTTCAAAATATAATTTTATTAGGTCATTCTATGGGTGGAAAAGTTGCAATGCAGTTTGCAGTAACCTATCCCAAGATGGTTTCCAAACTGATAGTGGCTGATATTGGTCCAAAGGCCTATCCGCCGCACCATCAAGATATTTTAAAAGCACTTTCAAAATTGGATTTCTCAAAAATAAAATCTAGGGGAGAAGCAGAAGATGTTCTTTCGGAATATATAAAAGACGAAGGCACAAAACTTTTTCTGCTGAAAAATCTTTACAGGAAAAGTAAAACTGAATTGGGGCTTCGTATAAACCTTCCTGTTCTTTCCGAAAAAATTGAGGAAGTAGTAGCAGCCCTTCCTGAAAACACTATTTTTAAAGGCGATACGCTATTTTTAGGAGGGGAGAAAAGTGGCTATATAGAACCCATGGACGAGATTTTGATTAAAAAGCATTTTCCGAAAGCAAAAATAGATACAATATCAAATGCCGGCCATTGGCTGCACGCAGAAAATCCCGACGAATTTTATGATAATGTTATGAATTTTTTATAATATTGTAAGAATGTTTCTTATGCGTGCATAATAAATACCTTGAATAATTCCTTACTAATTTAAAATTAAGAATTAACTCTAAAGAAATAAACAATTATGAAGAAAGTATTACTTCTTGCCGTTTTTGCACTAGCAAGTGCGGTTACTTATGCGGGCGGTTACCGCGTAAGTTTGCAGGGCAATAAATCCCTTGCGATGGGCCACACGGGTGTTGCGGTTATAAACAGTAGCGAATCGGTATTTTTTAACCCTGCCGCCTTGGTGTATCTGGAAGATAAATTCAGTATCTCTGTAGGTGTCCACGGCGTGTTTTCAAACATTGCCTACCAAGATGCCGAGACGGGCGCCAATGCCCGTACCGATAGCCCGGTCGGCACGCCGCTGTATCTGTACGCATCCTACCAGGCTAACGACTGGCTGGCTTTTGGGCTAGGTGTTTACACCCCCTATGGAAGCTCGGTAGAATATGAAGAGGATTGGGCGGGATCGCATCTGGTAAATAATATTGACTTGCAGGCAATCTACATTCAGCCAACTGTTTCTTTTAAGATTAATGATAAGTTGAGCGTAGGCGGTGGTCCTATCTACGTTACCGGGTCTGTAAATTTCAACAGAAACCTAAACCGCACACTTACCGATCTTGAGGGTAACCGAGCCAATGTAACAGTTGATGCTTCTGGAGTGAGCAATTGGGGCTGGGTTGCCAGTGCAATGGTGAACCTTACCGAAGATCTTCATATTGGAGCAACCTATCGTTCAGAAATAATTTTGGACGCTGAGGATGGAGATGCAGATTTTGAGAATGTGCCAAACTCACCTTTAACACCATTTGCAGATACAACATTTAATGCTTCTTTGCCATTGCCTGCGGAAATGACGGTAGGGATGTCTTATGATTTCTGTGAAAATTGGACTTTCGCTTTTGACTTTAACCGTACGTTTTGGGATGTTTACGAATCTCTGGATTTAGATTTTGCCAATCCCGAAATTCCAGATTCAAAAAATGCGCGTAACTATAAAAATTCATCCATCTATCGCTTTGGTATGCAATACGAAGCCACCAAAATGTTTACACTAAGAGCAGGTTATTATTTTGACGAATCACCTGTGCGTGAAGGTTATTTCGCTCCTGAAACACCTCGCAATGACAGTAATAATTTTACAGCAGGACTTACTGTAAACCTTGGCGAACACTTACAGATAGACGCGTCATTCCTTTATTCACACTTTAAGGAAGTGGATGCTTCTTACAACTATTATTTCGAAAACGGTGTAGCGGTTCCATTTAAGGGAACATACAAAACCAATGCTTTCGTTCCAGGACTGGGGCTTACTTATAAACTATAATTGAAAAAAATCTCAAAGATGAAAAATATACTTAAATATACATTCGCGGTTTTGGCCGTGGGCTTTGTAAGCTGCGAACCAGAATTTGATAGCCCTGTAACAGACGATGGTTTTTACAGTAGCGGAAGTGCGGACTTTTCAAAATATGTTTCTGTTGGAAACTCTTTGACTGCAGGTTATGCAGATGGAGCTTTATATATTACTGGACAAAATAATAGCTATCCCAATATTATGGCGCAGCAGTTTTCCTTTGTTGGAGGAGGTGATTTTACACAACCATTAATGAATGATAACCTGGGAGGGTTATTGTTGGGAGGATCTCAAATAGCTGAAAACAGATTTGTATTGGCTGTGGGTCCCAATGGCAATCCCGGCCCTGTTCGTTTGGACGGAATGCCAACCACTGATGTTTCAAATAAATTAAGTGGTTCGTTCAACAATATGGGTGTTCCCGGAGCCAAGAGTTTTCACTTGGTAGCTCCTGGATATGGAAACGTTGCTGGAGTGCCAACAGGTGCTGCCAATCCTTATTTTGCCCGTTTTGCAAGTAGTGAAAGTGCTACTGTAATAGGCGATGCTGCGGCTCAAAACGCCACTTTTTTTACACTTTGGATAGGAAACAATGACATTTTAAGCTATGCTACCTCCGGAGGAGCTGGAGTTGATCAAACAGGAAATCTTGATCCCACATCATATGGGTCAAATGATATCACCGATCCAAATGTGTTTGCTGCCGTTTATAGCCAGCAAGTAGATGCTTTAACTGCAAACGGCGCAAAAGGTGTATTAGTAAACATTCCTGAGGTAACATCTATACCCTATTTCACCACTGTTCCTACAAATGCAATACCTTTAGATGCTGCTACTGCGGCACAGTTAAATGCACAATTCGCAGCGTATAACAACCAAATATTACCAGGATTGGTTGGTATTGGTCTTATCTCTGCGGAAGAAGCTGCTTTGCGTATGATTAATTTTTCGGCAAGCTTAAATAACTTTCCGATAATGACCGATGACGATCTAACAGACATTACAACTGTCTTGCAAGGGCCTCCTTTTAATTTACCAGCCCAATTGGCGGCATTATTAGGACAATTGCGCCAAGTGAATGCTAATGACCTTATAGTATTGCCCGCCTCCTCGGTTTTGGGCTCAACGCCAGATCCCAACAACCCGCAAGGAGTAATAGGGGTATCTATACCTTTAACAGATCAATATGTTTTAGCGGCTTCAGAACAAGCACGCGTTACCGCTGCCAGCACTGCATATAATGCAACAATACAGGCCTTGGCTGGAGCTAAAAATCTAGCGTTTGTGGATGCCAAAGCTGCGCTATCACGTGTTGCAAATGGTGGAATTGTTTATGATGGAGGTCTTCTTACTTCACAATTCGTAACCGGGGGCGCTTTTTCTTTGGATGGAGTTCATCCAACGCCAAGAGGATATGCTTATACCGCAAACTTAATTATTCAGGCAATAAATGATACCTATGATGCCACCATTCCAAAGGTGCATATTGGTAATTATGGCACGGTTACGGTTACAAATAACTAAGTACGTAGATTTACTTTATTAAGAAAGCCGCCCCATATGGGCGGTTTTTTTATCTTTAAATTCAACTTAAACCTCACAAAAATGAAATTAATAGTTAAATTACTTCTTACGGCCCTAGCGGTTGTGGTTTTATCAAAAATCTTGCCTGGTGTAGCCGTTGAAGGCTATGGTTCGGCGATTATAGTTGCTATTGTAATTGCGCTCTTAAGATTAATAGTGAAACCTATTTTGGTGTTGCTAACGTTGCCAATAACCATCGTAACATTTGGGCTATTCCTTCTCATAATCAATGCCATTATTATTCTTATTGCTGATTATTTCGTGGGGGGTTTTGCGGTCTCTACAATTTGGTGGGCACTCCTTTTCAGTTTATTGCTTTCGCTTTTTCAATCCATACTTTTTTCGCTTATAAAAGAAGATTAGCAAATTGCTGAACAACAGTTTGTAAATGTTTGTTGGGTTGTGCAAAAAGCCGTACTTTTGCAACCCGAAATTCAGAAGAGAAAAAATGAACATTACAAAAAAAGACATTGATAAACTGAACGCTGTGCTTACGGTGGAGGTTTCAAAAGACGATTATTCAGGCAAAGTTGAAAAAGTGCTGAACGATTATCGCAAAAACGCCAATATTCCTGGATTCAGAAAAGGGCACGTGCCAATGGGAATGGTAAAAAAGCAATACGGTAAAGCAGTTTTGGTAGAAGAGGTAAATAAACTCTTGCAAGATGCACTCCACAAATTCCTCAACGAGGAAAAATTGGACGTGCTTGGAAATCCACTTCCGAAGAATGAAGCGGAAATCAATTGGGATGCAGATGATTATTCCTTTGAATTTGAATTGGGCCTTGCGCCAAAGTTCGAGGTGGATGTAAAGGGCAAAGAGGTGGTTCACTACAAAATCATCGCAGATGATGAAATGCTGAACAACCAGGTAAAAACCATCCGCAAGCAATACGGAAAATTGATTTCAAAAAAAGAAGTTGAAAAAGGCGATGAAATCACCGGAACCTTTACTTCAACTGAAAAAGACATTGAAAAGAAAACAACCCTTTCAACCGAAGAAATTGCTGGTAAAAAGCAATTGGAAAGTCTACTTGGCGCAAAAGTGGGCGATACAGTTATTTTGAAAACAAAAGGAATGTTTGCCGATGACCACGACAACCAAAAATATTTAGGCGTTTCGCATGACGATGCCCACGGTTTGGACATTGAGGTTTCCTTCAAAATTGAAGAAGTGAACAAACGTGAAATGGCAGAACTGAACCAGGAATTGTTTGACAAACTGTTTGGTGAAGGCGTAGTTACTTCCGAAGCGGAATTGAAAGCAAAAATAAAGGAAGATGCCGAAGGGCAATTTGCACAGCAAAGCGACCAAAAGCTACTGAACGATGTTGTGGAATCATTGATTGAAAATACAAAATTCGATCTTCCGAAAAAATTTTTACAACGCTGGATTGCAATGACGGGCGAAAAAAGACTTTCTGAGGAAGATGCAAAAGCCGAATACGAGCGAAGCGAAAAAGGACTTCGCTACCAATTGATCGAAGGAAAACTTAGAGCGGAGAACAATCTGCAAGTAACTTTTGAAGAGTTGAAAGACCATTCAAAAAATATGATAAAAGCGCAAATGGCTCAATTTGGACAAACCGATCCAAAGGAAGAAGAGTTGGAATCAATTGCTGCACGTATTCTTTCAAACAAAGAAGAAGTGGAACGTTTGAGCGAACAATTGAACACTGCAAAATTGCTAAATTTCTTTAAGGAAAATGCAAAATTGAAGACCAAAGAGGTTACTTATGATAAATTCATTAAGGAAGCCTACGCATAATTCAGCGAAGAAATAGTTATCTTTAGGCGTTGAATTATTTAATTTAACGCCTTTTTGATTTAAACCTTTTCCTGTTCAGGAAAGTAAATTTATAATACGAACAAACATTTATGAACTACAGTAACGAATTCAGAAACTTTGCTATAAAAGATCAAGGCATCAACAATATGTACTACGACAAAATAATAAGTAGTATGTACCCGACTAACTTGACACCAAATATTATTGAAGAACGCCAAATGAACGCCGTGGCGATGGATGTTTTTTCACGTCTAATGATGGACCGGATCATTTTCCTTGGCACCGGAATCAACGACCAAGTTGCAAATATTGTACAGGCACAATTACTCTTTTTGGCAAGTACAGACGCAGCGCGTGACATTCAAATTTACATAAATTCTCCCGGAGGAAGTGTTTATGCAGGCTTGGGAATTTATGATACCATGCAATTTATTAAACCAGACGTAGCAACTATATGTACGGGAATGGCAGCCTCAATGGCAGCTGTGCTGCTTTGTGCTGGTGAAAAAGGAAAGCGAAGCGGTTTAACACACTCTCGGGTTATGATTCATCAACCTTTGGGCGGCGCGCAGGGACAAGCGAGCGATATTGAAATTACCGCCCGTGAAATAATTACCTTAAAAGAAGAACTTTATAAAATCATTGCCAAACACACGGGACAAACCTATGAAAAAGTATATGATGACAGCGATCGCGATTATTGGATGAAAGCCGATAAAGCTTTGGAATACGGTATGATTGATGAAATATTGACACGAAGCTAAAAAACAGATTTTTTGAAAAAAGATAATATGTCGAAAGAAGATTTAGAATGTTCCTTTTGTGGCCGCAAAAAGTCGGAAACCAATTTGCTCATTGCAGGTTTGGATGCCCACATTTGCGACCGTTGTATTGAACAGGCCCACGGAATTGTAGTTGAAGAGGCGTTGCATTCAGGAAACACAGATCTTTCCAAAGATTTAATGCTGAAAAAACCAAAACTTATTAATGCGTTTTTGGACGAATATGTAATAGGGCAGGAACACACAAAAAAAGTAATGTCGGTTGCTGTTTATAATCACTACAAGCGATTGTTACAGCCAAAGAGTGATGACGATATTGAAATACAGAAAAGTAATATCATCATTGTCGGACAAACCGGAACCGGGAAAACCTTGATTGCAAAAACCATTGCCCGAATGTTGAACGTTCCCTTGGCCATTGTTGACGCTACGGTTTTAACCGAGGCTGGTTACGTGGGCGAGGATGTGGAAAGTATTTTAACTCGTTTGCTCCAAGCTGCAGATTACAACCTCGAAAAAGCTGAAAACGGAATAGTTTTTATTGATGAAATTGATAAAATTGCCCGTAAAAGCGACAATCCATCAATCACCCGCGATGTGAGTGGTGAAGGCGTTCAGCAGGCGTTATTGAAACTTTTGGAAGGAACTACAGTAAACGTGCCGCCAAAGGGAGGCCGAAAACATCCGGACCAAAAATTTATTGAAGTAAATACTGAAAACATTCTTTTCATTGCGGGCGGCGCCTTTGATGGCATCGAGCGTCATATTTCAAAAAGATTGAATATGCAGGCTGTTGGTTTTTCAGCTTCGGTAAAGGAAAATCAGATGGAAAAAGATAATATGCTTCGCTATATTATTCCGAAGGATTTGAAAGATTTTGGATTGATTCCTGAAATAATTGGTCGACTTCCTGTTTTAACTTATATGAATCCGTTGGATAAGGAAACACTTCGCGCCATTCTTACCGAACCCAAAAACGCCATTATAAAACAGTACAAAAAACTGTTTGAAATGGACGGAATTGATTTTGTTATTACGGAAGAAGCTTTAGACTTTATTGTCGAGCAAGCAATTGAATACAAACTTGGCGCACGCGGACTTCGGTCGCTTTGCGAAGCAGTTTTAACGGATGCGATGTACGATTTGCCCGGGACTGACGAAACAAAACTTCACGTAACAAAAGAGTATGCCGAAGAGAAGCTGAGTAAATCAACTATCAAAAAATTGAAGGCGGTTTCATAAAATTCCATAGAATTCATAAAAACAAAAGCCCCGATTTTATCGGGGCTTTTTTATACTTACTAATTCAATCCTAATCCCCTACGGAGTAGCGAGCAAAGATTTATTCTTATTGTAAAGAATTTTATTATGCATTTGCTCCTTTTTGCTTTTTAAGTTATAACCTGCAACCTCACTATCTTTTTTAACTGAGGTAGTTGACGCACATGACGAAAACAAAACGGTAAAAACTAAAAAGCAAACTATGTATAAAAAATGTTTCATATTGAGAATCAATGATTTTGATGCTCCAAAAGTACATTGGGAGTTATGCATCCACAAAAGTTTTAGTTGAAGTTGCAGGGATATTCGTTGAAATACATCCACCTCCAAAATGAATCGATAAAGTGCTTAAAACACCCGTTTTACAACACGTTCAGAAGGTAGGTTTTATTTGAATTAGGATTGAAAATCGCCGTTTAAGCGTAAAAGTTCCTCCAAATAATCACGTGTATTGGAAAGCCGTGGAACTTTATGCTGCCCACCAAGTTTGTTTTTCTCCTTTAGCCAATCATAGAAAAGACGTTTTCGGGCGTGATGGATTTTTGGGGCGTTAAGGGTAGTATTATTGAAACGTTTGGCTTCATAGTCACTATTTACTTCCTGTAAAGCAGCGTCCAAAAGTTTGGTGAAAGAGTTAAGATCAGCTGGTGGTGATTTAAATTCAATAATCCATTCGTGTGCTCCTTTTTCCTTTCCATTCATAAAAATAGGGGCGGCGGTATAATCCACAATTTCTGCCTTTGTAAGCTGAGAGACTTTTCGCAGTGCGCTTTCAGCGTTTTCTATAATTAACTCTTCCCCAAAAACATTTATATGGTGTTTTGTTCTTCCCGTAACTTTTATTCGGTAGGGATCTGTGGAAGTAAACCGGACGGTGTCACCAATTTTGTAGCGCCAAAGCCCAGCATTTGTAGTGATTACAATGGCGTAGTTTTTACCTTCTTCCACCTCACTCAACGGAATTACCTTTTCATTGGGGGTGCCGTAAGTATCCATTGGAATGAATTCATAAAAAATTCCATAATCCAGCATCAACAGCAGTTCCTTGTTTTCGTTTCTGTCTTGGATTGCAAAAAAGCCTTCAGAAGCATTATAGATTTCATAATATCTAAAATCACTTTTGGGTAATAATTTATTGTATTGGTCTATGTAAGGATCAAAATTTACACCGCCGTGAAAATAAACTTCCAGGTTAGGCCAAACTTCAAAAAGATTATTTCTGCCGGTGGTTTCCATCACTTGATTTAACAAAACGAGCATCCAAGATGGCACGCCCGCTAAGCTGGTTACGTTTTCTTTGATGGTTTCGTTTACTATTGCTTGCATTTTAGTCTCCCAGTCGCCCATTAATGAAACTTCGTTGCTGGGCGTACTGCTGAATTCTGCCCAAAAAGGCATATTGTCTATCAAGATTGCGGAAAGATCCCCGAACACAGTTCCATTTTCTTGATATAATTGCTTGCTGCCCCCAAGGCGAAGGCTTTTCCCCAAAAATAACTGTGCATTTGGGTTGTTGTTTAGATACATGCAGAGTAAATCCTTACTTGCTGCGTAGTGACAGTTTTCCAACGAATCACTGGTAACGGGTATAAATTTACTTTTGGCGTTAGTGGTGCCACTGGATTTTGCGAACCATTTTATGGGCGTAGGCCAAAAAATATTGCTCTCGCCACATCTGGCACGCTCAATTCTGGCTTCGTTCTCTTCATACGTGGTAACGGGTACTCTTTCAGAAAATTCGCGATAGGTTTTTATTGATGAAAAATCATACTCCCGGCCAATTTCGGTATGCTTTGCTTTCTGAAGTAAATTGAAAAGTAATTCTTCCTGAACTTCAATAGGATACTTCAAAAAAAGGTCTATTTGATGAAATCTTTTTTTAAGAAACCAAGAAGCAATGGAATTTACAATGGGGATTGGCATGTTTTTCTGCTATCTTTATGCTATAAAAATAACGATTTTATAATTACGATTTTCGCTTTTTTGAAGTGATGTTTCCATAGCGTTTCTTTAGAAAAATTGACGTCTAAATATTTTTGAATAAATGAATTACCAAGGAGTGCTTACCAAAATGCAGACTGAGAATGGTTCGCCCATTCAATATTATTTGGTTTTTGAAAACGATTTTTTGCACATGAACCAGTTGCTGGATAAAAAAGTTTCTATCAATTTCCTGCGGTATCAATGCTTAAATTGTGGCCTTCAAAAGAAGATTTATAGACAGGGTTATTGTTATGATTGTTTTTATGAAATTCCACAAGCGGCAGATTGGGTCATTAACCCAGAGAAAAGCAAGGCGCATCTCAATATAGAAGACCGTGATTTAGAATTTGAAAAGCGAGTGCAGCTGCAGCCCCACGTAGTGTACCTTGCCAATAGTAGCAGTGTTAAAGTAGGGGTAACGCGCAAAAGCCAGATCCCTACCCGTTGGATAGACCAAGGCGCGCATGAGGCCATTGAGATTGTTGAAGTTCCAAATCGTTATTTGGCAGGGATTACCGAAGTGGCTTTAAAAAACCACGTGAGTGATAAAACCAACTGGAGAAGCATGTTAAAAAACGATGTGAAGGATGAAAATTTGGTGGAGTGGCGTAAAAGGCTAAAACAGTTTATCCCTGAAGATGCCGTGGAATATTATTTGGAAAACAATGCCGAAACAAACCTGCAGTTCCCGGTATTGAAATATCCCGAAAAACCAAAATCACTAAATCTTGAAAAAAATCCTTTCTATGAAGGAGTTTTAAAAGGTATAAAAGGGCAATATCTTATGTTTGAAGATCAAACCGTTTTCAATATTCGGGGAAATGAAGGATATGTAGTTTCCATAGCCGTGAATTAATTGCCTGTTTTTGTAGTGTCGGTTTTCTTTTTCTTTCCGCCCAAAATTCCACCTAACACATCCCTTATAATTTTTGTGTTTTGTTGTTGTGTAGTTTGTTGTTGATTATTATTTGTATTCGTTTTAGTGGAATCCTGTTTGGTTCCACCTCCCAAAATATCTCCCAGAATACCAGTTCCTTGATTTAACAATTTGTCTTTTTGCTTGGCTAAAATTTGTTTTGTCAGGGTATTAATAGCCGTTTCTGCGTTTAAGGAAACTTGTGGATTGGTAAAAGTTCCTTTTAGGCCAATGGGCAATGCAACACTCATCGCATCAGCTTCCTGAGGACTTAAATTTTGAAGCAATTTAGTAACATCATTGCCCAAATATTTTGCAGGTACATCCATCATTACATTATAGTCAATGGATTTGTCCAAGCCGTGAGTTCCGGCAACCGTAACATTGATTCCCTTAATGTCAAAATCAAAAGGCTTCACTTCAATCTTTCCATTGTTAAAGGTGAAATTTGTGCTCACATCCCTTAAGCTTAACCTATCCAAATTTAAAAATGAAACTTTGTTGCCCAATGCAGCCAGCAACGGGGCTTGTTGCGGATTAACTTCGGCAGTAATAATTTGTGCCAACGCAGTTCCAGCAAGGGTGGATAGTTTTGGGGAAAGATCATTTGTGAGCTGTCCGGTCAATTCAAATTTGGTGTTTAAATTCCCTTGTAAGGCTTTTGCTATGGGAACTAAAAACTGAAACATCTCTAATTGCTTGAATGATTGGTCAATATCAATTTTGCTTAAATCCAAGTTCATTGCAAAAGTGGGAGTTTCGTTTTTGGTTGAAACATTTCCGGAAAGTGCAATGTTTCCGCCAAAAATATTAGAGGTAAAATTGCTGATGGTAATTGTTTCATTTGCAATGGCGGCGGTTCCCTTTGCATTTTTTAATTCTAAATTGTCATAAATTACTTTGCTTGCGTTGAAATCTAAAGTAGCATCCAAAAAATCTGGGATTTTTACAGCTTCCGAAGAGGCTGTTCTTTTAGGAGTGGTTTCTTTTTCTTCAGAATTCTTTTCGGAAGAAACGTTTTCCGAAGCCATAAAATCATTCACGTTAAAAGTGTTTGATTGCAACGCAAAGCGTCCTTTCAAATCCTGTTTGCTCATCAAAAAAGGGATTAGGTTTTGAATGTTTCCAGAGGCTTTGATATCGGTTTGTCCGGTAGTTGCATTTAGTGCTTTCAGCGTGATTATGCCAGGTTGCATTGCGAGATTTGCATTGGCCACTTTCAATTCGTTTTTAAAACCTGCATCATAATTAAAGTTGGTCAGGCTTGCGGTACCGCGTGCGTCTATTTTATCGTAACGTTCCTTTTCCACAGAATCCATATCAAAATTAGCAATAACATCAGCTTTGAAAATTCCGCTAAGTTTTTGTTCCATTTCCACAGGCAATACCTTTTCAATATTTGCTAAATTAAGTGTGCCCTGCATTTCCATGTTCACCAGTGGGTTTTCGGTTATATTCTTGATGCTTCCATTCATTCTGAAAGGTTCGCCATCAATGCTAAATGTCAATTTTGGAATGTTGAGGTAGGTGTCTTTTAACAGGCCTGTTTCATTTTTTAATTGGGCGTCAATAGTGATATTGTCAACTCTTTTGGGTAAGTCTGGGTATTTAAAGGAAGCATTTTCGCTCGCTATTTTTATATCCATCATTGGGATGTGGGTGCTATCCACAATACCTTTTAGCATACCATTTACGGTGAAGTTTCCAGTAGTTTTTACATCATTTATTTGCTTCACATAGGTTTCTGGGATAACGGCTAAAAAGTTTTTAAAATCAGAAGAAGGTGTTTTGAAAGTAAGGTCTACTTCATTATTGTTTTCGTTCACTTTCACATAGCCATCAAACGTAAGTGGAAGCTCGTTGATTTTGGCTTCGTTTTCTAAGAAAGTATATTTTTGGTTTTTGAGATCGAGTTTAAAAACTGCATTTAGCGAAACCCTGTTTTTGGTTAGGTATTCTGTACTGTCAAGGCGAAATGAAGCAAGTGCTTCGGTTTCGGTGTCCAGATTGCTTATTTCCTGTGAAAGATCACCACTTCCCTTATGCTGTACTTCGGTAAGTATTATGTAGGTTTTTGTGGCTTCGTCCAAATAATTTATGCGCGAATTATTTATTTCATAATTTTTCAGATCAAAAGTAAATCCGCCACTGGATTCTGCATTAGTCGTAGCGGGGGCGTCTTTTTTTATGGCAATGTCATAATTTGCATTTCCAAGGGAATCTATCTTTATATTTACAAAAGCTTCGTCAAGTCTTACTTCATCCACTTTTATTGCTTCGTTGCTTTTTTTGAAAAGTTGCATAATGCCCATATCTAGTGAAAGCGTCTTGCCGCTTGCTAAAGTATCGCCCTCAAAAGGGGCTTTGTTGATTACATTAAAATTATTCAACTGAAGTGAAGCATCAGGAAAACTACTGAAAAGACTCAAGTCGAGATCTTCCCAGGTTACTGTGGCGTTGAGGTTTTCATTGATGGTGCGTTTCAGCATTTTTTCAAGGCTTCCTTTAAAAATGAATGGTGCCGCAATCAGCAATAAAACCAGGATTCCAAGAATAATTCCTGTTATTTTAAGTATTTTCTTCATAAAAATTTTGAAATTTCTTTGGTGATACTTCCTTTGGAAACAAACAGTTAAAATAAGCTGTTTCCGTAATGTTTATATCTACACACAAATTTACTTGGTAGTCTTTTTCTTTTCCTTAATTTCGTCTTAAATGTTAAAATTTGAATCAGTTGCAACCACTTTATAACGTTTATCTCTCCCTTGGCAGCAATATGGGCAATCGCTCTGAGTATCTTCAAAATGCAGTAAATTCGCTGTTTGAAGAGGTAGGGAGTATCGTAAAAATCTCTTCGGTTTACCAGACCCCGGCAATGGGTTTTGATGGAGATCCGTTTTTGAATTGTGCCGTGTGGCTGCAAACTAATTTAAAACCTGCCACAGTCCTAAAATCAATTTTGCAAATTGAAAAGACCATGGGTCGCAAGCGCAATGCTCTCCAGGCATATACTTCGCGGCCTATAGATATTGACATCATATTAATTGACGATTTGATTATTGAGTCCGAAAAACTCACTGTTCCACATCCAGAAATGCAAAAGCGAAAGTTTGTGTTGCAGCCTTTGGCCGACCTCAATTCACACTTAATACATCCAGTTTTTGAAAAAAACATAATAAAAATTTTAGCCGAGAGTGAAGACTCAAGTGTGCTTCAAAAGCAGTCCAAATGGCTTACCAACCCGATGAAGGACTACAATATTTCACAATATAATTATATTGCGATTGAAGGAAACATTGGGGCCGGAAAAACAAGTTTGGCCACCAAGATTGCAAATGATTTTAACGCAAAACTAATTTTGGAACGTTTTAAGGACAACCCTTTTCTTCCAAAATTTTATGAAGATGCCGCGCGTTACGCTTTTCCATTAGAAATGTCCTTTTTGGCAGACCGTTACCAACAATTGGTAGACGATATTACCCAGTTCGATCTTTTTAAGGAGTCTGTCATTGCAGATTACGATGTAAATAAATCCCTCATTTTTGCAGGCATCACTTTGCCCGAGGAAGAATATGCGCTTTACAAAAAACTTTTTCAAGTAATGCACAAAGATGTCCCAAAGCCAGATAAATATATTTACCTATACCAAAACACCGACCGCCTTTTGGAAAATATAAAAAAAAGGGGCCGTAAGTATGAGCAGAGTATAGAAGCATCTTATCTGCAAAAATTGAATGCAGGTTATCTTGAATTCATTAAAAACCAACATTCTGAAAACATAAAAATTATCAACATTTCCGAGCTTGACTTTCTAAAAAAACGCGCAGATTATCTGTGTGTTTTAAAAAAAATAATTTCCTAAAAAGCCTCAGTCACAAGTTACAATTAGCAGTCTTTTTACTGTAAACTGAAAACTGCGAGAGCCTACTTAATTTGCTTACCTTTGCAAAAAAGTAACTATGAGCAGACAAGAGAATCAAAACAGAGGAAAAGCTTCAGGGCGTGGTAGTAATAACCAGCGCAACCGAAGCAATGCAAGAGGAAATGCTCCTTTAAAATCAGAATCCACACCAAAAAAAACCGGGCGTCAACAAGATCCTACGGCCAAGCCGAAATTGCGGTTTGATAAAACGGGCAAGGAAATAGGCCGCAGGGAAAAATTAGTAAAAGAAGTAAAAAAGAGCAACCCAGAAGACGGTATTCGTCTTAATAAATATATTGCGAATAGCGGTGTATGCTCACGTCGCGAGGCTGACACCTATATTGCAACAGGTTTGGTTTCCGTAAACGGAAAAATAATAAATGAAATGGGTTACAAGGTGCAATTAAGTGATGATGTGCGTTTTGACGGCCGCCGATTGAACCCAGAGCCAAACACATACGTATTGCTGAACAAGCCAAAAGGTTTTGCAACTACAGACAGTAACGCAAAGGGCATGACTGTAATGGACTTGGTGGCGAACGCCACGACGGCAAAAATAAAACCTTTCGGCCGCTTGGGTAGAAATGCTACGGGGCTTTTGCTTTTTACAAATGATGATGAGTTCGTGCAAAAATTCACCAAAAAAGGAATTCCGCGTTTGTTCCATATAGAACTTGACAAAAACCTAAAGGCTGAGCATCTTAAAAAAATAAAAGATGGTTTCAGTATTGAGGGAAAGGAAATTTCCGTGGAGGAAATAAGTTATGTAGATAACGCGCCAAAAAGTGAAATAGGCCTAAAAATAAAACATACCGGGAACAGCATTATACGAACTATTTTTGAACATTTGGGTTATGATGTAGTGCGGGTAGATTGTGTTACGCTCGGGCCCTTGACCAAAAAAGATTTGCCGCGCGGCCGCTGGAGAACCCTTACTGAAAAGGAACTCAATATGTTCAGCATGTTATAAGGGAAAATGAAATTTTCTCCAATTCATTAATTATTGAATTTTTTTTGGCACTTTTGTAGTGAAAACAAATTAAGCGACAGTATTTTTAAAATGGTTGGTTTTTGAAAACTTTCAGAAACAAAGATTCTAAATGAACAATACCTTTTTATTTCCCATAGCTGCAATTCAGCATGTTTCGGGCACAAGTTCCACTATAAATGCTTGGCCTATTCACATCTAATCTTCAAGTTAATTTTTTGTTATACTCTCCATTTTTTGGGGATTACGCAGCAAGAATTTTTAATTTACACTTTTCAACGAAAACAAAAGAATGAACACCAAATACATAGATTTAATAAACCAAACGTATTATTTTCCACAGGAAGAATTTCGCTTGGGCGATAATGGCCTGGAATTTCACGGCGTAGATTTAATGGGCCTTGTTGAAAAATACGGAGCTCCCTTAAAATTTACATACCTGCCAAAAATTTCAGAAAATATTAATTTGGCAAAAAAATGGTTTGCGGACGCTATTGAAAAAAACAACTATAAAGGCACGTACAACTACTGTTATTGCACCAAAAGTTCGCACTTCAAACACGTATTGAATGAAGCTCTAAAGAATGACATACACATAGAAACCTCTTCGGCGTTTGATATTGATATTGTAGAGCGTTTAAAGAAAACCGGAAAGGTATCAGATAAAACTTATGTAATTTGCAATGGCTTCAAACGCGACCGTTATATAGATAACATAGCCCGTTTAATTAACAACGGTCATGAAAACTGCATCCCGATTATTGATAATTATGAAGAGATCGAGCTGCTTTCAGACAGTATTGACAACCACTTCAATGTAGGTATCCGTATTGCTTCCGAAGAAGAGCCAAAGTTTGAATTTTATACTTCCAGATTGGGCATTGGATACAAAAATATAATCCCTTTTTATGAAGAGCAGATAAAAAACAACGAACGTGTAGATTTAAAGATGCTACATTTCTTCATAAATACAGGAATACGCGACACGGCTTATTACTGGAACGAATTGGTGAAGTGTCTAAAGGTATATGTACGTCTTAAAAAAATCTGTCCTTCTTTGGACAGTCTTAACATTGGCGGTGGTTTTCCGATAAAAAACTCATTAGCGTTTGAGTACGATTATCAGTATATGATTGATGAGATTTTAAACCAGATAAACATTACCTGTGCAGAGGCAGATGTGCCGGTACCACACATATTTACAGAATTTGGAAGCTTTACCGTAGGAGAGAGCGGTGGTGCCATTTATGAGATTTTATACCAAAAACAACAAAACGACCGCGAAAAGTGGAATATGATTAATTCATCTTTCATCACAACCTTACCAGACACTTGGGCCATCAGCAAACGTTTTATTATGCTTGCCGTAAACCGTTGGAATGATGAATATGAAAGAGTGCTCTTGGGTGGATTGACCTGTGATAGTGATGACTATTATAACAGTGAGCAAAACATGGCAGCTATTTATCTGCCAAAGTTCAGAAAAGAAAAACCTTTGTATATTGGCTTCTTTAATACAGGAGCATACCAAGAAACCATTGGCGGGTTTGGGGGCTTGCAGCACTGCTTGATTCCTTCGCCAAAGCATATTTTGATTGACAGAGATAAAAACAACAATTTAACATACCAACTATTTTCAGAACAACAAACAAGCGAGCAATTGCTAAACATTTTAGGTTATGAGCACTAAGACGTACGCAGGTATCCCGCAAAAATATGCGGCCCTAGAAACATCAAAAATTGTATTGATCCCAGTTCCTTACGATGGAACAAGCACTTGGCAAAAAGGAGCCGACAAAGGCCCAGAGGCCTTCTTGGATGCTTCAGAAAACATGGAGCTTTACGACATTGAAACCCAAACAGAGGTTTACAAACAAGGAGTTTATTTAGCAGATGCAATTACAGAAAATTCCTCTCCGGAAGCCGTTGTCTCTGAAGTTCACAAAATCACAAAAGACTATATAAAACGCAATAAATTCGTAACTATTTTTGGTGGGGAGCATAGTATTTCCATAGGAACCATTCGTGCTTTCAACGAGTGTTTTGATAATCTAACCGTCCTTCACATAGATGCACACGCAGATTTGCGCAAGGAATTTCATGGGAGTAAGTGCAACCATGCCTGCGCGGTATACGAAGCAAGCCAGACCACAAACCTGGTGCAAGTGGGAATACGTAGTATGGACATTGCCGAAACCCGCGTCATGGACGAGGAAAAGGTTTTCTTCGCACACGATATGGCCAAGGATGAATATTGGATGGACAAGGTTATTGAAGCTCTGGGAGACAACGTTTTCATAACCTTCGATCTTGACGCACTAGACCCTTCAATCTTGCCTTCAACTGGAACACCAGAGCCTGGCGGACTTTTCTGGTACGAAACCCTTGATTTCCTAAAACAGGTTTTTGAGGAGCGTAACGTGGTAGGTTTTGATATTGTCGAACTGTGCCCAAATAAGGATGAAAAGGCTTCAGATTTTGTGGCGGCAAAACTCTACTATAAAATGCTTACCTACAAATTTGCGGGCACGGACGAAGAAGACGAATACGAAAGCAATTTTAACGAAACCAAAAAAGGCGTTTCAAAATTTAATACCGAAGAAGATGAGTACTAGCAAAGGATCCATTTCCCAATTTATTGAAAAATATTATTTACACTTCAACGCAGCCGCCCTTGTGGATGCCGCAAAAGGATACGAGGCCCAATTGAACAATGGCTCAAAAATGCTCGTCTCGCTTGCCGGAGCAATGAGTACTGCCGAATTGGGAAAGATTTTTGCTGAAATGATACGTCAGGATAAGGTGCATATCATTTCCTGCACGGGCGCAAATCTTGAAGAGGACATTATGAATCTGGTGGCACACAGCCATTACAAACGCGTTCCGAATTACCGCGATTTAACGCCACAGGATGAGTGGGATTTATTGGAAAACGGAATGAACCGCGTTACCGATACCTGTATTCCCGAGGAAGAAGCTTTCCGAAGAATTCAAAAGCACATTGTAAAACTCTGGAAAGAAGCCGAAGCAAATGGTGAACGCTACCTGCCTCACGAGTATATGTACAAACTTTTGTTGAGCGGTGTAATGGAAGAACATTACGAAATAGACTTAAAAGATTCATGGATGTACGCCGCCGCGGAAAAGAATTTACCGATAGTTTGTCCAGGTTGGGAAGACAGTACTATGGGCAACATCTTCGCAAGTTATGTACTTAAAGGCGAATTGAAAGCTTCTACCATGAAAAGCGGAATTGAGTATATGACTTTCCTCGCAGATTGGTACACAGATAATTCTGAAAAAGGAATCGGTTTCTTCCAAATAGGAGGGGGAATCGCGGGAGATTTCCCAATATGTGTCGTGCCCATGCTATACCAAGATATGGAAAGGACAGACACTCCGTTCTGGAGTTATTTCTGCCAAATCAGTGATTCCACAACCAGTTTCGGAAGCTATTCGGGAGCCGTCCCGAATGAGAAAATCACGTGGGGAAAACTGGATATGGACACGCCAAAATTCATCATAGAAAGTGATGCAACCATCGTTGCGCCTTTAATTTTTGCGTACCTTTTAGGTATGTAAAAAAGGAATATTTTTTTCGAAGAAATACGAATTCCAAAAATTTAGAAATCTTTTCCCTCAACCAATTAAGTTGGGGGAAAGGATTATGGTTTATATAATAAAATGAAAGAATGGAACAGCAAAAAATTGAAAATATAGAATTAAAATTTTTAACGCTAAAAGACTATGAAGCGTTGAAAGAGGCTACCATTCAATCGTATGGTGGACTTCCAAATAGCTATTGGAAAATCAATGAAATTGGTAATCTCATTGACATCTTTCCCGAGGGACAAGTGGTGATAATGGCCGATGGCGAAATTGCAGGTTGTGCCCTTTCCATTATTGTAGATTTTGACGAGTTGGGAGAGAAACACACCTATAAAGATATAACCGACGATCCCACTTTTGGGATTCACGACCCCGACGGCGATGTGCTTTATGGAATAGATGTATTTATCCGCCCCGATTTCCGTGGGCTGCGACTGGGAAGAAGATTGTACGATTATAGAAAGGAATTGTGTGAAAATTTAAACTTGAAAAGTATCGTTTTTGGTGGAAGAATGCCCAATTATCATTTGCATGCCGATAAACTTTCACCAAAACAGTATATTGAAAAAGTAAAACGCAAACAGATTGATGATCCGGTTTTAAATTTTCAAATTTCAAACGATTTTCACCCGGTTCGTGTATTGAAAGGGTATTTGGAAGGCGATAAAGCTTCGGGCGAGTTTGCGGTGTTAATGGAGTGGGACAATATTTATTACACCAAACCAATTGCAAAACCAAAACCATCTGCTGTAAAAAGCGTTGTGCGCCTTGGCCTCATCCAGTGGCAAATGCGAAGCTATGCGGGCATGGAGGACCTTATGCACCAAGCGGAATATTTTATAGATTGTGTTGCCGGTTATCGTTGCGACTTCGCGATGTTCCCCGAGTTTTTCAACGCGCCGTTAATGGCTGAATACAATGAAATGAGCGAACCGGACGCCATTCGCGAGTTGGCGAAACATACGAAGGAAATAACCGAGCGCTTATCGCAATTGTCTATTTCTTACAACATCAATATCATTACCGGCAGTATGCCCGAGATTGTCCGCGGCAAACTTTACAACGTGGGCTATCTATGTCGTCGCGATGGAAGCGTGGAGCGGTATGAAAAAATTCACGTTACGCCCGATGAAGAAAGAGTTTGGGGGATGGTAAACGGGAATTCCCTTAAAACCTTCGATACCGACTGCGGAAAAATAGGGGTGTTGATTTGCTACGATTCCGAATTTCCGGAACTTTCGCGCCTTCTTTCCGATGAAGGAATGGATATTCTTTTTGTACCATTTTTGACCGATACCCAAAATGGCTATTCGCGTGTAAGACTTTGTGCCCAGGCAAGAGCAATTGAAAACGAATGTTATGTGGCCATTGCGGGAAGCGTCGGAAACCTTCCGAAGGTTCATAATATGGATATTCAATATGCACAGAGCGCCGTTTTCACTCCCTGCGATTTCTCATTTCCGAATAACGGCATAAAAGCAGAAGCAACCCCAAATACCGAAATGATTTTGGTGGCCGATGTTGACATTGATCTGCTTCGCGAACTGCATACTTTTGGAGCAGTTAGAAATTTAAAGGATAGACGGAAAGATTTTTATAGGTTAGAAAGGGTTAAAAAATAGTAGCAAGTGTAGACTTTAAAACGAAACGGGTTTTTGCTTTGGAGAAAGAAAGATTTCCCAAACGGCAAATCCAATTACACCTGCATATTCCAAAGTAACGAGCCAAAGATTTTCGTCAAAACCATCTTTTCCGTAAGCATAATAGCTTAGCATTACTACAAAACTCCAAACAATTGGGAATTTATATTTCGTAAAAACGGAAAGGAAAAGGGGCGTGGCGATGTACCACGGATGCACAGTTGTTGAAAGCAAAAAGTAAATTGAAACCGCAAAAAGCATCCCGATCATCAATTCCTGTGGCGTTTTATTTTTTCTGAAAAAAGCAATCGCCAAAACAAAAAGTAATACAAAAACAGGCAGAATCTTTCCAGTAGTTCCTATAATATTCCATCCTACAACTTGAAACCCAATCCACCGAATTATATAGTAAACACTCGCATTAAACTCAAAATTCTGGAACCAAAGTGCGATGGTCGAAGAGAAATTTTGAATAAATTCTGAAGAAAGAAAGGGGAGAAATACAAGTACTACTGTAAATCCGATAACTGAATAAAATCCAGCGAGTCTTTTAATCGAAACCCCAAAGATTTCTAAAACCTTTTGGGTTTTGTCATTAATGAAATATGTCAAAAACAAAGGCAAAAACAATAATGGAAGCAATTTCACAGAAACAGAAATTCCAATCAAAATCGCGGCCCACAACCATTTTCCCTTAAAAAGAAGATAAAGCGCCCAAACAAAAAAGAAAAGCATCACTCCTTCAAAATGAAGGTTCCCTGTAAGTTCGATAATGATAAAAGGATTCAGAAAATACCAAAAGATGTTTTTAATTGGAAGGTTCCACTTCTCCAAAAGTTTCTTTCCGAAGTAAAGAATACCAACATCTGCCAAAATAATCAGCACCCGAAGAACAACCACAGAACCCAAAATGCTTTTTCCCGCAAAGAGTGCAGCAATTGCAAAAAACAATTGGTTAATCGGTGGGTAATTACTGAAGTGACTTGCATTTAGGGCGCCCATTCCCTCAATTAATTGTTGGGATTGCTCCATTGTCACTCCGAGCGCAGTCGCGGAGCTGGGAGTGAACAAGTATGGACTCACGCCCTGCAAAAGCAACCGCCCATCCCATAAAAACCGATAAAAATCCTGCGAAAGATTTGGGATTGCAGCAATAAAGGCAAGTCTTGAAACAATTCCCAAACTCGCCAATAACCAAAAATTCAGCTTGACTTTTTCAATAAAATAATAGGAAAGATAAAAAAGATAAGTGCAAATTAAAATGAGTTTTATAAAATCACTTCGCTCCAAACCATAACCAAAATTGATATAAAGCGCAATAGAAGCTATCGCAAATAGAAGTGGAATTTTATATTTTTTAAAGAAATTCAAAGACAGTACATTTATTCGTTAAATTGAAATTCCAGAAAAATCCGCAATCTAAAATCAGCAATCATCAATCAACATTCAGTCTTGCCATTCAGCAATAAAAAGGTTGGTGTCATGCCCGCCGCCATTGTTTCTGTTGGAAGAAAACGCCAGTTTTTTCCCATCGTTTGAAAACACCGGGAAGGCATCAAATGTTTCGCCGTGGGTTACACGCTCCAAGTTTTTTCCATCAATATCAATTAAATACAGATTGAACGGAAATCCTCTTTCCGCCTCAAAATTGCTGGAAAATAAAATCTTTTTTCCCGAAGGATGGAAGAATGGCGCCCAATTGGCGTTGCCCAAATGCGTCAATTGACGAAGTTCGCTGCCATCGGCATTGCAGATAAAAAGCTCCATTTCGGTGGGCTGTACCAAACCTTGTGCAAGCAAATCTTTATACTCCTTTATCTCGGCTTCGGTTTTGGGGCGGGAAGCACGGAAAATTAATTTTGTTCCATCGGGCGAAAAGAAGGCTCCTCCGTCGTAGCCAAGTTCATTGGTGATTTGCTTTACGTTTTTTCCATCCAAATCCATTGTGTACAATTCCAAATCGCCACTTCGCATGGAGGTGAAAACAATTTTATCGCCTTTTGGCGAAACGGTTGCTTCGGCATCGTAACCCGGTTCATCGGTTAATTGGGCGGTTATATTTCCTTCCAAATCTGCCACAAAAATGTCGAAACTATCATAGACCGGCCACACGTATTTCCCTTCCTTTTTCAGCGGAACTTCGGGACAATTTTCGTCTTTTAAATGGGTGCTTCCGTAAACGAAATGTTTTCCATCCGGCAGAAAGTAGCTGCAAGTAGTTCTTCCTTTTCCAGTGCTCACCATCGGTGGTTGCTTGTCTTTAAATGTTTCGTCAGCATTCATTAAAAACATTTGGTCGCAGTTTACGCCCCAATTTTTATAATTGCTTTGGAAGATAAGTTTACTATCGTCAAAGCTCCAATACGCTTCAGCATTATCGCCGCCAAAAGTGACTTGCCGTATGTTCTTGAAATGCTTTTCTTCGGGATAAATTAAAGTGTCTTTTGTAATTTCATCAAGAACGTAGGTTTCTTTTTTTTCAGAATTGGATGTGGCAATTTGATCATCTTTTTTTTCTTCGTTTTTACAACTCGCCAAAAAGGAAACAATGAGTAGCGTATATACTATTTTCATTTTTAATGTATTTTTGAACAAAAGTAATGATATGCGTATAATTTTAATGTTATTTCTGGCAATAATGGTTTTCTCCTGTAAGGAAACTAAGGTGAAGTCAATCTCCATGAAAGAAGATGTTGCTATTTTGGCCAATGATAGTTTAAACGGAAGAAAAACGGGATCTGAAGGCGAAAAGAAAGCCGCAAAATACATTGCGAAAAGATTTGAGGATTTAGGATTGCAAGCGAAAGGAACGAACGGTTATTTTCAAAAATTCTCATATAAAGCTAGTAAAAACCCGCATCAAGAAGCTGAATTTACTTCCGATAAAAATGACAGTACCGAAACTGGTGAAAATGTAATCGCATATTTAGATAACAAGGCTGAAAATACTGTGGTAATTGGCGCTCATTACGATCATTTAGGAATGGGCGGCGAAGGTTCGCTGTATCGCGAGGGTGAAGCAATACACAATGGTGCAGACGATAACGCGAGTGGCGTTGCGATGATGCTGCATTTGGCAGATTCGCTTCAACAGAAAGGTTCTCCAAAAAAGAATAACTATCTTTTTATTGCTTTTTCGGGCGAAGAAGAAGGTTTGTTGGGCTCCAATTACTTCGTGAAAAACCCAACCATCGATACCAAAAAAGTAAGCTATATGTTGAATATGGATATGGTTGGAAGATTGAATTCTGAAAATACTTTGGCGGTTTACGGCGTGGGAACCTCGCCTATTTTGAAACAAGCCGTAAATGCAAATGCTGGACAACTGAAAATATCTGAAAATGAAAGCGGCGTCGGGCCGAGTGACCATACTTCGTTTTATTTGGCCGATATTCCGGTGCTGCATTTCTTCACCGGACAGCACGAAGATTACCACAAACCGAGCGACGATACAGAAAAGGTAAATTTTGCTGGAATGGAAATCGTTTCAAATTATATTTTCAACATTATTAAGGATTTGGACAGTCAGCCAAAACTTCCGTTTAGAAAAACAAAAAACGAAAGTGAAGCGGTTCCAGATTTTAAAGTGACATTGGGTGTAGTTCCCGATTATCTTTTCAGCGGAAAAGGAATGCGAATTGACGGCATCAGCGAAGACCGTCCCGCACAAAAAGCAGGGCTTCAAAAAGGAGATATTGTAGTAAAAATGGGCGATTTTGAAGTAACCGATATGATGAGCTATATGAAGAGTCTTTCAAAATTTGAAAAAGGACAAACGGTAACGGTTACGATTGACAGAAGTGGAGATTTGAAAGAAGTTGAGGTTACTTTTTAATATTTCAGAAGATAAAAAAACCTCACAGGTCACAGAGACTCGTGAGGTTTTTAACTATTAATCAATTTTTTGGAATTACATCATTCCGGGCATTCCTCCGCCCATACCGCCTGGCATTCCGCCACCGGCATTTTCTTCTTTAATATCTACCAAAGCACATTCGGTGGTAAGAATCATTCCTGCAACCGAAGCAGCGTTTTCAAGCGCTATACGGGTTACTTTTTTAGGATCAATGATTCCTGCTTTTAGCATATCAACATATTTTTCAGTTTTGGCATCATAACCGAAATTTTTCTTGCCTTCCAAAACCTTGTTGATTACCACGGAACCTTCGCCGCCTGCATTTTCAACGATAGTACGAAGTGGAGATTCTATGGCGCGAGCCACGATTTGAACTCCGGTTGTTTCGTCTAAAGTATCAGTTGTAAGTTTCTTTAAAGTTTCGATGGCACGAACCAAAGCTACGCCACCACCGGCAACGATACCTTCCTCAACAGCTGCACGGGTGGCATGAAGGGCATCGTCAACTCTGTCTTTTTTCTCTTTCATTTCCACTTCACTTGCTGCGCCTACGTAAAGAACGGCAACACCGCCTGCAAGTTTTGCCAAACGCTCTTGCAATTTTTCTTTATCGTAGTCGCTAGTTGTAGATTCTATTTGAGATTTTATTTGGTTCACACGACCTTTGATGTCGTCTTTTTTGCCAGCGCCATTCACAATTGTAGTATTGTCTTTGTCAATTGTTACGGTTTCAGCAGAACCTAACATGTCTATGGTGGCATTTTCCAAAGTGAAACCGCGCTCTTCAGCAATCACAGTTCCTCCAGTTAAAATTGCGATATCTTCAAGCATTGCTTTTCTTCTATCACCAAAACCTGGCGCTTTTACAGCGGCAATTTTCAAAGAACCACGAAGTTTGTTTACTACCAATGTAGCTAAGGCTTCGCCATCAACATCTTCTGCAATGATCAATAAAGATTTTCCCTGTTGTGCCACTGGCTCAAGTACAGGCATCAAATCTTTCATTGATGAAATCTTTTTATCGTAAAGCAAAATCATTGGGTTTTCCAATTCAGTTTGCATTTTTTCAGTGTCGGTTACGAAATAAGGTGAAAGGTATCCGCGGTCAAACTGCATACCTTCAACAACATCAACGTAGGTTTCGGTTCCTTTTGCTTCTTCAACTGTAATTACACCTTCTTTTCCGACCTTTCCAAATGCTTTTGCGATCAATTCGCCAATAACATCATCGTTGTTTGCTGAAATGGAAGCCACTTGCTTTATCATTTCAGAAGAATTTCCCACTTTGGTGGTTTGCTTTTCAAGATTTGCAACAATGGCTTCAACGGCTTTGTCGATACCGCGTTTCAAATCCATTGGGTTTGCCCCGGCAGCAACGTTTTTAAGGCCTTCCTTTACTATTGCCTGTGCAAGAACGGTAGCGGTTGTTGTACCGTCACCGGCTAGGTCGTTGGTTTTGGAAGCCACTTCCTTAACCATCTGCGCGCCCATATTTTCAAGGGCGTCTTCAAGTTCAATTTCTTTTGCAACGGTTACACCATCTTTGGTCACTTGGGGTGCGCCGAAGGATTTGCTGATAATTACGTTACGACCCTTTGGGCCCAACGTTACTTTTACTGCGTTTGCCAATGCATCAACACCGCGCTTAATGCTGTCGCGTGCTTCTACATCAAATTTTATATCTTTTGCCATTTTTTATAATGCTTTAAGCTTTAAGCTGTATGCTATAAGCTGGATTAATACTATTTTTTATATGAAATATTTTCTGTTGAAGTTTCTAGATGATGGCCAATATATCATCCTCACGCATAATGAGGTAGTCTTTTCCATCAAACTTTAATTCGCTGCCGGAATATTTTCCGTAAAGAACCGTATCACCAACCTTTACGGTCATTTTGTGGTCTTCTTTACCTTTACCTACAGCTACTACTTTGCCTTGTTGCGGTTTTTCTTTTGCGGAATCTGGAATGTAAATGCCAGAAGCGGTCTTAGTCTCAGCTTCTTGTGGCTGAACCAAAACGCGGTCTGCAAGTGGTTGAATTTTTAATGCCATTTCAATTTTATTTTTTAGTTGTTAAACTTGAGTTTACATGTTTGTTTGCTAATTGGCAGAAATTGTGCCACTGCCCATAAACTGCCATTTTACAAAACAAAAATGCCAGCTTGTCAGAAGCTGGCATTTTAAAAATATTTTATAAAGTAATTATTCTGCGGGATCAGTTGAAGTTGGTGCAGGTGTTTCTGTAGTTGGAACGGCAGGAATTGCACTCTCGTCAAAAGTTTTTGATTGCACTACGTTGCCGCCCATAATAAATATGTTTGAAAACAAAATTAGCGCCAGCATAATAGTTGCAAGCGTCCAAGTACTTTTATCAAGGAAGTCACTTGTTTTCTGAACGCCACCAATCTGTGCGCCGCCGCCACCGCCGAAAGACGATGAAAGTCCGCCACCTTTTGGGTTTTGAACCATTATTACTACGACCAGTAAAAAGGCCACTATCATTATTAAAACTAGGAATATTGTAAACGTACTCATGATTGTTCTGAATTAATCAATTTTTCTATTGCCCGAATTTGGTCTGCAAAGAAACCACTTTTTTCGGGATTTTTCAAAATTAAAATTTTATATGCTTGAATTGCTTTTTTATAGTTCTTCTGTTGCAGGTACACTTTTGCCAAAGTTTCCGTCATTAGTGACGCTGGCGTTTGTGTAAAAGGGGCCGCAAGGTTTTTGGGCTCTTCTTTTTTGGAAGAAATTGAATTGGCTCCCGAAGGAATTATTTTTGGGCGCTCTTGGATAAACTTGTCTATCAGTTCAAATTTTCGATCCTTCTCGTCCTCGTTTATAGACTTTTCAGATTCTTCCTTAGAAATCGGAACCGAACGCTTAATAGGTTTTGCTTTTGTAAGTTTTAGCCACTCTGAAAAGGAGTGGGTGTCGTTTTTGGTGAATTCCAAAGGTTTATCCGGTTGCAATATGTCTTCAGGATTTTCTTCTTTATTTTCAACCAAATTGGAAACAGAGGCAACTTTTCTTTGGAAAAGTTCCGGATTTAGAATATCCTCCGCCTTTTGCATTTCGGCCTTCAATTGCCTGTCTATTTCAAGACTTATTTGTTCTGAAACATCTTCGGCCACAACATTTATTTCTTCTACGGAAGCATCGTGCTGCAAGATGGTTTGCGAGATTTCATTCTGAATGAATTTTTCCGAAGTAATGTACTCAAATAAAATGTCGCGATCTGTGGTGTGGGCCGCGGTGAGTTTTAAGGCGTCATTGTAAAGAAAACTTTCTTGGTTTTTTAAACCTTTTAGTTGAAGTGCGCGAGCACTTTGGAAATAGGGGTATTTTTTTATTATCAAATCCAGCGCAGCCAAATCTTCAGAAGTTATTTTCTGTGGATTGGCGAGTAGATATGTAAAGTTTGAAGTGTTCAAAATACTACCAGTTTGCAAGCGATTTGTTAAAAATGTCCTGTGTGATGCGCTCAAAAATATTTTCTACCGCAGTATCAAGCCTAGCACCTGTTAATTGTACATTTCCTGGATAATCGTAATAAAAACTGAAGGGTTGCTCAAAATCCTTCAAAGGGTCTTTTGTGTTGTAAAAACGAACGTTTACTGCAATGGTCAATCTGTTTTGGGCGGCAGTACTGTTTGCCGTTGCGGTGATTGGCGCAATATAATATTGGGTTATCTCACCTTCGTAGACCAAATCGCCATTACTATTCACTAAATCAAGACTAGTCTGGTTTAATAATAAATTTTGCAGATTTTGGGTAAAGTCGCGCGCAATTCCCGGTTCTACAAGAGCTGCGTTATTTTGAAAATAATTAACCTGTACTGTTTTGGTAGTGCTATAATTTATATCGGCACCAGTAAAAGAATACGGCCCACAACCCTGAAAAAGAAACGTTGAACATACAAGCAGTATGATTGAAAATATTTTTAGCATTTGCCTTTTTTTTGATTTGTTTTAATGGCTATAGATCATATTGCTTTATCTTTCTATATAAGGTTCTTTCTGAAATGCCCAGTTCATCGGCAGCTTCTTTTCGCTTTCCGTTGTATTTTTCTAAGGACTTTTTAATGAGTTCCAATTCCTTTTGCTGAAGGGAAAGATTTTCTTCTTCTTTAATTTCCTCGGCATACTCATATTTGTCCTTTCGCTGTTCGGGGGTGTGTTCCGGAATGCTGAAAACTTCCACATCGGTTTCAGTACCATTTGTTTCCCCTTCAATTATAGAAGCCAATTCCTCTTCGGCTTCGCTTTCTTCGGAATAAATTTTATTGATTAATGATGATTGCTCTTCTTTAACCTTAGCAGCATTGCCAGTTTTCATGAGTTCCAAAGTGAGCTTTTTCAGATCGTTTACATCGCGTTTCATATCGAAAAGCACCTTGTAAAGAATTTCCCGTTCACTGCTGAAATCGCTTTCAGCTTTCTTCGCATTGACAATTGCGGGAAGGTTGCTACCCATATCGGGTAAATAATGCTTTAGGGTTTCGTATGAAATTTCACGGTTCTGTTCCAAAACTGAAATCTGCTCGGCCACATTGCGAAGTTGGCGAATGTTTCCGCTCCATCTGTATTTCAACAATAAATCTGTTGCCTGCTCTGTCAATCTGATTGTTGGCATTTTATATTTTTGGGCAAAATCTGCCGCAAATTTTCTGAAAAGCAAATGAATATCTTCCTGCCTGTCACGAAGTGGCGGAAGATTTATTTCTACCGTACTCAATCTATAATAAAGATCTTCGCGAAATTTTCCTTTTTCAATGGCATCCACCATTTTTACATTGGTGGCGGCCACAATACGAACATCTGTTTTTTGTGCTGCGGAAGAACCTACTTTTAAAAATTCGCCATTTTCCAAAACCCGGAGCAACCGAACCTGCGTGGGTAAAGGCAATTCGCCTACTTCATCCAGAAAGATGGTGCCGCCGTCGGCGACTTCAAAATAACCGCTACGGGTGGCGGTGGCGCCCGTAAACGAACCTTTTTCGTGACCGAAAAGTTCGCTGTCAATGGTTCCCTCGGGAATTGCACCGCAGTTTACGGCTATGTATTTTCCGTGCTTTCGGTGCGAAAGGGAGTGGATAATTTTTGGAATGCTTTCTTTCCCTACACCACTTTCGCCTGTTACCAATACCGAAATATCAGTTGGCGCCACTTGGATTGCCTTTTCCACGGCACGGTTCAGTTTTGGGTCGTTGCCTATTATTCCGAAACGTTGTTTTGTTGCTTGTATGCTTTCCACTTCTTTACAGATTCTATGGTTGCTTTTATTCTATTATTTTACCGAAAAATGAAACCTTTAAAACCTTGTTTTAATGATTATTTGAATATCCAACCGCCTCGCCTAACAGTGTGGCAGTGGTACAATCGTTTATTTTCACGAGTACAAAATCGCCCGGTTTGTAGTTTTCCTTCGGAAAAACCGCAACCGTATTTTGTGGCGTACGCCCGCTCCAGTGCTGGTCGCTTTTTTTGGATTCTCTTTCTATCAAAACTTCCACGGTTTTTCCCACTGTTCTGTTGGTATGGTATGCGCTGTGCTTCTGTTGAAGATTCACAATTTCGGTCAACCTTCGTTTCTTTATTTCCTCTGGAACGTCGTCTACTAACTTTCGCGCAGCAAGGGTTCCTGGCCTTTCGGAATACATAAACATAAACCCGAAATCGTATTTCACATACTCCATTAAGCTCAATGTATCCTGATGATCTTCCTCTGTTTCGGTTGGGAAACCAGTAATCATATCCTGTGAAATGCCACAATCTGGTAATATTTCCCGCACTTTATCGATCAAAGCAAAATATTCCTCCCGGGTGTGCTGGCGGTTCATTTCCTTTAAAATCCGTGTGCTGCCACTCTGCACTGGCAAGTGAATGTAATTGCAAATATTATTGTATTTCGCCATTGTGTGCAGTACATCTTCGGTCATATCCTGCGGATTGCTGGTGGAAAATCGAATGCGCATTTTGGGCTGTGCTTCGGCCACTAAAGCCAGTAAATTCGAAAAATTTGTTGCTGTTGCCTGTTGCATTTCCGAAGCGTTTTTAAAATCTTTTTTTAGTCCGCCGCCATACCATAAATAGCTGTCCACATTTTGGCCCAGCAACGTAATTTCTTTATAACCTTTTTCAGCCAAATCATTCACTTCTTCGAGTATGCTTTGCGGGTCGCGACTACGTTCGCGGCCACGGGTGAATGGAACCACGCAAAAAGTACACATATTGTCGCAACCGCGGGTGATGCTCACAAAAGCGGTGATGCCATTGCCGCCCAAACGTACGGGCGAAATATCTCCGTAAGTTTCTTCTTTTGAAAGGATCACGTTTACGGCATCGCGGCCTTCCTCAACTTCCTTCAGCAGATTTGGTATGTCTTTATACGCATCCGGACCAACTACCAAATCGACGATTTTTTCTTCTTCTAAAAATTTTTCCTTTAAACGCTCGGCCATACAGCCCAAAACGCCAACCTTCATTTTTGGGTTTATTCGCTTTACCGCGTTGTATTTTTCAAGGCGTTTACGAACGGTTTGTTCGGCTTTATCACGGATGGAACACGTGTTTACCAAAACTAAATCTGCATCTTCCAATAAGTTCGTGGTATTGTAACCCTGTTCTGCAAGAATAGAAGCTACTATTTCGCTGTCGCTAAAATTCATTTGGCAACCGTAGCTTTCAATGTAAAGTTTTCGGGAATTTCCCTCGCGGGCCTCTAGAGTCAGCGTATTTCCCTGTGTATTTTCGTCAATTATCTTTTCCATAAAAAATCAAGCTTCAATGCAAATTTTGTAATTTTAAACCGTTGAACCGGCAAAGATACGATTAATTGTTTTCGCTGTCAAAGTGTCAGATTTTTTTATAAAAAATTAAAAAGAATTATTTTTTACAGCAACGGAAAGTCTTTTGATTTCTGCCAGTGCCTCCCTTTCATCGCCCCAACCCTGTGCAATTATTGGATCTGTGGGGTCGTAATTTAAAAACCAAGTTTCAATTAATTGAAGCGCATTTGGATATTTTTTTAAGAATTCATCAAAAGTTTCGGCAGAAACTGTTCGCAATTTTTCGTCGGCCGGAATGCAGATTACTTTATAATCAGATTCGCCATCGTCCAAAAGTTTTAAAACTGCAATCGGTTTCGTTTCAAGAATGGTTCCCGTTTTCAGAGACTCGCAAAGTACCAAGACATCCAGCGCATCGCCATCGCCGCCTTTCTTGGGATTGGAATACGTTGAAGCTATAAAGCCATAGTTTCCGGGGTAGGGCAGATATTCAATAATTCTATCTTTTCCGTCGCGAACATCCACGATATATTTTTTGGATTCTTTTTTAAATTCAATTTTTTTGCTGGTTCCCGCGGGTATTTCAATAATACAATTGATAGTGTTATCTTCTGAAAATGTTGGGGTGTTCAACACACGTAAAGATGTTCCACAACTCTGCATGCCAATCAAGACGACAAGCAGCACCATTGTAAAAAAAGAATTTTTTGATGATTTCATTACTTCATTTTCAATACCGAGGAATTTAAAAATAGTATAAATAAACTGTTCATTGGTGTTAACAGTTGGCTAAATTTCAACCCCAAAAATTGTGTATTAAAAAATTCATATACTTTTGTACGCATAACAATTATGTATATGGCAAAGAATTTAGTGATCGTTGAGTCCCCAGCAAAAGCAAGAACCATTGAAAAATTTCTTGGGAAAGATTTCAAGGTTTCCTCCAGTTTTGGGCACATTGCAGATCTTCCGTCCAAGGAATTGGGCGTGGACGTGGAAGGGGATTTCACACCTAAATATATAGTGAGTAGTGACAAAAAGAAGTTGGTTACTGAATTAAGGGCACTCTCCAAAAAAGCCGATATGGTCTGGCTGGCAAGTGATGAGGACCGCGAAGGAGAAGCCATTGCGTGGCATTTGGCCGAAGAATTGAAGCTGGACAAAAACAAAACCAAACGTATTGTTTTTCACGAAATTACTAAATCTGCCATTTTAAAAGCCATTGAAAATCCGCGCCAAATTGATTATAATTTGGTAAACGCACAGCAGGCGCGCCGCGTGCTCGACCGTCTGGTGGGGTATGAACTTTCGCCCGTTCTTTGGAAAAAGGTAAAGGGCGGACTTTCTGCAGGCCGTGTGCAATCTGTTGCAGTAAGACTGATTGTGGAGCGCGAAAGAGAAATTGAAGCTTTCACTCCGGTGGGGTCCTATAGAATTGATGCTGAATTTACTACTGCTGACGGTAGTAAATTCAAGGCAAAACTTCCCAAGAATTTTGATACAGAAGAAGAAGCCCGTGAGTTCCTTCGGAAGAATCTGGGTGCCGAGTATAAAATTTCAGATTTAACAAAAAAACCTGCCAGCAAAAGTCCTGCGGCGCCTTTTACCACCTCCACTTTGCAACAGGAAGCCGCGCGAAAACTCTATTTTTCAGTAGGAAAGACGATGACCATAGCCCAAAGGCTCTACGAAGCTGGGCTTATAACCTATATGCGTACCGACAGCGTCAACCTTAGCAACGATGCAAAAAACGCAGCACAAAAAGAAATAGTTTCTTCATACGGAAAAGAATACAGCAAACCCCGGGATTACAAAGGTAAGAGCAAGGGCGCGCAGGAAGCACACGAGGCCATACGGCCAACCGATATGAGCCAGCACACCATTTCTGGCGATTATGACCAAGCTCGTTTATACGATTTAATTTGGAAACGCACACTGGCTTCGCAAATGAGCGATGCACAATTGGAGCGAACCAATGTGAAGATTGATGTGCTTTCCAAAGAAAAAGTTTCAGAAAACTTTACTGCAAATGGTGAAATGATAAAGTTTGACGGTTTCTTAAAAGTGTATTTGGAAGGAACCGATTTTGAGGAAGAAGAGCAGGAAGGCATGCTGCCAAATATGAAAAAGGGCGATTCACTCGAAAATAATTACATCACCGCGACGGAAAGGTTTACTCGTCCACCGTATCGCTACACGGAGGCTTCTTTAGTGAAACAATTGGAAGAACTCGGCATTGGCCGGCCTTCAACCTATGCGCCTACCATTTCCACAATTATCAGCAGAAATTATGTTGAAAAAGGAACTGTAGAAGGGGTAGAGCGAAAATATCTTCAGCTTACACTTCAAAAAGAAAACATAAAAGACAAAACATTAACCGAAACTGTTGGCAGTGACAAAGGAAAATTGGTTCCCACTGATATCGGGATGATCGTGAACGACTTTTTGGTTGATCATTTTGAAAATATTCTCGATTATAATTTCACTGCAAAAGTAGAGCAGGATTTTGACGACATCGCAGAGGGCAAAGAGGAGTGGACGAAGATGATGAAAGATTTCTACGGAAAATTTCACCCAAGGGTTGAACACGTTGAAGAAAACGCAGACCGCGAAAGTGGTGAGCGTATTCTTGGCGAAGACCCCGAAACTGGAAAAACCGTTTTGGTTCGCCTCGGAAAATATGGCCCGATGGCGCAGATTGGCGCACCTGATGATGAGGAAAAGAAATTCGCAAGCCTTCGTCCCGACCAGCAATTGCACTTGGTTACTTTTGAGGAAGTAATGGATTTGTTTAAGCTCCCGAAGACTTTAGGCATTTATGAAAAAGAAGAAGTTGAGGTGAATAACGGCCGCTTTGGGCCGTACGTGCGTTTCGGTAAAACCTTTATTTCGCTTCCGAAGGGAATGGACCCACTGGATGTGGATATGGCCTTTGCAAAAGAGTTGATTGAAGAAAAGAAAAAGGCCGACGCACCTATATATATGTATGAGGATTTGCCAGTTCAAAAAGGAGTGGGGCGTTTTGGTCCTTTTATAAAATGGAACAATATGTTCATAAACGTGAACAAAAAATACGATTTTGACAATCTTTCCGACGAAGATATTGAACAGCTTATCGAAGATAAAAAACAAAAAGAAATCGATAAATTGATAAACGAATGGCCGGAAGAAAAAATACGAATTGAAAAAGCACGTTGGGGGCGTTTCAATTTAATAAAAGGAAAAACAAAGGTAGAATTACCCAAAGGTACCGAAGCTGACAAAATAACTTTAGAAGAAGCGAAAGACCTGCTGGCAAGGAAAAGCCCAAAAAAGAAATCTACCACAAAAAAGAAAACCGCAACTAAGAAAAAAACCACGGCCAAGAAAAAATAATGATAGAATTTTTATCCCCAGTTTCTAAAAAAATATTGGCACACCGGGAAATTCTGCCTCCGGGAACCTTGGGAAAACTAATTGAAGCCCATTCTAAAACCGGTGAATTACCTAATTTAAAGAATGTGAAATTTGCCCTTCTTGGAATTAAGGAAAACCGAGACGATGTAAATTTTATTGGAGGGGAAATATCTTTTGATGCCTACCGAAAAGCGATATACTCGTTGTACCCAGGCAATTGGAGCCACAAAATAATTGATCTAGGCGATATTGAAAAGGGCCAATCGGCTGTAGACACACGCTTTGCTGCCAAAGAAGTGATTTCTGCCCTTTTGAAAAAAAACATTGTGCCCATTGTGTTGGGTGGAAGTCAGGATTTGGCCTTTTCGCAATATCGGGCTTATGACGGCTTGGAGGGAATGGTAAACATAGTGAACATAGACAATCGATTTGACCTTGGAAATGCTGAGTTGCCAATTTCAAATAAATCCTATGTCGGGAAAATGGTGGTTGAACAGCCCTATAACCTTTTTAATTACAGTGTTCTGGGCTATCAATCCTTTTTTAATGCTCCCCAAGAAATCGTTTTAATGGATAAACTTTTTTTTGATGCCTATCGTTTGGGGGAGATAACCGCAGATATAACCTCTGTAGAACCCATAATGCGTGATGCTGATATGGTAACTCTGGATGTTACAGCAATAAAAAGCACAGAATTAAGTTATAAAAACAACGAAAGCCCTAATGGTTTTGACAGTCGGGAGATATGTGCAATAGCCCGATATGCCGGTATAAGCAATAAAGTAAAGTCATTTGGCGTTTACGAATTGAGTGATTCCATAGAAAGCAAAAGTGGAGCAATGCTTGTTGCGCAAATACTTTGGTACTTTATAGAAGGTTATAATTTCAGGGTTGAGGATGATGATTTTGACAATGAAAATCTTTTTACCACCTATAAAGTTCCCATTGATGATGAGGTGTTGGAATTTAAAAAAAGCAATAAAACAGAAAGGTGGTGGATAGTTTTACCATTTCTTTCAAATGTTAATAATAAATTAAAAAGAAGAACGTTATTACCTTGCACTTATGGCGAATATTTGGGTGCATGCAATCAGGAAATTCCTGAACGGTGGTTAAAAGCCCGCCACAAAAATGAAGTATAATCAAATAACACAAGTAAAAACGGGGATCAAGGGTTTTTCAAAAAAAAATTGTTTTTTTGGAATTTTATAGATAGGTTTACGCCCTTGAATCTCGAAATTTAACCTAAATACCTATGAAGAAGTTTATTGCATTAACTGCGATCGTTGCCTTTTTGTTCAGTTGTAACTCCGGAGACCGGGGAGAGCTGGTTGGGGCAAAAGGTAAAAAATGGTATCCTCAAAAGCCTTACGGAATGACACTTATCCCTGGTGGATCCTTCATCATGGGTAAGAGTGATGATGATTTTGTTGCCATTAATGATGCGCCAACAAAGACCGTGACCGTTCGATCTTTCTATATGGACGAAACCGAAATAACCAATGCCGAGTACCGTCAATTTGTTAATTGGGTGCGAGATTCTACTGTAAGACTACGTTTGGCAATTATGGCCGATGAGGTAGGAGCAACTCCTGGAGATGGCGGAATTGGAGAATTTGCTTTTGTTGACCAAGAAAACGAAGAAATGACCCCTTACCAACAATATATGTACGACAATTATTTCGGTATGGGTGAAGATTATTATGCCGGTAGAAAACTCAACGATAATGTAGACTTGATTTGGGATACATCAGAATACCCAGATGAATATTATTCTGAAGTAATGGATACTATGTATATTCCTACCGAAGAAGCATATAACGGCCAGCGTACCATTGACGTTAGCAAATTGAATTTTCAATATACCTACATGGATATTGAGTCTGCTGCACGTGACAAAACCAAGAGAAGAAAAGATTTCATCAAAAAAGAAGAATTGAACATTTATCCTGATACTACGGTATGGATTAAAGATTTCAACTATTCCTATAATGAACCAATGCACAATGACTATTTCTGGCATGAGGCTTACGGGGACTATCCGGTTGTGGGAGTAAATTGGAAACAAGCCAAGGCATTCTGTGCTTGGAGAACCCTTTATAAGAATTCTTATCAAAAATCAAAAAATAAAAATCATGTGAATTCTTTCCGTTTGCCTGGAGAGGCTGAATGGGAATATGCCGCACGTGGCGGTCTGGAATCTGCAACCTACCCTTGGGGAGGGCCTTATGCTAAAAACGACCGTGGTTGTTTTATGGCTAATTTTAAACCTTTGCGTGGGGATTATGCTGCTGACCAAGCCCTTTATACCGTAGAGGCAGATGCTTATGAGCCCAATGATTTCAACCTGTACAATATGGCAGGAAACGTTGCTGAGTGGGTGGCTTCTTCGTATGACCCTGCTTCTTATGATTACACTTCTACTATGAACCCAAACGTGAACGATCCAAATAATATGCGAAAAGTGGTGCGTGGCGGTTCTTGGAAAGATGTTGCTTATTTCCTTCAAGTAAGTACCCGTGATTACGAATATGCAGATTCTGCTCGAAGCTATATAGGCTTCAGAACTGTACAAGATTATATGGGTACAGATGTTACCTTAAATCAAAACTTTGGCGATGCTCGCTAATATTCCCTTATTTACTAAACTGAATTAACCTTAATCAAAACTCTCAACTAAAAATTTAAGTATTATGGCACAATCAAGATCATCAAAAAAATTATTTAATATGGCCTATGGCCTCGGGGCATCTATTGTAATCTTAGGAGCACTTTTCAAAATTCTTCACTGGGAATTAGGCCCATTAAATGGAGGACTTCTCTTGGCAATCGGTCTTATTACTGAGGCAATAATTTTTGCAATTTCCGCTTTTGAGCCAGTAGATGACGATTTGGATTGGTCTTTGGTTTATCCAGAATTGGCTGGAGGCGCCGCAAGCACCAAAAAGGCTACGAAAGAACCAGAAGACGCTCAAGGACTTTTGTCTAAAAAACTAGACGAAATGCTTAAAGAGGCCCGTATCGATTCCGAATTGATGAACAGCCTTTCAACCAGCATCCGTTCTTTTGAAGGCGCAACGAAAAGTATGGCCCCTACTGCGGAAGCTATGAACTCCACTAAAAAATATAGTGAGGAAATGGCCCTTGCAGCAGCACAAATGGATTCATTGAACAGTCTGTACAAAGTACAAATTGAATCTACAAGCCGTCAAGCGGAAGCTAACCAAGCGGTTGCTGAAAACGCGGAACAACTAAAACAACAAATGCAGCACTTGGCTACCAACCTTTCTTCATTGAACGGGGTTTACGGAGGTATGCTTTCTGCAATGACTAATAGAAACTAAGATAGGTTTTCACCTTAATTATTAATCTTTAAAAAAGAATAAAAATGGCAGGAGGAAAACTATCCCCAAGGCAGAAGATGATTAACCTGATGTATCTGGTTTTCATCGCAATGCTTGCACTGAATATGTCCAAAGAAGTATTATCGGCTTTTGGATTACTTAATGAACGATTAACAGAATCTAACAACGCTTCCGAGGCAAGAAATACTGCCTTTATGGAAAGTCTTGCAACCAAAGCTTCTGAACAACCTGAACAATATGGTGCGGTAAAAGAAAAAGCTGACAGAATAAGCGCTATTTCAAGTGAGTTTGATTCTTATATTGAAGGTGTTAAAAGTGATATGATGAGCACTGTTAAGCCTGAAGATGCCCAAGATTACGAAGTTCAAGATAAGGCAGACTTTCTTGATCAGAAGTTTTTCCAAGGAGATAAATTATCACCCGCAGGACAGGAGTTTGTTGCCCAAATTGACAAATACCGTGAAGGTGTTTTAAGTGTTATAGGTGATGATCCACGTTATCAAAGCATTGCCGCAGATGTTGCTAAAAAATTTGAAACACAACCGGTTGAACGTCGTGACGGTGTTAAAGTACCTTGGTTGAATTATCATTTTGAAGGGTTTCCTTTAGTAGCTTCAAGAACAAAAATGACGCAATTACAGAATGACGTAAAAACTACCGAAAACGAGATTCTTTCAAATATGCTGGCAGGCCAGCAAGCAGCTGCGCTTTCATTTACACAGTATAACACCCTTTTGGAATCCACCAAGTCTGCGTATTATGCCGGCGAAGAATTTGACGGTGGAATTGTGCTTGGACGTAAGGATCCAAATACAAGACCGAATCGTGTAGAACTTACATTAGATGGAAGACCATTATCTGAAGGACAATATGCAATTGAGAACGGTAAAGTGATGTTGAAGATTAGTGCCGGTTCACCTGGTGACCACAAAATTGAAGGAAATCTTATCTTCCTTGAAAACGGTGAAGAAAAAGAAATTCCTGTAAATGTAGGATTCTCAACTATTTCTAAACCAAACAGTGCAGTGATTGCTGCCGATAAAATGAACGTGGTGTACCGTGGTGTAGATAACCCAATGACGGTTTCTATTCCTGGTATTCCTGACAATAAAGTAGATGCACGCGCTCCAGGTCTTTCAAAAGTTTCTGGAAGTAAATACGTAATGCGTCCAGGTACGGGAAGAACAGTTACCATTACAGCTAGTGGAACACTGCCTAATGGAGATCGTATAAGTACACCGGCCGAATTCCGTATCAAGGATATTCCGGCTCCTGTAGGTGCTATTCGTGGTGAAACCGGAATTGTACGTATGGAACGTGGAGGACTTGAGATTTCTTCGATATCTGCAGTATTGCCAGATTTCGATTTTGATGTAAACCTAAATGTTTCAGGCTTTAGTTTTAAAGTTTCTGGACAACCAACCGTTCGTGTAAATGGAACAAAGCTTGATGCAGCCGCCAAAGGTGCGCTAAGAAGAGCTGGAAGAGGCGAGACTGTTCAAATTTTTGATATTAATGCAAGTGTTTCCGGTAGCGGAGTAATGCTTAAGAAAACGTCTCCAGTTATTATTGAATTGACAAACTAATATTTAGTATAAAACCCTATAGTATGAATTTGAAAAATGTTGTTTTATGTGTTTTTGGTTTTGGAATGGCCGCTGGTGCAAGTGCACAGGTGAACATTTTAAACGCTAAAACCCCTGAAGATATAGGCAAGAAGACCGAAGCGCAGATTGCTTATGACAATGATGAGCCGTTGCCTTATGGCTATACTGACGAGCGTGATGTGCTATGGTCCAAAACTACTTGGGAAATTATCGATCTTGATGAAAGAGTAAACTTTCCTCTGTATTATCCTATAGATACAAACAACATTGGAGCAGACAGGCGTTCGCTTTATGACGTTTTGGTGAAAAACATCAAAAACGGAAAAATTGAAAACGTTTACGCAGATTCATATTTTACTGAAAAACGTACACTTCAGGATATAGAAGCTTCTTTGGTTTACAGCGATACTACCGATTTAGGTATTGAGCAGTATAATGCTGAAGGAACCGTAGATCCTCAATACGTACGTCGTTTTTCATTGGATGCCGGTGATATAGAAGAATGGCACATTAGAGGCTATTGGTATCTAGACAAGCGTCAAGGCGAGCTAAAGTATCGTATGCTGGGAATTTGTCCCGTCGCAAATGAAGCACGTTCAAAAGCATTCCCAGAAGATGGAATTGATTCGAAGGTTGAGCTTTTCTGGGTTTGGTTCCCAGGCGCACGTGAAGTTTTACACGAGGCAAAAGCTTTCAACCGAAAGAATACATCGCAGCCTATTTCGTACGATCACTTGTTAAATTCGCGCCGTTTCAACGCCGTAATTTATAAAGAAGATAACGTACAGGGCGATAGGGATGTAAAAGATTACATCAATGATAATGCTCTTATGCAATTGCTGGAATCTGAAAGAATCAAAGAACAAATACGTAACATAGAAATAGATTTGTGGAATTATTAATCAATTAGTAAAACCATACTTTTAAAAAAACCCTTCAAATTTCATTTTCGGAAATTGAAGGGTTTTTTATATCACAATAATGATTGAAAAAGATTACATAATCGTAGGGCTCGGGATTGCAGGAATAACTTTGTGCGAACAGCTCCAAAACAAAGGGAAAAGCTTTGTGGTGATTGATAACGGCGCAGAAGGCTCCACGGCAAAGTCTGGCGGTGTTTTTAACCCAACAGTGCTTAAACGCTTCACAGCGGCTTGGAATGCCTCAGACTTTTTTCCTGTGGCAGTTAATTTCTACAAAACACTTTCAGATAAAATTGGAGAAGAATTCTTTATTAAAACCCCAATTTTGCGAGTATTTAAAAGTGTGGAAGAGCAGAACAATTGGTCTGTGGCAAGTGATAAAAAGGACCTTCGACAGTTTCTTTCCTCTGAGTTTTTAAAGAATAAAAACCCAGCCGTTAATGCTCCGTTCGGTTTCGGAAAGGTTTTGGGAACAGCCCAGATACAAACCGATATTTTACTTTCAGAATATCGAAATTTTCTTTTGAAAACAAATAATTTGGTTGCCGAAGTCTTTCAATACAAAGATGTGGTGCAAAAAGAAAACGGAGTGATTTATAAAAACATTTCAGCAAAGAAAATCATTTTCGCCGAAGGCGCAAAAGCGATTGAGAATCCCTTTTTTCCAAAACAGACTTTAATTGGGAACAAAGGCGAATATGTTATTATTTACGCCCCTGAACTTAAAATAGAGACGCTTTTAAAAGGCCCCGTGTATGTTATTCCTTTGGGAAAAGATCACTACAAAGTTGGTGCAACCTACAGCCGCGATGATTATAGTGTTGATGCTACTGAGGAAGCGAAAGAAGAAATACTTTCAAAACTAAAAACATTTATCAATTGCCCATTTGAGCTAGTAGGACAAACCGCTGGCGTAAGACCCACTACCAAAGACCATAGGCCCCTTTTGGGCAATTTAATTGAAAGTCCGAATTTAGTTTTCTTTAATGGGTTGGGCTCGCGCGGTTTTTTGATGGCACCCATGCTTTCGGAAATTCTTTTTAATTATTTGGAAAAAGAAACACCGCTTCCAAAAGAAATGGATATTACAAGAATGTTATAAAAGCCTGGAATTATGCTTTGGCCTTATTTTTGTCATACTTCATAAAAAAGTTGATCCAAATATTTCGGGATACCCTTAAAATAAGGGGAAGCATAATAACCAGAGTGACTATAATGGCAAGAAAGGTATAGTCTCTATCCAACCCGATAAAAAAATAGGCAATTATAAAGGCTGCAACCGCAATGGCCACACCCACCGCATAACTTACATACATTGCACCGTAAAAAAAAGAAGGCTCAATTTTGAATTTTGTGTTGCAATGGCTGCAACGTTCGTGCATTTTCAAGACTTTTGTGAGTTTGTAAGGATTGCGTTCCACGTACATTTCACCTTTATGGCACACTGGGCAAGTTCCCGTAAATATACTGTAGAGTTTGGAGCCTTTGAGGAATTGCATAATCGGTTTTTTTAGCAGTGCAAAATTAAGCATCTTTGCAGAAATTTTAGCGCTTTATAATGGTCAATATCCACAATTTATCGGTTTCCTTTCAGGGCGACTACTTGTTTGAGAAAATTACCTTTCAATTAAAACCCGGAGACAGGGTTGGTTTGGTAGGTAAAAACGGCGCTGGCAAATCAACGCTTTTAAAAATCATTGCCGGCGAGCAGGAATACGATAGTGGCCAAATAGCGACCGATAAAGAAATATCCATTGGTTTTCTGAAACAAGATATCGATTTTGAAAAAGGCCGAACTGTTTTGGAAGAATCTTACGAAGCTTTTACAGAAATCAAAAAGCTTGAAAAACAACTTGCTGAAATCAATACGCAATTAGCCGAGCGCACCGATTATGAAAGTGATGGTTACCATCAATTAATGGTTGATTTAAATGAGGTGCAACATCAATATGAAATCCACGGCGGTTACAATTACCAAGGCGAAACCGAACGTATTTTGCAGGGTTTGGGTTTTCAGCGGGAAGATTTTACAAAGCTCACCGAAACCTTTTCCGGCGGGTGGCGCATGCGTATCGAACTTGCCAAACTTCTGCTTCAAAACAACGATATTTTACTGCTGGATGAGCCTACAAACCACTTGGATATTGAATCTATTCTTTGGTTGGAAGAATTCTTAAAAGGATATGCAGGTGCCGTTGTAATCGTTTCCCACGATAAAATGTTTTTGGACAACGTGACCAATCGTACCATTGAAATTTCCCTTGGAAAAATTTACGATTTCAACAAGCCATACACCCAATATTTAATTCTCCGGAATGAACTGCGCGAGCAACAATTGGCGTCGCAGAAAAATCAGCAAAAGCAGATTGAACAGACTGAAAAATTGATTGATAAATTTCGCGCAAAGGCAAGTAAAGCCACGATGGCGCAGTCGCTCATAAAAAAATTGGACAAAATAGACCGTATTGAGGTAGATGAAGACGATAACAGTGTTATGACGCTGCGTTTTCCAGTTTCAATCACCCCTGGAAAAGTAGTTATTGAAGCCGAAAATATTTCAAAAAACTATGGCGAAAAAAATGTTTTGAATGGCGTGGACCTTTTGGTAGATCGCGACAGCAAAATTGCTTTTGTTGGTCAAAACGGGCAAGGGAAATCTACTTTGGCAAAAATAATTGTTGGTGAGATAGAATACGATGGGAAACTCACTTTGGGCCACAATGTGCAGATAGGTTATTTTGCGCAAAACCAAGCTGATTACCTGGACGGAAGCAAAACGGTACTCGACACGATGATTGATGCGGCCAATGAAAAAAACCGAAGCCGAGTCCGTGATATTTTGGGGTCTTTCCTTTTCCGTGGAGATGAGGTTGAAAAATTTGTACGTGTGCTGAGTGGGGGCGAACGAAACCGTTTGGCTCTGGCAAAATTGCTTTTGCAGCCTTTCAATGTTTTGGTGATGGATGAGCCCACAAACCACCTCGACATAAAATCCAAAAACGTATTGAAGGATGCGCTGAAAAGTTTTGAAGGAACTTTGCTTTTGGTTTCCCACGACCGTGATTTTCTGCAAGGATTAACCAATAAGGTTTACGAATTTAAAGACCACCACATCAAAGAATATTTGGGTGATATTGATTATTTCCTTGAACAGCGAAACCTTCAAAACCTTCGTGAAGCTGAAAAGAAGACGGTCGTTTCCGAAGTAAAAGAAAAGAGAAGCGCCGGCGAGGAATATGAAATTCAGAAAAAACTGAAATCGGTAAAAAATAAATTAAGCAATGTAGAATCGGCAATTTCATCTTTGGAAAAAGAGATTGCAACTATTGACACCGAACTTCTTATAAATTACGAAGAAACCATTGCCAAGCCACACTTTTTTGACAAGTATCAAGAAAAGAAAAAGAAACTCAAGAAGCTGATGGAAGAGTGGGAAGTGCTTCAGGAAACAGTGGAATCCCTATCCTAAAAACAGGGAAAATCCTATAAATTCTTTCGATTAATTATCTTAACTTGTTATTTTTTAATAAGTTAAAATTAATCGTGGGGATTATGGAAAACGAAAACACTTTCAAGCTTTGTATTACAATGGCAGGTGCCGTTTCTGCGGGGGCTTATACTGCTGGCGTTTTGGATTATTTAATTGAAACACTCGACCTGTGGGAAAAGGCCAAGGAGAAAAACAGAAAACTTGGAGTTGCACATCCAGATTATGATCACACCATCCCGATGCATCAAGTGGAGATTGACGTTATAAGTGGCTCTTCGGCTGGTGGTATTTCTGGCTCATTGACTTTTATGGCATTGGCTGACAAAAATTTCAAAAGCTTCAACAAAGACAATCCCACAGGAACCAATAACATTTTTTATAAAAGTTGGGTAGATATGGGCAACACTGCTGAAAATAGTACGGTTGATAAACTACTTAACAATAGTGATTTAAAGGAATATGGCGAAGTACGCTCTTTACTTAACACCCAAGCAATAGATGTAATTGCCGACGAAGCTCTGGCTGTACGCGAACAGCGTGAAATTCCCAAATATGCCTCAGACAGTCTTGACGTGATTTTGACTACTACCAATTTACGAGGCATTAATTTTATGGTAAATTTTGATGCAAGTGGCCGCGATACTTCTAAAGGTACGGTTATCACAAATCACGGAGGTTTTTTCAGGTATAAGCTAAAAAATGATAAATTCCCTACTGGAATACCCGAAAAGGAAGACGAACTGTACTATGTGCTTGATCTTTCAAACGAAACGCATCTTCAATATTTAAAGGATGCCACATTGAGTACTGCAGCATTTCCAATTGGTTTAAAATCACGGGAGGTTGCCATTTCAGCAGAATACATAAAACGGTATCCGAAATATTTGTTCAATAAATCCAAAGGCATCGAACCGCTTTTGCCCGAAGGCGCTATTTATAAATTTAACTCTGTGGATGGGGGCGTTATTAATAACGAACCCTACGGAATTGGACTGAAAGTTTTGCGGGAAAAGAACCCAAAAAGTATTGAAGCGTGCAAATACGGAGTAATAATGATAGATCCGTTTCCGAACAAAGATCACGACGTTGCTGAAAGTGGCAGCGGAATTATGAGCATAGCAGGAGGGCTTTTAAAAGCACTTCGCAATCAGGTAATGTTCAACCAGGATGGAATTTTGGACGCGCTGGATATGACAGACCGTACCAAATTTTTAATTGAGCCCATTCGTAAGATTGAAAAAGACGGGAAATGGGTTCGTCCAAAAAATGACTTGGCAGCTGCTCCCATCGGTGGATTTGCAGGGTTTTTGAGCCGAGATTTTCGGGAGCACGATTTTCAGTTGGGCAGAAAAAACTGTCAGGTTTTCTTACGATACTATTTTGCGGTAGCTTCCGAAGATATTGAAAAACGCTTAAGTATTGTTCCCAATAGTGCCATAAAAGATAGGTATCAATTTTCGGTGCCAGCAATGGACCCGAACGGAGAAAAATTCTTTCCAATTATACCCGATATGCGCGTGTTGCGAAATTTTGACAATCAGGTAGATAAAATCAACTATGGAAAGGATGCGGAAATTCAGGATTTACCGTACCCTAAATTATCTTTTTCTGAGTTTGAAAGCCGTTACAAATCCAAAATAAAGGATCGCATTGGATTGATTGTGAAACATTTGCTGAAAAATAAATTTCTTTCTTTTTTGGCCAATTTCTTTTACGCAAAAAACGCAGGTTATAAATTTGTAAAAGAGGCATTGGAAAAGGAACTTGGCGAAAATGACCTCTTAAAATAATAGTTATGTTCGAATATTTTTTTCAATGTCCCCACTGCTGGGAAGAGATTTCGATGTTGTTGGATACTTCTGTCCGACATCAAAAATATATTGAGGATTGTGAAATTTGTTGTAACCCCATTGAATTGGAAGTAACCTTCCAAGATGGCGAACTTATTGGCTTTTCAGCGAACAGTATTGGTCAGTAAGTTTTATTTTTTTAAATTTATGGAAACAAACCAACCCAGAACATCCTATGCTCTCCACATTTAGTCTTGCAGACAACATTATTGGTTTTATTATAGATGGTCCTTACAATGAAAATTCAGTTGATAAAATTCAAAATGAAGTTTTAGAGAAATTAGAATATTTTGATACCGTTAGTTTTTATATTGAAGATACTTCCAATGCTGAAATCTCGCTCAAGGCTGTATTGAAAAGCATTCCTTTTAAGATTAAGACCGGGAACCGTTTTGAAAAAGTGGCAGTAGTTACAGATCGGAAATGGGTACAGCTTTTTAGTTCTCTTGAGAAACTTTTTTTTAACGCCGAAATACGTCTTTTTAATTCAAAACAAAGGCTTGAAGCTATTCAGTGGATAAGCCATTAAAATTAGATCAGGATTTTTTTAAGGGCGTTTTTTATGTTCAGCCATAAAAAATTAAAAACAGATTTTGACTTGTTGCGCGTAGCTTCTGCGGTTCCTTCTTTGTAATATTCGTTTTTTTCTTGACTGTTTTTGGAGATAAAAATGTTTGCCACAGCAGATAGAAACTTATTTTTCTTTTCACCTTCATTTTGCAAAAGCAAAACCTTAAAATCTGAATATTTAATCTTCATATCTATTGTTGATGTATCATTATTACCATCAATTGTAAAATATGTTTGGTCGGTAGTGCCCTCCAATCTCACTTTTAAATTAGGCTCGGTAAAACTGTTAAGTCTATCTGCTACTAAGTGACCTACATCGGCACTGAATAGAAACTGATCATTTTTATTTTGTACATCAAAACTCCAATTTACAGAGATTGGCGTATTTTCCATAAAGTCGGCTTTTATCTTCGCTTCGGTTTTAGTGGGACTACTGTAGGTGTTGCTCACATTTGAGATGGATGCTTCAAGATTTTCAAAATTTATGGATCCGCCCATGTTTTCAGCCTTCTGTCGTTCTTCATAGATTATTTTCGCATCGCTAATTTTTAAAGAATCAATTGTTAGGTCAAAAGGTAGTTCACGTAACATTTTACTGTACAACGGTTTTGTTTTTGTTTCGTCTGCTACCAATTTATCCCTGTAAATTTCAAGCGATGGAGCAGACAAGGAAAGCAATTTGCTTTTTGCAAAGAAACGATTTTGGTTAAAGCCAAAATCAATTCCTTCAACTGAGAGGGATTTTAAGGAAAGGTCATAATGATCGCGTTCTTTTGAAATCAATTTTGAAAGCTCCCTTTTTGAATACTTAGTTTTTAAAATTAAATTTTCAAAAAATGCGTTTCGATTTTCAACGGTAAAATCTTTTACTGTAAGATTTTCATAGGGACTTACCTTCACAAAAACAGTATCGCTTTTTGCAGTATAACTTTTATATTCCAAAGGTATTTTGCGCTTTATTGTTTGGGCATCTATTTTTATTCCTTCAATAGCAACAGAAAGTCCCTTGGTATAAAGCTCTGTAGAGTCTTTTGCTTTTTCATAAATGGCAAATTTGGTATTGTTTACATTTAAACGATCAATTAGTATAGGCTTGTATACTGATAAGAAATCATTGTTTTGGGTACTTTCATTTTTTGCTATTCTATCTTGGTAATAAGCGATTGTAGGATTGGTGAGCGTGATTGCTTCTATATGAATTTCACTATTAAAGAGATAATCCCAGTAACTGATGTCAGAGATTTTAAGTTTTTCAACATTTACAAATGTATGCTTTGCGCCATTTTCTTTATTTTCTATTATTAGAGATGCATTTGTAATGGTAAGTGAACCACCAAAAGTTTCTACAGTAATGTCGTCATAAGCACGGATTATATTTTGCGGCAGGCGATCCTCGATGAAGTTTTCCAGCTTTTTTTTAAGGATAATGTTTACCGTTACCGTTCCAATTATAAACAATGCGCCCAAAGAGAGTACTGTATAAATAATTTTTTTAAATCCATTTTTCATAATTTAAATATAAGCAATGTTGAAAGGAAAAAGACAATGAAGTTTATTTTTAAAAAATTTGTCTTTCATCATTGGAAACTCTAAAAAGCTTTGTATCTTTGCCGTCCATATCGCGGGATAGAGCAGTAGGTAGCTCGTCGGGCTCATAACCCGAAGGTCACAGGTTCGAGTCCTGTTCCCGCTACAAAGAAAAACCTCCAATTTCAGGAGGTTTTTTTATGCCCGTTTTTAACTGCAAAAACAATTCTTTAACAACATTTTTACATACCATTTAGTACATTAGCTGTTTATTTTTAATTGAACACTAATGAAGTATTTCACACTCAGTTTCTTGGTTTCACTGTTTCTCACAACGATTCCGCTTACATTATTTGCTCAGCAAGCAAACCCCAACAATCAAGATCTTTTCGATAATGTTAGTTACAGACAAGGCAATGTTTACCGAACGGCTTCGGGTAAACCGGGGCCCGAATATTGGCAAAACTCCGCAGATTATATTTTGAAGGCTACTCTGGACGATAAAACGCATACCGTTTCTGGAAATGTGACGATTCATTATACCAACAACAGTCCAGAAACTTTAGATTTTATTTGGATCTATTTAGAACAAAATCGATTTACCGAAAATTCCCGCGGAACCTTAACAACTCCTGTTCAGGGAAACCGCTACAATGGTGATATTGAAGGCGGCTTTGAATTAAGCAACGTCTCAGCAAAAACAAAAACGGGCACTTCTTCCCAATATATAATTACCGATACGCGTATGCAACTTTGGCTCGATAAGCCTTTGGCTGCAAAAGGAGGAGAGGTTGAAATAAAAATGGATTTTAAATTTAAAGTTCCTGTTGAGGGGATGGACCGCATGGGCCGCCTAGAGGTAAAAGACGGCACTATATACGCCATAGCACAATGGTATCCGAGAGTTGCAGTTTTTGACGATGTAGTGGGCTGGAATACTGATCCCTATTTGGGTGCAGGCGAATTTTACTGCGAATATGGAAATTATGATGTAATGATTACCGCTCCTGCAAACCAAACCGTAGTTTGTTCGGGTGTATTGCAAAACCCTAAAGAAGTACTTACAAAAGAACAACAGGACCGTTGGTCACAAGCTGAAAAAAGTGACAAAACAGTTTATATTATTAAACCGGAGGAAGTTGGAAAGCCAGTGGCGCACGCAAAAACCGGAGGTACGCTCACGTGGCATTATAAAATGGAGAATACCCGCGATGTGGCTTGGGCAGCTTCCAAAGCATTTATTTGGGACGCAGCACGCATGAATCTTGGCGAAGGCAAAACAGGATTGGCCCAATCAGTTTATCCAAAAGAAAGTGACGGAAAAACCGCTTGGTCACGCTCAACGGAATTTACCAAAGCATCTGTAGAATTTTATTCAAAAAAATATTTCACTTACCCATATTATAACGCAATAAACGTGGCGGCAAGTGTAGGTGGAATGGAATATCCCGGTGTTAGTTTTTGTCATTACCAAAGCAGGGATGCAGATCTGTGGGACGTAACAGACCACGAGTTTGGGCACAACTGGTTCCCAATGATTGTAGGCAGTAACGAACGACGCTATCCATGGATGGATGAAGGTTTCAATACTTTTATAAACCATTACAGTACTGATGCTTTTAATAATGGTGAATTTCCAACAACTACAGACAAACCAAAAAATTTAGTGCGCTATTTAAGCTTTGAAAACCGTGAGAGTATTGATACTTATCCCGATGTGGCCAATGCAATGAATTTAGCATATACGGCCTATTATAAACCAGCAGCGGGACTTTATTTGCTTCGTGAGTACATACTTGGCGGTGAACGTTTTGACAATGCTTTTAAAAGTTATATTCACACTTGGGCTTTCAAACACCCGCAGCCTAATGACTTTTTTAACCATATGGAAAACGTGGCAGGCGAAGATCTTTCCTGGTTTTGGAAAGGCTGGTTTTATGGTAATGGAAATATTGATTTAGGCATTTCAGAAGTAAAACCTTTCAACGGCAATTATCTAATTACAGTTGAAAATGACGGGCAGATACCGATGCCGGTCCAATTGCAAGTGATTTATGAAGACAATTCAAAAGAAGAAATCTCGCTTCCCGTTGAAATCTGGCAGCGTGGCAATAGCTGGACGCACCTTTTAAAAACGACCAAACAAGTGCAGCGCGTGGTTTTGGATCCCAATAAAATGCTGCCCGATGTAAATGTTTTGAACGACACTTGGAATAAAATTTAAAATTCCCAACAAGGAAAAAATGCTTCCAAACTTTATAGTTTGGAAGCATTTTTTTTAAATAATATTTGGTAATTAATTTAGCATCCGTCTAAATGAACTATCGGATATTGGTTTACATCTATAGTAACATCGTTCGTGCTTTTTTTCACCATTTCAATCGCTTCGTCTGTGCTGTATTTATGCGGGCCTATGTAAAAAGTGGCTCCCCGTTTTCCCAATTCCTTTACATATTCCACAGGGTCTGCAAGTGGCGCTGGCGGAGCCTCGGGAGCCATATATAAGTTTCCGTTTTCTGCTGAAGGTGTTTTAGAAACCTTTGGGGCTGGCGGCGGCGGTGGAACATCACTTTTTTCACCTTTCTTTACTTTTGGAGGTTTCGGAGCTTTTGGAGGTTTGGGTGGGGGTGGGGGAAGACACTCAGGAAACGTTTCTGCATTTGCTTTCTGTTCATCGTTCATTTTGCGGTAAATGGTTTCCAAACGTTCCAAATCCTTCTTTTTGATGATTCGTTCTTCAATGTCAACCGCGTTATATTTTTTTGCCAGTTTGTTATATTCAGCAACTTCTGCTTTTGTGGCCTTTTCTTTAATTGATTCATTTGTTTGTGCGTTTTTTTGAATAATTTCTTTCGAGCTAAACCCATAAATCAATACGGAAAGCAAGGGCAAAATTAAAAGGCTTCGAAACCAGATGGCTCTTTTGGAGGTGCGTGTTTTCATAAGTGTAAATCGTTTTTTGATTGATGAATAATTCAGTGAATGCGCCAGCGATGGCGTAGCTGCATTTGATGAGAATGCAAGTAATATCTTTTGATAGTCTGAAGTTTCGGCACCTGCGTTTAACACGGCACGGTCTGCCAAAAACTCGTGGTTCAGTTTGATACTTTTTTTAAAGAAATAAAACAGCGGATTGAACCAAAACACAATCTGCAATATTTCAATAAAAATAATGTCCAAACTGTGTTTTTGGCGCGCATGTGTTTCTTCGTGAAATATTACTTCCTGCGGTATTTCACGGTTTTCGAATTGCTTTTTGTTCAGAAATATATAGTTGAAAAAAGTATGTGGAATTACAGTTTCGTTTAAAAGTACGTTTATAAAAGGGGTGTTTTTATATTTTGGATTTTTTCGAATTTTTTGGATTAACCCAAAAAGACTTCTGAAAAATTTAATGCTAAAAAACAACACGCCAAGGCCATAAATAGTCCAAAGCACGAACGGCCAGAAATTTAAGGTTTGTTCAACTTCAGTATAATTCGATTGCGGAGATACTTCGGAATAAATGGGCACGATAGGCGAAACCTCTATATAGCTGGTAAAGGTGATAAGCGGAATAAAAAAAGAAGCCAATAAACTACCGAATAAATAAAAACGCTTAAAAGTGTGCAGAGAGGTATTTTCCAAAGCCACTTTGTAAAAGGTGAAAAGGATTGCTAATATGCTTCCGGATTTCAAGAGATATAACTCCATAATTATTTCTTTTTAATTTCAGAATCGATGAGCGCTTTCAGTTCTTCCAGCTCTTTTTTGGAGAGATTGGTTTCTTCGGTAAAAAAAGACGCAAACTGCGATGGGCTGTTATTGAAGAAATTTTTTATCAAACCATTCACATGTTTTGAGAAATAATCTTTCTTTTTTACCAAAGGAAAATATTCCCGCGAACGCCCAACTTGTTTATAATCCACAAAATTTTTGTCCTGCATCCGTTTCAAAAGCGTGGCAACGGTTGTTGTTGCTGGTTTTGGATCGGGATAGGCTTCCACTAAATCTTTCATAATAGCGCGTTCCTTTTTCCAGAGAAGTTGCATCAATTGTTCTTCGGCATTTGAAAGAGTCATCTTGTAAATTTTAAAACTGACTCTACAAATGTAGAACAAAATTTTAATTCTACAAATGTAGAGGATGGATTTTTTGAAATCATATGTTTTCGAATAGTTTATATTTGCAACCTCATTCTCCAAAGCCCTGGCAATGGAGTAAAAAAATTAAAAATGAATTCAGAAAAAAACCTACGAGAAAGGAGTGGTAATGCATGTGAACTTTGCGGCTCTGAAGAAAATTTGATTGTTTTTGAAGTGTCAAATTCTCCAACAGATGTAGCGGAAACTAGCATTTTTATTTGCAACACTTGTAAAGAGCAAATAGAAGATCCGGAAAAAGTAGAGTCAAACCATTGGCGCTGTTTGAACGATAGCATGTGGAGCACCGTGCCGGCAGTACAAGTTATGGCATGGCGCATGCTAAACCGTTTAAAGGTCGAAGGTTGGCCGCAGGATTTGTTGGATATGATGTATCTGGAAGATGAAACCAAAGAATGGGCAAAAGCTGGTGTAGCAGAAAATCAAGCGGAAGCAGTAATTCATCGCGATTGCAATGGAAATATTTTAGAAGCCGGTGATTCGGTAGTTCTTATAAAAGATTTAAAGGTGAAGGGTAGCAGTATGGTTGCCAAACAAGGTACTGCAGTTCGTAGAATCTCTCTTGATCACGAAAACGAAAAGTACATTGAAGGCAAAGTCGAGGGCCAACAGATTGTAATTATCACTGATTTTGTGAAGAAAATATAAACTAATATTTATAGTTCAGTTTTTTCATAAATTCCTTAAATCGGGTCTCGTTCCTATAGGCTTCAAACATAGGTTCGTTCGGTAGTTCAATGAGTCCAAGATCATTGTATGTCCGTGCTTTTTCTAGCCAATAATACATTTTTTCTTTGTCTTGGAGCACTGCAAAGGTTCCCGCAATTTGAAAACTCCAAGCTTTTTCATATTCATTGATCAATTTATTCAGTGCGATATTGGATTTTTCCTTATTGCCCAAACAATGGTAGGCTATAGCTTCTACGTGAAGCCTAAATCCTTCCAGAGGTTCTTTTTTTATGACATCTAAGGCTTCATTATATCGTTTCTGGTTTATTAGTATCAGCGCATATAATGAGTACGCAACATCTTGATTAGGGTCTAAGCCAATGGATTTCTTTATAGCTATTTCGGCCTCCTTGAAGTTTTTCGCCATATAATAGGTGTTGGCTAAACTGTAATAATTGCCAGCATTTATGGGATCCAGCGTAATTACTTTTTTATGGATTGCAATAGCCTCTTCTGTTTTACCGCGTAACAGCGCTACTTCTGAAGCCCTGTGGAGGGCGGTCTCATTATTGGGTTCTAAACGCAATGCTTTTTCAGCAAGTCTTCCGGCTTTTTCAATATCATTTTCGTATTCCAAAGACAATAAGGACAGGAACGCGTAAGTTTCCGCATAGATGCTGTCTGCTCTTATTGCTTGTTCTGCAACTTGATAGGTTAGCTTTTTAGCTTCTTCATAATTAATAATTCCGAAATTATTTTTTGTGTGGTAAATATTGCCCAGCGTTATCAAGGCTGGAGCATATGTGGAATCTATGGCCAAAGATTTTTTCAATAATTGCTCAGCTTTTAGCAAGGATGAATTGTCAAAGTTATTGTGAAATATATGGCGACCTTCCAAAAATAAGGTATAGGCATCGGTATTGGGTTCTTTTACTTTCGGAATTATTTTATCCAAAATCCGCAATTGAAGATTTTCAGCCACTGCCTCGGCAATTTCGTTTTGGATCTTAAAAATATTTTTGAACTCTTTCTCCCAACTCTGTGACCAAATATTAGTATCGCCTTTGGTTTCAACAAGGTTTACGCTTACCCTTATAATACTGTCCTGTGAGCGTACGCTGCCTTCCAGAATGTAAGCTACATTTAATGCTTTTGCTATTTCTGGCAGATCCATTGCTTTGTTTTTGAATGAAAAGGCAGAGGTGCGCGAAGTAACTTGCAGTTCGTGTATGTTAACAAGGGAATTTAGCACTTCTTCTGCCAACCCATCGGCAAAATAACCTTGCTGATTGTTAGGCGACATGTCTGAAAAAGCCAAAACAGCTATGGATTTTTCAGGATTCGTTTCCAGGGCTATGGCAGATTCATTTTTTTGTGATCGCAGCCGAAACCTATCCACAAACAATAAAATTATTGCCAATGCTAAAAAAGCAATGATGAAGGTATTGAGTTTTTGACCTGTTTTTTGAGCAATTGATTTTTCTTTGGGAACATTCTTCGTTTTTTTGATACCGTCGGCCGTAATTTCAAAAAACCAGGAAATACAGACCCACACTGGCAGCAAGACGATTAAAATGATTAAAATCATTTTTCCGAACCAAACGGGGGCATTAATGATAGGAGTGAGTATGGCTATAACCTGTAGCAGAACCCAAGAAAAAACCAAATATGAAACCGTGCCTTTAAAAACATTCCTTCTTTTCAGCTCGTTAAAAAAATCATTAAGGTTCATGATGCGCCGTTATCAGTTATAGGGAAGCCCATTTTGTCAATGAATTTTTGCCATCTTTTATCGTTGTGCAGATTTCTAAAGCGGGGTTCAGACAACACCTCGTTCAATCCCACATCGTGTACTTCATATGCCTTATTCAGCCATTTAAAAGCATTTTCGGTATCATCTCTAAAGGAATAACTTTCGGCAATTTGATAGGCCATATCACTTGAATATTTTGCAATAAGTTCTCGCATATAGGCTTCAGATTTTTTCATATCGCCCATTTTGTAATATATATCAGCATAAATTTGCAGACTCCAGCCTTCATCCTCTTCTCTTTTAATAGCTTCCATGGCGGCTTTTACATTGTTTTGTTGCAATAATATGCGTGCGTAGTAATAATGGACGGCATAGCGGTTGGGCTGTAATGCTATACATTTTTTTGAAGCTTCCACGGCTTTGTCCAACTGGTCCGCACAATAGTATGCATTCATTAGTTGATAATACGAATCTGGATTAATCGGGTCCAGACTTGCTGAATATTCCTGAAGCCTAACGGCACTTTCCACATTGCCCATAGCCAATGCAAGGGTAGATGTAAGGTTTATTATTTGAGGATTAGACCCGTCCAGTTTTAGGGCTATTGCATTTAATTGTTTGGCTTTTGTAAAATTCCACTCATAACTTAACTCAATATCTGCCAAATATGCATAGGCCAAAGCATTTTCGGGGTCTATCTCCAACACTTTATTTGCTGCTTCCTTGGCCAAAGTATATCCTTGCTTAAACCCTAATGTTCCATTGTTGGCCTGGGTTTCGTACACTCTTGAAAGTAGCAGCCAGGCCGGCACATACTTATTATCTATTTCCAGTGCTTTTTTGGCAAAAGAAACGGATTCAATTAATTTTTGTTCGTCACTGGAAAAATTATAGGCGTGCACTGCCTGCAGATAAAGTCTATAAGCTTCAGGATTGGTTTTTTTGGATTTCGGAAGCGGTTTTGAATCTAACAAATTTAGTTCCAGTGCTTTTACAACGGCTTCGGAAACCTCGTCCTGGATAGCAAATATGTTGTCCAGATTTCTATCATAGGTTTCAGACCATAAGTGCTTGTCTTTTTTTGCTTCAATAAGTTGGGCGGTAATACGAAGTAGGTTTCCAGATTTGCGCACGCTGCCTTCCAAAATATACGTAACGTTTAGTTTTTCTGCAATTTCAGGAATCTGTAATTCTGAATTTTTAAAAGAAAAGGTTGAGGTGCGGGAAGTAACTTTCAGATTTTTAATCTGCGATAATAAATTCAGAAGTTCTTCCGTAAGCCCATCGGCAAAATATTCATTGTCTTTTTTTTCTGAAAAATCCTCAAATGGAAGTACCGCAATGGTTTTGGAGTTCATTGCTATGGGAAGGTCAACGAAAGTATTGTTGCTTTTTTTGTCGGTTATAATAAACCTGTCAATCACTAAAACAACAAGAATAAGCGCTAATATTCCAATTATAACTTTATTGAGCCTTTTTCCAGTTTTTTTCCGAATGGAAGCAGATTCAGCAACTTTACTGGTTCGTTTTAACCCCGTGGGTGTGAATTCAAAAATCCAAGTAAGCAATAAATATATTGGAAAACCGATTAAAAGCAGGTAGAAGAGACTTTTGGAAATCCAAAGAGGCATTTCTAGAATGTCCTTCAGCAGTGCTGCAATGCGAATAAGGAGCCATGACACCACTACATAGGAAATGGCCCCCTTTATTACATTGCGCCGTTTTAGCTCATTCCAGAAACTTTTCCCCTTCTTCAAAACTCAAAATATTTGGTTAGATATATTGAATCCTAAAGGTAGCGAATTTATTGATTATCAGTCTTCGTGCCTGTATGGATACAATATGGGGATTTAAATAATGCCTTGAAATAAAACTTAGCTAATTTTATATTTACTTACTCAACTCAGTAAAATAATGGTAGAATTGCGGTATGGTTTCAATGCCCTTTAAATAATTCCAAATACCAAAATGCTCGTTGGGCGAGTGTATGGCGTCACTGTCCAGCCCAAAACCCATCAAAATAGTTTTGCTTTTCAGTTCTTTTTCAAACAAAGCTACAATCGGGATGCTTCCGCCGCTTCGCTGTGGAATTGGTGTTTTTCCAAAAGTTTCCTCATACGCTTTTTCAGCAGCTTTATAGCCCAAACTGTCAATTGGTGTAACATAAGCTTGACCGCCGTGATGCGGCTTCACTTTTACGCGAACGCCTTCCGGAGCAATACTTTCAAAATGCTTTTTGAAAAGCTCGGTAATCTTTTTCCAGTCTTGGTTAGGCACCAAACGCATACTTATTTTCGCAAATGCTTTGCTCGCAATTACCGTTTTTGCACCTTCGCCTATGTAACCGCCCCAAATTCCGTTCACGTCCAATGTGGGGCGAATGCTATTTCGCTCGTTGGTGGAATATCCCTTTTCGCCATAAACGGCGTCAATGTCCAATGCTTTCTTATAATTTTCAAGGCTGAAGGGCGCTTCCGCCATTTTCTCGCGTTCTTTTTTGGAAAGTTTTTCCACATCATCATAAAATCCGGGAATGGTAATGTGGTTGTTTTTATCGTGAAGCGAAGCAATCATTTTTGTCAGCACATTTATGGGGTTTGCCACCGCACCGCCATACAACCCGCTGTGCAGGTCTCGGTTTGGGCCGGTAACTTCCACTTCCACATAACTCAAGCCGCGAAGCCCCGTGGTAATTGACGGCACATCTTTCGCGATCATTCCTGTGTCGCTTATCAAAATTACATCATTGGCAAGCTTTTTCCGGTTTTTGGTTACAAACCATTCAAGACTACTACTGCCCACTTCTTCTTCGCCTTCAATCATAAATTTCACGTTGCAGGGGAGTTGGTCGGTTTTGGTCATATATTCCAAAGCCTTTACGTGCATATACATTTGGCCTTTATCGTCACAACTTCCGCGGGCGAAAATGGCGCCTTCGGGGTGCAATTTTGTTTTTTTTATGACCGGCTCAAACGGTGGACTGTCCCACAAATCCAGTGGATCTGGCGGTTGCACGTCGTAATGGCCGTAAACCAAAATGGTCGGGAGTTTTTTATCAATTATCTTTTCGCCGTAAACAATGGGGTAACCGGGGGTTTCGCAGATTTCTACGAAATCGCAGCCTGCTTTTTCGAGTTGTTTTTTTACGGCTTCCGCAGTTTTTAGTACGTCTTTTTTGTAAGCTGAATCGGCGCTGATGGAAGGTATTTTCAACAGTTCGATCAATTCATCCAAAAACCGTTTTTTGTTTTTTTCAATATAAGTTTTAGCACTTTTCATTCTGATATATTATTTTTTCTAAAAGTACTAAAAATGACGTAATTTGGCAGGTAAACCAACGCTTTCATTTTATGAAAACTGCTTTATTGAAATTGCCTTTTCACTTTTCGGAAGAAAAACTACTTAAGGATTTGGAGGTATGTAAAAAGTATGAATTCACTTCACACTTCAACAAAAATGATTATTGGGGCGATTGGACTTCCATCTCCCTACGCTCCCAAACTGGTGAAATGAACAATATTTTTGCGCTTCCGCAGAACAATAAAAAATATAAAGACACGGAGCTGCTTCAAAAATGCACCTATTTTAAAGAAATCATTGATTCTTTTGAATGCGAAAAGGAGTCCATCCGGCTTCTGAATTTAAAACCGGGCAGCGTAATAAAAGAGCACACAGATTATAATCTGGGTTACGAAGATGGGATTTTCAGAATCCACATTCCAATTACTACTAATGAAAATGTTCATTTTTTTATCAATTATGAAGAAGTAAAAATGCTTCCCAGTGAGTGCTGGTATGGAAATTTCAATTTTACGCACAGTGTTCGCAACGATGGAAAAATTGACAGAATCCACTTGGTGATGGACTGTTTGCGCAATGATTGGTCTGATATATTATTTGCTGAAAACGGTTACAATTTTGAGGCTGAATACCAGCAATCAGAATATTCCCGAGAAACCAAACTGCAAATGATTGAACAATTGAAATTGATGGATACCGAAATCTCCAGAGAAATGATACAGCAATTACAAAAAGAACTTTAATGAAAGAGGGGAAAGAACGCGACTTGGTTTTGGAACGGATTTGTCGGTTTTTTGATGAAATATCCATTCAATATAATTTCACCGAAATTGAAACAGAAACCTTTTTACCTGGCATCCAAATTAAAAACGGCACCCTGCAAATTGATTTGCAAAAACTGAAATATCCCGGAGATTTATTGCACGAGGCAGGACATATTGCGGTAACAAAATCAGAAGAGCGAAATACTTTAAACGATAACGTAATTGAAAACAATGCAGAAAAGGCCGGGGATGAAATGGCGGTATTGTTGTGGTCTTACGCAGCATCGAAGAAAATAGGTTTGGCCCCCGAAGTTGTTTTTCATGAAGATGGCTATAAAGGCGAAGCTGTTTGGCTTCGTGAACAGTTTGAAAGTAAAAACTATATAGGCTTGCCATTACTGCAATGGATGGGATTGGCAGAAACGGAAGGGAATCATGCCTTTCCAAAAATGAAGGCTTGGCTGCGCGAATAAAAAACCTTGAAAAAATTTCAAAATAAGTTGGCTTTCATTTGTAAGTATTATTTATATTTGCACTCCTTTTACAATATGTCCTAAGTGTTGTGAAGGATTTTGATGCAGGCGTGGTGGAATTGGTAGACACGCTAGACTTAGGACGTAGCGAAATAAAAACTGTTAAAATATTGAAATGCGGGCGTGGTGGAATTGGTAGACACGTCAGACTTAGGATCTGATGCCGCGAGGTGTGGGAGTTCGAGTCTCCCCGCCCGTACAAAAGCCGAAGAGAAATCTTCGGCTTTTTCCATTTAAAAAACTCTCGAAAAAAAGGTCGGGTACAACATAGGTACAACATTTTGCTAATTTCAGGGCAACATTTGTATTAATGTCAAATGTTTCAATTTGTTATTAAACCCTATTATTTTTCTAGTAAAATAATAAATTCTGCTAATTAGCAACCTTATTCCTTCGTAAGGGGAGTTTATTATCATACAATATGACCGCAATTTAAACTCGTAAAATACTTCCATCAAAAGACTACGGCATAAAGCCATTTCTTCAGCCAGCGCTTATTTATTCCGTTTCCTTTTGAGCCAAGATTTTATCTTCCGTTTGGTTCCTGCTCAAATATTGTTTAATCTAAAATTTGAGTATTATGACAACAAAAGCGAGTACCACAAAGAAGCGCAGTAGAGCGAAATCTATTGTCAAAAAAGAAGTGAATGGAATGGAAGCATCCGCACTTCAAATTCAGAACCTGGCTATAGGCAAAATAAAGCCCGACCCAGAACAACCAAGAAAAACTTTTAGCGAGGATGCATTACAGCAGCTTGCAGAGAGTATCGATAAGCACGGTGTATTACAACCGATTACGGTAAGGCAACTAAATGAACATTATGTCATCGTGATGGGCGAACGTCGGTATCGTGCAAGTATGCTGGCAGGGAAAAATACCATACCCTGTATTGTGAGGACTTATAAGAACAGTGATGTTCTGGAGGTACAAATCATCGAAAATCTGCAAAGACAGGATGTTGAGCCTACCGAAGAAGCCGAGGCGATTGCCTATCTAAGAGAAAAATATGCGCCTACTGAAATTGCCAAACGATTGGGCAGAACGGATAACTTTATCAGACAACGCTTAAAGCTGGCAGGTTTGATAGAAGGCTTTAAACACTTTGTCCGCAATGGCGAAATGACCATTTCCTTGGGTGTAGGTGTCGCGCTCTTTGTACCTGAAGAACAGCAGATGATGTTGGAAACGATGGGCAAGGATTTCAATGCGCACCAGATAAACAGGATGATTAAAGACCAGACCTATGATTTGGAAAAAGTATCCTTTGATGTAACCGACAAAAAATTAGTACCGAAAGCAGGGTCTTGTGTCGAATGTCCGTTCAACGCAGCCAATCAAGGGAATCTATTTGGGGATGGAAAGATGGTCTGTACAAAATCATCTTGTTACGAATCCAAGAAAAACAAATCGTTCTTAAACCTGATTGAAAAATCAAAGAAAGAAAATGTACTGTTGATTCCTGAAATACGAAAGTATTGGGCAGATGATGAACGTAATCAGCTGTTCATTTCACAGCTAGAGAAAAATGATTTGAAGGTCTATTTGCTAGACGATGTTGAAATCATTGAAAAACCGATTCAGCCCACATTGGAAGCCGTAAAAGAAGAATATCAGAATTACGACTACAATGAAGACGAGCTAAAAGAAGAATTTGACGAGGCTACCAAGACCTATAACGAGGAATTGGAAAAGTACAATTCGGCTACAGCGAATGGATTTAGAAATGGCATCGTTTTTCATCCTGAATCTTACCTACACAAAGAAGTATTAGTGAAGGTCATCGAAAAATCAGAAGATGCAAACGAAGTACATTCTGTACCATTATCGAACAGAAAAATGGATGATTGTACACCAGATGAACAAATCATTAAAATCAACGAAAGGGAAATCCGGAAAAAGCAAATCGAGAATAATCGACAGTTTGAAGAAGTTGTCGGGATGATTCGAGAAACTACGTACATAGAGACCAAGAAAACGCTTTCGGTAGATGAAATGGTCGCCTTTTCAATTTCGCTCTACGAAAACAATGTGGACTACTTTAGTCAGCAAAAGTACTTTACAGGATTATTGGGCGATACATCAAAGCTATCCAAAGTTGAAATCGTGGAAAATTTCAAGAAGAAGTTCAAAAAAGAAATTTTTCATAAGCTGATTCGGTATATGCTTACCAAGCAAGTGCATTTCGGCGAAAGTAATCACGTAAATAATTTAACGAACATTTCATTCTACAATGCAATGCAAGGATATTACAAAACTAAGATTGCCGGTATTGAAAAAGAATATGCCGAAAAAAGGGACAAGCGTGAAGAACGTTTAAAAGAGCGCATCATAGTTCTTGAAAAGCAAATTCAGGAATGGAACGATTAGTTTTTGTTGTTTGAAGAAGGGTCGGCATTCGTGCTGGCTCTTCTTTTTTATTTAGATAATTTTTATTTGAAAATGAGGAGCCAAATAGAAAAAATAATCAATCAATAGTAGCGCAAAGGTAAACTCGTAAAATACACCCATCAAAAGACTACGGCATAAAGCCGTTCGCCCACTCACTATTTATTCCGTTTCCTTTTGAGCCGAGATTTTATCTTCCGTTTGGGTTTAGCTTAAATATTGTTTAATCTAAATTCAAATATTATGTATTTACAAAATTTACAACAAGATGAAATCTTCGTTTCCAATGAAATGAAGTCTTTGAGAAGTATAACTCAAATGGAATCCAGAAGAGGGCTTGAAAACGCCATAATTTCCAATGGTAAAATTGTCAATGTAGTCTCGAACAGCTATGGCCACATTCCAAATCAATTGTTCTTCAAGAAAGCTGAAGAAATGCTGACCGATGCACAATTGAACTTCCATAAACGCACCATCAACAAAAATGACAGGTCGTTTATTACCGACTTTATCATCGACGACAAAAGCCAGTTTACGGTCAAGAACCATAAGGACTTGATACTGCCGATGCTTCGGTTCAAGAACTCTTATGACGGTAGTGAAAAGACCTCGGGCCACTTCGGGTTTTATAGAAAAGTATGTTCCAACGGCCTGCACGTTTCCCAAGCGGAAATCGAGTTTTCTATCAAGCACAGTAAGAACAATACACACCTGATTATGCCCAGGTTGAGCAATCTGTTCGATAAGTTTCTGGACAATGAATTCTATACCATTACCAAGAAATTCGACAAAATGAAGGAATTTAAAATCATCGATACGCAAGAGTTCGTAAAGGCAATTCTTGACAGGACGAAACTGTTCCGATACGAATGTAGCGACAAGAACAGCGACCCTTCAAAAAAGTCTCGTGAAGTTATTGAGATATTGAACTATGAAGCCTTGTTGCTTAACGAAGAGCCTAATCTCTGGTTAGGCTACAATGCGTTCAATGCAGTATTGCACCATACGTTGAAGAAAACTTTTACCCAACAGGAAAGGTTGGATAAAAAGCTGTTTGATGAAATATATGAAATGGCATAGGCTATTAAAGGTTTATCCAGTACCTACTTAAACTGGGTTTTTTATTTTAAAAGTATTACAAAATCAAATATTTACCATTTTATTCATATAGTGGTAATAATTAGTTTTCAAATATTCGCCACTTTTTTGTACTTTTGGCAAAGTTTTGATATAAAGATTATGCCAAAAATTGTAGAAAATAAGCTTATAGAAGCATTTAAGGAGCGAAGTTCCTTTGATAGGGACGAACTATTTCAGTTCTATTTGGACTTTGAACCGCATTTGAAGGAAAGTACATTTAGTTGGCGCATTTACGACCTGAAGAAAAAAGACATCATCAAAACTATTGGTCGTGGATTGTATGTTATATCCTATAAACCCAAGTATAGACCAGTACTGTCTGATAGTGTTCTAAAAATAGCAAGTAAGACCAATGAACGGTTTGAGGAAATCCAATATGCTATATGGGAAAACCAATGGCTAAATGAATTTACTCTGCATCAAGTATCCAATCAAATGATTGTAGTAGAAGTGGAAAAAGAATTTACAGAATCACTATACTATTATCTAAATGATTCCTTGAAAATGGATTTTTTCTTGAATCCCGATGACAAGGAAATTGAATTCTACATTTCCGAGAGTGCTGTCCCCGTGGTCATAAAACGTCTCGTCACAAGAGCACCGATAAGTAAATTGAAAGATAAAAAAAATGTAGTTCCAGTCGCCACGCTTGAAAAAATAATGGTGGACTTGTTTGCCGATGAAAACCTGTACCATTTTTACCAAGGCTCTGAACTCATAAATATTTATGAAAAGATACTTGAGCGATACAGTATTAATTTCACAAAGCTCTTTAGCTATGCGAAAAGACGAAAGAAAGAACAGGAAATCAAGCAATTTATGAATAACCACATACCAAATATTTTAGAGGACATAATCAATGATTGAAAACAAAAGCTTCACAAAAGAGTGGCTGGATATTTTCCGAGCAAAAAAAGAACACAAAGGCATTAATGTGACCATTTTGGAAAAAATGGTTCACGCATTTTCTTTATTAGAACATCTAAAAATAGAAGGACTTAATTTTGTCTTTAAAGGCGGCACTTCACTCGTGCTTTTACTTGAAGAAGGCAATCGGTTTTCAATAGATATCGACATCATTTCAAGTCTAAAACGTGACGCATTGGAAAAAATCCTTGATACAGTTGTTGCCAACTCACATTTTAAAAGCCACACTTTGAATGAACGCAGAAGCTACAAAGAAGGCGTGCCAAAGGCACATTATACTTTTGAATTTGATTCGGTTTACAACCCAAACGTTCCAGGAACCATTCTGTTGGATATTCTTTTTGACAGCCCGCATTATCCAGAGCTCATAGAATCTTCCATTGAAATTCCTTGGCTATCGGTTAATGAGCCTATAATATCAATTACCACACCTTCGGTAAATTCCATCTGTGGCGATAAGCTTACTGCTTTTGCACCAGAAACTATCGGTATTCCATATTACAAACAAGACCAGCTTTTTGCAATGGAAATCTGCAAGCAGTTGTTTGATTTAGGTAAACTATTTGAAAACATTACCGATATAAGCATAGTGAAGAAAAGCTTTTCCTCTTTCGCGAAAGCTGAACTATCCTATAGAAGTTCTGATGAAAATTTCAACAAAAGAAATCTTACGGAAACAGAGGTGCTGTGGGATTCCATAAACACTTGTGCTATAATTTCAAAAAGGGAACGAAATTCCACCGCTGAAACAAAAAAGAAATTTGAAGATTTAAACCGTGGTATTCGCAGTTTTGGTAGTGCATTTCTAATGACGGGACATTTTAGGATAGAAGAAGCAATGGCAGCTTCGGCCAGAGTTGCTTATTTGAATGCAATCTTATTGCAACCAAAAATTATAGACATTGAATATTATGAGGGACAAGATATAAGCGAGCTTACTATTGAAAAAGCAGATTGGGCATACCTGAATAAATTGAAACGCCAGCCGGATAAGTCCATATTTTATTATTGGTACAAGGCGGTGGAATTGTTATAAATATGAAAAAAAGAAAAAGAGTTAAAACTAAAATGATTGAATTTAGAAACCCATACCATATTGAACCACCAGGGGCTTTACGTGAGATATTATCACATCCAGCAAATGAAACTGAAGTAATTGAACTTGCAGTATTTCAAGAACATCGGTATGCATTCTTCTACTGGAATAAATGGGTACGGAAAAACGAAGGTAATAATCCGCCTTGTCTAATTTCATTAGATTGGCACCAAGATTTATGCTATCCCTGTGAAACAGAAAGGAAATGGTTAGATAATTTGGATTTAGAAAGTGATGCGGAAGTATCTTTGTTTTCGTGGGCAAAACTCAATGGTCTTAATGATGGCCATATTTTAAGTGCAGCCTATCTCAATTTGATTGGGGATATTTATGTGCATTGTAGACAAGAGCTTGGTCAGAACACTTGGAAAGATGAAGAACTGATTGATACCTATGGAAACAGCCACGCAATCAAAAAATTCAAAACGTATGAAGCCTTACAAGATGCACTATTGAATTCTTCAGAAACATCCGTGTTTTTTGATATTGATTTGGACTTCTTTTCAGTAAAGAATGGCTTAAGTGATGGTTCATTTGAATTTACCTACTTACAGGAAGAAGAAATACGAAAAATGCTAAACAAGGATAATCCATTAATTAACTGGATTTTTAAACGTATAAAAGGTTTCACAATTGCCACTGAACCAGAACATTGCGGTGGACTTTTAAGAAGTAATAAGTTTCTTGATTTAATTAGCGAAATCTATTTCAGTCCAGAATTGTTTGCACCTAAATGTAATTGGAAATGGAAACCTAAATATTGATGATGAATTGAATCGACATTAATATTGCCATTCAGCCCATTCCCCTGCATTCCGCAAAAAGCTTCATTTCGGTAAATACGCTTCATTATAAAGGTCTTGGACACAACTTCAAATCTTCCGATTTCCATTGCGCTGAACCTGCCATAAAAATGGCAGAATCGCTTCATTCCCAATCTACATCTTTAAAGTCAAGTCCGCTTTAAGCCCTACTAAATAAGGATAATTTGTTTTCATAATCCAGTAAGCACATTCCCCTGCATTTCGCGAAAAGCTGCATTCCGAGAAAAGAGCTTACCTAAAAAGGTCTTGGACACAATCCCCAATTTTGACTTTCCATTCCGTTAACTCGATCCGCTGCGCTGGAACGGAACACTTCATTTCCAAGCCAAAATCGTGAATTAAGTCCGCTAAAAATAACATAAATAATCAATCAATATCGGCGCAAAGGTAAACTCGTAAAATACACCCATCAAAAGACTACGGCATAAAGCCATCGCACCATCCTACGCTTATTTATTCCGTTTCCTTTTGAGCTGTGATTTTAGCTTCCGTTTGGGTAATGCTCAAATATTGTTTAACTAAAATATATAAAATTATGAAACAATTATCTGTAAAACCCAGCATTTCATTAAAAGAAGCGGAAGAACATTATCAATTGAGTAGTGAAAATTACACAATTGATAGTGCAGAGACTCATTTAGCTTATTACAGAGATAAGCATCAGCTGTACTACCGAACACTTTTAAATCATTATTCAAACTAAAACCTCACATTATGGAAAATTTTAATTTTGTACAACTTGATTTTGGATTCGAGTGTGAACCCGAATCTACACAGAAAAAATCATCGAAATCAAACAAAAAGCGAAGTAACGATTTCGTTTTTAATTTTATGGATTGTCTCACCAGTCCCATCATTGTCTTTAAATCTGCTTGGAAAGATACAATACCAAGAGACATACTTAAAAACATAAAATTATCACGACTATTATGTTCAATGCAACAAGAAGAAATGGCATCGCTTACATAAACTTTAGCATATATGATGCCCAGAACTTATGAAGCACCAATGCCTACCGAATGGGTAAATATTTATACTTGGCTAGGTCTTCAGTATGCAATTCAGTTTAAGAATAGTGGCCAATTGAATGCAATGACTGAAATCGCACCAAGCAAACTTTCAGAATATGAAATGGGACGTTTGAATAGTTTGAGAAGTTGGATTTATGATAAAAGAAGAAAGGCTTTAAAAGATAGATTAAAAATAGCTGAAAAATCAGAAACAAAAATATTATCTGAAAATCAAAAAATACTTTTTGAAGAGTGAGCTAACTATTCACCCTTTTATTTAATACGAGTTTCATAAGCCATTCAGCACATTCCCCTGCATTTCGCGAAAAGCTACATTTCGGGAAAAGAGCTTCACTACAAATATCTTGGACACAATCCCCAATTTCGACTTTCCATTCCGTTAACCCTTCCCGATTCTCTGGGAAGGAACACTACATTTCCAAGCCAAAATCGTGAATAGCGTCCGCCAAATCGGAATTCCATTTAATGATTTGGTGTCGCTTCCTACGTTTTTATACTTCACAAAAGCTTTTAGACCTACATCCGCACCCTCGCTGTTATACCCTTTTTTTGCCAGCAAAATACCAACATTTTGAACTTGAACAGACTGCATAAAACGTTCTCGCTGCGCTTCACTTTTTATAAGTCCTTATCAATTCAAAATCTTGAAAATGTATCAGCAACAAAAAAAGGTAACAGCGAGGGCGCTATGGGAAGTAAATCTAAAATGAATCTTATGAAATCTTACAAAAACATCAAAAAGGAAGCGACACCAAAAAAAACAAAAAAGGAAAACGCTCAAGATATAATAAGTAAATCACTTCAAAAAAATATAACAATAAACTGTCTGAATGGTTCAGATAGCATTTTAATTAATCTTTAAATATTTTATTATGAGTACTTTAAAAAATCACGTACAGTTAATCGGAAACGTTGGACAAGAGCCAACCATTACAAACCTTGAAAGCGGTAAAAAAGTAGCCCGTTTTTCACTCGCTACTAATGAGTATTACAAGGATGCCAAAGGCGAAAAACAAACAGAAACCAATTGGCATACCGTTGTGGCTTGGGGCAAGACTGCCGAAATTATCGAAAAATTTGTAGGTAAAGGCAAGGAAGTAGGTGTTACGGGAAAATTGAAATCCCGAAGCTACGAGGACAAAGAGGGTATCAAGCGATTTGTTACCGAAATCGAAGCAAATGAAATCCTTTTACTTGGAAGTAAAAATGACAAGTAATTCTTAAAAATTAAAGAGGGCGTTCCTCTCGAAAGTTGCGCCCTTTTTTCATTAAAAATCTTTAAAATTTTTATTATGAAAACTATTAAAAATCACGTTCAGTTAATCGGGAACTTTGGGCAAGACCCACAGGTTACAAATCTTGAAAACGGAAAAATTGTGGCGCAGTTCTCAATGGCTACAAATGAAAATTACGAAGACTCAAAAGGGCAGAAGCAATCGGAAACCCATTGGCATAGTATTGTGGCTTGGGGAAAACTTGCTTCAATCATTGAGAAATATGCAGTAGTAGGAAAACAAATTGCCATTGCGGGCAAATTGGCGCAACGCTCTTATGAAACCAAGGAAGGCGAAAAACGATACTATACCGAAGTTGTAGCAAGGGAAATTCTTTTGGTCGGGTCTAAAAATGGTAAGTAACCATAAAAATCCAAGAGGGCACAGATACCAGTTTTCAATTAGTTCGTGCCCTCTTTTAATTATTCACTTAAATAAATGAACAATGAAAGCACAAGTTAACGAAATAAAAGAAGGATTGCAACATTTTCACGGTACGGAAATGTTCTATCAAATCCCATTATTAAGAACACGTTTTACAGACGGACTAAAATATCTTGCTAATGTAGCAGATTGTTTTTGGCTCATTACGGACACTTCCGTAATTGCAAAAAGTCTGATGAACCGAAGCGAATTTGTTACCATCGACTTTAAAAGATTACCCGAAGATGAACAAGTCGTTACAGGCTACGAAGCTGAAATTATTTATACCGATGGCAACGATAATGTTCTGGAAAAACACGGCTATCGGGCAACCCATTTTCCGCTCGATGAATTGCGTTTATTTTTTGTAAATGATACGCTGATGTTACCAAGCGAATACTAAAATTTAAAGCTATGGTTTATCTAAATTTTACAGACTTGAGCGAGGAGGCTCAAAACCGTCTTTTAGAAAATTCTAAAAAAGATGTGGAACGAAAATTTGGCGATGATATTCGCAAATACGTAAGGGAAAATTATACCTGTTTTGAAACGATGATAGAGGAAGAAGCATTACGAAATTTATATTCCTATAAGTTCATATTCAACATCTAATTTTCTAAACTTAATAATCAAGCACCTCTAAATTTTGGAGGTGTTTTTGTATGCAATTAATTTCAAGTCGAGAAAAAAGCGTATCTTTATTTCGCTGAAATTCAGCTCACATAAATTCATATAGTTATCCCATTTTTAACTTTCGCTGATAGCTGTATCCATCTATATTTTACATTGAGGAATTTTCGAATTCCTAAAAGGCAATTGGCTTTTTAGCCAGATTGTATGAAATTTTTGTTCGCCTGTGGCGAACGAAAAGGAATAGCAAGAGGGTAACGGGCAGAGCCACGTTACATATTTCTTTTAGCGTATAATCCATTAATTTTCAAATACTTGAAAATTAATGGATTATATAAATTTCTTCGATTTGCGTCAAATGCCCCCACACAGTCTGTAAACAGGGATGGATTTACGTCAAACACAAAAAAAAGCGAAAAAAAATGGATTCATTCATCACCATCAGGTTCAAAAGGAAAACTGCCAAACGTTTTCAGGAATTTTCAAAGACACACTTCAAGACCCATACCGAAGCAATGGAAAATATTCTTGATTTTTTCTTCTATAACGAGATATCCCCAAAGGAAAAATTGGGTCCGACAGGGCGAACCATCGAAGCCAAACTATTAAAAAGAATCAATGCAGTAATCGCTATAATGAGGGATGTTGAAAAGACCCAAACCAAGCCCACGGTCGCAATGATTCAATCCCTTTTTGAGACAGAACAGCCAAACAAAAAACCGCTGATTTTGGAAAAGAAATATGCCGAAGAAAAAAAGGAAGTACGCTTCCGTGAAAAACAAAATCCAAGTAACCAACTGTAAATTTTTGAGCTATGTATATTACAATCTCACCTCAAAAAATAGGAGGTAATTATTCTAAAAGTTCGGCTGATTTTGTTGGCTATCTGGAGAAGGAAAACCAAGGATTGGAACAACAGGATATGGAGCATTTTTTTAACCAATATGGCGACGAGATTTCAGCAGAGGAAGTGGTCAAGGAAATTGATGGCAATACGGCAAAACTCGAAAAGCACGAACCACGGTTTTATTCCATTACCGTAAGCCCATCTAAATACGAACTGAAACGGTTGCAGAACCATAGTGAGGATTTGCAAAAATACACCCGTGAGATTATGAAGGATTATGTGGCTTCATTTAATCGCGAAATCAATGGGCGACCCATTACAATCGATGATATAAAATACTATGCTAAAATTGAACACCAAAGAGCCTTTAAAGGAACGGACTTTCAGATAAAAGAAAACCAACCGTATGCCACAAAAATACTTCAACTAAAAACTGAAATCCGAAATGTGCAAGATGGACGAGCAGAAGGGAATGTGAAAAAATTGGAAAAAGAAATAGGGAAACTCGAAAGAGAAGCCCCACACCAACAGAACGGAAAACGAATCGTACAAGGAATGCCAAAAGCAGGAAACCAAAGTCATATCCATATAATTGTGAGCCGTAAGGATGCTTCCAATAAATTCAGCTTGTCCCCAGGAAGTAAGTACAAAGCTTCCGATGTTGAATTAAATGGTAAAACGGTAAAACGGGGATTTGACAGAGATGGATTTTTTACAAAAGCAGAAAAGACTTTTGACAAGACTTTTGACTATCAAAGGAACTTCGCCGAAACCTATAAAGCAAGAAAGGATTTCATCAAGAATCCGAAAATCTATTTTGCTTCATTAATGAAACTGCCCACCAACGAAAAAGCATTGGCGTTCAAAATAATGGGGAAAAGTGGCATCCCGATGATGCCGAGTATTCCTGTTACACAGGCACAATTGGCGATGAAAATTTTTAATAGTCTACGACGTGGTGCGGAAGTAGCCATTAAATCGAGTTCCATCGGAATCTAATTTAAAATTATGCAAATGGACAATCTCGTAACTGTACTTTTTATTATTGGTTTGGCCAGTAGTGTTTTCTATGGAATATTTCGGATAAGCAGATATGCATTTGTCGTCAATTTTCTGTTGATTGGCGCACTTGTATATTATTTAAATGAACAATTACCATTGGTGCAAGTAGCACTTTACTTGGTTTGTCCTCTGATATTAATTAATATAGGAATGTATGTATTCTTGCATAAAACGGACGAGCCTAAAAGTGGAAATGCCAAATATCAGGTCAACTTTGCCACTACAAAAGGTAACTTCAAACTGGATAACATCAAACGTGGTGCATCTATAATCGGTTCTGCGGGAAGTGGAAAGACCGAAAGTGTAGTCTATGGTTTTTTGAAACACTTCGAAAAAGAAGGGTTTTGCGGTATTATTCACGATTACAAAGATTTTGAACTGACCGAAATAGCTTATCCACTCTTTAAGGATGGCGATATCCCTTTTAAGGTCATTTCCTTCGATAAAATCATCCATAGGGTAAATCCTATTGCGCCACGCTATTTAGAGAACGAGGAAAGCGTAAATGAGGTTTCAAGGGTATTAATTGAAAACCTTTTAGAACAAAGGGAATCAGGAACAACCGGAACAACTAAATTTTTCAATGATGCTGCGGAAGGCTTGATTGGTGGATTGATTTGGAAATTGAAAACGACCTATCCACAATTCTGTACCCTTCCACACTTAATTGCGGTTTATCAATATTTGGACACGGAAAGCCTTATCCGATTTTTGGAAACCAATACGACATCGAGGGCAATGGCAGATGCTTTTATTAGTGGAAAGGATTCTGAAAGACAGACCGCAGGAGTAAAAAGCACCTTGGCCAATGCTTTGAAACGAATTAGTACACAGCGCATTTTTATGGCGTTGTCTGCGGACGAAGTTCCTTTAAATATAAATAGTCCAGAAAACCCCTGTGTGATTTCAATAGTGAACAATCCAAAATTTGAAACATCTTATTCGCCTGTAATAGCGACCATCATTCATACGATTACAAAGCAAATGAGCATTCGGAATTCTAAACCATCTTTTCTATTGATGGAAGAAGCACCAACCATTCGTTTATTGAATATGCATCGTATTCCTGCGACACTTCGAAGCTATAATATTTCTACGATTTATGTGATGCAGGACAAAATACAAAATGATATGATGTATGGGGACAAGGCAAGCAAAGCGATTTTAAGCAATCTATCCTATCAATTTTTCGGTAAAGTCAATGACCCAGACACCGCAAAATATTACGAACGGTTTTTTGAAATTATTAAGGATCCTACCAAAAGTATAAGTCGTGGGCATAATCTCGATTTTGATACTCGAATTACAACTGGAGAAAAAGAAATACCAAAAATTAGGGCAGATGTCTTTTTCAGATTGAAACAAGGCGAATTTATAACCTATGCAGATGGAAAGGATAAAAAGATACAGTTCAAGTTAGCCAATATTAAAAGAGAGTTTCCGCAAGAATCGAAGCAGTATTCTCAGTTTGATTTGGAAGCTAATTTTGAACGGGTTTATGAGGAGGCGCAGTCGATATTTGGGTAATGGGTTATATTGAATATTAATTTATTGTTGGGGCATTTCATTGAGGATTTTTGTTTTAATTCCTTAATACACTTTTATTTAACTGAAATACAATAAGATGAAGATTCTTTAAAGAGTAGTATAATACTAAACTATCAGCATAATTCGTTATATTTGTATAAAATTTACCAGAACGATTTGAGCCAATTTGATTACATAAAAGAAATAGCGAAGTATGGTTTGGAAAACGACCAGGAACGCTTATTGACTGTAATCAACGAGCTCGTTGAGCATTCTAAAAAGACTAAAAAAGTGAATTTTGCAATTCAATTGCAATCTATCCTTAAAGAGTCTATGCGACAACAGAGCACTAATAATTTGACTAAAGTTGGTTCTGATTCTTATTATCAGCGTCTTGATGATCGTGACATTCAAGATTTAATTCTTGAAAAAATCACTTCAGATTATTCTTTAGAAAACATTGTTGCAGATGATGTCGTAATGGGAGAACTAAAACACTTTATTGAAGAACACGATAAAATTGAATTGCTTCAAAGATTCAATCTTCCCGTTTCAAATAAATTACTTTTGCACGGACCTTCTGGTTGTGGTAAAACACTAGCCTCTTACGTGATTGCCGGCGAACTCAATAAAATGATGGTAGTTGTTAATTTGGGAGCAATCGTCTCTTCTAAATTAGGCGAAACAAGTAAAAATCTTTCTAAAATATTTAAAAAGGCAGCTCTTGAAGACTGTATTATTTTTATTGATGAATTTGATAGTTTAGGAAAAATCCGTGATTATAGTCAAGACCACGGCGAAATGAAGCGTGTGGTCAATACTATCCTTCAGTTATTTGATTATTTACCTCAAAGCAGTATTGTTATTGCTGCCACGAATCAAAAAGAAATGTTAGATTCAGCTCTGACGAGAAGATTTGATAATATAATAGGATTTTCTTTACCCAACACACAACAAATTAAAAACCTGGTTGAACTAACATTAAGTAAGAGTGGGTTTTTATTCAGTAACAAGAGTGAGGCAACTAAAATTATGAAGATGTGCGAAGGCTTGTCCTATTACAGTATTCAGAAAACACTGCTCACTGCATTGAAGAGAAGTCTGTTTAAGCATAGTGATAGAGATATAAAGTCAATTACTAAAATTGATAGCCATATTTGGAAATCTCTTGTTATTGCAGAAAAGAAATCACTTGACATAAACGCTTAAACTTCTCCCTCTAAATCAGCTTCGGCTTCGGCTATATTTATTACTTCCACATTATTAATTGCTCTTAACTCGTCGTAGAGTCTACCAGTATTAGCTCTTAATGTTTCTTCAATTTTAAGAACAAGTGAGAAATTAAATTCTGTTGGATAATTCTCAACCTGGGACGCCATAATCTGATTAGATAATAATGCTTGTACAGCCAGTTTAAAGGTTTTACCCTCACTACGCAATTGTGCAACGTCAATATTGAATTCAATTTTCTGAACATTACTGTAAGGAGCGGGCGTTGATTTATCTCTAGCGGATTGTGACCAACTTAAAGTGGTACGTAATTTCGAATTTAACTCTCGCTGTACTCGGTTAATATCATCAGATGAATGATTTTTAAAAACACTAAATGCCATATGCACTGGACAATAGGTTAATTGATTATGCTGTAATGGCAAAAAGCTGAAACACAACGTAGCGGTCACTTTAAGAATGCCATTAATTTTACCAAGATTCGTTGAAATTAAATAGTCTGGAAAGTTAACAGGGTAAATTTTCTGTTCACCACTTTGGATATAGTCCTCAAGAATCATTGTAGCGCTATTCTCATCTGAAAAAATAGTATTATCTGCATCAATGAGTCCATAACCCGAAGTTCTGTTTAGCAAAGGTTTGTTTGCATCGGGATACACAGTGTTTTTTAATGTAGCCCCATTAATTATCAATGCTTTTAATGTTTGTGACTTTAAATCCGGATATGCAATTTTAAGCTTTGCAGCAAGATTAGCAGTTAACGGGGCAGCTAGACTTGTCCCAACTTCTTTTGTGTATCCTAAAGCAGGGTTAGATGATAATACAGACATTGCAGCATTATCCATAAAATCTATTGTGGTAGGATTGTAGAATCCATAATCACCACCACTTTCAATAACGTCAGGTTTAAAAAGATTTTTATTTCGTTTTTTAACAGAATAGATGGCAGCAAGATCAATGTGGTCTTTACGAGTATAAATAGCAGGAAACTCTTTTCCTGATGAAATACCGTTAAATACACCGTTATATAAGCCATCTGCAGCTGCTCCTACAGTTACATTATTCATAGAATCTGCTGGCGTATTTAAATTTGTGTGCTCATTGTCAAAGTAATTTAAGTCATAATCAACATTTTCATTCATTGCTTGAACATTGTTTCCAACGCTTATAAAAATTAAACTATCGGTTTCATACGCAAACTTGTCAAGTTCGTAGGTGTAGTTAGAAAATGTTTCATTCGTTTTCTTATGAGTTTTATAACAAATTGTTAAGACGAAAATACCTAAATGAGGATATTTATTTTTCGCTTTATACAGTAGTTCAATTACCTTTTTTTCAGAAAGATAGCCATCACCACTACCAATTAATTTTATAGAAAGCAACTTGGCATCTGCATTTATTTCACCTTCAAAATTATTACTATGATTATGTCTTCCTAGTGCTGCCAATGCTCCAACCATTGTACCGTGTCCATCGTTTCCACAGTTGTCTATTAATGGATTGCCGTCTAATGTAAAGGTGTCATCCTGTAATGTAATACTTGAAAGTGGTGTTTGCATACTTATACCAGTATCCAAAATTCCAATTAATGGAAGATCCTCATTTGCATTTGCAATTTCAAAACCAAAAGCCCTACTTGGTATGTTGTATACCCCTGGCCGCACTACTCCCGAAAGGGAAGACGTAATGCTCTCAATAACATCGAAGTTTTGAGCAATAGCAATAAGTTCATTTAAGGTAGTGTCGTAAAGCTCTAATCTATTTGACTCTCTATCAATTTCATAAACAATGAGATGATCTTTTAAGTAAAATTCCAGTGCTTCAATAATCCCATTTTCAACGGCAGGACTCGCAGGTAGTTCTATGGTTTTAAGTATGACAACATTACCAATATTATCAGCATCTACTTGCAGCACATCACTTAATGTGAGAAGCTTAAAGTTTTTTACAAAAAGTATATTTTTATTATAAACTGCTTGCGCGTTATTTTCTAAACCTCTATTAATTAATCCTTCAACACTTGTTATAAAGACTTGAAATTTGTCACGATCTGAAATAGAGAATAATGCCGTTCTATTATAGTTTGTGAAGCTTACTCCTTCAAGGCCAAATGTATCGTACCAAATGCTATAATATTTCTCCAAATGAAATTGCCCCATAAAATCAACTTCTATATAGTCTACGTCATAAGGTACATTAATGGCCTTGTTTTTTGCAATTGCTTTCACTTCGAGGTCACTTCGGTACGATTGTAAATCTTCCCGAAAAGCTCTTGCCATAAATATGTAATTCGGCTCTGGGTTTGCTTCATCATCATTGTTTCCGAAACCGTAATTGAACTTTACTTGTCCAGATTCTTCTAGCTGTCTATCTGCTATAATTCTTAAGTGATTTCTGTTTGGCATAAAGGCTTCTATGTTGGTAATTGTCAAAAATAGTAATATTGTTTGCCTTTATTATAAAAATCTATATTTCTCTTTAGTTTGTAAGTTATTATGGCAAAATCATTAATGCAATTGTTCATAATGACTACACCAATGAAATCGCCCCAAAGTTTGAAATTTTTGCAGATAGAATTGAAATCACATCGGCCGGTGGTCTGCCAGAAGGATTAAGCAAACAAGAATTTTTCGAAGGCTTTTCAGTTCCAAGGAACAAGGAACTAATGCGAATTTTTAAAGATTTAGAACTGGTAGAGCAACTAGGTTCCGGCATTCCTCGAATCTTAGAATACTATGGAAAAGATAGCTTTAGTTTTTCAGATAATTTTCTAGAATGACTCTTATTGCTAAAGAAGCTGTTACAGAAGCTAATGAAAAGGCTAAAGAAGAAGGTGGTGTAACAGGTGGTGTAACAGGTGGTGCAATTGATGCAACTAAAGCACTAACTAAAAGACAAAAAGAAGTTATTAAACTTATAGCAAACAATACTACTATTACCTATACTGAAATAGCTGAAGCTTTAGGTATCAATGAATCTGCTGTTGGCAAACACATTACAGCTATTAAAAATAAAGATTTTTTAGTGCGTCACTGCGAGACAGGGGGCTATTGGGAAATTAAACTCGAAATGAATTAATTAAATTTAAAATAGAATTTCTTTTTTTAAAACGGCCCTTTATCCCTCGGCCCATTATGCGTTACCTTCCATTCGCCATCTTCTTGAATCAGTTTAAAAACACCCGGTTTTTGGTCGTAAGAAGTTGAATATTTTACCCAAGCCACCTTGCCATCCATAGCTTCATCCACCACTTTAAAATTAGCTTCTGAATCTTTATCTTCAGTAAACATTGCTTGAATGCTTGAAAGGTTTGCATAGCCTTCCGCAGTTGTATGCTTTTTTAAGGTAGCTTCATCGCCGTGATAAAAACTTTCGGCAACAACTTTGGCAGTTTCAGAAGGGGAAAGATTCTTGTTTTCTGAACAGGAGAAGAACAACAATAAGAACGAGCAAATGACTAAATTTTTCATAACGTTACTAATTTGGGTTATTGATATGACTATGTGATATTTTCAGTTTAATATTGCGTTCACCATCTTTTTCGTGCAATTCCAAAATTGCTCTGCGGTCATTGGATAATGAAAACTTTGGTATTACATATACAAACCGAACTGTTTCATTTTCCTTTATTTTGGAAGGCTGATTGTATTTAAATAATGGTTCTTGATACAAACGTTGTAACGATTTCTTTTTTCCCTTTTGTCTTGTTTCAACCGAGAGTTTTAAGAAATTCAAATCATAATCCAAAGTAGAATTATTCTTAATCTCGATGACGAAGTAAAGTTCTTCCGTATCAAAAACAATGTTCTCAACGCTCAAAACTATTCCTTCGGTTCGCTTTTTAATCCTACCTACACGTTGCTTTCTTTCAAGAAGGTAAGAACTGAATTTCTGGTAATAATAATTTTTATTATCAATTTTACTTTCAGCAGTAGCAACCGAAATAGAATCATTCATTATTGGTCTTTCGTTCCCAATACTACTTGACTTCGGAATGAAATAATTGAACTTGGTTAAATTCTTTTTATACCTTACAATATACGAAAAAATTGAACCATCTCTATTGACTATCAGAAGATTGCTTTCTTTTCCAGGCTTTGCTTGAAGCAAACCGAAATACTGCTCTTTTTCTCGGTTATACGTAAATATAAAATTGTCCGAACCGGTTATGCCTTGCCGAATAGGCTCTGGAAAAAACAGCGCAACATTTTTAGTGTCATTCGCATAGATGGTATCTATTACGATTGTTTCTTGTGCTGTTACCTGCGCCCAACAAAGTCGAGGTACAAAAGTTGCAACAGCTATAAATAATGAAGTTATGATATATTTTTTCATAATAGTGAATTTTTGAGAACCTGTTAGATTCATAGTTTTGGTTTTAGAATAAGCTTATAATTGTTCAACACGGTCACTTTAATGCTTCGATTTTTCCGTTTTAGGATTTTAGTAATACCACCAACTTCGGGAACACTCGGAATATTGATATCGCCTATAACATCGTCCAGAACCTCCGTGGTAATTTCTGATCTAAAATTGTTTTGTACATAGATGCCCTCACTACCATCCTGTAAATCGAAAGCTTTGAGTTTAGTAGGATGATGTCTGATATTCTCGATTTCTATTAAAGCGCGATTGGGCTGAAAACTGATAAATCCAAAAACGAGTGTGTTTTTTGGCATTTGTTTATTGTTAATCATTGCAGCCTTGGTAAGTCGCATCCGCAATCGGGAATTTGCTTTTACTACTTGGTCGCCATCGACTACCACGTAGATTGTTTCATCCGTATTCCCGATGATTGAAATGTCGTTTGGTTTTGGAGAAGCAGCAAAAAATAATTGATGTTCCAGGCCCAATTCTTTGGCTTCAATTTTCTGTTCTCTTTTTATGTCTGCGGAATCTACTTCTTGAACTTTTTTGGGAGCTGTTCTTCTTTTCCCAAGATTCTGATAGGTCAAATCAGAATATTTGATTTTTCCAGCTGAATAGATGCTATCCACGATACGTTCTTTTTCACGTTCAGGCAAATCTGCACTATAAAAGCCAAGGGAATCAATCAGTTTTTCATCATAGATACTCGGAGCATTGTTTTCACGTACTTCCTTTAAATCATTGATGGCATCCAGTTTGGAATCGTATTCTTTTTGATTTTCTTCCAAATCTGGTATTTGGGTCTGTTCGAGGTTTTCATTTTCACTTTCATCATCTCCCATTACCATTACAGAGTATGATATCAGGAAAATGAAGATTACTGCCAAAACCGCAGCAAAAACTATTTTATTCTTTTCTACTTTCATAATCGTGGTTTATAAATGCCGATTACCTGGCTGCCGGCAGGCAGGTCGGCTCAATTTTCATTGTTCAGTTTTTTTAAGGTGTTTTCAAAATAATCTGTTATCAATAATCCGTGTGGATTGTTCGGGAAGTTCCGATTGACCATAATGAGGTTTCCAGTTGAAACCAGTTCGTAGGTGTCAATTATAGAGCCTCTATTGATTTCAAAAATGGTTGTTGTTGTAAAACTATAAGAACCATTATTTTCAATTATCCTTGAATCGATGCTCAACACTTTTTGAACCAACGAATACTGTAATAAGCGGTTGTAAACGCCATCCGCTTTTTTCTGGCGGTACAGATTGTCAACTGAACTATTGCCCAACCAAAGCGCTTTTTCCAAGTTCCGTTCATAGTTGCTTGCATCGATGTTATAGAAGTAATTGTGGAACAGTTCCAAATGCGCCAAAGCTTCAACCCTGAAATTTTCCTTTTGGGTAACGAGTTTAAGCGGAATGATGCTACCATCGGTGTTGATGGCGAATGCACTATTGAGTGCATTTTGGTTAGTTCTAAATGCTATCCAAACGGAAAATGTACTCGCCAAAAAGGCAAACACTACGACTGCCAAAACGATGAACCTATTTAATTTTAGGATGCTATAAATATTCTTATAAGGTGTTTTCATTCTGATTTTGCTTTAGTTGGAAAATAATCTTAACGTGAAGGACGTGGCACGTCTATATAATTTGAATTTCAGGAAAACAATGAAGCCTACTGAACCAAGTTGTACAACAGGAGCAAAGAAACCTTGGCCTACATCTGTTCCAAAAAGATTATTCCAAAAGTTTGTGTTGATTTCTGTATATAGCGCATTAACAAATACGTTGACCAAAAAAAAGGCTGGTACGAGCATATAAACCGCTGCATACAATTTGAAAAAATTATAGGCGAGGGAACGGAATTTTTCAAATACAGCTAAACTGATGACCAACGGAAAAAATGCCTGCATAATCCCCAAAAGGAAGAATCGTTCTGCTAAAAAGAGCGGATAAATGAACAGGTCTAAAATCCATAGGATAATCCCAATGATAAAGGCAAATATTTTGAACCCGTAAAGTGGCGTTACCAAAGCTTCATAAAGCAATGTCATTGCATTTTTTGCAGCATCAATTAGATTTACATCTTCCTCTATCGGAATGTCCTGCATTTGCAAAGGCAATAAAGCTGGTGCAGTTCCTCGATATTGTGCTTCTATAGAAACCAAGATGCCATCGAAAAAGCCTAACACTTGTGTCGAAAAAATGACCAAAAGGACTATGGCAAAATTCTTCGCTAATTCCCCAGGACTCAATCCCCAAGTGTAACCGTCCTTATCTGCAACACCTTCATTATACTTTTTAAGGATATTGACCAGAAAAAACAAAACAGCAAGCGTTTTCATTCCTGCAATAGTATATTGCGAGAAGCTGCTGTTTTGTATGGTCTGAAAAACCGTGTCTATATATTCCAGTCCAATCCCTAAAATGATTGTTGCGGTCATCCTTAATATTCGGTTTCTCGGTTATTGATTTTATCCTGCATTTTTCTGAAGGAAATAATATCCTTGTAGCGTTTCGTTTTGGCTTTGACATTGGAAACCATTTCCTTTGATTCCAGTTCTTTTTGTTTGAGGATTTCAGCACGTTCAGCGTCGCTCATTTTCAGATAATCGCTGCATAGGATTTCATCTATGAAATTCATTGTATCCAAAGAATTTTCTACAATGGCAGTGAATGATTCAGAAACCCTTGCAACTTCTTCGGGCTTGATGTAAGGGCTATCAAGAATGTCCTTTAAATCATCCTGCATCACATCAATGAGTCGCTGATTGTTACGGCCAATCTCACGAACGGCATTCAATTGCCTAACCACATCGTTGACCTTTTCAATGTTTTCTTTTGCTGTTTTTAAGAACTTGACAGTCTTGATAATGTTTGCGGTTTGCTTCCCAGATTCTAATAGTTGTTTTATTAAACTAATAAAATTGGTATTGTCATAAACTGGCATTCCCTGTGCTTTAATGTTCAAGCTGAACAGCAATGCCATTGCGAGTACTAAAATTTTTGTCTTCATAATATTATGTTTTAGATGTGAATTGAATTATTGCTTTTTTCATATCGTGATGCTCTTCGTAGAGCTTCATTATTTCTTCGTTTTCCTTTCCATCGGTCAAATAAGCTGCATACACTTCCTTTGGAACTTCAAGACGGAAAATGTTGCTTTCCCTCCCGATTTTGATAAACATTTCGGTGTACTTCCGTGGTCCGGAAAGATTGTTTTTAATAGACTTTAATTGGTTTAAGTCGTGGGTTGAAAAGTTGAGCCTTTTAACCAGTTCGTCATAGCCTTTTTCATTGTTCAGGCTATAAATGACCTGTGTGTTCTCCAAGATGCTTGCAGAAGTTGAATTGTTAGGAAGCTGATTGATGGATTGAAGGATAATCCCAATCGCACCGTTTTGTTTACGTATGGCTTGATAGTAAAATTCTACGCTTTCCAATACGTTTTCAAACTTCAGTTGCTTGGCGAACTCGTCGAATAGGATAATTCCTTTTTCAGCACGGTTTTTCCAAATGGTTCTTTGGATGGCGGACTTTATCAGCTTCAACATTACGGACAAGATTTCCTTGTTATCCTTGACTTCATCCAGTTCAAAAACAATCAATCGTTTGTCTTCAATTTTATAGGTCTGGTCTTCGCTCACTTCAAAAAGAAAACTATATAGACCATCGCCGACGTATTCAGACATTACGTGCAAAAAGCTTGTAACATTGAAGTAGTCGGGATGGATTTTTAAGGTGTTCAGAAGGTCTTTCTGATTCTTTTCTATAAAACTGTAGAAGCCTTCCAAAGAATGATTTTCAGAATTGCTATCGTAATAATAGCGCAATATCTTTTTTATGGAAACCGATTGTGCTTTGGTCACTTTTAAGTCCGATGCAAATAATTCAAACAGGAACACCGATAAGTCTTCCAATCTTTCAGGTGTCAGGTCATTTTGGTTACTGATGTAAAATGGGTTGATGCCTAAATTTTTTCCACTCTCATAACGAAGTACGGTATATTGTTCAGGATAGAGCTTTGCAAATTTGGTGTAAGAGCCACCCAAGTCGATAATGACCAGACGAACGCCACTTTCAAAATATTGGCGAAGGATGTTGTTGGCCAAAAACGATTTGCCTTCGCCCGTTGGTGCAAAAATGGCAAAGTTCCTTGCTTTAATTCGTTTCTTTTTTTCATCCCAAACATCCTTTAAAACAGGAATGTTATGCTCACGGTCGTTGAAGATGATTCCGGTAGGATCGCTTTTGTAATTGGTGTTATTGATGAACAGGCAAAGCGCGTGTTTTAAATCCGTTACATACAAATCGTTGTTCGAGAAATTGGACGAAAAACAGCAGTAACTGTTTAGGATATAATTCTTACGTTCTTCGCCTCTTGGATAGTATGGTATGATATCCAATTCCTTAAATTCGGTCTTTATTTTTGAAGTTATTTTGTCGAGCTCTTTAGCTTCTTTCGCCCAATAGACAATATTGAGATGACCACGGATGATTCGTGCATTATCATCGGCATTGATTTGGTCAAGAATGTGCTGGATTTTGCCAAGCACCACTTTATTCTGCGAACCGAAATTTGAACTTTTGTTGAGTTCCTCAATCTTCTTATCGAGCAGTTTACGCCATTTCTGTTTGTCATCCAGATACAAAATCTGATTGACAATGTGATTCTCGTTAAGCGTAAGCCCTAAGCCATCAATAAACCCTTGATGAAACACAAAATCGTCAGAAGTGAATTTCTCATTGGTTTTGCTACTCTGTACACTTTCGCCAAAGCACAGTTCGCTGTTGATGGCCAGGGCATCAAAATGGTTTTCGCCAATATTGACGCTTTTTTTGTCCAGTAAAATATCGGTATCGTAGCCTTCATTAAAGCCATTGAAATAGGCACTTGTTAGTTGCTGTATCTCTTCCGCTTTAAGCGAAACAAAATCCATCTTTCGGCTATTATTGATGAAGGAAACCGAATCGCTAACCGAGTTTACAAAGCTTTTAATATTGTCATCCAGTTCCTGTACGATTCCTTTTGAAACTTTTCTGAAAGGGTTGACGTATTTCGGATTGTTGAGTGCCTTATTTTTGGTCAATATGAAGAACAAATAGCAGCTGTGCTCGATATGTCCACGACCTTTAAAATGCTCGTGGGTAGCTTTTTCCAAAAAGGTGGAATTCGGAAGTTGTTCTGAAGAATAGGATTTCTTCAAGTAGATATCCTGTTTATGAACCACAGTACCAACTGGCAAAGACTTTAATGCCTGAAACCAAGCACCGTGCATATCTTCAAAATCCTTTTCAGACAACGAGTATATTTCCGGCAGATTTCCTTTGTAGCACAAAATAACATTGCCATTATTGGCAAATACGATATTGTCCTGAATATCTACGATGGGTTGATATGCCGAAAGGTTAATCTTGTTCATAATCGAAGCCAGAATTTCTTTTGTTACTAATGATTTTTGGAAAAGCCTTAGCCATTTGGAATAGTTGTGGATTGTGGGCTATTCTCGTCAGCGCCACATAAAGGGAAGCGTTGAAAACCAACACACCTATTATTATCCCAAAGCTGAAAGAGAAGATGATGATGAGCAACGAAGCCAAAATAGAAACCATCATCAAAGCAAACAGGGAAATGGGCAGCCCAAAAATGACCGCCCTTTTCCTGATGTTTTTATAGACTTCGAACCGTTTCATTTATACAACGATTCCTATTAGGTAAGTAAAGATTCCGACTACTGCACCTGCAATCAATACAAATACTAAAACTCGGGTAATCCCCTTTTTTAAATCTGCATTTTCCCCAAAAAAATGTCCTGCGTTAAACAGGAAACCTACAAGGAAGATTACACCGAGAAGTATTGGAAAAATAGTTCGGATAGTGTCGCCTACATCGTTAACTGAATCTTCAATGCCACCAATTTGAGCAAAAAGCGAAGTGGATAAGAGCGAAAGAATGGATGCTAAATAGTGTGATTTTTTCATAACGGAACAGTTTAAATTTTTGGTTCATTTTCGTTATTGGAAATTTACATATATTTGAACTTAAATAACTGAAAATCAAATATTTGTGAATAAAATATTATTTGATATTGTTTGAATTCCGTTGCTATTATTTGGCATCAAATCCTATGGATTTTTGAAGGGAAGTTGTTGATAACCCGAAAATTGAAAATGAAAAATCTGCTCAAAAACGTCAGTTTTGTGATTTTGGTTCTAAAAATGTGCTTCATTTTTGGACAAGAATCGACTGCTCAAAAACGAATAATAATTGACGTTGGACACGGCGGAAAAGATGCTGGTGCAATTGGTATAAATGACATTCAAGAAAAAGATGTGGTTTTATCGATTGCAAATGAGATTTTAAAGTTAAATGACGACTTGGAAAAACCACTCGATATTTATTTGACCAGGTATAAAGACACTTTAATATCATTATCGGACAGGACTAAACTGACCAAAGCCTTAAATGCTGATTTGTTTGTGTCTTTGCATTGCAATCATTCCGATAATCCGGATGCAAGAGGTATTGAAGTTTACGCTTCAAGAAAACAAGAAAAATTCTCAAAAGCATCGGTTTTTATGGGCTATCAAATTGAAAGTGCACTTTGTGAAGCAATAGGCTATGATAGCAGAGGTGTGAAGTTTGCGAACTTTCAGGTGCTAAGGGAAACAGCAGATTATTGTACTGCCATATTAATAGAATTGGGCTTTTTATCCAATTGGGATGAAGAAAGCTATATCTCAGACAACCACAATATTGAGCGTATCGCACTATCGATATTATTATCCATTCAAAAATCAATAGAATTATGAAAGATATTTTTTTAGAGTTAACGAAGAGCTTGAAGGACATTGTTTTACAATGTGTTTCAGAAGTTATTTTACTGTACAAATGCTTTAGAAGTTAGATTACCTAAGTTTATTATCTACACATTATAAAAAACAATTTATTCAATAGTGTATTTAAGTATTTGCTTAAATAATATAATAATGATATATTTGTGGCCACTTTAAATCAAAAAAGATGAGCTTGGAAATAACCTGTACACGGAACGAAGCAGACAAGAAGCAAATATCGAGATGTAAGGAAACCATAGAGAATTCTTCAGGTAGCTTAGAAGCAATAAGCAAAATTTTGTCTCTTGCGGGAAGCGAGGTACGACTGAAAATTCTATTTCTATTGAACATAGAGAATGAACTGTGTCCTTGCGATATTGCTGACATTCTTGAAATGAGTGTTCCTGCCGTATCCCAACATATCCGTAAAATGAAGGATGCGGGAATTATTACATCGAGACGTGAAGGGCAAACATTGTATTATTCGCTGGTAAAGAGTGAGGACAATGTTTTGAATGGAATTTTCAATTCAATTTCAGCAAGAAAGAAAACAGCTTAGAAAGTTTACATTATGGCACCGAATAAAACTTCAAATACCGCGGCCTATACCGGCATTTTTACCGCAGTTGCAGCATCAATATGTTGTATAACCCCTGTCTTGGCATTAATTGCTGGAACAAGCGGAATTGCATCTACATTCTCTTGGGTCGAGCCATTTAGACCCTATCTTATCGGCTTGACCATTATTGTTTTGGTCTTTGCCTGGTACCAGAAACTACGACCGAAAACACAGGAAGAAATAGATTGCGCCTGTGAAGATGATGCGAAACCATCGTTTTGGCAATCCAAACGGTTCTTATTGATAGTAACACTATTCGCCGCATTGATGCTGGCCTTCCCGTACTATTCCAATCTATTTTATGCACAGCCCGCCAAGGATATCGTCTATGTCTCTCAATCCAATATCAAAAAACAGACTTTTGAAGTCGCTGGAATGACCTGTGCAGGTTGTGAGGCACACGTAGAAAGCGAAGTCAATAAATTGGACGGAATTATTTCTATCAAAGCCAGCTACGAAAATGCTAATACCATAGTGGAATTTGACAAGACCAAAACCGATTTGCCCACAATCCGAAAAGCTATAGAAAGCACGGGGTACAAAATAATAGAATAATGAAGATTCAATTAAAATCTACGATTACCTGTCCAGAATGCGGCCACAAAAAGGCTGAAGAAATGCCAACCACCGCCTGTCAATTCTTTTATGAATGTGAGAATTGCAAAACGGTTCTGAAACCAAAAGAAGGGGATTGTTGTGTATTCTGTTCTTATGGTACTGTGGCTTGTCCGCCGATTCAAGAAAATAAAAATTGTTGTTAAAAAGCCATACCTTAAATTCACTTCCGTTTATCCCCAGCTTTAGTATCAAAAGCAATCAAATTAAAAAGTTCTCGCATTCGGCTACGCACACGATTACCATAGCGTTCTTCCAGTTCTTCAGCATTGAGATTGGTTGTGGCGTGCGTCTTGATTTTGTGTTTGGTTTGTAAGTAAAGCTCGTATCGGGATAAGAGCACTTCGCCCATTACGTTCAAATCCTTTCCGTAGAATCTACCAGATGGTTCCACACCTAAATCATCAAAACAGTAAAATTTGGTATTACCATACTCTTCAACCGTTTTAAACCCAAGATGGTTGAAACTGAAGGTTACATTCCGGCAGGGAATCATTTCGTAAGGTCTTTGTAGTGGAACCAAATGGCGCAACAATTTCATCAAACTGGTTTTGCCGCAGCCAACGGGTCCGGAAAGTAGAATGCCTTTGTCAATGTCAATACCATAAGTCTCACAGTTGTCTTTATCCTTGATGAAGTAGGAACAGAGCTTCAGCAAAATATCCTTGTCTTCATCATATATCCTAAACTTTTCGCCAAACAAAAGTTTGCCTTTGGCATTTAGGTAAATCAAGATTTTTGGAAAATCATAGATCACACTTTTACCATCAAATTTTCCGAGCGAATATTCCACGCCACCTTCGGTTATTTTAGAGGGGTTGTCCATAATCTTTGTTTTTAGTGGTTCGCAAGTTGTCCTTGATTTGGGACGCTTGTTTTTTGTTTGGTTTGTTTTCCTCGTCGAATATTTCGGTTCTGTCCATCCAGTTGATGGCTACGGCTCGCCAATCTCTGATTTCCTTGCCATCGCCAGTTTGCCAATTTCTGGTCTGGTAATGCTCATAGAATTTTTTAGCTTCATCAGCATCAAAACCTTTTTCTTCAAAAAAAATAAAAACGGCCTGCCAGCCCTTTGGTTGTTTTATATAGTTTTCTTGTTTGATATTGTTTGTATTAGATACCAATGCTTGTCCATCTATGGGACGGTGTTGGTTCACAACCTGTCCATTTTTGGGATGGTGGTGTCCCTCAAGCGGTACACCTCTGGGATGGTACTGTTCCGCAAGTTGTTCTAATATGGGATTGTACTGTCCCACAACCGGTTCATCACTTGTCCCAATAATGGCCATCTTTATTTTGCTGCCTTTGTAGGGATTGTTGGAAGGGAAATAGGTTAAGTATTGCCAAGAATCTAACTCGACGATGCATCTGTGATATGTAGACTTAGAACCTATTTTAGCACATCGCATCAAATCGCGACGGTTTACATAAAATTCATCCATAAAGCGGCAACTGTTCCATTCTTGGAACAGTGCCATATACAAACTGATATGGGTAGGGTTTAGGCGGTCATCGAAATAGAACTTTTCAAAAGCCGCATTAAGTAGCTTTATGTAGTTCATCTTTTAAGAATTTAGGCCGTGCTGCACACGGTTGGCATCCATAACTTTTTGAATTTCCTCTGCGTCATAGTAGATGATGCCACCAACTTTGTTGTAGGGCAAAGTACCATTGATACGAAGGTTCTGAAGTGTGCCTGGACTGACTTGAAGTAAATCCATAACCTCGGAAGATTTGAGATATTTTTTCAGCTTTCCAGTGGCTTGTTTGGATAATAGTTGTTTGATGTCATCGAGCAATTCCATTTTGAATTCCCGAAGGTCGTCTGTGGTAATAATACTTGTTGGCATAATAGAACGGTTTTAATGGAAAGAGGCTATCGCATCGCTGTCAACTAATTTGATAGCCCCTGACCTGATTTGACTTTCGTTCTACAAAATTGGGTAGGTTTGATGGATTTTATTCCCCAGTATGACCGTACTACGGTCAAAATTTAACATTTTGAAATTTGGGAATTTTTGGTGCGTTTTGAGCCGGTTTTTGCAAAATGATACCCTCAAAACATATTAAATTTTATGGAAAATAGATGCAGAATTCAATTACCGTAGGTCAACCGTAGTACGGTCGTTTTTAAGAGTTCTAAAAGAGAAGTGTTGGTTGAAACTAACGATTTATTCTTCGCTTTTATCCATTTCTATAAGTAAGGATGTGGAAAGTTGGTCTAGAAAGAGTGTTCTACTATTTTTCCTGTTTTTGATCTCTTGAAAGGTTTTGTAAATGTCTTTTGGTGTGAAGTCAAATATCTGTTGCAGTTTTTTAGAAACATTCATTATGCCTTGATTATCCTGCCTTCCTAAACCTTTTGCACAGAGCGCATAAAGTAGTTCCACGTAATCCGTATTTGAAAATGGCCATTGAATTTTTTCTATTGGTTTAGTGGTTTTCGGTTTACCATTTAAACCTTTTCGGATTTGGAATTTTTTCTCATCCAAATAAAATACTAATGAATCATAAGCTTTGTACTTGCCAAGAAGCATATCTCTTGGTGTGCAAAATTCAGGGTCTTGGAAGTAGAATTTGGATGTTATAATGTGAAATGTTTCAAGGTAATCTCGTGTATAGTATTCTTTGTCAAAATGGGTAGCCCCAGAATTGATGTATCGTCCAAAATCTATATTGATAAGGAAAAATCGATTTAACTTATTGATTTTCTTCTTAATGAATTTTAACTGGTCATCTTTATTTCCTTTTGGAAACTGAACTTCAAAGGAATGTATTTCTGAAAAATAAATTAGGTTTGTAAGCGGAATTTGTTTCGTTTCTTTAAAGAATTTTATTTCTTCCTTGATGGTTTGGAATTCTTTATAGAGGATTTCTTTTTTAAAGGTTGTCAATAAATTACGACAAACTCTTATTGAACGGTTAGCCCTTTCTAAAATATTATCATATTGATTTTTTATTTCATCAAGGTCCTGAAGCAGTATTTTCGAAAGTATTTGAAAATTCATAAGTAGGTACTTTTAATTTAAAAAACATAGTGACTTGATTTAATTGATAAGGTTGAGTTGCTTTTTTCATTGTTCTGAAAACTATAGTAATAGCCACGATAATTCATAAAATTTGTTGGTTATTAGTGTATTTTGTAGAACTTTAGTAAGATAATCTTAAACAAGAATTATGAAAGGAAAACTTTCCGTATTTAATTACGGAATGCACCGTATTTTTCTACGGAATTTTTATGATATATTGTAAACACAACGTTTTCAGACTGAATTTGAATTATTTCTTTTTCTTACGAAATCGTTTTAAGAATTCACGCCTATTTTTTACGCTTGTCTTTTTGAAGATATTTGAAGCGTGTTTTGATACGGTGCTTTCTGCAATGAATAAATCTTTAGCAATATTTCTATAGCTTAAATCACTTAAAATGGAAAGAGCAACCTCAATTTCTCTTCTCGTCAAATCTTCATAAAAAATCTTACGTTCGATCGCTTCAACCTTTTGCTTTTTTTTGAGAGCGAACACTTCGTACATTCGGTTATTATTTTCTATAAAGTATAAATACCTGTCTACTTCAATGGTGGTTATGGCATAGAAGGCCAAGTTCATCACGGTAAAGGTCAACCATTGATAATCTCCAATAACTGTACAAATAGGTAACAATGCAATACTTCCCACACTTATGATAGATAATCTATTACGCCTTAAAATAAAGGCATTGGGATTGCTTGGATTCGAAATTCGTCTGTAAAATATAAATAGAAAAACAAAGGCAGCGACTGAAATCGGTATGGTAAAGAGAATTCTGGCAGAGTCCAAAGACCCTGTGATAAGATAGGGAACTAAAAATAGAGTGATATAACTAGCGGTTGCAAATATGGCAAGATTCCGAATTGAAGAATTAAATTTCAGAACGACAATATCATACTCCTTGTAGAGATAATATACAATGTAAACGCACAATGTGATTGCCACGCTATATGTTATGATGTATTGAAGTATAAATGGTCCAGGAAAATTATCAGTCGGAAGAAATCCGCCAGTAGCGTTATAGACAACAAATAATAAACCAAGAATTAGAAACCGCTTAAAATTACTGCTCGGTTTCTTTCCAGAAAAGTAGAGTGTAAACAATACTATAACCGTATCTACTAATAGATAGAAGAACGTCGTCCAATGTATTGAAGTTCCAAACATTTATATTCCTATTCATTGCGCTCAAATTTGTTGGTTTCTAAATTTTTGGAAACATTGTTCCAATTAAAAATTTGTCCGTTCATAGCAATATAAACATCCGGTTTTAGAAGCTGTAATGAGCTTATTGCATACCCTAAATTAAACGGTGCATCTGTATCTGCAGATGAACCTAATATGAAAGAACCAACCAAAACAATAGTTTTGTTCAAGTCTTTCTTTCCTATATATTTTGCAGTATCTTCCATTGTGAAAGTGCCGTGAGTAATTAGAATGTTAGTCGCACTAGTTTCTTTTATCTTGCGAACAAGCAATTCCCTATCCTTTTCCGTTATTGCTCTACTGTCTTTTTTAAAGATACTTTCAATTTCATATTCAAAATCTACATTTGCCCTATCGAGAAAATCCCCAATAGATATATTCGTTTTTTTGATTCCCTTATCATCTACATAATCTAACCCTTCAATAGTTCCGCCTGTAGTTAATATTTTAATCATTAAAATAGTTTTTTTAAGTTTTCGCAAAAGTTAGATTTTCCTTTATAAAGTTAGCAGAAGTTTTTGATTATCTAAAATTTGCAAATTTATTTTTATGAATTTAGAATTGTCACCTAAAAATTTATCATACCATTTTTAGTTATTTACTACGTTTTATCTTTTATTTTCATTAAGGGTAGAACAAATCCCATTGAAACCAAAGCAACCAATCCAGCAATGATAAAAGGGTAATAAAACCCACCTGCTACTAACCACGTTCCTACAACAGGGCCTAAAATCTGACCTACGCTACCTGTTGAGCTTTGTATGGATATATTTCTACCTGTATTTTCTTTAGATGTCAATGATACTGCTGATAACAAGTTTGGCGTTACCAAAGCACCACCAGCAGCAAACATAATGATTAATCCATATACCAAGAATTCACTTGTAAAAAAAGGAAAAGCAATCAAGGATACTCCGGCTATTAGGAACCCAATGGCAATTTGCTTTTTAGGCGATAAAAACTTCTCACCATAACTAGCAAATACAGGCTGTAAAACGGCCATCACAGAACCACACAGCATAAAACCTAAACCCAACTGTTTGCTGTTAAACCCTAATTCATCTTTTCCATAGATTGAAAAAACAGTTTCAAACAAGGTCACAACAAATTGGGCTACAAAGGATAGTATGAGTAATACAATAAAATATTTGGTAAATGTGAATCGCAAGCTCACTTTTTGTGTCATTAACCTATGTACACGAGCGGTGTTTTTTAGCCATTTCATCACAACGAATAACACAATCAATCCTAATAGGGCAACGAATAAAAAGGGCACTGAAAATCGGTCTAAATGTAGCAGACCTATAGAATATTTTATATGAATATCAGTTTGGGATAGAAAGCCACCAATGACTGGGCCAAAAATAACCCCAGAGCTAATGGCAACGCCTGACCAGGCCATTATTTTTGTTCTCCGTTTTTCAGAAGTAATGTCGCTTAAATATGCGTTGCTAACTGGAATAACTGCTGATGTGAAAATACCACCAAAAATTCGAGCAACATAAAGCATTGTTAGAGACGTGGCAAGACCAGTGAGCAATTGCATAATTACAAAACCGATTAGTCCACAAATGATTATAGGTTTTCGACCATATTTATCTGAAAGCTTTCCCCAAACCACTACGAATAGTAACTGAAAAAATGGATAGATGCTCGTAAGCAATCCAATATGGAAGTTGATAAGGTCGGTGTCGAGATTGCCCTTTATTGCTAGCCTTTCGGTATAGTAAGGAAGGGTGGGCAATAATATACCATAGCCCAACATCACTACAAATAAACTCAACAGAATTAAAAATACCCTGTTGAGTTTTTCTTTTCTTTCCATTTATTTTTTACCGATTTTTCGCTTTAATAATTGCGCATTAATGGCCACTATAATTGTACTCAAACTCATAAATACAGCTCCTACCGCAGGTCCTAAAACAAATCCTGAAGAATACAGAACTCCAGCGGCTAATGGTATTGCAACCACGTTATAACCCGTTGCCCATATTAAGTTCTGAATCATTTTATTGTAGGTAGCCTTTCCAAATAAAATTAAGTTCGCAATATCCTGTGGATTACTGTTTACCAAAATAATGTCTGCTGTTTCTGCTGCCACATCGGTTCCCGAACCTACGGCAATACCCACGTTTGCTTGTGCCAAAGCAGGTGCATCATTAACGCCATCTCCCGTCATAGCCACAAATTCTCCTTTACCTTGCAATTCTTTTACGATTTCCACTTTTTGGTGTGGCAATACTTCGGCATAATATCCATCCAATCCAAGTTTATCGCTTACGGCTTTGGCGGTTTTTTCGTTATCGCCAGTTGCCATCAAGACTTTTATGTTGTTTTCTTTAAAGACCCTTATGGCTTCGGCAGATTCAAGTCTTATTTCATCAGCAAGAGCAATGTATCCTGCTAAAGCACCTTCAATTAATACAAATACAACCGTTTCAGCGGCGTCACTATAAGCATCTTCAGGAATGGTAATTTTTTCATCCCTTAAATAGCCCGGACTCACTACTTTCACCTGCTTGCCTTCTACGTTTGCCTCTACACCTTTACCTGTAATCGCATTAAAGTTTTCAGGATTGGGAATAGCAACCTTGTCTTCTTTCACTTTTTTAATAATTCCCACGGCAATAGGATGTTCCGAGCTTTGTTCCAAGGCACTTGCCAGTCTTAATACTTCATCTGAAGAATATTTTTTATCTACCGATTCAATTCGGGTAACGCCAAAATCCCCTTTAGTCAATGTTCCTGTTTTGTCAAAGAGCAGAGTGGATATTTTGCGTGATTCCTCAAATGCGGTTCTATTACGAATCAATAGCCCATTTTGAGCAGATACTGCGGTAGAAATCGCAACTACAAGTGGAATGGCAAGGCCAAGTGCGTGTGGACAAGCGATGACCATAACGGTAACCATTCTTTCTAATGCATAAACGAAAGGGAACCCTAGAATTAACCAAACTGCCAACGTACCAAATCCTATAGACAAGGCAATATAAGTCAACCACTTTGCTGCTCTATCCGATAGATTTTGCATTTTGGACTTGGTCTTTTGTGCTTCCTCAACCATTGTGATAACCTTGTTGAGATAACTGTCTTTTCCTGTATGTTCCACTTTTACCTTTATGCTGCCATTGCCGTTTACAGAACCTCCAATTACTTTATCCTTTTCTTCTTTTTTTACTGGTTTTGATTCTCCAGTTAACATAGATTCGTTCAGATAACTAGACCCTTCGATTATGATACCATCGGCAGGAACTTTCTCGCCGGGCTTTACCAATATCACATCATCTTTCAATAAATCTTCCAATGAAATATCTTCAATTGTATCGCCTTTTACTCTGTGAGCTTCGGCAGGCATCATACTTACTAGAAGCTGTAAGGCTTTTGAGGCACCCAAGACACTTTTCATTTCTATCCAATGGCCCACAAGCATAATAGCGATTAGAGTTGCTAGTTCCCAGAAAAAATCGACACCCTGCAATCCGAAGACTGTTGCGGAACTATAAAAATAGGCCACACTAATGGCCATTGCTATTAAGGTCATCATTCCTGGTGCACCTTTTTTTACTTCAGACCAAAATCCTGTTAAAAATGGCCAACCACCGTAAAAATAAACTACGGATGAAAGTGCAAAAAGGATATATTGGTTTCCGGGAAGCAAAAACTCATATCCAAAAAAGTCCTGAATCATCGGCGAGAAGAACAGTATGGGAATAGTAAGTACAAGGGTTACCCAAAACCGTTTCCTAAAATCGGCAATCATCATCTTATGATGGTCGTGGCCTGCCATACCCATTGGTATGCTTCCGTGGTCGTGTTTCATCTTTGAATGGTCCATTTTACTGTGGTCCATCTTGCTATGGTCGTCCGATTTTGGGTCTTCCATTTTTGAATGGTCGATGTTATCTTCATTCATTTTAGAATGGTCCATCTTCGAATGGTCCATTTTTTTGTCCTTGTGATTTTTGTCCTTGTCCATATTGTTCTATTTAAGTGTTATCGTAATTTTTTCCGCATTGCTTCTGAAATGTTTTCGGCATATACGCCGTAGGCATCCACCAAAAGACCCTTTATTCCATTTTTGGATGAAATGGCGTATAGAATGCTATTATCATCGGTACTGCTCATACCTTCAAAACGATAGGTTTTATCTACTTTGAAATCCTCTGGATGAATCTCAATTTTTAGTGACGCACATTCCAGGCATTCAGGTTTTAAGTTAAAATCATAAGGATATTCACTTGCCTGTAAATCGTTAATAGCTTCTGATAGTGTATCGTAATTTTTCATTTGTTTTTAGTTATAAGTCATTGTGAAATAACTGTTATCTTCTTCGGTAAATTTCTGAAAGGTCAATAAACCGTTTCCATTTAATTTTTCGTAAACATTATAATCGAGTTGCTTAATGCGAATTCCCAAAGCATAGGCCTTAATGTTGATTTTTGAATTAATTTTTTTTTTGTTACTATCTAATTTTCGGTCGTAAATCTTTATCGTGCTTTTTGAACCGAAAAAATTTAATAAGCCCGAATCAAAACTCATTTCAAGTTCTATATCTTCCAAGTTTTCCAAGTCATACAACTCTTTAAAATTTGCAGAAATGGTATTGATTTCGGTTTCTTTTGATTTTGGGTTTGAAAACGGAAACGCCATTACCATTACACTGGCTTCATCTGGCTTACATCGATAGGTCGTTGTATATTTATCGGTGGATTTTTTGTCTTTGTCAAATAATTCTGTGATTACCTCAATTTCAAAATATCCATTTTTCTCCATTGTTTTACCAGCTTCAAAAGTTTGTTTGTTGAGAAAAGCACCTTTTTCATCAAAATTCTCCCGAATGACAAATCTTCCTGAAATCTGCCCAATGAGCATTTCAGTTTGTCCATTCATTGTAATATTGAATAAGATGAATAGTAATATGAAGCCTTTTTTTCTCATATATGATGCATTAATTTCGTAACTTCTTTTGCCATTATATCGCTTAAATCAATACCATTTGAAGGATGCGGGATGGTATTGCAAGTCACTATTTTTTCCACCCCGGAATCCAATAAATCTTGATAGGCATTTCCTGAAAAAACTGCGTGAATACCCACACATATAGGTGGTTTCATTCCTGCTTTTTTCAAATGTTGTACGGTTTCAATCATTGTTCGCGCTGTGGAAATAATATCATCTACCAAAATAGGTGTGGCATTCTTGTATTTTTCCACATCTGGGACAGAAACCTCCACATCACGGTCGCCGTGACGCACTTTTTGCAATACCGTAAATGGTGCTCCTGCTTTTTTAGCAACTTCGGAAACCCATTGTTCACTTTCAGAATCTGGACCTATAAGTACAGGGTTTTCTATGTTTTCTTTTATCCAATCTGAAATAGCATCGGCAGCGTGAATGACCTTATTTGGGATTTTATATACTTCGCCCAAGGAGCTAATTCTATGTAAGTGCGGGTCAACAGTGGTAATGCTATCGGCAAAACCTGAAATCAGTTTTCCGAAGAAACCAGAAGTAACACCTTCGCCTGCATTGAATATTTTGTCCTGACGCATATATGCGAGATATGGTGCGACTAAACAGGTGCACATTGCTCCCAATGATTTGGCTGTGTGGCTTAAAAAGTAGAGTGGTAACAGTTTTTCGTCTGGTTGGTGCAAGGTGCATACCAGTACTACACATTTGTCTTTAACATCAGATAATATACGTGTGTACGATTCCCCATCTGGAAACTTGCGTAAGGTTGCTTTTCCTATTTCTGCATCCATCTTTTTTGCCAAAAGCTCTGTGAGTTCTTCATTTCCGGGAAGGCTGAATAATATTGTTTTCATAGTTTTTAAATTATGGTTATGATGTTGTCGTGGTTATTTTTATATTCCAAAGCATAATTAAGTTCGCCTTGAGATTCTGCATATATTGTATATAACAATTGGTCTATTTCAATTTTTTCGTCTAAATGGACATTTAAAAGAATCCCTGCCGACTTTGAGTTTGGTGCCCCCGAAAGCTTGGCGAGTTTTGCAATCTTTCGGTTATCAATTCTTTTTAAAACTCCTGACTTTTCGGCTTTAATTTCGATTTTATAAGGTGCTAAAACAGGTTTTGAAAAGCGACCTTGTGCTTTGCAAATGGCCACAAATTTTTCATAAGCTTTTCCAGATTTGAGAAGTTGATTTGCGGTTACTAATCCTTTCCCTTTTTCTACTTTCCCAGAAAGCTCAAATAGTTCAGAAGCTAAAGTCAAAGCCCTTTCCTTTAGGTCATTTGGTGCATCAGCTTCGTTTTTTAAAACTTTCAATATATCGATGGCTTCTAAAGCAGGACCAATACCTCTTCCGACAGGCTGTGTGCCATCTGTTATAACAACTTTTACATTCAACCCAACAGCCGTTCCAACGGTTTCCATATGGTTTTTTAGTTTTTGAGCCATTTCTGTACTACGTACCTTGGCGGTTTCTCCCACGGGAATATCAATGACGACGTGCGTTGAGCCTGCCGCAGCTTTTTTTGAAAGTACCGAAGCGATTAGCTGGCCTTCGCTGTCAATATCCAAGGCTTTTTCAATTTTAATAAGAATATCGTCCGCAGGACTCAATTGCGCTGTACCGCCCCAAACAATGCAGCCTCCTTCTTTTTCAACCACGGTTTTTATTTCTTCTAATGAAAGGGTAACATTGGTCATTACTTCCATAGTATCAGCTGTGCCTGCTGGCGAAGTGATAGCTCTCGATGATGTTTTTGGCATCGTAAGCCCGTAAGCAGCCACAATGGCAACCACTAATGGTGTGGTTCTATTGCCAGGTAATCCGCCAATGCAATGCTTATCGACTACGATTTCTTTGTTCCAATCCAACTGCTTTCCAGAAGCTATCATTGCTTTGGTAAGGTCGGATATCTCATCAATATCCAATCGGTCACCTGCACAGGCCGTAATAAATGCTGAAAGGTGGATGTTTGAATAGTCGCCTTCAACAATATCAGTTATGATTTCATTGAATGCTGAATAGTCCAGTTTTTGATTATAGATTTTCGCTCTGACGTGGCTTAACGATTCAATAGGTTCCAAATGTGAAACGTACAAGGTATCATTTTCTGAAACATTCAGTTTTTTCGCAGCAGCATCAGATAGCCCTATTTCATTTGGTGACAGAATATCTGAATTTAAAACATTAAGGCTTGCTACGATTGATGTGGTTACATTGGATATCCTTATTCGGGTAAGTGCCTCAAACCCTTCGGAAACACAGACGTGGCAATCTTCACGCATATACACTACATTCTCGTTTTGTGTATAGATTCCGAGATGCTTATATTTTAATATGTTTGAGTGTTGTTCCATAATTTTTAATTTTTCCAAAAGCTATTCTATTTCTTCAATGTTGTAGAGTTGCGGGATTTCCGCATCCCACCCATAGGTTTCCTTTATTCCTTTTTGAAGTGCTTCGGCACCTTCTTTTTCTCCGTGCACAATAAAAATTCGGGCTGGTTTATTTTTTATTTTGCTCATCCAATCTATAAGTTCAGCGTGGTCTGCGTGTGCCGAGAGACCTTGGATTTCGGCTACTTCCATTTGAAAGGATACCGTTTTTCCATACACTTTTAATTCTTTTTCGCCTTCCAATAATTTTCTGCCACGAGTGCCTTCAGCTTGATAGCCTACAAAAAGCAAGGTGTTATTTGGGTTTTGCGCTTGGGTTTCGAGATAGTTGAGCATTCTTCCACCTGTAAGCATTCCACTTCCAGCAATCACGATTTTTGGTTTGTTGTCTGTTCTTAATTCCATTGTTTCACGATAACTGCTTACGACCGTAAAGTGAGAACACATTTCATCACATTCATTGTCCTCCAGTCTGTGCCAATCACGAGTTCTATGAAACAATTCCAATACGTTGGCACCCATCGGACTATCCATTATCATTTGTACTTTTGGAATTTTCTTTTCTTTCAATAATTTCCAAAAGATGAGCATCATTAGCTGGGCACGTTCTACCGAAAAGCTTGGGACAAATAGACTGCCCCCTCTATTAATGGTGTCGTTGACCAATTTTTCAATTTGCGGAAGTGCTTCCACTTCGTCAGGATGAAGCCTTCCACCATAAGTAGATTCTATAAAAAGTACATCCACTTTTTTTGGTTTTAGGGGTGGATAGAGCAATAAATCATTGGTTCTACCAATGTCTCCTGAAAAGACAAAACGTTTTCCGTGCACATCCAACTCAATATAGGTTGCACCCAGAATATGTCCGTTGTATTGGAAGCGAGCTCTAATACCGTCAAATAATGGAATCCATTGTGATTGTGGAATTCCTTTAAAGTGCGGAATGGTTTTTTCCACATCCTTTAAATCGTAAAGCGGTTCTGCAGGACTATGTTTTGAATAGCCTTCCTTATTGGCACGTTCAGCTTCTTGCTCCTGTATTTTTCCGCTATCGTTCAAAATAATTTTAGCGATATCCAACGTGGGATTGGTGCCATAGATAGGTCCATTAAATCCTTGTTTTACCAATCGCGGTAGATAACCAGTATGGTCTAAATGACCGTGGGTAAGCAATACCATATCAATTTCTGAAACTTCCACGGGTGGATATTCCCAGTTTTTAAGGCGTAATTCCTTTAACCCTTGAAAAAGTCCGCAGTCTATCAATATTTTTTTTTCTCCTGTGTCCACTAAATATTTTGAGCCTGTAACTGTACCTGCTGCTCCCAAAAAGTGAATGTTAATTTTATTATTTTTCATTTTTATGTTATTTATTAATTTCCACCACAACAGGAAGGTGTGCTTCCTTTGTCTTGATTTGATTTGCTCAATTCCGCTATTTCGTTATATAGATTGCGGGAATCCTCTTTGATTACGAGTGCCAACTTCTTTACGGATTTAGGCTCGAAGTTTACCATACCCAATAATATTTCAAGGGCTTCCTCAAGTAGCTTTGGGTCATCTTCCAATGCTTGGTAAAATGGCTCTAGGTCAATTTTTTTCTGTTCTTGCAGTTCATCTGTTTTCATAATTTTTGTTTTAAGATTGTTGAACTTTTATATTATTAATTCTCAAGAGCTTTTACATAGTGCTTCTGAATCTTCTAAAATCTTTTTGTGTCTTTTTTTATCAATTCCTATCTTTTCCAATAACACAGGTTTTTCGTGAAGCTCCTTGCAGAGCACGATACCTTCATCTAATAACTTTGTTTTTTCAGCTTTGGTTAGGGTAGTTAATGCGGTTAAAGGGTGCAGGCCCAACTTATCTATTCTGTCTTTTAAACCGTCACCAATTGGATAATCCCAACTTGTCAATAGTAGCTCTACGCATTTACCATATTGCACCGCATCACTTGTAAATCGTGTATTGGTGTACACGCCTCCTTTATGAAGCTTGGCTTCGTGACCTTTTTGACGTTCCCATTGTTTTTCAACATCTAAAAATCTTGAGTGGATATATAAGGGAATTTTCACGTTGCAAAACCTACCTTGGTCACTGTGGTATTTACATTCAATCATATAATGGGTATTGTCTTTTTGGGCTATCACATCCACTTCGTGCTGAACGCAATTGCCTTGAACTATGACACCAACCTGTGTTGAAAATCCTTCGTGCGCCAATAGTTTGCCTACCAACTTCTCAAATGGGAAGCCAGAAGGACCTAATTCCATCAGGGCTTTTTTGAGTTTGTATTTTGAAGCACTTACTCTCGACTTACCTTTTAGCATTTTAAATGCCATTTGATAGATTTTTTTTGTGGTAATACCATCGTATAATTGGTCTTGAACTTGTGCTACTATTTGCTCAATCAATTCTTCACTTGCTTGGGAACGTTTTAAGGAATTGATAAGTTTCTCCACATCAAAGGCTACCACATCGCCCGAATATTTTACTATGTTGATTGGATGTTTCATTTTTTTATATGTATTGTCATTACTGGTAGAGCAGAATGATTGGTTATGCCCTCGGCAATGCTTTTTGAAAAAAGATTCAAAAATCCTGTCTTTCCGTGTGTGCTCATCACAATCAAATCTGCTGATTGGTGATTTAAAAATGTATTGATGCCTGCTTCCACTGAAGGTTCGTTGTAAACACTCATTGAATATTTGCTGAAATCAGGGAACTTTTGAAGAAATTCCTTAACAGGGTTCAGCCCAAGTTCTATACTATTAAAATCCGTTTCTGTATTTATGCGTAACAAATGAATTTTTGAGTCACATTTTTCTGCAATGGACAGTACTTCCTTGAACGGTATGCTCACGTCTTCCTTAAAATCTGAAAGGAATACGATGTCCTTAAACGGAAACGTTACTTCATCCTCTTTTACCACAATAATTGGTGCATTTGCCTTTCTTACAATTTTATCAACGTTACTGCCTATTACTTCCCTAACGAGTCCTTTGGTGCCGCTACTTCCAGTAATAATGAAATCGTGGTGAAAGTGACCGGAATGTTCTAAAATATCTTTTTGTCCTGAATCAAATTGTAGAAAAGTTCGACATTTAAGACCTTCGTGTTCTGCCTCTTTTTCCAACGCACGCAATTTGGCTTTGGCAATACCAATTTGCTTTACAGTTTCGGGATAGCGCTTTTCTTTGAGTTTACTCAATTTTACCCAATCTACAGGTGTTGTCATCAAGTGTAAAAAATGTATCTCTGCATCGTATAGTTTGGCCATTTTAATGCCTAAATAGGCTGCCTTTGTGCAGTTTTCAGAGAAATCGGTGGGTACAAGTATATTTTTCATTTTTTTATGTTTTAATTATTTAAACTAATTGACAGATATTTCATTCCCAGAAAGGATTTCTTTATCAAAGCAATCTAAATTATATATGGTGGTTTCAGCAATATTGGTCAATGCTGTTTCTGTTAAAAAGGCTTGATGACTTGTTATTAAAACATTGTTAAAGGTCATTAATCGAGCAATCACATCGTCTTGCAAAATGTCATCAGAATGGTCTTCAAAAAACAATCCTTCTTCCTCTTCATAGACATCCAATCCTAAATACCCTATTTTTTTCGTCTTAAGACCTTGTATGACCGCTTTGGTATCCACCAAACCACCACGACTTGTGTTGATGAGCATTACACCGGGTTTCATAAGTGCGATATGTTTTGCATCAATCAAATGTTTTGTGTTTGGTGTTAAAGGTATATGCAGACTTATGATATCTGCCCGTTCGCAGAGTTTTTTGCAATCAGTATAATTGACGTTATATGTATTGACAAGCCTTTTATCGATAGTCATATCGTGGGCCAGAATTTTGCAGCCAAAACCGTGAAGTATTTTTACCAATACAGCACCTATTTTTCCTGTTCCTATGACACCGACAGTTTTTCCGTTTAGGTCGAAACCCGTAAGTCCGTTTAATGAGAAGTTGTGTTCGCGCACCCTGTTGTTTGCCTTAATCAGTTTGCGGTTTAATGCAAGTATCAAAGCCATTGTGTGTTCTGCAATGGCATAAGGTGAATAGGCAGGAACACGGGCTACCTTCATATCCAATTCAGCTACTTTTATTAAATCAACGTGATTGAAACCTGCAGAACGCAGAGCAATATTTTTTACGCCTAACGTGCTTAATTTTTCAAGAACTTTTGCCGAAGCCTCATCACCTGTAAAGAGACTTACCGTTTTGGAACCTGTTGCGAGAATAGCTGTTTCTTCCGTCAAACGACTCTCAAGCAGTTTTAATTGATGCTTGCCATCATTCGCTTTTAACAGATAGGGTTCTTCAAACTTATGTGTGCTAAATATGGTTGTTTTCATTTCACTTTTTTTAATTTCCTAACTGTATTAAAATATATGTTATGCCCACTATGACAACAGTTCCAAAAATCATAAGTACAAGTTTTCCTGTTTTTTTAGAACCTTTAAAGTAGGTTATGCCCAACTTTACAATCATATTGCTTATGGTTGCTGTTATGATGACATTGGTTGCCAGTGCAAGTTTTTCTTCCAAAGACCCAAATTTTGCCATACTGATAGTAATGGCATCTGTATCTGCCAATCCTGCAATTAGGGCTGAATAGTACAAACCGCTTTCGCCAAAAAATTGATTTCCATAAAAAACCGCAAACAGGATGACCACATAAATACCACCAAACCCAAGGGCGTTCCAAATATTGAGTGGATTACCAAGATTGATGTCTGTCTTTGGGACATCTGTATTCTTTTTGATGAATAAAAGCGCACTTATCAGGCAGATAAGGGTAAGAATAGTAAATGGGACGACTAAATAAGAAAGTATGGCACTATTGAAAATATATGCCAGAATCGCAAGTCTGGGAAACATTATGGCAGAAGCTATAATGATACCAGCGGCATATTCTTTTGAAAGTTCTGGCGATTCCTTACTTCGGGAAGCATATATCCAAGCTACAGCGGTACTTGAAATCAATCCGCCTAAAATTGCCGTGAGCAGAATACCACGTTTAGAACCTACATATTTTACAAGAAAGTAGCCGATGAAATTTAAGAAGGAAACAATAACAACAATAGAGCCGATTTCAAAAGGATTTAACAAACCTTCTGGTCCATAATTTTCTTTGGGAAGGAATGGTAATATCAACAACGCTATGATAGAAAATTTAATAAAAGCAAAAAGCTCTGCTGAAGTAATATTCTTTATGAAAGAACGAAAGGTAGTTTTAAGCGACAATAAAGTAACGACCACTACTGCGGTGGCAACTGCTTCCTTGTGCAAATGATTGGCAACCATAACACCCAAAATCAACGTAGCGAATAATGCCATATTAGTGGTTATCCCTGTCATTACGTGTTTTTGTACCATAGACAGATGGCTCAAGGACAAAAACAAAAGAAATGCTCCTGCAATGATAATGACCAACCAAGGTGTATAAGCTGTGGAAAGGTTGCCTAATATAAAACCAATAATGGCGACAATCGGGAAGGTTCTTATGCCTGCAAAACCTTGTTCTTCCTTCAGTTTATCGTATTCACGTTCCAGTCCCAGAATAAGGCCAATGCCTAGACTTATGAGTAATCCGAGGATAAATGGGTTGATATTTTTAAAGGCTTCAATCATTTCTTACTTTCCAAATAGTTCTAAAAGTTCATATAATTCATTATTTACTTGATGTTGCTTAACCACCTCTTTAAAAGAGGTTAGATGCAATTGATTGTGTGAAATTCCTACCATTACGTTCTTTTTACCTTGTAAAAGTGATTCTATAGCTGCGACACCCATTCTAATTCCCAACATTCTATCAAAAGCCGAAGGGTTGCCTCCTCGCTGCACGTGTACCAGCCTAGTTATTCGCAAATCTACATCCGAATTTATTTCCTTGATTTTTGACGCGACCAGTTCTGCGCCTAATTCATCTCCTTCCGAAACCACGACAAGAAATGCTTCTTCGTTATTGTAATTTTTGACCTTATTTAATAGATAAATAAAGTCTTTGCCGCTCTCGGGAATTAAAATGGCATCTGCTCCTGTGGTAAGTCCTGAATGAATGGCAATGTAACCCGAATCCCTTCCCATAACTTCCACAATAAATATTCGGTTGTGAGATTCGGCAGTGTCCTTTATTTTATCGATATTCTCAATGGCTGTATTTACTGCGGAATCGAAGCCAAGAGTATAATCTGTCCCTGAAATATCGTTGTCAATAGTCCCCGGAATACCTATAAAAGGGATGTCGCATATTTCTGAAAAAGCCAAAAGCCCCCTAAAAGTACCATCGCCACCAATGGCAATCAAAGCGTCTATTTTGTTTGCTTTTAGGGTTTGTAAGGCTTTTTTACGACCCTCTAATTCCAGAAATCGTTTGCTTCGTGCTGTTTTTAGAATAGTGCCACCTTTTTGGGTAATTTTTTTTAGTTCGTGAGATTTGAATGGTATCAAATCACCATCTATCAAACCTTCATACCCTTTTAAAAAACCACTTACTTTAATATCATTCACTTCCGCAGATTTTGCAATAGCATACAATGCAGCGTTCATTCCAGGGCTGTCGCCTCCAGAGGTAAATACACCTATATGTTTGATTTTATTAGTATTCATTTAATATTGTTTTTTGTGATTTTTTATCTGAAACCGAAAAATCTTGGACGGTCTTCCATACAAATTCTGCTTCTTTTAGAAAGAACTGATGGTCTCCTTCAGATGAAGTAATTATTTGTGCGTTTTTAAATTCCCTCGATAATTTTAAGGCATTTTCTAAAGGTGCAGTTGTATCTTTTTCTCCGTGAATAAAAAGCACGTCTTTATCCTTAATTTTCCTTGCCATCGCATATAAATTTGTTTTTAAGATGATTCTTTTAAGAGAAAAATAGTAGCTCTGCCAATGATGTTTTTTTGCGTCTTCATAAACTTCGTCAGTAAGATTATCGGGTTTGAAAGCACGCGACATAAAAATGGGATGTATCATACAGATGTATTTCGAGAATTTGCTTGTTGAAATCCTATCCACAAAGGAATGTGTGGACATAACTTTCTTAAACTCATCTGCATCCTTGTAAACAGGTATGCTAATAAAAACGCCTGATTTGAACCAATGACGATGTTTTTCTAAAAGAGCTAATGAAATTATCGCTCCCATAGAATGTCCACCTATTAAAGTTTTTCCATCATTGAATCCTTCCTTGTTTAAAACCAATTCAACGGCTTGCATTTGTATTGAAAGAGAATAATTGCTTCTTGGTTTTGGCGAATCACCAAAACCAAGAAGGTCTATTAGAAGTAAAGAATGTGTTTTTGAAATGCTTTCTAAATTGCGCTTCCAATAATTCAATGACCCAGTCAATCCGTGTAGCAAAACAAGTTTGGTTTCACCTGAACCCATTATTTCATAATTCAATAGAGTTTTGTTGGCATCATAGGCTGGTTGCTTAACAATCTTATAATGCTGATATCCTGCTATAGCGATAACTGGAAGAATTAAGAATATGGATGTGAATAGTAATGTCATTATTAAAATATGAATCAATTTTTAAATTTATTCCATTTGTTAACTATGCAATATTGATAGTATCATCCAAATAGACATTCTGCACGGCTTTGATTAACGCAACTCCTTCACCAAAAGGTTTTTGAAATGCTTTCCGTCCCATTATCAAACCAGAACCTCCCGCTCTTTTATTGATGACAGCTGTCGTAACTGCTTCAACCAAATCTGACTCACCTTTTGAGCCACCACCTGAATTTATCAAACCTATTTTTCCCATATAGCAATTGGCTACTTGCAATCTGCATAGGTCAATAGGATGGTCTGTTGTAAGTGTTTCATACATTTTATCATCATATTTACCAAAACCTATCTCTTTGAAACCAAAGTTGTTTGTAGGTAATTTTTGCTTAATAATATCTGCCTGAATGGTTACTCCTAAATGATTGGCTTGTCCCGTAACATCGGCAGCTGCGTGGTAATCTTCTTTTTCGGTTTTAAAAGCTTCATTGCGCAGATAGCACCATAAAATGGTAGCCATTCCTAAATTATGGGCTTCTTCAAAAGCTTCAGCTATTTCTTTTAGCTGTCTGTTACTTTCCTCTGAACCAAAATAGATAGTTGCACCCACGGCAATTGCTCCCATATCCCAAGCCGATTTTACCTTGCCAAAGAGCGTTTGGTCATATTTATTGGGATAGGTAAGAAGTTCATTGTGGTTGATTTTTACAATGAATGGTATTTTGTGCGCGTATTTTCGAGCGTTCAGCCCTAAAACACCAAAGGTGGACGCTACACCATTGCAACCAGCCTCAATGGCGAGTTTTATGATATTCTCTGGGTCAAAATAATCTGGATTTTTATAAAAAGAAAAAGCTGCACTATGCTCGATGCCTTGGTCAACAGGCAGAATGCTCAAGTAGCCTGTTCCCCCAAGATTTCCGTGGTTGTACAACTGTGCGAGGCTTCGCAGTACTTGTGGATTTCTGTTACTATTTAGAAATACTTTTTCAAGACTGTTCTTGCTTGGGGTTAGAAGTTCATCCTTCGTGATTTTTTCACAAACGTGTTCTAAATAGAAAGATGACTTCTTTCCTAATAGTTCTATGATATTTTTTTCTGTTTTCATTTTATGTTGAATTAATGAATTCCTAAACTGTCATTGGTTTTGACAATGGATTTTTCTGCACCTGTTTCAATTCCCGTAAGTGCCCTAATGGCATCAATCGTTTCAGGGATTACAATAGCTTGATTATCTACTACATAAGCGTAAAAAAGCTCGTCTCCAACAACCTTCAGCATATCTTCCCAAAGCGCAACTTCATACATATCGCCCCAAGGTCTTCCCATATCCAAAAACATTTCCTTAATAGTGTTGTTAGAAACCAAGCCTTGGTCATAGCGTATCAGCTTAATTCTGCTGGATGTTTTAAAGGCATTAAGCACTTCTTCTTTCGTGGCTTGCTTCTTTAACTTCACGTTCCAATAGTGCATATGGCTCAATGTCTCTGGAACTTTTACTGCGGATGTGATAACATCGAGTTCGGGGTCGACACTTTTGGCATCAGGACCTTGATGGCTCGGAATATCTTTTTCTGGAACCATTGTGTTCATAATTCCGCCCAAATGACTTTCCCAAGGGTCTGTTGCTCTTCTTAAGAGTGTTCCTCTAGCATAATCCAATAAACCAGCTCTTTTTAGAGCGGTCAATGTTCTTAAGATAGAGGTGGTATTGCAGGAAACTACACGTGTTGCATTTAGATTTAACGCAGATTTATAATTGTTTTCCGCACTAAAGGAATGACCCGTGGTCTCGTGCTTTTCCCCTCCCTGTAAGATAAATTTTATCCTAATTTCTTTATAAACTTTCACGTTCTGTGCTGCAATTTTTTTTGGGGTACAGTCCACAACTAAATCTACCTCTTTCAAAAGGTCTTGCATATTTCCTTTGACATCGATGCCAGCATTTGCCATTGTAACAGCTGCTTCTTGAGTGGCTGCATAGATATCGTACTCTTTTCTCACCGCATTTTGAATGCGCCAATCACTAATGATATCACACACACCCGAAAGTTTCATATCATCTTGAAGATTGACGGCATCAGCTACTCTTTTTCCGATGACACCATATCCTATAACTGCTATATTTTTCATATAAATTGAATTTATTAATTATGTTTTGTTTTTATATTACTTGTTACTTCCATTCCCATCGGCATATTTCCCTCATCATCTGTATGTGAAATCATAAAAAGCCGTTCCGCAACAATGATTAGAATAATCCCAATTGCCGCTACGATAAGCACCAATGGGTCGTTCAGATATTTTATATAAAGAAATGCTGAAAGCACCGCAACATCCATCACAATGGCTATTAATGGAATGATTGGCAGAAAATCCACTTCTTTTTTTAGGTGGCGAAAAAGTCCCCAATGGATAGCAATATCCATAATGAGGTAAAAAATAGCCCCAATGGAAGCAATCCTTGTTAAATCAAACAACACGGTCAGTAAAATAGCCAGTGAAACCGTGAATATGAGGGCAGGGTTTTTAAGATTCCCCATTCTTTTTAGGGACGGCACTTGCTTCATATTGCTCAACATCGCCAACAAGCGTGAGGCCGAAAACACACTTGCTATAACACCAGAAAAGGTTGCTATAATGGCTATTGCTATGGTAATCCAAGAACCCCATTCCCCAAAAATGGGTTGTGCCGCCGCTGCCAAGGCGTAATCCTTTGCTTCGATTATTTCTGGGATAGTTAAACCTCCAGCAACAGCCAGTGCCAAGGCTACATAAATAATCGTGCAAATAAGAATGGAAATAATAATAGAACGTCCAAGGTTCTTATGTGGATTTTTAATATCACCTCCCTGATTTGTAATAGTAGTGAATCCCTTATAGGCAAGGATTGCCAACGCCAATGCAGCAATAAAAGCGAACCCTTGTGGCAACGTTTCCGTATTTCTTGGAATATAATTTCCTGTAATATCTGCGAATCCGGAAGCTATAAGTCCCGCAATGGCGAGCAATGCAATACCTACAACTTTGATAATTGCTGTAAAGGTGGCTGTTGCGCCAATAACTTTGTTTCCTAAAATATTGATGATGTAAGCTGTTACCAATAGCAGAATCCCGAGAATGGATGCGTAACCAGCCAAACTTTCTGGGAACAGCCGAAGCGTATATGCTCCAAAAGTGCCCGCCACCAAGCTTTCTGAAACCACCATTGAGACATACATCAACAAAGAAAAGACCCCTGTCGTAGTGCCAGGGCCATAGGATTTGTTCAAGAATTTAACAACGCCTCCAGAAGATGGAAAAGCATTTGAAAACTTCACATAGGAATATGAACTGAAACCAACCACAATGGCACCAGCTATAAAAGCAACCGGAAATAAATCACCTACCAATTCAGCTATTTGTCCCATAAGGACAAATATTCCAGCACCAATCATAACCCCAGTACCGAGAGATATGGAACCTATTAGAGAAAGCTTATTATTTTTAACTGTGGTGTCTTTCATTATTATATTATTTCTTCGGATTATTCACAGAAGATTTAGGTTTAAAATTTCTAATAATCAGGCGGTTGCTCTTTTCGTAAGTGAAATAGCTTACCGCCCAATTAAAACCAACCATCAATCTATTTCTAAATCCGCTTATTGACATCAAATGCACAATAGACCATAACAACCAAGCGAAATAACCTGCAAACTTGAATTTACCCAAATCAGCTACTGCTTTTCGTTTACCAACGGTCGCCAACGAACCTTTATCTTTATATTCGAAAGGCTTTACGGCTTCATCATTAATAATTTTCAATAATGAATTACCCAAATATTTCCCTTGTTGAATAGCCGTCTGTGCTACTTGTGGATGTCCTTTTGGCGTTTCATTTGTAATTATAGCCGCTATATCGCCTATGGCAAAAATGTTTTCGTAACCTTCTACCATTAAAAATGAGCCCGTTCTTATACGGTTGCCTTTTACCACGTGTTTTTCATCGATACCTTTTGGGAACTGTCCTTTTACACCTGCTGTCCAGATTAGGTTTTTGGCAAAAATGGTTTTCCCACTTTTGGTTGTGACTATTGACCCGTCATAATCGCTTACCGATTCATTGAATAGTACCTTTACATCCAAGTCCTTCAAATATTTCAGGGTTTTTGTAGAGGCTTTTTCAGACATTGTACTTAACAATTCATCAATGGCCTCAATCAAATAAATGTTCATTATAGAAGAAGGGTACTCTGGATAATCCTTCGGTAGAATGTATTTACAGAATTCTGCCAAAGCTCCTGCCATTTCTACCCCAGCAGGACCACCACCAACGATAACGAAATTTGTCAGGGCATCACGTTCATCATCATCACAGGTTATGGCTGCCTGTTCCAGATTTTGCAACATCAGATGGCGGATGTTTAGGGAATCACGAATATCCTTCATCCCCAAGCTGTTTTGCTCAACGTTTTCCATACCAAAGAAATTGGTAGTTGTTCCGGTTGCCAAAACCAAATAATCATATTCAACTGTTCCTTTATCTGTGACAATTATATTTGATGAGGCTTGAATTTCTTCCACTTCTGCCAAACGGAATACCACGTTTTTATATCCATTAAATTGTTTTCTGAAAGGAAAAACAATGCTGTCCGGTTCCAGGGCACTTGTAGCTACTTGATAAAGCAAAGGCTGAAACTGATGGAAATTATTTTTGTCAATAAGGATAACTTGAATTTCTTTGTGTTTCAGTTTTTCTGTCAATGCCAAACCTGCAAACCCACCGCCAATGATAACTACACGCGGTAAGTCAGAATCTGGAAGGCATATTGTCTCTGTTACCTTACAAGCAGATTCTTCTGCATTATTATTTGAGTAATTGACGTTCATATTTGGTTTTTATATCATTGGTGTTGGCCATAGTTACTTTGAGTCCTTGTCTTTTACAATCATTACTGAACATTTGGCGTGTGTTGCTAAATACTGTGAAACAGAACCCAATAAAAGACGTGAAAATGCTCCTTGCCCTTGAGAGCCGACTACGATTAAATCTGCATCAAACGACTCTGCTTTTTCTAAAATCTCCTTTTTTGGAAGCCCACTGACCACGCTTGTTGTTATTGCAATCGAACTATTTTTTTCAGATATGATTATTACAGCATCGGAAACAATTTTTTCTCCCAATTTTTCTGCATTGGCTATAAATTCTCGATAATAGACGTCAAGAGTGTCCGTTGTTGAAATGAGCTCTGGCGTTGACATCGCTGGATGCTCATAAACGTTTATTATACTAATTTCACTATCCTGTGGTAATGAAAATTTTGCAAGTTCCTTAACAGCCACTTTACTAAACTCTGAACCGTCTATTGCTAATACTATCTTCATTTTATTTAGTTTTAAATTAATTACGAGCTTTATTTAATTTTATAAGTTTTCGCCAATACAGATGTTCGTATAATCCAGACCAGTACATCCCAAAAGTAAAGGCGAATAATAATTCTTCAATCGGAATGCCCAAGACAAGAATATGGGTCAGGTTGTTCAGATTCCAGTACAACTCCACATATTGGGGATAGAACGGAAGTATGCTTCCGAAATAAATGAAGTACAATACCGTAAACAAAATTCCCCCAACCCATATCTTTCCTTTTAAATCTGGGCGACAGTAGAGTGTTGCCAATCCACCAATAAAGAGAGCGATAATCCCACAATAGATATGGTTAAGCGATGTAAACAGAGCCAGTAAAATGAATATGACCACTGGCGTAAAGAGTATATAATTATGTAGCCGATGCCTTTTGTGGTTTCTCTCGATATGTGGTATTTCGGAAAGGCCTCGCTTAAAAATCAGGTTATAAACAACTGTACCTATTCCGCCTATGGCGAAAGAAAATATTAAACTTTCAATGTCAAAGCCTGTTTTTTCGGCCAATTCAAATAATGATGGTGGCATCCAATATTCTGGCACAAACAAGGGCTCTGTTAAACCAAACGGCATAGTGATTAGGCTCATTTGAAGCATTGCTTTTCTATTTTCTTTTTTGGACAAGTAGATAACTGCCCAAAGAGCTAAAATGATAAGCGACCATATAAACCAGACATTCTGCATAATCCTAAAATGGTTTTCCTATTTTTTAACTTTTATTTGTGCGTTATAAAATGCTCCAATACAAGCCCCTATTAACCACCAAAGAATAAAAGTTTGTATTATTCCCATTAACACTTCTAAAGGTGGTACATCCATTCTAATGATACTGGTAGTATCCAAGCCGTGCAAAAGGCTGTTGAAAAAGGTAATTGAACCTTCTTGTCCTGCTGTTAACATTACAATCATACAGCCCAAATAAATTAAGGTTCCTGTTAGACCGAAAGCAAAACCGAGTTTTTTTATGTTTAATCGATACATAGTTTTATAATTTTGAGTTAGTTTTCTGATTTTAGAATCTTTTTAGATTCTTCAAATTCTTCCTTGGATAATTCGCCTTTTGCAAAGCGTTTTTTAAGAATATCCAGTGGGCTGTCCTTCTTTGTTTTTTGATAAGGTATGTCTGTAGGAATGAAAAATATCCAGGCCAAGAAAAAAAACCAGATAATCCACCATATAAAATGCATACCGCCGTAGTGATTCATAATATTAGTTTTTAGGAATTAAGGTTTTTAGTAAAATCCGCGTTTAAAATCTTTTTAGATTCTTCATAATCTTCCTTGGATATTTCGCCTTTTGCAAAGCGATTTTTTAGAATATCAAGTGGGCTTTCTTTCTTTGATTTTTGATATGGGATATCCGCTGGGATAAAGAAGATCCAGGCAATAAATATGACCCATATAATCCACCATATAAGGTGCATTCCTCCAAAACTTCCATCGTAATAGTGCATAATTTTTAATTTTAGATGTTATTAATTTATTTCTGTGATTGTGTATCCATTGAGCGCATCGAGTTGCTTTTGTAGTTCGGCAACTGAAAGAGTTTCATTCATAGTGATTACAGTAGCTCCTTTTGGTGCCAGAAAAATCTCTGCTTTTTCAATGTTGGGATGTTCTTCCAATGTCTTCTTGACTCTTGCAACACATCCACCACAACTGATTCCGTTTATTTGAAATTTTTGTTTCATAATATTTAGCTTTTAGTGATGCTGATGGCCTTTGTGTTCATCTTTGGATTCAGCCGTAGAGTTTTCTTCTCTATTTTGGGATTCACTTTGTTTATGCTGTGAATGGTTATGACCACCGTGTCCGTGCGAGCCGTGGGGCATAAATAGGTGGCAGGCAAACATAAAAATGATGAAAATAAATAGTGATGAACCACCTCCTATACCAAATGAGGGCGCTAAAAAGATGAACAGTAGTGGTAGCCCACAACCGATGACCATCCATATCCAGTGATTATTTTTCATTGTTTTTGATTTTATAAATTAGTGATGCTCGGTATGGTCATCCTTGGTGGAAGAATCCATATTGTCCATCTTCATACCCTGCATATCCATTCCTTTTTCGCCCATCATCTTTGAGCAGGATTCCATACAGTCCTCGCTCATCATTCCTTTTTCGTGCATCATTTTCATCATCGTTCCCATCATTTTTCCGTCATTCATCATTTGGTTCATCATTGAGTGCATCATTGGTTTGTTGCCCATCATATTGTTCATCATCGTACTGTCTTTCATCATCATTTGCATTCCTTCACCTTGCATCATTTGCATTGCGTGGTCGCTATTGTGCATCTCCTCCATAAACTCGGTCATATAATCGTGATTTTTGGTAATTGCATCATATACTTCTGTACGGTTTTCCGGATTTTGCATTAATGCTTGCAAGTCTGCTTCCTGTTTGCAACTGTTTAAGCTTAAAAGCCCAATTGCAGATAAAATAATTACTAGTGTTTTCATTTTGATTTGTTTTTAAATTATTAATAAGATTTATTCTATTTTCTTTAGTGACCATTTCTTGTTTTCGTCTCCAACCATAACTAAACTTCTAGAGATTAGCTTGGATGTAATTGCAGGTGGATTTTTATCCTTCTTGCCTTTAGGCGAGACGTGAATGGCCAATTGAGTTAAATGCTCTATTGTTTTTCCTTCTTTATCTATGACAACCTCAAAATAATGATAGCTTACCACGTCTTTTTTGAATATGTCATTATAGCCAATGATTTCTTTTTCAACTTTTAAAGCCAATGCTTTATCGCCTTCAAAGTTGGTTGCATTCAAAAATTGTGGTTGTATGATAGGATTTCCAGTTCTATCAATATATCCGTAATAAAGCACATCACTTTTTTGATGTGCAATCAGACATCTTTCGTTACTAAATATGGGATAGCTGGCATCATCTGTTTTGGTTAAAACCAAATCGTCCCTAAAATCCACCACAATTTTGGCTTCTTGATTTATAAATGCCCATTTCTCTCCTTTTTTTATGGCAGCAAGTCCCTCGTGAAAAGGTGAAATGTAATCGATATTCTCGATGGTCTGTGCAAATCCCAATAGTGGAAGAAGCAATAATGTGATAACTATTTTTTTCATTTTGATATGTTTTTAATTTATTAAATGTAGTATTGGCCAATGGCCTTCATCTGCATAACTTTCGTTGATATTTATATAATTTCATCATAAAAGTTTCGTTTCCAATTTTCGGTATTTTTATAGTCAGTCATACTCATTCCAATCACTTCTTTGAATTGTCGGGACAAATGGTTGACACTGCTATAATCCAATAAGTATCCTATTTCTGAAAAGGAATGTTGTTTAAGTTGGATGAGTTCTTTAACTTTCTCTATCTTCAATTTGATAAAGTACTTTTCGATGGTTGTATGTTCATTGGTAGAAAATAATTTGCTCAAGGTCTTATAATCCTTATGAAGATTTGATGCCAATAGTTCAGATGTTTTTACCTTAATATGTAAGGGTAGCTCTTGCAATTGTTCAATAAGAATAATCTTGATTCTTTCTGTAAGCATTACGTCTTCGTTCTGAACGATTTCAAAATCATTGGAGTGAAGTACGGTTGTTACAGCATTGACAATTTCATTGTTGGTTTTTTTTGGTGCTTCTACCAACAACCTTCCCAATTCCAAAGAAAGTACTGTTACTCCAAGTTCCTGTAGTTCCTGCTTAATTACTTTTAAGCAGCGATTACAGACCATATTCTTAATCCAAAATTCTTTTGGTTTGCTCATAGTGTTTAATGTATTGCCATCAGGTTTTAGCCCAATAGTTTGAATTATCTGTAGCTAACAAGGTTAGCTCTGTAAGGTTTTATTGAATGATGTACGGTGTAGTTTAAAACAGGGTACAACAAATGTTAGCCAGAAGTGAAACTGTGGCTATAGAGACAATGCAGATTAAATTTAACCTGCGAAGTAGAAAATCAAATTAAGAAGGTCTCGTTGAGAATTATTATATCTGTAGATAAGAGAGGCGGCCTATAGGTTTGAAAAGAAATTACGTTATCCTCCAATCCCTCAAATAGATTGATATAGGTATGAAAGTAAGTATTTAAGAAAACAAGCGTTTCAGGTTCTGGTATGGTGTTGGATTTTTTGAAGGCATCATCACCTTTTTTAAAAATGGACTGGTTGTCGCAGCAACCTTTCTCTTGCAATGTAGTACATTGTTTGGTGTATGAATCTTTTTTTTGAGCCATATCTTTGCAAGCTTTGGCTTTGCCCAGAATGGACATATCTACCAACTTTTTACAGCAAAAATGCATATCTACCGTAAAGGAAGAGGTAGAAAACAGTATAACAACTGCTAAAAAAAAGGCCAATATTTTGGTAAAAGAAGACTTCACATCTAAAGGTAGTTAAATTTTGTTTAACATTTGGTTTTAATCAACTTTATAATATTTTGTTTAATAAATTCATTATCAGTTTTTTATACATCAAACACAAGATTGATTTTTACGAAGATAATTGTAAAGGTTCAACAAGAATATGATTTATATCATATTGAAATAATTTTTATTGGATTTCATTTGCAATTATATTTCGTGAATTTTAGTTATACATTTTACAATCTCATAATCTAAAATATTTGTTAAATAGGTATTTAGAAATAAGTTTTTCATAACTTCGTAACCATAATGAAAAAAGTTTTTCATAAAATAGCATCATTTTGTATGGCACTTTTAGTGTTACTATCAACTGTTTCTTTTACTGTTGATAGTCATTACTGTGGTGATATTTTAGTGGATTCTTCATTGTTTGGCCACGTTGAAACTTGTGGTATGGAAGTTAATAAACAATCACCTTTACCAGAGTGCAATATCTCCAAAAAGGACTGTTGTAGTGATGAGCAACAAAGTATATCGGGACAAGACGAACTACAGCTTACTTTTGATAAAATAACCTTAAATCAGCAGCTTTTCGTTGCTGCTTTTTTCCACTCTTATAATACCCTTTTTGAAATTTCTGAAGAAGTAACCTTTACTTTAAACGATTACCCACCACCCATTATCGTCAGGCATATCTACAAACTTGACGAAACCTATTTAATTTGATTTTTAAGCAATAGACCCACTAATCCTATGGAGTTCATCCATCAGGATAATTTGTTGTATTCGGTATTTTCTTAATACCATTGTCTAATTGTTTAACAATCAATGCCAATGCTAAATAAAAGCATAAAATTTCTAATAGAAAATAAACTCGTAGCCGTACTTATGCTCGTTGCATTTGTAGGTTTTGGGACGGTTTATGCACCTTTTAATTGGGAAACTGGAATTTTGCCCAGTGACCCTGTTGCAGTTGACGCCATTCCTGATATTGGCGAAAACCAACAAATTGTTTTTACCAAATGGGACGGTCGTTCGCCACAAGATATTGAAGACCAAATAACCTATCCCTTGACCACGACGTTATTGGGTATTCCTGGCGTAAAAACCATTCGTAGTTCATCAATGTTCGGCTTTTCAAGCATCTACATAATTTTTGATGAGGATATCGAATTTTACTGGAGTAGAAGCCGAATCCTTGAAAAATTGAATTCCTTGCCAAGTGGCCTTTTACCTGAAGGTGTAAATCCAGCTTTGGGTCCTGATGCCACAGGTTTAGGACAAATATTTTGGTACACGCTTGAAGGGCGAGACAAAGATGGTAACGTCACTGGAGGTTGGGATTTACAGGAACTACGAAGTATTCAGGATTATTATGTAAAATATGCTTTGGCATCGGCAAGCGGAGTTTCAGAAGTGGCATCCATTGGTGGTTATGTCAAGGAATACCAAATAGACGTAAATCCAGAATTGATGCGACAATACAACATTGGGCTTGCCCAAGTCGTGAAAGCTGTAAAGGAAAGCAATAAGGATATTGGTGCTCAAACCTTGGAAATCAATCAAGCGGAATATCTCGTTCGAGGTCTGGGTTATGTAAAATCTGTGGCTGACATTGAAAATGCCGTCGTAACCTCTGAAAATTACACATCTATAAAAATTAGTGATATTGCCAATGTTACGCTTGGTCCGGCTACACGTCGTGGCATTTTGGACAAGGAAGGTGCAGAAGTTGTGGGTGCGGTTGTCGTGGCGCGCTATGGCGCAAACCCGATGGCAGTCATCACTAACGTAAAGGAAAAAATTGCGGAGTTAAGCAAAGGGTTGCCTTCAAAGGTATTGGCCGATGGCAGAACTTCACAAGTAACGATTGTTCCTTTTTATGACCGTACCGAACTCATACAGGAAACTTTGGGAACGCTCAACGAGGCATTAACGCTTGAAATTCTTATTACAATTTTAGTTATCATCGTAATGGTGTTCAACCTTCGGGCATCCATTTTAATTGCAGGACTGTTGCCCGTTGCAGTGCTGATGGTTTTTATTGCAATGAAATTCTTTGGCGTAGATGCCAATATTGTGGCACTTTCGGGTATCGCCATTGCCATTGGCACAATGGTGGATGTGGGTATTATTCTCGCGGAGAATATCATCAGGCATCTGGATGAGGATAATAAAAAGCTACCTATAAATAAATTGGTATATAAGGCTACAGCCGAAGTTTCAGGAGCTATTGTGACTGCCGTAATGACCACGATTATCAGCTTTATCCCTGTATTTACGATGATTGGTGCCGAAGGTAAACTGTTCCGTCCCCTGGCGTTTACAAAGACATTTGCGCTCACAGCGTCCATAATTATAGCCCTGTTTATAATTCCGCCATTTGCGGCCATTTTCTTTAAAAACAGGAATATTCATAAAAACACGAATTACGGTATCAATAGCCTTTTGATTCTGGCTGGGTTTATAGCCGTGATTTTTGCGCACTGGATAGGTGTTATTTTAATTGCATTCGGTTTTGTGGCATTTGCAAAACTACGTGGAAATGTGTCCCACAAGCGCTCTAACTATATTAATATCTACCTTTCCGTTGCTGCTATTGTATTCCTTTTGGCAGAATATTGGCGTCCTTTAGGTGTCGATAAAAGTGTGTTTTGGAACCTTCTTTTTGTGGGCATTATCTGCTTTGGTCTGTTGGGAGTTTTTTCCATTTTCCAAAGATATTATACCCGAATTTTAAAATGGGCACTCGCAAACAGACTCTTGTTCTTGACCATTCCAACAGCCTTGTTGATTTCAGGTTTCCTCATTTTTAAAACCACCGGAAAAGAGTTTATGCCTTCCCTCAACGAAGGTTCATTCCTATTGATGCCAACTTCAATGCCGCACGCTGGCGTTGAAGAGAATAAACGTGTGTTACAACAACTGGATATGGCCGTCGCGAGCATTCCCGAAATTGAAACCGTTGTCGGTAAATCGGGTCGGACGGAATCCGCACTCGACCCCGCACCTTTGTCAATGTATGAAAATATGATTCAGTATAAACAGGAATATATGCTGAAAGAAGGGAAAAGGCAACGTTTTAAAGTAGATGATAATGGGTTTTTTATAATGAAAGACAGTAGTCTCATTGAGAACCCCAACAGGCCTGTTGGTTCTGAAAAAGTAGAGACTGCCCGGAAAAATGGCAAGAAAGTATCTATTACTGTCGATGCATCTTCAGAAAAATTGATTCCGGATGACGATGGCGAATTCTTCCGAAACTGGCGCCCAGAAATCAGTTCGCCTGACGATATCTGGAACGAGATAGTAAGGGTCACAAAATTACCTGGCGTTACATCTGCCCCGAAATTACAACCCATAGAAACCCGTTTGGTAATGTTGCAAACCGGAATGCGCGCCCCAATGGGAATTAAAGTGAAAGGACAGGATTTAAAGCAGATTGAAGCTTTTGGTGTTCAATTGGAAGATATTCTAAAACAAGCCGAAGGCGTTAAACAAGAAGCCGTTTTTGCAGACCGAATTGTTGGTAAACCCTACTTACTAATCGATATTGACAGAGAAAAATTATCGCGCTACGGCATTACCATCGAAGATGTTCAAAATGTGCTGAAAGTAGCAGTTGGCGGAATGGTGCTTACCCAAACCGTGGAAGGCAGGGAACGTTATGGCGTTCGGGTGCGTTATCCAAGAGAATTACGTGGAGACCCATCAGATTTGAAAGATATTTATGTGCCTGTTGAAAAAGGCAGTCCCGTTCCCTTGAGCGAATTGGCGACCATTAAATACGAACAAGGGCCGCAAGTCATCAAAAGTGAAGATACTTTTTTGGTGGGCTACGTGCTATTTGACAAATTGGATGGTTTCGCCGAAGTAAATGTTGTGGAAAATGCGCAGGCACTTATCCAGCAAAAAATTGACAATGGCGAATTGGTAATGCCAAAAGGCATCAGTTATAAATTTACAGGAACATACGAAAATCAATTGCGTGCAGAAAAAACACTGTCGATTATCGTGCCATTAGCGCTGGCAGTCATCTTTTTGATATTGTATTTCCAGTTCCGTGCGGTTTCTACCACGTTAATGGTATTTACCGGAATTACAGTAGCTTTTGCAGGCGGTTTCGTGATGATTTGGTTTTATGGCCAGGATTGGTTTTTAAACTTTAATTTTTTTGGCGAAAACCTGCGAGACCTCTTCAATATAAAAACCATCAATTTGAGCGTGGCGGTTTGGGTTGGTTTTATTGCACTATTTGGAATTGCTACGGACGATGGTGTAGTTATGGCCACCTATCTTACACAAACATTCGATAAAAATGACCCGACTGATAAAGCGGAAATCAGAAAATCTACTTTGGAAGCGGCTTCAAAACGAATACGTCCGTGTTTGATGACAACGGTTACGACCATTTTGGCATTGTTGCCAGTACTAACTTCCACAGGAAAAGGGAGTGACATTATGATACCAATGTCCATCCCAATTTTTGGGGGAATGCTATTGGACACAACTTCCTATTTCCTTGTCCCTGTACTTTTCAGTTGGAGGAAGGAACGTATTGCGAAAAGAAAGCTCAAAAACGAACCACAAACTATAACTATCGAACAATGATAAAACAGAAAACACATATTAAATTCGTCTTGTTTTTCGGGATATGTCTTTCGGCTTTCAATAGTTATGGACAGAATTTGCAGACCTATATAGATGAAGCCATTACCAACAGTCCCGAAATCCAAAAGGTTCAGTTTCAATATGAAATTGCATCGGAAAAAGTAAATGAAGCCAATTGGTTGCCAAATACTGAAGTGAGCGCAGGCTATTTTGTAAGCGAACCCGAAACAAGGGTCGGTGCACAACGAGCAAGACTTTCATTAAAGCAAATGATTCCGTGGTTTGGCACTATCTCGGCAAGGGAAAATTATGCCAGTTCAATGGCAGCAGCACAATATGAGGAATTGGTCATAGCCAAGCGGAAATTGATTGTGTCCGTATCCCAATCTTATTACAACCTAATGGCAAACAAAGCAAAACAGGAAGTTTTGGAACAAAACATTCAGTTGCTTGAAACCTATGAGCGTCTGGCATTGACATCGGTTGAAGTAGGAAAGGCATCGGCTGTATCAGTGTTGCGATTGCAGATTCGGCAAAATGAGCTTCAACAGACCAAAGAAGTTTTACAGCAACAATATCTGGCGGAACAAGCCATTTTCAATAATCTTTTGAATAGGGATAATGATATGGAAGTTGTCGTAATGAGTGATTTGACAATTCCAGCTGAAATCGACATCATTTCCGAAGAAAATCTAAAGGTGCATCCAGAGCTTACCAAATATGATAAGATTTATGAATCAGTCTCACAGTCGGAACTTTTGAACCAAAAAGAAAGCAGCCCAATGCTCGGTTTTGGGTTGGACTACATTCCCGTTTCAGAACGAACCGATATGACTTTAATTGATAATGGTAAGGATATATTGATGCCGATGGTCACGCTTTCGATTCCAATTTTCAACAATAAATACAAGAGCCAGACCAAACAGAACCAGTTGAAACAGCAAGAAATCACATCACAAAAAGAAGAACGGTTAAATGCTTTGCAGACAATGCTTTCAAAAGCAATTTATGATAGAAATTCCGCAAGAATAAGTTACGATACACAATCCAAAAACCTAAAACAAGCCGAAGATGCCGAAGAAATCCTGATAAAAAATTATGAAACGGGAACTATAGATTTTAATGATGTTTTGGACATACAGGAACTGCAATTGAAGTTCCAAATCAATCAAATTGAATCTATAAAAATGTATTACATACAATCCACAATCATCAATTATTTAACCAATTAAAACTATAATCTTATGAGTTAAATTGTTCAAAAAAATTGATGTAATTATATAAAAAAAAGAAAATGAAAAGCTTGAAATATATAATAGTACTGATACTAATGACTGGTCAAACAGTTGTTGCCCAATCCATTTATGAAAAATCGACAGAAGGAAATCCTGACAATCTACCTGTTCACGAATATACCCTGACGTTAAAGGAAGAAATGGTCAACAAGGCTGGCAAGGAAGTAAAAGGTATGACGGTCAACGGGACCATTCCAGGACCAACGCTCGAATTTACCGAAGGCGAATATGCTGTCATTTACGTAAAAAATGAAATGAGCGTAGAAACTTCGGTGCATTGGCACGGAATTATTTTACCGAATTTTTACGATGGCGTTCCCTATTTGACCACGCCACCCATAATGCCTGGGACTACTTTTAAATATGAATTTGCCATAACGCAAAACGGCACATACTGGTACCATTCACATACAATGTTACAGGAACAGAGCGGTGTTTTTAGTTCTATCGTCATTAAACCAAAAGAAAAAACCTTGGATTATGACAAAGATTTGGTGTTAATGCTATCAGATTGGACAAACGAAAAACCAATGAATGTGCTTCGAAACCTAAAACGTGGTAATGAATGGTATCAAATGAAAAAGGGTACATCTACACCTTTAAATAAAGTGATTGCAAGAGGTGCCTTTGGTGCACAGCTCGATTTCTGGCGTCAACGAATGGAAGGCGCAGACATTGCCGATATTTATTACCCTGCATTTTTGGTCAATGGAAAGGAAGTAGCGGAATATCCTGAATTTAAAGCTGGCGAAAAAGTACGCTTACGAATCATCAATGGCTCTGCCTCATCGCAATTTTGGATGACTTTTGGTGGCGACACACCAACTTTGGTAGCAGCAGATGGTAAGGACGACGTTCCAGTAAAACACAATAAAACCTTTATCGCCATAGCGGAAACCTATGACTTTATCGTAACCGTTCCCGAAGATGGAAAGATTGAATTCCGTGCAATGGCGCAAGATGGTTCTGGAACTGCCTTGGCATATATAGGTTCTGGTAAAATCCTTCCTGCTGAAATTGTACCTAAACCAGACAAAATCCAAATGATGCAACAAATGGCAAAAATGAAGATGAAAATGGGAGCACACGCATTGAAATTCCAACCAAAGAAAGATGAACGCTATGAAATGAAAGAGGAATATGGAATGAAAATGGACGGTATGCAGATGGACCATTCCAAAATGAAGATGAAGGAGGAAAAAATGAATATGAATATGTCCAAGGACTCAACGATGAACGATAAAATGGACCACAGTAAAATGGACCATTCAAAGATGAAGATAGATGAAGAGAAAATGAAAATGGATATGCCGAAAGATTCAATGATGGATGAAAAGATAGACCATTCCAAAATGGACCATTCAAAAATGAAAATGAATGACGATAACACCAAAATGGATGGAATGGACACTATGCAAATGGACGGAATGGATATGTTTTCTGAATACAATTATGATTATTTGAAATCTCCAGAAAAAACCAATTACGATAAAGATATTCCCGTCAAGGAAATTCTGTTGAACCTTACTGGTAATATGAACCGCTATATCTGGAGTATGAACGGTGTGCCGCTTTCGGAAGCCGACAATATCAAGATAAACCATAAAGAAGTTACCCGTATAACCTTGAATAACCTCACGATGATGCACCACCCAATGCATTTGCACGGACACTTTTTTAGGGTCATCAACAAAAATGGCGAGTACTCGCCACTAAAACATACCGTAAACGTGCCACCAATGCAAGAGGTTACGATAGAATTTTATGGCAACGAATATGGCGACTGGTTTTTTCACTGCCACATATTGTACCATATGATGAGTGGGATGGCGAGAGTTGTAAGTTACGATACGCCGCGCGACCCAAGAATGGCGAAATATCCAGTTAAGAATTTAATTAATGAAGCTGACCAATATTATACGTGGGCAATGGTTGATGCAGCTTCACATATGACAGAGTTTAATTTTGTGACTTCAAACATTCGAAACCAATTTAATGTTTCCGCAGAATATGGTTGGAATCAAAATCTGGAAGCCGAAGTAACCTACGAACGATATCTGCACGATTATTTACGGGTTTTTGGTGGTGTGAATATAGAAAACGAAATGGATGATAGTTTGGACGAAATAACGACAACTGCAATTGCTGGAGTTCGGTTTTTGACACCTTATTTATTCAATCTCGATGTGCGGATTGACAGCAAATTACGTCCACAAATCAGTTTAAGTCGTGAAATCCTGATTTTCCCACGAACGGCCATTTTTGGAATGTATGAATATCAAGCTAATTTCGGTTGGGTTGATGACCTTCCCTTTGGAGACAATTTCGACAAAGAAGTTACTTGGAACGCAGGTGTTGAATATTTTTTATCAAGAAACTTTTCATTGATGGCAAGCTACGACAACCGTTTTGGTGCAGGTGGTGGACTATCCGTGAGATTTTAATCATTCAATATATAAATCAAATAAAAACAAGTATTAATCTAAATCAAATCAAAATGAAACATTTAAAAGTAACAACATCAGTATTGGCTTTGGCCTTTGTAGGTCTTACAGCAATGTCTTGTAAAGACGGTAAAAAAGAAGAACATTCAGACGATGCAATGAACACCGAAATGTCTTCTGAAGAAGGACATCATCACGAAGAAGGAATGGAACACGATGAAATGGACGAATCCAATAATACGATGAATTCTGAAGCGCAAGCTTCTGATGTCAAACAAGTAATGGCAGATTATATGTCGTTAAAAGATGCATTGGTGGCTACAGATAAGGATGCTGCTGCCAAAGCTGGAAAGACATTGGAAAGTGCCCTTCGAGGCCTAAACATCAGTAGCTATACCGCCGAACAACAAAAAGAGTTGAAAGACATAGTTGCTGATGCCACAGAACACGCAGAGCACATAGGCAAAAGCGAAATGGACCACCAACGCGAACATTTCAAAACCTTGAGCAAGGATATGATTGATATGGTAGCTATTACCGGAATAGATAGTAAAATGTACCAAATGCATTGTCCAATGTACGACGGTGGAAGTGAATGGTTAAGTATGGAGAAAGAAGTAAAAAACCCTTATTACGGTAGCAAAATGATGGGCTGCGGTAAAGTGGAAAAGGAAATTAATTAATCATAAACTACAAGATATTCCCTGCATTGCGAGAAACGAAGCAACAGCAGGGTTCCTTGTAGGTTGAATTGAATATTTTGATGAAAATTCTAAAAATCATTGCCCTTATTTTTCTGGTCGCTTTTATAACAATCCAATTTTTTCCTATTGAATTGAACCAAAGTGATACCGTACCAAAAACAGATTTTCTCTTGGTAAATACCGTTCCGGAAACCATTCAGAAAAAGTTAGAGGTATCTTGCTATGACTGCCATAGCAATAACACAGAGTATCCGTGGTACAGTAAAATTCAGCCAGCAGCTTGGTTTTTGGAAGACCACATCAAAGAAGGTAAAGCCGAATTGAATTTTAATGAATGGGACGATTATTCCGATAGAAGGAAAAACAGCAAGCTAAAATCCATCATCAATCAAATTAAGGATGATGAAATGCCGCTGGAATCCTACACCTACATTCACGGCGATGCTATCTTTTCAGCTGATGAAAAAGAGGAAATGATACAATTTATGGAACAATTGAGAGACAGTTTATAAACAATAATTAAATATAATAAAAATGAAAAATTTAAAAATGAGTATAGCAGGAATGCTATTGTTAGCAGTTTCTTTTACCAACGCACAGGAAAAAGAAAAAATGAACAACGAGCACGGTGATATGAAAATGGACCACAGTTCGATGAAAATGGATAAAATGAATCCAAATGCAGAATCAGTTCTTGCAGATTATTTTATGCTGAAAGATGCTTTGGTAGGCGATGATACAAAAAAGGCAGCACAAGCTGGAACTAAATTAATGGCTTCACTTAAAGCCTTTGACACGAAAAGTTATACCAAAGAAGAACAAAAAGAACTTGCCGATATCATAGAAGATGCCACCGAGCACGCAGAACACATTTCTGAAAGTGCCATAGACCACCAACGTGAGCATTTTAAAACATTGAGCAAGGACATAACAGATATGGTTGCCATTACAGGGACAAAAAACACGCTGTACGAACAGTTTTGTCCAATGTATGATAAAGGGAGTGCTTGGTTAAGCTCAAGTAACGAAGTTAGAAACCCATATTACGGAAGTAAAATGCTTAAATGCGGGAAAGTTCAAAAAACTATTCAATAGATATTCCTTGTTTAAGAATCTTTATAAAATTCTGGTTTTTAGTTAACAGAAGGTAAAAGATGATAAGGACATTGGATAGTTGTTAAGTCCTGTCTTGGGAAGGAAAACAATGTTGATGGTTAGTGTTTATTCCTTCCCGTGTCAGGCACAATGAATTTTGAAAAAGAGAAGTTGATTTGGTTAATAGTAGCCTGCAGAAGAGGGAGGAGAGATTAAATCCTTAAAATAATAACATCTCTCTTCCTTTGTCAGGTAACTTTATACTTATTTATTAATACCAGAATTTAAAACGTTTGGTAATAAAGCCCTGACCTTGGAGGGGACACATAGTTTACTGGGTAGTTTCTATGTTCCCTTCCGTTTTCAGGCAATCAATATATATCAATAATGGACAACTTTCTAAAACAATGGGCAGAAGCGGCATTTACCACCACCGGATTTTTCTGGATGGCACTTTGGGCATTTGCACTCGGTTATATCATCAGCAGTATGATTCAGGTTTTTATCACTGAAAAGAAAATGCAGGAAACAATGGGCGAAAACGAAGGTAAAGGTGTTTTACTCGGAACATTTTTCGGCTTTATAAGCAGTTCTTGCAGCTTTTCGGCATTGGCATCAACTAAATCCCTTTTTAAAAAAGGGGCAAGTTTCGTGTCATCGATTGCCTTTTTATTGGCTTCCACTAATTTGGTTATTGAGCTGGGTATCATCATATCCATCTTTCTTGGTTGGCAATTCATAGTAGGCGAATATGTCGGCGGAATTTTATTGATTCTCATTTCGTGGCTATTGATACGCTTGATAAATCCTAAAAAACTAATCGAAAACGCCAGAAAAAATTTAAAGGATAAGGACGACGATGATATGGACGAATCCAAATCGTGGAAAAAGAAAATTCAATCAGAAAAAGGTTGGGCAAAAGTTTCCAAACAATACGGAATGGAATGGAAAATGGTCTGGAAAGATGTTACCGTTGGCTTTACCATTGCAGGGATTGTCGCTGCTTTCGTTCCCGATTCATTCTTTCAAACCTTATTCATCAATAGTGGTAATGGCAATACCGATTTTACTTTTTTTGAAATCCTTGAGCATATCATTGTTGGGCCTATTGCAGCATTTTTGACCTTTATTGGTTCTATGGGAAATATTCCTTTGGCAGCTTTGTTGTTTGGGAAAGGTGTGAGTTTTGCTGGTGTAATGGCATTTATTTTTAGTGATTTGGTAGTGTTTCCAATCCTTCGCATCAATGCGAAATATTATGGTTGGAAAATGTCATTGTTTATTTTGTTTTTGTTGTTTACGGCATTAATAGGTACATCACTAATCTTACATTATTCATTTGATTTGTTGAGCATTTTGCCCGACCCATCACAAGTTAAAATTCAGGATAGTGAATACTTTAAAATAGATTACACCTTCTTTTTGAACATTGCATTTTTGGCAATTTCAGGATTTATGCTCTATCTGGGTTTTTTCAAACGGAAAGATGTAAAACATATGAAGGAAATGGCACCAAAAAGCCAGTTGCTTGAAAATATCTTGAAATATGCTGCTTTGGTATGCTACGTTTGGATTGCTGGTGGATTGATTGTGAAATTTTTTGTGAACTAAATGATTTTAATCAAACGAAACTAATTTATTACTATGGTCAACAGAAAAACAGCAATCAAAATACGAAAGACCCACAGATATTTAGGGCTCTTTTTAGGGATTCAATTCCTGTTCTGGACCATCAGCGGAATGTATTTTAGTTGGACGAACATAGACGACATTCACGGCGACCAATTTCGCAATTTAGATTATGTGCCAAAAGCCTTTGACAATCTAATAAGTCCTTCAGAAATCGATAATAATCAAAGCATTAGGACTGTTGAGATTCGCGACATAAATAACGAGCCTTACTATTGGATTAACAATCATAAATTGTACAGTGCAAAAACTGGAGAAGCAAAAAAAGATATTTCGGAAGAAGAAGCCCTGTCTGTAGCCAAAAACTATATGAAAGAAGGTTTAAAAGTGGCAAACATTGAAAAAATAACAAAAGTGGACGACTATCACGAATATCGGGAAAAGCTATTGCCAGCCTATGTTATTTCGTATGATACCAATGAAGCACTCAAAGCTTATGTTTCGGTAACAGACGGAAAATTCCAGACCGTAAGGCATCGAGCGTGGCGTTGGTTCGACTTTTTATGGATGACCCACACAATGGACTATGACACGCGCGACAACTTCAATACCATCGTATTAAGGGCGTTTTCGCTTTTGGGATTGATTACAGTGTTAAGCGGATTCTTGCTGTGGTACACTTCCTCGCCAACAATTAGAAAAGTAAAAAAGAAAATAAGTAAATAATAACCAAAAAATCTAAAACAATGGAACATTCAAATCAGCACAAAAGCAAAGGCAATTACACAAAATTTATTTTGATGCTCGCCGCATCTTTTATCGCAATGTACATCACGATGTATCTGAACAGTTATGAAATAGACCACGTCTATTTCAGTCTAACCCGATTTTATATGGCCTGTTTGGGAATAGCCTGTATGGCCGTGATAATGTGGTTCTTTATGCGCAAAATGTACCAAAATAAGAAGAAGAACATCGCTGTCCTATTGGGTAGTTTGATACTTTTTGTTAGTGCATATGGCTTGGTAAGGGCTCAAGCACCCATTATTGGTGACGTTCTTTATATGAAGGCGATGATTCCACACCATTCTATTGCTATTTTAACGAGTAAAAGAGCAGACATCAAAGACCCTGAAGTACGTAAATTGGCAGATGATATCATTAAAGCACAAGAAAAAGAAATAGCTGAAATGAAAGCAATGATAAAGCGCTTGCAAGCGGCAGAATAATTATAATTACTAAAACCTAACAGGTCTTAAAAATCTGTTGGGTTTTACAAAGAATTAAGCAAATATATTATGAAAAAGTACATCATTTACATCGCCATTTTAATTATAGGATTGGTATTGGGCTACGTCTTTTTTGGCCGTTCCGTAGAAGGTTCAGCAAACACTAAAAACGTTTCTGATATGACCGAGAATTCTACATTGAAAAACCAAATGTGGACTTGTTCAATGCATCCACAGATTATGCAACCCGAACCAGGCGACTGCCCTATTTGTGGTATGGATTTGATTCCTGCGGAAACAGGCGCAGACGGACTGGCAATGAACGAAATAAAAATGTCCGATAACGCAATGGCATTGGCAAATATCCAAACCACCGTTGTTGGCAATGTTTCCGAGACTGACAATAACACTTTATCCCTTTCCGGAAAAATAATGGCCAACGAAGAAGCCAATGCGGTACAGGCAAGTTATTTTGAAGGCCGAATCGAAAAGCTGAATGTCAATTTCACGGGAGAGGAAGTTCGCAAAGGGCAATTGTTGGCAACTATTTATGCACCCACACTTGTTGCTGCGCAACAGGAGCTTTTAACAGCAGCATCTATGAAAGCATCGCAACCTGCTTTATACAAGGCGGTTCGCAATAAATTAAAATTATGGAAACTTTCAGAAAGCCAAATCAACCAAATTGAAAGCTCGGGAAAAGTGCGGGAAAATTTCCCCATTTATGCCACAGTTTCAGGTACGGTTTCCCAAAAAATGGCAGAGGAAGGCGACTACGTAAAGCAAGGACAACCCATCTTAAAAGTAAGCGATTTAGGAACGGTTTGGGCAATGTTCGATGCGTATGAAAACCAAATTTCCCAACTTAAGGAAGGTCAAAAAATAAAAGTGACCACCAATGCCTATCCCAATAAGGAATTTGAGGCAACGGTATCTTTTATAGACCCAACGTTGAATACAAAATCCAGAACCGTTGCAGTTCGTGCCACATTGAACAACAAAGAGGATTTGTTGAAACCCGGAATGTTCGTTTCAGCAAAAGTGCAGATGTCAAAAGGAACTTCTACCCAATCCCAGATAACCGTTCCGGCCACTGCTGTTTTATGGACGGGAAGCAGGTCTTTGGTGTATGTAAAAACAAATCCAAACGAACCTATTTTTGAAATGCGCCAAGTAACCTTGGGGACTAAAAACGGCAACGTGTACACCATTTTGGAAGGACTGAACAACGGCGAAGAGGTGGTAACCAACGGAACATTTACCGTGGATGCTGCTGCCCAGTTACAGGGCAAAAAAAGTATGATGAATACATCTGGCGGTAAAACAATGACAGGCCACGAAGGTCATTTGGGTATGCAAGAAGGCAGTACTGGAGAAAATGCAGATAAAGCCAATCATTCAGAAATGAAAGAAAGAATAACGGTTTCAGGCAAATTTCAAAATCAGTTAAAGCAGGTTTTTAAAGACTATATCCTCTTAAAGGACGCCTTGGTTAACGATAATGCCAAAAATGCTCAACAAGCAGGAAAGCAAATAAGCCAGTCTTTAACTAAAGTGGATATGAAGTTGTTATCTGATGAAAAAGCGCATAATCATTGGATGACTATTCAAATGGAGATAAAGGCCTCTGCTAATGCCATTGGTAACAGTTCCGAAATAGCAACACAAAGAGGACATTTCAAGCATCTTTCTGCCCATATGATAAGTAGTGTGCAGCTTTTTGGAGTTGACCAAGAAGTTTACATCGAGTTTTGCCCTATGGCCGATAATAATAAGGGCGCATATTGGATAAGTTTGGAAAAAGAGATAAGAAACCCATACTATGGAGAAGCAATGTTAACCTGTGGTGAAGTAACAGAAACCATACAATAGATTGAAATTATTATTAATTGAGTAGTTTGAATTAGTCATCTTGATTTTTTAAATGATAACGGTGATGAGTAAAAGCAGAAGAAATAAAAGAAAAAATGAAGGAATAAAACATCATCCCAAAAGTGATATATCAAAAAAAGACAAAATCATTGCTGTGGTTGTGATAGTATTAATTTTTATAGCAGCGGCATTACTAGCTGTTTATTACTCTCTATACAAATCCGGATTGACATTATTTTGATACAGATAAAATATGAATGAGACTATCCACATAAAAAATATGGTCTGCCCAAGATGTATTTCGGCAGTATCCAATATTTTGGAACTTCTTGAAATACAGTATGTTTCTATAAAATTGGGGGAGGTCAAATTACTTTCAACATTGAATGCCAAAACCAAAAATAATCTTTCCAAAGCTCTTCAAAATTCTGGCTTTAGTTTGATTGACGACCGTAAAAGTCAACTTATTGAGCAAATGAAAACTTTGGTTGTTGAGAAAATACATCATTCCAACGACGAAACCGATTTAAAATGGGCAGATATTATAAGTGGTGAACTTAATTTGGATTACAAATATTTAAGTTCCCTATTCTCATCAGTAGAAAGCATCACATTTGAGCAATATATCATCAACCAAAAAATTGAACGTGTAAAAGAACTCATAGTTTACGATGAATTAACCTTAAGTGAAATAGCTTTTCAACTACATTATAGTAGTGTTGCCTATTTAAGCAATCAGTTTAAGAAAATTACTGGGATGTCACCATCACAGTTTAAGAAATCGGTGGAAAAAAACCGAAAATACTTGGATGAGATTTGAGGATTCATAAGGGAATATAGTTGATAGTTGTAAAACGATTCTAAAACCAGACAAAGGAGCTTGTTGTATTTATTTTTACCAACAGAACAGGTTCTGGTCCTTCAATTCAAAAAACAATTGCTGACAACGTCTTAATACTTTGCACACCAATTGCATCTACAAATTCGTATATTTGTCAAACTTTATGAAAATATTCGTTTCCATATCAATGTCATTTCTGTTCCTTTTTCAAGGAATAGCGGCCAATATGGAAGTTTGTGAGCAGATTGAAGAAATATCACATTTTATCACTCATTACCAAGACCACAAACAAAATGAAGGATATTCTTTTTTTGAATATGTTTATGAAGATTATATAAATGATGATGGAAAACCTGACGACCATCATCAGGATTCAGACCACGATAACGAGCCTTTGCACACGAGCCATCAATGTTGCCAACATTTTGTCTTCTTTACACCTTTTCAGCCAACGTTAATCAATGAAGTTTCTTATGAGGCTCAAAATCAATTTAACTACTATACTTTCCAATTGAATTCCAGATATCTGGAATCCCTTTTTCAACCCCCACGAGTTTAATGAATACCTGCAAAAAGCAGGTCTTATAAATTAGTGTTGCCATTTCTCTAATGGTCAGCTTCATACTTTTTATAATTCATTAAACTTTTTCTATGATTAACAAAATCATTTCATTTTCCATTAATAACAAGTTTATTATTGGATTATTCATTGTGGCACTTGTAGGCACAGGGATTTGGTCTATGGCCACTATAAATCTGGGTTCTGTACCCGATATTACCAACAACCAAGTACAGGTAATTACCACTGCCCCCAATTTGGGAACGGAAGATATTGAGCAGTTTGTTACCTACCCTGTAGAATTGGCAATGGCCAATCTTCCAGATGTCATTGAACTGCGTTCGGTATCACGTTTTGGTCTTTCCGTGGTAACCATTGTCTTTAAGGATGAAGCTGGAACATATTTGCCACGGCAATTAGTTCAGGAAAAGCTTGCCGAGGTAAACGAGGAGATACCCGAAGGCTTCGGAAAACCCTTTATGGCACCCATTACTACAGGTCTGGGCGAAATATTTCAATACACCTTAAAAGTAAAAGATGGGTACGAAGATAAATATGATGCAATGGAGCTTCGTACCATCCAAGATTGGATTGTAAAGCGACAGATGGCATTAGTACCTGGAGTTGTAGAGGTCAACGCGTTTGGAGGTTTTGTAAAGCAGTACGAAGTCGCTTTAAATCCTGATAAACTTAAAAGTTTTGGCATTACAATGAACCAAGTCTTTGAGGCTTTAAAAATGAACAATGCCAACACAGGCGGTGCATATATAGAAAAAAACCACCAAGCCAATTTTATCCGTGGCGAAGGCTTGGCACGAAGTATTGAGGACTTGGAAAATACCGTTGTAACCTCACAAAATGGAAGTCCGGTTTTGGTAAGGGATGTCGCAGAAAAAGTGGGCTACGGAAGCCAAGTACGTTACGGTGCATTTACCCAAGACGGTCACGAATCAGTAGGTGGTCAAATCTTGATGCTGAAAGGACAAAGTCCCGGAAATGTTGTTGAAAATGTTGAAATTCGTATTAAGGAAATTCAAAAGTCCCTGCCCGAAGGTGTCTATATCGAGCCATTTTTAAGCAGAAGTGACCTCATTGACCGAACCACAAGCACGGTCGAGAAAAACTTAATTGAAGGTTCACTGATTGTGATTTTTGTTTTGGTGCTATTATTAGGAAGCTTCCGTGGCGGATTAATTACAGCTTCGGTAATCCCTTTATCCCTTCTCTTCGCATTTATTTTAATGAAACAATTTGGCGTATGGGCAAATTTAATGTCCTTGGGTGCAATCGACTTTGGAATTATCGTGGATGGAGCGGTAATCATTGTTGAAGGAATGGTGTTCCATATCCATCAACGGATGAAAAAAACCACAACTGCCATAGGTCAGGCGGAAATGGATGAAATTGCCTATGAATCTGCAAGTACGATGATGAATTCGGCATTTTTCGGACAGCTTATTATTCTTATCGTCTTTACACCGATTCTCTTTTTGACTGGCGTGGAAGGCAAAATGTTTCGTCCAATGGCTTTTACCTTCGGTTTTGCAGTTTTAGGAGCGATTATCCTTTGTCTTACGTATGTGCCAATGATTTCGACGATGTTCCTAAAGCCTGCAAAAAACCAAAACGGTTGGTTTGCAAAATTTGAAAATAGAATTGATAGGTTCAGCGATAGAATAATGTCAGGTTTGAACAGAGCGTATGTGCCATTGCTCAATTTTGCACTTCGTTTTAAGACTGTTGTCGTTATAGGCGCAGTTACCCTGCTATTAATTGCGGGATTTATCTTCAGCAATATGGGTGGCGAATTTATACCAAAATTTGATGAAGGCGATATAGCATTTCAAGCGTTAATTAAACCCGGCAGCAGTCTTACAGAGTCCATCGAAGCTTCAAAAAAACTTCAAAATTTAATCAATGAATTTCCAGAGGTAAAAACGGTAGTTTCAAGGATTGGTGTGGCTGAAATACCAACAGACCCGATGCCTATGGACATTGCGGATAGCTACATTATACTTGAAAAGAATAAAAGCAAATGGACTTCCGCCGATAGTAAAGAAGAACTCATAGAAAAAATACAGGAAAAAATTTCAGTTGTTCCCGGTGTAAATTTCGTGTTTACCCAACCCGTAGAACTTCGTTTTAATGAATTGCTTACAGGGGTTCGTGAGGACGTGGCAATCAAATTGTACGGAGAGGATTTGGAAGTGTTGGCAGACAAGGTACAGGAAATCGCTGCGGTCATTAGAACCGTACCCGGAGCGGCTGACCTTAATGTGGAAGCTACAAGCGGTTTACCTCAAATGACGGTGGAATACAATCGCGCAAAAATGGCCCAATATGGTGTAACAGTTGACAAGCTGAACGATTATGTAAGTGCCGCATTTGCGGGCGAAAAGGCAAGCGTCATTTTTGAAGGCGAAAAAAGGTTCGATGTGGTCATTCGGTTAGCAAAAGAATTTAGACAGGACATTAACAGCCTTAAAAACCTGTACATCGATTTGCCAAGTGGCGCACAAGTACCGCTTAACCAAGTGGCAGACATCAGTTATAAATCTGGTCCGATGCAAATTTCAAGGGATAACACGTCTCGTCGCATTTCGGTTGGCGTCAATGTCCGTGGGCGGGATGTCAAAACTATGGTCGAGGAAATTCAGCAGAAACTTGAAAAGGAAGTAGAATTGCCAGCAGGCTATTACGTAACCTATGGCGGCTCATTTGAGAATTTACAAAGGGCAACTGACCGTTTAATGATTGTAGTTCCCATTGCACTTGCCCTGATTTTTATATTGCTCTACTTCGCATTGAGCTCATTTTCGCAATCACTAATGATTTATATGGCAGTGCCTTTGGCCGCTATTGGTGGTGTATTTGCGCTTTGGATTAGGGGAATGCCATTCAGTATTTCGGCAGGCGTTGGTTTTATTGTGCTGTTCGGAGTTGCGGTTTTAAACGGACTTGTACTTATAAACAAATTTAATGAATTAAAAGAAAGTGGAATGACTAATTTAAAAGACAGAATTTACGAAGCTACCCACGAGCGTTTACGTCCAATTTTGCTGACGGCAACCGCAGCCATTATGGGCTTTATCCCGATGGCGGTTTCTACCTCGGGTGGTGCAGAAGTACAACGACCTTTGGCAACAGTGGTTATTGGTGGTTTGATTACGGCAACTTTTTTGACCCTTGTTGTGATTCCAGTATTGTACTATTGGCTGGAATCCCGAAAAGAAAAGAAAGAAAATGGTGGGGACGTAAGCTATATCAACAAAACAACAACAGTAGTTACCATATTGTTACTATTGGGCGGTGTAATTTCATCAGGTAGTGCTTTTGCACAGGATAAAAACATCGGAGATGAAACCCCTGTTACCATCACTTTGGATGATGCTATTGAAATGGCTAAACATAATTACCCATCCCTTAAAGAGAGCCAAGCTTTTATACAACGGGAGCAGGCAATGAAAGGCACCAGTTTTGACCTTGGCAGCACCCAAGTTTTTACTGGAAAGGAAGAATACGGAAATAATCTTCCGGGAATTCAAACAACCATCGGCGTACAGCAGGGAAATATTGATTTGCTTTCTGGTTTTTCAAAATCAAAGTTTTATAAAGAACGCATTGCTCTGGGCGAAAAATTCTATGTGCTAAATGAACAGCAATTGGTAAAAAATGTAATGCAGGCTTATGACCAGATAAACTATTACAAGGCACAATTGCATTTTGCGGAACAATTGGACAGTGTGTACGTCAATTTTAAAACGGCCGCACAATTGAGATACGATACGGGAGAAACGGGCAAATTGGAATTTATCGCTGCATCTTCCGAATACCAACAGATTCAAGTATTAAAACAACAGGCTTATGACGATATAGAGATTGCCAAGCGGGCTCTAAAACAATATTTGGGTATGGACAAAGCCATTGAGACTTCAACCGTTCCCTATGAACCGATGGAATTTATGACGGTGCTGGATTCTGTTTCAGTGGCGAACAATCCAATGTTACAATATTCCCAACAAAATGCCGAAGTGAGCAAAGCTAATGTAAGCGTTGAGAAATCGGAGTTTTTTCCCAAATTCAGTTTTTCCTATGGAAGACAGGTGGTGGACGATGTTTCCGGTTTCAATACCTATCAGGCAGGTATCAATATTCCACTTTGGTTTTTTCCGCAGAAAGCAAGGGTAAAGGCGGCCAAGGCAGATGCACTGGTAGCAGAAAGCCAATATTTGGAGCAAAAGGCAACTACCGAAAGCAAAGTTTCGCAACTGCTCAAATCCCTTGAAAAAACACAGAAGACATTGCGATATTATGAAGAAGGTGCATTGCTATTGGCAGAAGAACAGATAGCCACGGCACAATTGGCATCCAAGGAAGGCGAAATAGAATATATAAACTATATCACTATTCTCAACAGTGCCATCAAGATAAAGCAAAATCATTTGCAATACATCAACCAATATAACCAACAGGCCATTGAGGTACAATACCAATTGGGCAATCTATAATTAAAAATTCATCAAATTATGAAACACATAAAAATTTTCAGTTCAATAATGGCCATACTCTTATTGATGGCTTGCAATAATAAACCCGATAGCGAATCGGGTCACAGCGATGAACAAACCGCTGAACTTTCCGATGGCGAAGAAACAGGACACAAAGAGGAAGAAGGTGTAGTGGAAATTACCCAAGCACAAGCGGAAACGGTTGGACTCGAAATGAAACCTTTGGAACAAAAAAACTTGGGCAACACCATAAAAGTTACAGGACAGTTGGAGTTGTTTCCACAGGATAGAGCGAACATCAGTCCTTTTGTTGGTGGTAATGTCCGTTCCATCAATGTCATTGAGGGCGACAAAGTGAACAGAGGTCAGGTATTGGCTTATTTGGAGCATCCAGATATTATTACAATGCAACAGGAATTTCAGGAAAAGAACGATGAACTGGTCTTTTTGGAACAGGATTTTGAGCGTAAAAAAATCCTTTACGAGAAGGGTGTCTCATCAGGAAAGGAATTTCAACTGGCACAGTCCAAATTTCGTTCTACTATGTCCAGTGTCAATGGATTGCGTTCAAAATTGAAACTTTTGGGTATTAATACGGGCAAGGTTTTGGAAGGTCAAATATATTCGGCAGTACCTATTACGTCACCAATTAGTGGTTTTGTAGATGAAGTGATGGTCAGCCTTGGCGATTATGTCGCACCACAGACTAAAATGTTCACGGTGAGCGACAATACAGAAATCCACGCCGACTTTAAGGTTTATGAAAAGGACATTCATAAAGTCAAGGAAGGACAGGAAATATATTTTACAGTGGCATCCAAACCAGATGAACTTTTAAAGGCAAAAATACACGCCATTGGTAAAACTTTTGAAACAGACCCAAAAGCATTGCACGTCCACGCAGACGTACACAATGAGGATAAAGAACTGCTTCCCGGAATGTATGTGGAAGGTAGGATTGCACAGGATGAAAAAATGGTCTATGCAGTACCCGAAGAAGCTATCATCAAGGACGGCGAACAATCTTTTATTTTTATTTTGGATGAAGATGGCGAAAAAGAAAAGAACAAAATGAAGTTTAAAATGATTCCAATAAGCACAGGAATTACAGATTTGGGTTTTGTTGAAATAAATCTACCAGCCGATATGCCAAAAGAAGCTAAAGTGGTTACCAAGGGAGCATACACGCTATCGTCCGAAATGGTAAAAGGCGAACTGGAACACGACCATTAAAAAATTTGTAATTGTTGAACAAAATAATATTCAGATGAAAGAGATAAAAGCTTATGTTAAGCCGAACAGAATTCAGAAAGTTATTGAAGCCCTTGCTGATAGTGGCTTTCAAAGTATGACATTATCACAGGCAGAAGGCACTGGTGCATTTAAGGCAAAAGGGGCAAAACCTTCGCTCGATTTTCACGTAACCGACAGCCCTGTGGTAAAATTGGAGTTGGTCTGTCAAAATGAAGAGGCGCAAGATGCCATAGACTTAATCATTGCCAATGGCAAAACCAACGAACAGGGCGATGGTATTATCTATGTAATAGATATTGAGAATGCCTTTCAAATAAAAACGGGAGAATCCCTTAAAAAACAACAGCGTTAAAAATAGATAACAATGAATGAAGTTGAAAAATTTTTAGAGGGTAAAAAAGTTCGTCCTACCTCAATGCGCATACTTATATACAAGTATATGGCACAAAAAGAAATAGCGGTTGCACTTACAGATATAGAAAATGCTTTCACAAAATCAGATAGGACTACCTTGTACAGAACCCTTAAAACTTTTGAGGAAAACGGTATCGTACACCAAATTGATGATGGCACAGGAATTTCAAAATATGCCCTTTGCCAAAATGGTTGCAATTGCGAAATAGAACAGGATTTGCACCTCCATTTTCATTGCTCAAACTGCAACAAAACGGTTTGTTTAACGGAGCACAAAATCCCTCATATCAATTTACCGGAAGGATATTTGGCAGAGGATGTAAACCTCGTTGTTAAAGGAATATGCGAAAAATGTAGTGGCCAATAAATGCACTTCCATTGCACTAATTATTTCATTAAATTGATTAAAATTTAAAAATTATGATACAGTTAGTAAATACCACAAAAGACAATTTAGTTGCCACCATTTTGGAAGGCAAAATCTCTAAAACCGATGTGAAACTGATACATTCAAGAATTGACGAAATACTGAAAAACAATCAATAAGTTGATTTCTATTTTGAAATGAAAGACTTCCACGGCTATGACCTTGAAGGATTGTGGGCAGATATAAAAGTGGACGTTTCGCATCTTTCCGATTATGGGAGAATGGCATTTGTGGGAGAAAAAAAATGGCAGGAATGGGCTGCAAAAGTCACCGATTTCTTCACAAGCTCGGAAGTGAAATTCTTCGATTTAAAAGAAAAAGAAGAAGCAAAAAAATGGATTGGCCAATAAATTGAACTTATGAAAAAGCAAAAAAGAAACCTTCGGGATTTAGACCCAAAAGAACATATAGGAGAACACAGCCACGACGATGGCCACAATCATAGCAATCCGGAAAAACTCGGTAATTTCAGAACGTATTTACCTTCCATTTTCAGTTTTGTAATGCTGATTGCAGGAATTGCTTTTGATTATTTTGAAACCTTTCCACATTTTTCTGGTTGGATTCGCATTGTATGGTATGTTGTGGCATACCTGCCAGTTGGTTTTCCTGTAATAAAAGAAGGATGGAACAGTATCCTAAAAGGCGACTTCTTTACCGAATTTCTATTGATGTCAATTGCCACAATAGGGGCATTCGCCATTGGCGAATATCCTGAAGGTGTTGCCGTGATGCTATTTTATGCCGTGGGCGAATTGTTCCAAAGTGCCGCGGTTAAAAAAGCCAAGGGAAGCATCAAGGCATTACTGGATGTACGACCTAATGAAGCCTTGGTCTATAGGAACGACAATTATGTTTCTGTAAATCCCGAAACCGTTGCCATTGGCGAAAAAGTACAAGTCCGTGTGGGCGAAAAAATCCCTTTGGATGGTATTTTACTTTCTGAAAAAGGCTCGTTCAATACAGCGGCTTTAACGGGCGAAAGTAAACCCGATACCATTGCAAAAGGCGAAAAAGTATTTGCAGGAAGTATTAACCTTGATGGCGTAATTGAAATTGAAACCACCAAGGAATTTAAGGATAGTTCCATTGCCCGAATTCTCGATATGGTTCAAAACGCCACGGCACGTAAATCAAAAACCGAATTGTTCATCAGAAAATTTGCAAGAATCTATACACCTATTGTGGTATTCTTGGCGATTGGATTAACATTTTTGCCCTACTTTTTTGTGGATGATTATGTGTTTAACGATTGGTTATATAGAGCATTGATATTCTTGGTAATTTCCTGTCCGTGTGCCTTGGTTATCTCTATTCCGTTGGGTTATTTTGGTGGATTGGGAGCAGCTTCAAAAAATGGAATTCTCTTTAAGGGAGCATCCTATTTAGATGAAATGACAAGGATAACCACAGTGGTAATGGACAAAACCGGAACCGTAACCAAAGGTGTTTTCAAAATCAAGGAAATAAAAGCCATTGGTTGGGATGAACCCGAATTTATGAAATACCTGATGACGATGGAAGAACAATCCACTCATCCCATTGCCAAGGCAATTATGGAATATAAAGCCGATGGCGAAGATTTTCAAGCTTCCGAAGTAACTGAAATAGCAGGAAAAGGCTTAAAAGGAACAGTAAACGGCAAAACCGTATTGGTTGGGAATAAAGCATTGATGATTTCAAACAATATCGAAGTTCCATCTCAAACCGACAACATTGTAGAATCCATTGTGATGGTTTCTATTGAAAGCAAATTCGCTGGCTATGTCATCATTGCAGACGAATTGAAAGAAGATGCCCACGAAGCCATCAAACAAATTCGAGAATCGGGAATTTCCAAAATCATAATGCTTTCGGGCGACAAGGATTCTATAACCCAACAAGTCGCAAAAGAAATGGGCGTTGATTGGGCAAAAGGCGGATTATTGCCCGAAGCTAAATTAGCTGAAGTCGAAAAACTGATGTCCGAGACCGACAATAAAGTCGCCTTCATTGGCGATGGTATCAATGATGCACCAGTCTTGGCAGTAAGCGATGTTGGCATTGCAATGGGTGGCTTGGGAAGTGATGTGGCCATCGAGACAGCGGATGTCATTATTCAAACAGACCAACCAAGTAAAATAGCGAGAGCCATAAAAATAGGCTGTTCTACAAGACGTATTGTATATCAAAATATTGCGCTTGCTTTTGGAGTAAAAGCAGTGGTTTTGGTTTTGGGCGCAGGTGGTCTGGCAACGATGTGGGAAGCGGTTTTTGCCGATGTTGGTGTGGCTTTATTGGCAATATTGAATGCCGTTAGGTTGCAGAGGATGACGTGGAAGTAATCAAAAAGCGATGTATCAAAAGCAGAGAAATAAAATAAATAAGAAGGTCAGTAAATTATCAAATAACAATACCACAAAAAAAGATAAAATAATTTGGATTAGTATTATAATCATTGTTATCGTGTTAATCTGCTTTGTACTGTTCTTAAAATTCCTAAAGTACTTTATCTATATTTAGATGCAATGCTTTAGCAATAAATGAAACGAATTCAGCAAATTCTACAAATCATTCAGCATATAACGTAATACATTAAAGTCCTTTAATCCTGAAATTTGTACTGTACAAATAAGAATGCGATTATGGAAACTATCAACATATTTGAAACCAAAGAAAAGAACCATAAACAGGAAATAAAAGAATCATTCCCTGTTACAGGAATGACCTGCGCATCGTGTGCATCAAGCGTTGAATCTGTATTAAAACACACAGATGGCGTATTTGATGCAAGCGTCAATTTCGCTAATAGTTCTGTTCTTGTGGAATACGACAAAGAGTTGAGTCCTAATCAACTTCAAAATGCACTTCGCGAAGTGGGTTATGACATTATCATTGATGCGGAGAATCCTTCAGAAGTACAACAAGAATTACAGCAAAAACATTATCAAGACATAAAAAACCGTACTATCTGGTCGGCCATACTTACCCTTCCCATTTTTGTATTAGGAATGTTTTTTATGCAATGGGAACCAGGTAAGTGGATTTCTTTGGTGTTAACTTTTCCAATTCTTTTTTGGTTCGGTCGTAGCTTTTTCATCAATGCTTTCAAGCAAGCCAAACACGGTAAAGCAAATATGGATACCTTGGTAGCTTTGAGCACAGGAATCGCTTTTATCTTTAGTGTATTCAATACCTTTTTTCCAGAATTTTGGTTGAGTCGTGGTATTGAGCCTCACGTTTATTATGAAGCGGCTACGGTAATTATAACTTTTATTTCCTTGGGAAAATTGTTGGAGGAAAAGGCAAAATCAAATACTTCTTCGGCCATTAAAAAACTTATGGGATTACAACCCAAAACCCTTAAAATTATTGAGAATGGGGAAGAGAAGGAAATCCCTATTTCATCAGTACAGGTTGGTCAGACCATTTTGGTACGTCCCGGAGAAAAGATTCCAGTGGATGGCGAAGTTTCCAAGGGAAGCTCGTATGTAGATGAAAGTATGATTACGGGAGAACCTCTTCCAGTTCAGAAATCCCAAGGGGAAAAGGTCTTCGCTGGTACGGTTAATCAAAAAGGAAGCTTTCAATTTACCGCTGAAAAAGTTGGTGGAGAAACCTTGCTGTCGCAAATTATTAAAATGGTTCAGGAAGCTCAAGGAAGTAAGGCGCCAGTTCAAAAACTGGTCGATAAGATTGCCGGAATATTTGTTCCTGTCGTATTAGTTATTTCTATCATTACATTCATTGTCTGGATGTCAGTTGGAGGCGATAACGCATTTTCACAAGCCTTGTTGACCTCTGTAGCCGTGTTGGTTATCGCTTGTCCTTGTGCATTGGGCTTGGCAACACCTACCGCAATTATGGTGGGAATTGGTAAAGGCGCAGAAAATAATATCCTTATAAAGGATGCTGAAAGTTTAGAACTCGGTTATAAAGTGAATGCTATTATCCTTGATAAAACTGGTACTATTACCGAAGGAAAACCATTAGTAACTGATATCCTTTGGAAGGATAAACTTGAAAATAGCAATGAATACAAAAAAAATCTTTTGGCTATCGAGTCACAATCAGAACATCCTTTGGCAGGAGCGGTCGTTAATTATTTAAAAGAGAAAAATATTGAACAAGCTGAAATTGCTTCTTTTGAAAGTATTACAGGAAAAGGCGTAAAAGCTGAAACAGAAAACGGTTCACAATACTATGTTGGAAACCATAAATTAATGCTTGAGAAAAATATTCAAATCGACCATTCTTTAATGCAAACAGCAGAAAGTCTCGAAGAGCAGGCTAAAACGGTCATATTCTTTGGTAATGAAAAACAAGTGCTGGCGATACTCGCCATTGCAGACAAGATTAAGGAAACTTCAAAAAAGGCCATAGCAACGCTTCAAGAAAGAGGTATTGAGGTTTATATGCTTACAGGAGATAATAATAAAACCGCATCTGCTGTCGCAAAACAAGTAGGAATAACAAATTACCAAGGCGAAGTAATGCCTTCGGACAAAGCCGCTTTTGTTGAAAAATTGCAGGCGGACGGAAAGATAGTCGCAATGGTTGGCGATGGTATTAATGATTCCCAGGCTTTGGCGCAAGCCAATGTGAGTATTGCAATGGGAAAAGGTTCAGATATAGCGATGGACGTAGCAAAAATGACCTTGATAACATCAGATTTACAATCCATTCCCAAAGCGTTGGAACTATCGAAAAGAACCGTGTTGGGCATACGTCAGAATCTATTTTGGGCATTCATTTATAATCTCATTGGTATTCCAATTGCAGCAGGTGTTTTGTATCCCGTAAATGGATTTTTATTGGACCCAATGATTGCTGGAATGGCAATGGCTTTCAGTAGCGTATCTGTTGTCTTAAATAGTTTAAGACTTAAACGAGTAAAACTTTAATATTAATTATAAATTCAAATAAGATGAAAACTTTAAAATTTAAAACAAATATCAATTGTGGTGGTTGTGTATCAAAAGTAACCCCTTTTTTAAACAAACAAGAAGGTATAGAAAGTTGGGAAGTGGATACCGCTAATCCTGATAAAATCCTAACCATTGAAAGTGATGGTGCAACCGAAGAAGATGTAAAGGCTACCTTGCAAAAAGTTGGCTTTAAAGCTGAATCTGTAGATTAATACTTTCCTTTTAATATGGCTTATATTTTAATTTCAGTTGTGGTTATTCTCTTTGCTGTTCATTTTTACAGAAAAGCGAAACGCCATAGTGTAAAGTCATTTCCAGAGCATTGGCACAGATTATTAATGGATAATGTTCTGTTTTATAGAAATCTCTCTAAAAATAAGCAGCTTATTTTTCAACAAAAAATGATGCAATTTTTAAGTGAGGTTTATATAGATGCTGTGCAGTTTGAATTGGAAGAATTGGACAAGATTTTAATTGCGGCAAGCGCAGTAATCCCTGTTTTTGGTTTTAAAGAATGGCATTACACCAACTTAAGCGGTATCCTTTTATATCCAGATTATTTTAATGAGGATATGCAATTTAGCAGCAAGGATAACTCAAGAAACATTGGCGGCATAGTTGGAAACGGACGTTTTGAGAAGCAAATGATTTTATCTAAAAAAGCATTGTACCACGGTTTTCAAAACACAACCGATAAAAGTAATACAGGCATACACGAATTTGTGCACCTTATTGATAAGCTGGATGATAGTACAGATGGTGTGCCAGAGCGATTATTAGAACATCAATATGCCATACCTTGGTTGAATTTAATCCATAAGGAAATGGAAGCGATAAATGATAACCACTCTGATATCCGAAAATATGGAGGTACAAATCAGACTGAATTTTTTGCAGTAGCTTCAGAGTATTTTTTCGAGCGTCCAGACTTGCTCAAAAAGAAACATCCTGACCTATATAAAATGTTGGTAAAATGTTTCAATCAAAAATTAGCGGATCCAATTTAAATTTAATTCCTATTTAGGAAAGACTAAATTTTTTATTGGAAAAGATAAAGAGCGGATATTTTGTTGTTACAGATAGGTTTAGCATATTCAAAATAATCGCTCATTGGTTTTTTTATTTCTTTAAAAGTTTATGACACTATCTAAAGCATCATCTGCGTCCTTGTGGATGAAGTTGGCTTGATATTTCAATGTGGTTTTCAAATCGCTATGACGATATAATTTTTGAAGCATTAATGGATGTATTGCATCCCCAGCGATATTCCCGAAGCTATGACGCGCTATGTGCATTGTTATATGCTTATTGATTTTCGCCTTTTTAGAGATTGATTTTAAATTGTCATTAAACTTTTTAGTAGCTGTTTTCCTTTTATTATAAACATCTTTAGCATCATCGAGATTGGCTTTTTTCAATTCAGGGAAAACAAAATCATCATCACTTCTTTTATCATCTTTATATTGGTCTAAAATCTTTAGTACTTTTTCAGGAATTTTTAATGATAGAAGTTTTGCGTTTTTATGCATTCTATAATGCAGCCTGTTATCATAAATATCTGACCATTTGGTTCGTAGAACATCAGAAACCCGCATACCAGCAAAATTGAAACTAAAAAGCCAGACATTTCTAGTATGCATTTCAGAAGGTTTGAGATTTATCAAATTTTCAATTTGTTGAATCTCTAAAATATTTAGTCCTACTTTGGTAGTTTCAGGAAATTTGATTTTTATTTTATCGCCACCGAAGGGGTATAATTCTCTGCTTACAATTTTGTATTTAATTGCTCTGTTAAATAATAGCCTTACAAATACCAAAATGTTCATTATTGAGGTTTCAGACAGGGAGTACTTAACTTTTAAAGTTAACATCAGTTTTTTAAGAAAACGTTCATCAATTTCTTGAAAAGACAATTGTTTCGAATTGTGATATTTTATAATAAAGCTCAACCACGCTTTATCAGTAGATAAACGATTTAGCTTTTCTGTACTTTCTAAATCGTCAAGATGTTCTTGTGCTAATTCAAAGAATGTAGCATTGATACCGGAGGAATATATTTCTTTCTTAATTTGATTGGCAGAAGCATCTTTTTGTTCGGATTGAAGCGTAATAAGAGCATTGTTTAATTCAGAAAGTTTCAAGGATAACAAATTGTTCAAGGTTTTGAAATTTATGTGTGATTTCTTAACCCGAATATTCTTTTCATCCCAATCTTCCAATTCAATGTAGTGACCTATATATTGGTATGTTGAGCGACGATTTTTTGTAATACGTATGGCAAGAGGATACAAGCCTTCTTTATTAGGCTTTTTGCGAAGAACTATTTTAGCGTTTGATGACATAATTGACCTGTTTTGCGTACGAAAGCCAAATCAGGTACAACATAGGTACAACATTCAATTTTGAATGTTCAGTTTACCAAGAAGTTTCCCTAAAGATACAAATTTATTAGTTTCTCTGGGTACAACATAGGTACAACAAATGTTGAAATCAATTGATATTAGATGATATCAAAAAAAATGACATATTATATAATCAATTGAAAATGAGTGGCTTTGGTACTGTTTGGGCAAATATACGCTAGACTTAGGATCTAGTGCCTTACGGTGTGAGAGTTCGAGTCTCTCCGCCTGTACAAGTTAAAAGCTTCCCATTCTCGGGGAGCTTTTTTATTGATTGTCTTTTCCGTTTTCAATTAATTCCTCTATTTCTTCTTTTTGTTCCCCGTTCAGCTTAGGGTTCTTTGGGGTCTGGACTTTTTTTTTGTGATGAATTTCATAATACATAGCGAAATGATCACTGCCAAAATTTTTGGAACGAACCATTTTACCTACGTATAAATCGCGGGTGTGAAAAAGATGGTCCAAAGGAAAGCGAAGGAAGAAATAGTTTGCATGAAAGGTTGAAAAAAAACCCCGACCCACACGTGGATCGATCATACCGGTCATTTTTTTGAAAAGTCGCGTGGTGCGGCTCCAAACCACATCGTTCATATCACCGCAAACCACGGTAGGTTTGTCCAAATCACGAATTCTTTTTCCGGTTAGCATCAGTTCGGCATCGCGCTCTTTTGAAGTTTCATTTTCTGTGGGGCTGGGTGGTGCGGGATGCAGGCAACAGAAAAAGATAGGAGGATTTCCTTCCAACGGAAAATCGAAAAAGATTGAAGGTTTATCATCTTCAATCTGGTATTTCACTTCCACGTTTTTTAATTCCTTTTTTGAATAAAGATGCATTCCATAAAAATTTTCCAATGGTATTTTTACTGTGAAAGGATACTCTTTTTCAATTTCAGAAAGACAGTTTTCCCAATCTTTGTTGGATTCCATAGTGAGCACCAAATCTGGGTCGAAGCGTTTTACTTCATTTAAAAAATCTGGGTAGCAGGAATTTGTCTGCAAAACATTTCCAGCTAAAATTGAAACATGGCTATCACTTGCGGCGTGCGACCTTCTTCTTGGAAAAAGGGAACTGTAGGGAAATACTTTGTAAAGTTGATACAACATGGTTACAATCAGCGCCACAAGCAATATCCAACTAAAGGCAGTAAATTTTTCTTCAAAATAGAGAAACAAACCCAATAATATAAGTTGGATAAATAACGATTGAAGCCTTACAAAATCAGCAGTTCTAAAAAACCAATGCGGATTTCCGGTAGCAGGAAAAAAGGGGCTGATTATAAAGAAGATTATTAAAACATATAATACCATTCTTCAAATTTAAGTTTTTTCAAAATGCTAAAGACTACAAATATCTTTTTTGCTTAAATGCATATTCCTATTTTTACGACTTCAAAAAAAACAAACCCATGAAAAAAATTATCCTCAGTACATTATTAATCTTTTTAACCTTCACATTCGCAATTGCCCAAGATTACACCACCCCAAATACTGGCGTAACTTGGACTCTGGCCGATATTGCAGCGGCAAGTCCCACAACAATTACAATTTCTGGAAATGAATACACGCTTTTGGGAAATCTTACTATTTCAGAAAACGATACGGTAATAATAGATTCAGATTTGACGCTTTTAATTGATGATGCAAAACTGGTAACAGTGTTTGGAACTTTTACGGTAAATTCAAACGCGGTAACAATTACGGCTTTGGATGAAAACGCCCCTTACGAAGGTTTCCGTTTTGAAGAGTTTTCAGAAATCGATATCAATAATGCAACCATTCAATACGGCGGCGGACTTCGCGTTTTGACAGAAACGTTTTCGATAGATGGCTGTACGCTCACAAATAACATATCGGGCGCAACTACAAGTGCAGTAATCCAACTTTCGCGCGGTATGCCACAGATTACGAATAATACTATTTCTTTTAACGAAAATCCTGCAATCGGTTCCGCAGCAAATTCTGCGGTTTCAGCATATATTTTCAATAATATGATTGAAGGGAACAATCAGGCCAATAGCAACCGTCCGCAAATAAATTTGGGTACAACCTTGGCCAATGAGCCTTTGGAGATTATCCAAAACACAATCATAGGCGATCCTGCTTTGGAACAAGCCGGTGGTATTGCCATTGCCAACTTTGTGGGCGGCAATGTAAATGTAGTTATTGATAACAACATCATTCGCGGAAATCGCTACGGAATCACAATGCTTGGTATAAATGATTCTGCGGAAATCACAAATAATATTATTGAAGACAACAACATCCAGGGAGATCCTAACCTTGGCGGAAGCGGTATCAACCTTAATAGTTCATCGATAAGTGAAGATGTAATTGTTTCCGGGAACGAAATTAGAAGAAATCTTTGGGGAATTACTTTGCAGGGTGAAGTTACAATTAACCTTGGCGACGATGCAAGTAATCCAGGCAATAATACATTTGCGGAAAACGGTAACGGTGGCGAAATTTATGCGCTTTACAACAATACCGCAAATCCAATTTTAGCAAAGAACAACTGCTGGATAGAGGGCCAACAAAGCACCGAGCAGCAGGTGGAGGATGTAATTTTTCACAGCGTAGACGATTCAAATTTAGGTGAAGTGACTTTTACTCCATTTCTATGCGGTATTTTGGGAGTTGCCGATAATGCGGTTGAAAACTTCAGATTTTATCCCAATCCGGTTAAAAACGAAATCAATTTCAATAACATCTTTTCTTTTGAAAAAGTTGAAATTTATGGTGTTCAAGGGAATTTGATTTCTTCGAAAACCATTTCTGAAGGGCAAAACACTTTACCTATAAATCTTCCTTCAGGTTTATATTTTGTGAACTTTAGTAACGATATACAAAATGTTACGAAGAAGATAATTGTAGAATAAGCGTCCAACCAGACAGTTTTGTCAAAATGCCTTGGCTTTTCGTCAAGGCATTTTTTATTGGCTTAAAGCCTTTTATTCCCTTCGTAAAACCGTAATTTTGCACTTTCAAAAAAATAAAAATACAGAAGTGAATATTCAGAATAAAGCTACGCTTGAATTGAGCAAGGACGAAATGAAAAACTACGGTTACGAAGTGGTTGATGCCATTGTGGAACATTTTGCAACGCAGAATGGAAAACTACCCGTTGTGTCCGGTTCCCGTAAGGAAATGGAAGCCTTGTTTCTTGAAGATGCGCCCGAAAAAGCTAGCGATCCGAGAAAAGTTTTAAATTTTGTTTTGGACGAAGTGATGACCAAAAGCAACATCGTTTCGCACCCAAAATCCTATTCCTTTGTTCCTGGCCCTAGCAACTATATTAGCGCGATGGCCGATAGCTTGGCTTCGGGCTTCAATATATTTTCCGGCGGCTGGGCGGCTTCACCAGCGGCAGCGCAAATGGAAATCACGGCGATGAATTGGCTACTGAAAATGTTCGGGTTTCCACAAAAAAAAGGCGGCGGAATTTTTACAAGCGGGGGTTCCATGGCAAATTTGACGGCCTTGGTTACTGCTCGAAAAGTGAAGTGTGGCGATGATTTTAGCAATGCGGTAATTTATCTTTCCGATCAGGCACACTCTTCAAATATAAAGGCAATTCGCGTACTCGGTTTTAGAAAGGAGCAAATTCGTATAATTCCAACGGACAGCGAATTTAAATTTTCCCTGAACAAATTAAAAAATGCTATCGCAAAAGATAGATTGGAAGGCCTGCAGCCTTTCTGCCTGATTGCAACGGCAGGGACCACAAATACGGGCACGGTCGATCCGCTTTCAGACATTGCGAAAATCTGCAAAAAAGAAGACATTTGGTTCCACATTGACGGCGCTTACGGTGGATTTGCAATTCTTGCCGAAAATGGGAAACAACTTTTAAAGGGAATAGGAAAAGCCGATTCCTTAACTGTCGATCCTCATAAATGGTTTTTCCAGCCCTATGAAATTGGCTGTCTTTTGGTGAAAAACCACAAATGGCTGAAAGGAACTTTCACCGAAAAACCTGAATATCTGCGTGATATTGAAGGCAATACTTCCGAAATAAATTTTTACGATCACGGAATAGAATTGACGCGACGATTTCGTGCACTGAAATTTTATATGTCAGTAAAAACCTTTGGAATGGGTGAGTTCAGAAAAGCCATTACGTACAATGTAAAACTTGCTGAAGCCACGGAAGCATTTCTTCGAAAAAGCTCCAATTGGGAAGTCATTTCACCAGCTACATTGGCGGTTATTAATTTCCGATATAATCCCATTGGCAACAAACTTTCAGAAAAAAAACTGGATGCGCTCAATCAACGCATTTCCAAAAGTGTGGTCGATTCAAAACAGGCCTTGCTCGTAACTACGGTACTTAACGGACAAGTAGTTTTAAGGATGTGCTTAATAAATCCGCGCACTACGCTAGATGACGTAAAGGAAACAATCGCCCTTTGCGAAAGTTTTGCTGATGAAAAAATTACCGTTTGAAACAGGCCGATGTCATAATAATTGGTGGCGGTGCTGCGGGATTTTTTACGGCAATCAATGCTGCGGAAAACAATCCGAAACTTAAAATAATTATTCTTGAACGTGGAAAGGAAGTGCTTACGAAAGTGAAGGTTTCCGGTGGTGGGAGATGCAATGTGACCCACGGCGAATTTCTTCCGAAGGAATTGACACAAAATTATCCGCGTGGCGAAAAGGAACTTTTGGGCCCATTCCATTCCTTTATGACGGGCGATACTATTGAATGGTTTGAAAAAAGGGGCGTGGAACTCAAAATTGAAGCGGATGGCCGCATGTTTCCGGTTTCAGATTCTTCACAAACGATAATTGATTGTTTTCTTTCGGAAGCGAAAAGATTGGGCGTCGAAATTCTTCTCAACCAATCTGTAAAAGAAATTCAAAAGGAGGAAAATCGTTTCACCATAAATACTACGACCGATACTTTTTCAGCAGAAAAAATTGTGGTTGCCACGGGCAGCAATCCGAAGATTTGGAAGCTTTTGGAAGATTTGGGACATACTATTGTTCCTGCCGTTCCTTCCCTTTTTACATTCAATATTAAGGATTCGCGAATCATAGACTTACCCGGTTTAAGCACGGATGCTTCCGTAAAAATTATAGGTGATAGCGGAAAAATTCTTTTGGAAAGCAATGGTCCTTTGCTGATAACCCATTGGGGAATGAGCGGCCCCGCAATTTTAAAACTCTCTGCTTGGGGCGCAAGAATGTTGGAGCCTTTAAACTACCATTTCAATATTGAAGTGAACTGGTTGAATACCCTTTCCGAAGAAGAAGTTTTCGATGCTTTGAAAAACTTGAAAACATTGCAAGGAAAACAGACGATTTTTAAAAATGCGCAATTTGAACTTCCGAAACGTTTATGGCAGAGTCTCGTAAAAGCTGCCGGAATTATGGAAACGCTTACTTGGGCCGATGCCACGCGGGAGAATCTTCAGAACCTGGCAAACCAACTTACGGCTGGAGTTTTTGAGGTTGTGGGGAAAAGTACGTTTAAGGAAGAATTTGTTACCGCCGGCGGTTTGGATTTAAAGGAAGTGAACTTCAAAACGTTTGAAAGTCGAAAAATTGACGGCCTTTATTTTGCCGGAGAGGTTTTAAATATAGATGCCATTACGGGCGGGTTCAATTTTCAGAATGCCTGGACGGGCGGGTTTATCGTTTCACAAAATCTGTAAATACTTTATTGGATTTCAGGGTGTATTTGTATATATTTGATATATATAATCTATATACAATGGGAAAGACAAAAAAATTGATCGAACTGGAAGACAAAACGATAGCTATTCTCGAGGAGCAGGCAAAACTTCAAAAACGTTCCTTAAAAAATTATCTTGAATTTATGATTGAGGATAGGGCATTGTATTTTTCAAAACCTTCGGAAGAGTATAAAGCTATGATGGATGATATGCTGAAAAGGCAGGAAAATGGTGAGATAAAATGGATTTCCTCTGAAGAAGTTAGAAAACGCTATGGCCGATAAAGTTGAGTATAGTGAGCAATCACTAATTGATATACATAAGGCTAAATGTTACTTTGATCTTTTTGGAAAGGGAGATGACTTTTTGGATGATTTGTTTCGGCACGAAGACTTAATACTGTTAATGCCCGAAATGTATCAAAATAAATATAAAAAGATACGCATCGCAAATCTGGAAAATTTTAAATATGCTATTCACTATATGTTTTTAAATGGACAAATATATATTTATAGAGTTTATCCTGATGGTCATGAATTTAAGATATGAGAAACACATCGCTTTTCTGCGCGGCATTAATGTTGGCGGCCATAAAAAGCTAAAGATGGCCGACCTGAAACTTCTTTTTGAGGATTTGGGATTTGAAAACGTGAGTACTTACATCCAAAGCGGCAATGTGGTTTTTTCGGCTAAGAATGTAAAGAATCTTGAAGAGAAAATTTCAAAGGAAATAGAAAAACGGTTTGGATGGCAAGTTCCCGTTTTGGTGAAAAGTTGCGGTGGGGTAGATAAAATTTTAAAGGCTTGCCCCTTTAAGGAAACAAAGAAAACTGAGGCGTATTTTATGTTGCTCGCCGCGCCTCCTAAAATTGAATTAATGGAAGCCATAGCGAATCTAAGCTATCCGGAAGAAGAATTTGTTATAATGCCCCAATGTGTTTATATGTACTATAAAAATGGCGCGGGCAAAGCCAAATTGAACAATAATTTTATTGAGAAAAAGCTACAGGTTGCTGCTACTACACGAAATTATCGTACGCTGGCAAAGTTGGTGGAGTTGGCGAAATAGTGTAGATATCTTATTTCCGATATTTATTAATATATGTTTCTTCATTTTCATATTTATGTTTCCATTCATATAAAAGGGCCATAAGTTTTTTAGGTTTTAATCCGTATGTATTGGGAAGTGCGCCATCGCTTTTAGCCAAGAATTGAGAGATCTTTTTTCCTGTTTTATGTTTTGTATGGGAGGATTTGTAAGTGATGGAAACAATAGTTGTATAATGTATATTAACGAGTCCAAAAGATTCTATATCGGACCATTTGGTAAATTCTTTTTGATAAAGTGAGCAGATTTCAAAACCTTCCGGAGTTAATTTTAGATAGCTTGCACGTGGAAGTAGTGTTAGTGCAAACGCACATATGCACAATCCGAAAAAAAGAATGATTCCCCATTTTATAAACGAATTTTGTGGTTCTATCAAAAACCCTATAGTAACGAATGCCGTACAGACTACTAATAGTATTATAATTTTTGCTTTGCTGGGGTTTAATATAAGTGTTACGGTGCCCATATTTTTTGGGAGTTTTTTTTTAATACAATTATTAACCCACACTGTATTTGTATAGAAAATAAAATAATAGGACAATTAAACAAATTTGGAAAATGGTACCCAATAGTGCGTTCTTTTTAAGTTGTTTTTGGTTGTAAAAGGTGTTAAACTTACGTTTGCCAAAATAGAAGACATACCTAAGAATTGCTCCAAACCATTCTGAAGTATTTAAAGCATTGTCTGCTTCATTTTCCCAGTCCATGTCGTTTTCTGAACGGGAATTAAATACTTCAAAATTATTGTCGTAGGGGTGTTCAAAATGTACATTGCCCAAATACGTTTTTTCTTTGCGATCCCTTAGAATAGGAGTGCAGCGAAGGGTATTTTCGGTTTCTAAAATTTTAATGTGAAATTTTGCGTCTATTATAAAGTCAGGCGAGAACCCTTCCCTTTCCAATTGTTTATTTATCTTTTCTTTTAGTTTGGGAAGAAAAATGACAAGGGGTTTTAACTGTAACTCTCTTGGGTGGATTTTATAATTTAAAATATCTATAGTCAATTCGTTTATGCCTTTTTCTGTGGCAGCGTTCCAAATCCAATCTGCCATATAGCCTTTTTTGTAATAGTATTGTTTTCCAAAATAATGGGGGGCAATATTATTCGCAATTTCGCTAACGGTTTGATTATTCACTATACAACGTTGAAGGTTTTTAAATATACCAAATGTTTTTGATCGGAAGCTTTTTTATTCAAAAAACAAATACATACCCCGCTCATCCTGATGGATTAACGGTTCCAAACGGTAGGCGGTTTTCATATTTTCAGCATTGAGCACTTTTTCTTTACTTCCGGCGGCCAGCAGTTCGCCATGGTTCAGCAAAACCAAATGATCGGCGAATTTTGCCGCTAGGTTTAAATCGTGCACTACCCCAACAATCACCAAATCCTTTTGCTTTAAAAGTTCGCGTAGCTTGTGCATAAACTGAAATTGGTAATGCACATCCAAAAAAGTGAGTGGCTCGTCCAAAACCAAATATCTGCAACCATTTTCCGAAGGATACCAAATTTGCGAAACCACGCGCGCAAAGTGAACACGCTGTTTTTCGCCTCCGCTTAACGTTAAATAATCGCGGTCTGCCATTGCTTCAACATCAAAAAACTGCATTGCTTCCTTTATTGCTTGCTCATCTTTCGAGGTAGGATTTACCGAAAAATGCGGATAGCGGCCCATCATCACTACTTCCTTTACTTTTAAGGGAAAAGCGAGCTCGGTGTTTTGCGAAAGCACGGCCCGTACTTTGGCGAGTTCTGCCACGGAAGTATTACGGATGTTTTTTTCTTCATAAAAAACGGTGCCTTCCTGCGGTTTCAGTTGGTTGCAGATTACTTTTACTAATGTTGATTTACCTGCGCCATTGGGCCCGAGGATGAGGTTTATTTTCCCTGGTTCAAAATTTACCGAAATATCCTTCAGAATTGTTTTGCTTCCTATTTTGTACGATATGTTGGTGGCCTTTATCATTTTCAGAAGAAATAATTTTTACGCTGAAGCAAAAAGATGAAAATAGGAACGCCAACTACTGAAGTCACAATGCCGATGGGTAATTCCGCCGGACGTAAAACCATTCGTGAAATAAGGTCTGCAACACAGAGAAGTATTCCCCCGAGTAAAGCGCTATTTCGAATTAAAAAACGGTTATCGCTTCCGTTTATAATTCGCAAAAGATGGGGTACAATCAAGCCAACAAAACTGATAACCCCTACAAAGGCAGTAGCTACAGCCACCATTATTACATTTATAAGAAGAATTTTCCACTTCAAACTCTTAATATTCACTCCCAAAAATTGCGCTTCCTCTTCGCCAATCATCAACGCATTCAAATGTTTTGAATAGCGAAGGGAAATCAAAATCGTTCCAATAGTTGAAATTCCAACAATTAAAACGGAAGTCCAATTGGCGCCGCTCAAGGTTCCGAGATTCCAAAATACGATAGACCGCGCTTGAGGGTCACGAGCTATATAACTCAAAAAGCCCACCCCGCTTAAAAACAAAGCGTTTATGGCAATACCCGTAAGCAACAGTGCTACGATGGAACTTTTACCGCTATTGCGCGATTGCGAAAGGAAAAAAACCAAACCTGTGGATAATAATGCGCCAAGACAGGCCGCCAAAGCCAGGGTCCATTTGCCCACGCTAAAGCCGAAAGTCGCTCCCAAAGCAAAATAAAGTGCTGCTCCAAATGCCGCCCCGCAGGAAGTGCCGATTAGGCCGGGTTCAACAATGGGGTTTCTGAAAAGGGCTTGTAGAAGTGTTCCGCCTACGGCCAAACTTGCGCCAACGAATATGCAGAGTATTGCCCGAGGTAAACGGATTTCCATAAAAATACGTTCGGTGAGATCCATATTGTCCGGGGTGGAAAAATAATTTTTAAAGGAGGAAAAAATTTCTTCCAAAGAAATGGAGACCGCCCCATACCGAATGGAGAAGAAGGTGATTATTACCAAAAGAAGAAGTAATATTGGAAATGTTCCGTTGTATCTGCTTGTCTTTTTCTTCAAAATATTTTTTTACTCACTACTCACTACTCACTATTGATGTATCAACTTCTGCAATTCAATTATATTCTCGCCTGTTCTTGGGCCTAAATACACCATATCGTGTTCCTCAACACGGTACACTTTTCCCTCCTTAAAAGCACGCGTACTTGAAATGCCTGGCAACGTTCCCACTTCTTCTGTGGAACCTAATTTATCGTACCCAAAATCAGTTAATAGAATAACATCCGGATCGCTTTGTGCTACTACTTCAGGAGAAAATTGGGTCATGCCCCGTTCGCCGTCAACGGCCATTTCACCGCCTGCCCAATCGATTAATTTTCCGGCGGTGCTGTTTTTGGTCATTACCAGATAAATGTTGTTAGCCTGCCCAAAATGGATTACCAACAGCTTTGGTTTTTTTTCATACCAAAGGGCTTGTTGCTTAGCGTAATTCATATCGGCGTCCAACTTTTTGCAAAGTTCCTCGGCTTTTTCTTCTTTGTGGAAATAGCTGCCCATTTCTCGAATTAAAGAATCTGTTCCGGCAATAGTATTTTCATAATGCCCAAACTGTTTCATCGGTATCTTTAAATTCTTCAATTGGGTTACCACGTGTTCGGGACCGATATTATTATCCTCCAGAATGAGGGTTGGCTTCATCGAAAGAATGGGTTCCGCTGCCAATGCCCGGTGGTAGCCGATGGTTGGCAAGTCTTTGATTTCTGGTGGATAAGTGCTGGAAACATCCACGGCAACAATATTTTCTTCTGCGCCGAGCGCATAGATAATCTCGCTGTATTGTTTCGAAATACACACAATGCGCTCTTCACTTACCTTCTTTTTGTCTTCATTGCCAAACCTTCCACAAGAGTAAATTGTAATGATTGCAATGGAGAGAAAAATTACTTTTTTCATATTAATTTATAATTTTTGTTTGTTTTATTGCCCCTATGAGCGCAGGAGAGAACTTTTGGCTTGCACTACGCTCTTTAGGACAATATCAACACTAAACAATCGAGTTAAAAATTATATTTAAGGTTTAGACCGCCATAACAAACGGTGTCCAATGGAGCAGGAATGTATGCGTCATCCAATTGGTTCAGGAAAAGCATGAGATAATATTTTTCACCTGTAATATTATCAGCGCCTGCATAGGCATCAAGATCAAAGTGCCCAAAACTCATTCTGTAACCCAGTTTAGCATTGAGCAAACTATAGCTATCTGCCACGTTTAATCCATCGGATGTGAAGGGAACCGGGTCGTGATATGCATAGTTTACTGTTCCGTAAAGACCAAGATTTGTATTGAAATCAACCCCAGCATTTACTACCCAAGGTGCAACCCCCGCAACAGCTTTCCCGCTATAATCAGAAGTTGACAATTCTCCTTCTCTTGATATAGATTGATAGACAAAATCTTCATATTTAAAATCTGAATACGCCACATTTGCATAAGGGCTTATATTATTAAAGAATCCCGTGGCAGATTCATAAGCGGTATATTTCACCAATGCTTCAACCCCTTTATTATTCAGCTCACCACCATTCGCTATAGAGGAATACAAGGTTGTGCCATCGCCAGCTGGAACAGCAACGGAAGTAAACTTGTTTTTGAATATAGCCTGGAAAAGTGCTACTTCATAATGTAATTTGCTATTAATTACATTTCCTTTTGAACCGATTTCAAACTGGTCGCCTTCCTCTGGCTCCAAACCTGTATTCAATTCGCCAGTAGCGCCAATTATTACGTTACCGCTAACGGGAGCTTTGTAACCTTTGCTATATGAAGCATAAAGTGAAATGCTATTGTTGAAAATTTTGTTCACGGCAAAGTGCGGCGAAAACAAATCTTCATAATTTGCAGAAACTACTTGGGGCTTCCCGCTGGTGGGGTCAAAAGCGCGATCTTCCAAGTCGAGATTCATTGAACTTTTGCCAATACCGGCGGTAAAGGAAATATTATATGGCATTTTCAAGGTCCACTCTGTGAAAAGCGATTTGTTTTTCGATTTTGAATATTGGTTGCTTCGTATGGCGCCAATTATATTGTAACCTTCGGGATCGTTAGGGTTTTCAATCATTCCATGACTAATGGATTGGGAACGTTGCTCCTGAAACTCAAGTCCTGCAATTCCTGAAAGGCTGAAGTTTTCACTTAAATCAAAATTTAGGTCAAAAGTAATTCGCGTTCCATAGTTGATAGGATTTTTATCTGTCCAGCCCCCGGCAGAGCTGGCATTGGTATTAAGGCCAGAGCCATACACCGTAGCGGTATTTGAAAGCCAATTGGTAAATCTGTATTTGTGGCTCAACCCCGCTCTAAAACTTATCACTTCGCTGTGCGCATTGTTTTTAATATACCGGGCGTTTCCACTGTAGTCCAAAGTATCGTATTGCCCAATGGTAAGCTCACCTGCACGTTCGTCATAGCTATTGCTGAAACCAAAATAGGTGCTAACTGTCTGTTTCTCGCTTGGATTAAAATCCAAGACTGCATTTAAGAAATCTTTGGTTGAGGCATTATGGTCTAGATACCCATCAGAAATTTGATGGCCGTAGTTCAATAAAACTGAAGATTTTTTCATACCCACTTGCAATTGTGTTGTAAAACGCGCCAGACCATAACTGCCCACGGTAACTTTTTCACTTAGTGAAGTTTCGCCATTTTTGGGACGAATGGTTGTAAGGTTTACAACTCCCGCAATCGCAAATCCATATAATGCTCCTGCAGGCCCTTTAATAACATCCACACTGCCCACGGAGGCAAAATCTATATCGTCTAAGATTGTGATTCCTTCCGCATCTGTAAGCGGGATGTTGTTGTAATACACTTTGTAGCCTTGACCGTCAAAGTTGTTATTCGCTCCGCGAAAACCAACGCCGTTTCCATACCCACGAATATTGAATTGCTGCCCAGACGAAACACCCCTTCGGTTCATCGTTACTCCAGGAACGTTTGCGTTTATGGCATCGTCGAGATATAGTCCCGTGCCACGCTGCAATTCCTTCTCTTCCAATTTAATTACGGAAACAGGCTTGTCGAGAACTTTTTTGTTATTGTCCAAGGTTCCGGAAAGCTGTACTTCGTCCAGCGCGCTTACTGAAGTTCGCATCGAAATATTTAAGGTTTCGGAACAATTTTTAACTTGAGTTGTATAGGTTTCGTAGCCAATAAAGCTTACTGAAATATTTTGGTTCGTAACACAAGGAATGCTGAAATTACCATTGGCATCAGTGCTGGCAACTTCAGTGCCGTTCACTTCTATTTTTGCTCCAGCAAGTGGAGCCTTGTTGGTTGCATCATATATTTTTCCAGAAAGTTGTTGCTGTCCAAATACAGATACGGTTATAAGCAATCCCAAAAGGGAAAGATAAATTTTTGTCATTTTTTTTGAATTTTTATAATTTAAAATATATGCAGAACGGCCCGAAATTGTACCGAATGCATTTTTAAGGGAAGCGAAAATGCTTCAAAATAAATTATAAAACTTGTTGGGGCGGGGGACTGGAGATTTCCAGTGAAAGCGGGGAATAATTGTCTTGATAGACAAAATTGGTGTGGGTAGATTTTTTTGAAAGCGCTACATCATCCTTCTGGGGAAGCGGATTTATTTTCTGAAGAAACTTTACGGTTTTTACTGAATTGTTCCGGTTGTTTTTATCCTTGCGTTTTTTCTGAAGCTCTTTATTATATTTGGCAATCAAATTGGTTTCCTGGCTGTCTGAAATACAATGGTAAACTTTTGTGTTTTCATTCAAAATTTCAACGCGAACAATATCATACATCGTTCCTTTATAGCTGAATTCTTCACGGTCTTTCCAGATAAGTTGGTTTTCATTTTCGGAAGAAACGGTAAGGCTTGTCAAATCTTTTTCAGAAATACCCTTCTTTATTTGATGGATTATTTCCCTACGAATATGATGTTGTTGAATTTTTAAAACAACATAAGAGCCCCCAAAGTTGAAGGCAAATACAAAAAGAAGAAAAATTACAGTTGCATTTTTCAATGCCAATTTTTTTAAGGAATAGCTAAATTAAATAAAATATGATAAGCAATAGCAATAGAAGCCTATTTAACACAATTATCGTGGATTGCATTGCGTATATTCTTCTGTGTTAACAGCCTGTTAAACCAAAGTTCTTCTGCTTCAGCACCGTATTAATTACGTAATTTTAATAGCCATAAAATTTTCAGTCATGCAGCAAGATATTTACAACCTCAAAAAAACACTCGAGACTTCCAAAGAAAAGCTTAGCTATTACAGTCTTCCCGAACTTGAAAAGCAAGGGCATAACATTAAAAAATTGCCGTTTTCGATACGCATTCTCTTAGAAAATGCACTGCGGAATTACGATGATTTTTCAGTAACTAAGGAACATTTGGATGCTATCCTCAATTGGGAACCTACCAAAAGCGATTATGACATCGCATTTAAGCCTGCCCGGGTTCTGATGCAAGATTTTACCGGCGTTCCCGCAGTGGTTGACATTGCCTCCCTGCGTTCTGAAATGGCGCGAAAGGGCGGCGATGCCTCAAAAATAAATCCGTTGATCCCAGTAGATTTGGTTGTTGACCATAGCGTGCAGGTGGACTATTTTGCCGCCCAATATGCATATCAGCAAAACATGGAAGAAGAATACAAGCGCAACAGGGAACGCTATACTTTTTTGAAATGGGCTCAGAAATCGTTCAATAATTTTAGTGTGGTGCCCCCCGGAATGGGCATTTGCCACCAAGTGAATTTGGAGTATTTTTCCCAAGGTGTTATTGCGAGGGACGGAATGGCCATACCTGATACACTTGTAGGAACAGATAGCCATACGCCAATGGTAAACGGAATAGGCGTAGTAGCCTGGGGCGTTGGCGGAATTGAAGCCGAAGCAGCCATTCTGGGCCAGCCTATTTATTTCATAAGTCCGGAAGTTATTGGGCTAAAGCTTACCGGAAATCTTCCAGTGGGCTCTACTGCAACTGATTTGGTGTTGACCATAGCCAACTTGCTCCGTAAATACGGCGTGGTGGGCAAATTTGTTGAGGTATTTGGGCCGGGCTTGAACAATCTTTCGGTGCCGGATAGAGCCACAATTGGGAATATGTCGCCAGAATTTGGTTGTACTATTACATATTTCCCCATTGACGATAAAACCTTGGAATATATGCGAAGCAGCAACCGCAGTGAGGAACAGATACAGTTGGTGGAAGATTATTGCAAGGCGAATATGCTATGGCGTGCAGATGAAGATATGATTGAATACACCGACGTGCTGGAACTTGATATTTCTACCGTTCAGCCTACCGTGGCTGGGCCCAAACGTCCACAGGATAAAATTGTTTTAAAAGACTTTAGAGGTAAATTCATAGAATTATTAGACACTGGGTTTGATAGAAAATATATAAAACCATCAGAGCGGGAACAGGCCATTACACGGTGGAAAGAGGAGGGTGGAAGCCAACCGGTGGAACAGCCCAAAGACCCAAACCCCGATGTTGAAATAGAAACAAAAATTAAAAATGGTCTAAAGACAGTCTGGATTTCAAACGGAAGCCAAAAATATATGCTATCCGATGGGTCCGTGGCCATTGCTGCAATTACATCCTGTACCAATACATCCAATCCCTTTGTGATGATTGGTGCTGGCTTGGTGGCCAAAAAAGCCCGTGAAAAAGGAATAGACGTGAAGCCATGGGTAAAAACCTCCTTGGCACCTGGCTCAAAAGTAGTAACTGATTACCTTGAGAAAGCAAATCTTTTAAAAGACTTGGAAGCGTTGCAATTTCATTTAGTGGGTTACGGCTGTACTTCATGTATCGGGAATTCGGGCCCGCTTCCCCCGCAAATTGCAAAAGCTGTGGAAGAGCAACAGTTGGTTGTGGCATCCGTGCTGTCGGGCAATCGAAATTTTGAAGCCCGAATCCATCCTCAGGTTAAAATGAATTTCTTAATGTCGCCTATGTTGGTAGTTGCCTTTGCCATTGCCGGGCGAGTGGATATTGATTTAACTTCTGAACCATTGGCTACAGACCATAATGGCAAGGATATTTTTTTAAAAGACATCTGGCCTACCGATGATGAAATTCACGAAGTGATGAAAATGGTGCTTTCGCCAAAAGATTTTGAGAAGAATTACGGAGAAATATTTGAAGGCAACGAAATTTGGCGAAACCTAGAAGTGCCAGATGACAAGATTTACCAATGGGATGATGAGTCAACCTATATAAAAGAAGCGCCGTTTTTCCGTGATCTTTCTGAGGAACCAAAAGACCTGAAAAATATTGAAAATGCCCGTGCGCTTTTGGTTTTGGGCGATAGTATTACTACAGACCATATTTCACCGGCAGGAGCTTTTTCAGAAAGTTCTGCGGCAGGACAGTATTTAAGGTCAAGAGGCGTGGAGAAGAAAAATTTTAATAGCTACGGCTCGCGTCGTGGAAATGATGAAGTGATGGTACGGGGCACCTTCGCCAATGTGCGTATCAACAATCAACTGGCAGACAAAGAGGGCGGGTACACCACACATCTGCCGTCGGGAGAGGAGATGACGGTTTATGATGCCGCCCAAAAGTATATAAAGGACAAAACGCCACTAATTGTTCTCGCTGGTAAGGAATATGGAAGTGGTTCCTCTCGCGATTGGGCTGCCAAAGGAACTTTTCTTTTAGGGATAAAAGCCGTTTTGGCAGAAAGTTACGAACGCATCCATCGTAGTAATTTGATTATGATGGGTGTATTGCCACTTCAGTATGTGGAAGGTGAAAGCGCAAAGTCTCACGGATTAACGGGGAAGGAACATTTCACAATTACCGGTATTGAAAACGATTTGACCCCTTCAAAAAAGGTAATGGTGACTGCCAAGAACGAAGATGGCAAGGAAATTGAATTTAAGGTAGTAGCAAGACTGGATTCGCCTATTGAAGTTGCATATTACCAAAACGAGGGCATACTTCAATACGTGTTACGCCAGTTTTTGAAAGAATAAACCTGTGATTTTAATCGTTCGCCCAAAACTTCTCCGTAAAAATTACAATGGGATCACCCTCTGGCCTTTTGTGGTTTTAAAACACAATTCCTTAAAAAAAGACGCCGTTTTTTTGAACCACGAAAGAATCCACTTGCGCCAACAGTCAGAATTGTTGATTCTTTTTTTCTATTTGTGGTACGGTCTTGAGTTTTTGATACGATTAATTCAATATAAAAATCGTCACAAAGCATACCGAAATATTTCCTTTGAACGTGAAGCATATCATTACGAAAGTGATTTCAATTATTTAAAAAAACGAAAGCCTTACGGATTCTTAAAATTTTTATAACTGACAACCGACAACAAAATGAGCCTACTCTTTTCTCCCTTAAAAATAAAAAGTACAACCTTTAAGAACCGAATGGTCGTTTCGCCTATGTGTATGTATAGCAGTGCTGACGGCTTTGCAAACAATTTTCACTTGGTGCATCTTGGAAGCCGTGCCGTTGGTGGAATGGGATTGATTATTCAAGAAGCTACCGCCGTCTCCCCCGAAGGCAGAATTACCCACGGCGATATGGGCATTTGGAAAGACGAGCATATAGTGATGCAAAAACAAATAGTAGATTTCGTGCATTCCCAAGATGCTTTAATCGGCATACAGTTGGCCCACGCAGGCAGAAAAGCGAGTTATCAATTACCTAAAGATGGTGCTAGAAAAATTGCCCCCGAGCTTGAAAACGGATGGCAAACAGTTTCTTCTTCGGCATTGCCTTTTAGGGAAGGGGAGCCTGCACCACTGGCAATGGATCTATCGGCAATCGAAAAAGTGAAAAATGATTACGCCATAGCTACACGTCGTGCCCAGGAAGCGGGATATGATGTAGTAGAAATCCACGCTGCCCACGGGTATCTCTTCCACCAATATTATTCGCCTTTGGCAAATGAAAGAACTGACGAATACGGTGGCAGTTTTGAAAATAGAATCCGCTTTTTATTGGAAGTCACCGAAATTGTTCGAAATGAATGGCCAGTGGAAAAACCATTGTTCGTTAGAATTTCAGCAACAGATTGGACTGAAGGTGGTTGGACTATTGAAGATTCTGTAAAACTTTCAGTTGAACTTAAAAAGTTGGGGGTAGATCTAATAGACACCTCTTCCGGCGGGAATGTTCCCAAAGCCACCATTCCCAGTGAGCCGAGCTACCAAGTGCCCTTCGCTGCCCAAATTAAAAAAGAAGCAAATATTTTGACAGGAGCTGTGGGGCAAATTACAACTGCAGCACAGTCCGAAGCAATTTTAAAGGAAGGAAAGGCAGATTTAATTCTGTATGCCCGCGAAAGTCTTCGTCAACCGTATTTTTCTCTTCACGCAGCCCGCGAATTAGGTGTAGATGTAAATTGGCCGTTGCAATACCAAAGAGCGAAAATTTAATTAAAACAGCATGCTAAACTTATAGCAATACAGTTTACCTAATTTTAGTTTTTTACGACAATCAGATTATCATAATTTTAAAATGAATAAAGAAGAAAATTTGAAACACACTCCTTTTTCCATACTTGATTTGGTTCCCGTAATGCAGGGAAGCACCCATAAAGTTGCTATGGAGAATAGCCTGGCGCTGGCACAGCATGCTGAAGATTTTGGTTATAAAAGATTTTGGATATCTGAACACCACAATGCAGAAAGTTTGGTTAGTTCTGCTACATCTTTGCTAATTGGTTATGTAGCACAAGGCACAAAAAGCATTCGCGTAGGATCGGGTGGTGTAATGTTACCAAACCATGCGCCTTTAGTAATTGCCGAACAATTTGGGACCCTGGCCACCCTTTACCCCAACCGAATAGATTTAGGCCTGGGTCGAGCTCCGGGAACTGATCAGCTTACTGCTCGTGCCTTAAGGCGTGATCGTCAGGAAACGGTAAATGATTTCCCTCAAGATGTGCAGGAACTGGAAAGATATTTTTCAAAAAACATTAATAAAAATGCTGTACGTGCCATTCCTGGCGAAGGATTGGAAGTGCCTTTATACCTTCTGGGATCTAGCACTTATAGCGCACAGCTCGCAGGGTCATTAGGGTTGCCTTATGCCTTTGCTAGCCATTTTGCACCTACACATTTACACGATGCACTACTCTTATATCATTCAAATTTTGAGGCATCAAAACAGCTCATCAAACCATATGCTATGGCTTGTGTAAATATTGTGGTTGCAGATACCGATGAGGAAGCTGAATACCTTGCAACGAGTATGAAACTTTTTATGCTCAACGTAATCCGTAATACACGCCAGCCACTTCCGCCACCGGTAAAAAGCATGGACGGACTCTGGAATTCAATGGAAGAAGCGCATATTTCACATATGATGCAGTATACCTTTATTGGAAGTAAGGAAACGGTGCAAAAAAAGATTCTTGCTTTTCTAACAGAAACTAGCGTTAATGAAATTATTGCCGTAGCACATATTTACGACCAAATAGCACGTTTACGATCGTTTGAACTTTTATCGCAAATTAATGCAAATATTGGGTCATGATATATTCTCCATTGGGAAAATCTCCATCAGGAAGGCGCTTACAACGTATCCAAAATTCGCCTAATTACGGCAACGGCGCATTTCAAAATATACACGAAACACCTCAGTTGGCAAAAGGATATAATTTTGGAAAAGTAATGTTCGATTTTCTTTTCAGAAAACCAAAAGGTCTAAAACCCCCAAAGCCCATTACTTTTTTAAAAACAGATTTACAAGCACTTCCGGTGGAAACCGATTTATTGGTGTGGTTTGGTCATTCTTCCTATTATCTGCAATTCAGCGGCAAACGCTTTTTGGTTGATCCCGTTTTCAGTAACAGCGCCTCGCCCATTCCACAAACCAACAAACCTTTCAAGGGGAGCAATCATTACGCAGTAGAAGACCTCCCTAATATCGATTACCTGCTTATTTCGCATGATCATTACGATCATTTGGATTACAAAACCATTAAAAGGCTTAAGCCAAAAGTGAAGCAAATCATTACTGGATTGGGCGTTGGATCACATTTTGAAGCTTGGGGTTATCCTGCTGAATCTGTTGTGGAACTAGATTGGAACGAAACCTTGGAGCTGGAAAATGATATTACCTTAAATACAACTTCGGCGCGCCATTTTTCTGGAAGGGGTTTTAAAAGAAACAATACCCTGTGGCTTTCCTTTATTCTTCAAACGGAAAATTACAATTTATTTCTGGGCGGCGATAGTGGCTATGATACCCATTTTAAGGAAATAGGAAATAAATTTGGTCCGTTCGATTTGGCGATTTTGGAGAACGGGCAGTACAATTTGGCATGGCATTATATTCACATGTTGCCAGAAGAAGTACTTCAAGCTGCACAAGATTTACGTGCAAAGCAATTGTTTCCGGTGCATTCAGCTAAGTTTGCATTAGCACTCCACGCTTGGGATGAACCTTTAAATAAAATATATGAATTAAATAAATCAATAAACTTTCCATTGGTAACGCCGTGCATTGGCGAGCCTGTCCAGCTAGATCACTTTCCACAACAATTTTCGCAATGGTGGAAAGACATTTAAGAAGGCAATTAGTTCATATTCGAATAATCCAACAATCTATAGTACCTTCGCAAAAAAAATAAAGAATGCTAAAAGCTGTACTTTTTGACATGGATGGTGTAATTGTGGACACTGAACCGCTGCACCGCAAAGCGTACTTCAAAATGTTTGAAGATATGAAGATTGACGTAAGTCAAGCAATGTATGATTCTTTTACGGGAAAGGCTACTTTGCCCATTTGTAGAACACTTTGCGAGCATTTCAGTCTTTCAGAAAGTCCAGAACATTTAGTTGCAACAAAAAGAAAACACTTCAAATATCTTTTTGAAAACGATAGCGATCTTGCACTGTTGGATGGTGTTCACCACTTGATAAAAGATTATTACAGTAACGGACTCACATTGGTTTTGGCATCTTCTGCCTCCATGCCAAACATCAACCGTATTTTTGAGCGCTTCGATCTTGATAAATATTTCAAGGCAAAAATTAGCGGTGCCGATTTAAAAGCCTCTAAACCCCATCCCGAGATTTTTATAAAAGCTGCCGAGCTTGCTGAGGAACATACAGACCATTGTATGGTGATTGAGGATTCCACCAATGGAATTGCCGCTGCCAAAGCTGCAAATATTTATTGCGTTGGTTTCAAAAGTCCGCATTCAGTCAATCAAGATTATAGCAAAGCGGATAGGGTGATTACGAGTTTTTCTGATATCTTATTCTCAAAACTTAAAGTTACTTTATAAAAGTACATATTTCTTCTCGTTTGAAGGCACAGTAAATAGAGGATGTTTTCCTTGGAAATCTGGGGTATGTTTTTTTATTTTTTTGAATAAAAAACAATATCTTGTAGTACCTTGATGTTTAAAACTTAACATACAAAAAATGTCACTTTGAGCCCAAAACGAATCCTTCTGAAGTTTTTCTCTACCCGAGCGGCAGGAGTATATTTTATATTATTTGCCGCTACCATAGCAATTGCCACCTTTATAGAAAATGATTTTGGGACCAGTGCCGCCCAAAAGGTAATCTTTAAATCTTGGTGGTTTGAACTGCTCCTTCTATTATTTGGCCTTACCATCCTTGTAAACATCTTTAAATTCCGTATGGTGCAGCAGCGAAAATGGGCTGTATTAATGTTTCACGCTTCCATAATCATAATATTGATTGGGGCAGGAGTAACCCGTTATTTTGGGTTTGAGGGAGTGATGCATATTCGTGAGAATGAAACTGCCAACACCTTTCTTTCATCAGATACCTATTTAAAGTTTGAGGTTCAAAAAAATGGCATTACCTATAATTTTGACGAACCCGTTTTGTTCGCCTCCCTTGGCAATAATCATTTTAAGGAATCATATCTCATAGAAGATGACTTGATAACGGTTGAGGTAAAAGAGTTTATCCCTAACCCCCAACAACAAATGGAGCCTAGTAGTTTGGAAGGCAAGCCAATTATAAAGCTTGTTATTGCTGGGGCAAATGGGAGGGAAGAATATTATCTTGAAAAAGACCAAACGCGACGCATTGGAGCTCTTCTTTACAACTTTAGCGACCAGCCCCAAACCGGTGCCATCAATATTAAATATGAAAATAACGAAATTTTTCTCCTCACCAATCGTATCCTTACCCAAACGGTTATGGCCACCCAACAAAAAGATACGCTTGTCCCTAGCGGAGAATATAAGCCCTTAGTTTTACGAGCGTTGTACTCAGATGGGGTGAATAATTTCGTATTTCCAGAATTCAATCCAAGTGCCAAAACATTTATCAAATCTTCTGATGCGAAAGTTAAAAACGAAAGCAATACGGCGGTGGTCATGGATATTACCGTAAATGGGGAGTCCAAGGAAACGTATCTTTATGGGAACAAAGGTTTTCCGGGGAATCCATCAAATCTTTCATTTAAAGATTTGAATATTTCAGTTTCCTATGGCTCCAAAGAAATAAAAGTTCCGTTCTCGGTAAAACTGAACGATTTTATTATTGATAAATATCCCGGAACCAATAGCGCCTCTTCCTATGCAAGCGAAGTAACTGTCTTGGATCCCGAGGAAAATGTGAATATGGATTACCGTATTTATATGAACAATATTTTAGACTATGGCGGATACCGATTTTTTCAATCGTCGTTTGACAGAGATGAAAAAGGAACATATCTAAGCGTAAACAGCGATTGGTGGGGAACCATTATTTCGTATATAGGGTATGCCCTTTTAACCTTGGGGATGATCTTGACCCTCTTTAGCAAAAACACCCGTTTTTATAGCCTAATCCAAAAAATAAAGGCCCTAAGGGCCAAAAGCGGAACATTTTCCGTTCTTATGGCCCTCTTTTTCTGTTCGGTAATTAATGCACAGAATGATGCCCATATTAAAAATGCTATATCCAAAGAGCATGCAGAGGCTTTCAGCACAGTGGTAGTGCAGGACTTTAAAGGAAGAATGAAACCTATGCACACCCTCTCCCGCGAAATACTTCGGAAAATATCGCGCAAGGAGAGTTGGGACGGCCTAAATGCAGACCAAGTACTGCTCAGTATGTTTATAAACAAACAGGATTGGTACGGAGTGCCATTGGTTAAATTGGGCAAACATGAAGATATCCAAAAACTCTTGGGAGTTAATGGGGAATATGCATCTTACAAGGATTTTTTTGATGCCGAGGGCAAATATAAACTGCAGGAGGAAGTGAGGCGCATTTACGGTCTTGAGCCTATAGACCGGGGGGTGTATGCCAAGGAGATGCTGAAGATAGATGAGCGCCTTAATATATTGAGCATGGTTTTTTCCGGGAGCTTGCTCAAAATAATTCCTAGACCTAACGATCCAAATAATACTTGGGAAGGATACAGCAGTCATAACCATGACGATGGCCACAACCATAGCACCATTGCAAATAACTTTTTTAATTCATATGGTAGTGAGCTACAAAAGGCGACTAAAACGAAAGACTATAGTCACGCTGGGCATTTATTAGCTGAACTAAAAGGATACCAAATTGCAAAGGGCGGTGCAGTAATGCCTTCGGAATCTAAAATACACACTGAAATTTTGTTAAACAAAATGGACGTCTTTACACGCTTGGCAGGACTTTACATGCTTTTGGGAGTAGCGCTATTGTTCTTTTTGTTTGTGTCGGTATTTAAACCGGGATGGCATTTAAAAAAGGTATATTATATCCTTTTTTCTTTTGTCGCAATTGGATTTGTATTGCATACCATAGGGCTTGGAATGCGCTGGTATGTATCCGGTAGGGCACCTTGGAGCAACGGCTATGAATCTATGATCTATATTGCTTGGACCACAACTTTGGCGGGTATACTTTTTACCCGGAAATCCTTTGGGGGCTTAGCGGCAACCATGGTATTGGCGGGTACCATCCTTTTTGTTGCTACTTTGAGCTTTTTAGATCCGGAAATCACCCCTTTGGTGCCTGTGTTGAAATCTTATTGGTTAACAATTCACGTATCCCTGGAAGCGGGCAGTTATGGCTTTTTAATGTTAGGGGCAATTATTGGCTTGATAAACCTAATCTTGATGATTTTTATTTCTGATAAAAATAAGGGCCGTGTTAAAAGAATTATTCAAGAAATGAGCTATATAAGCGAGCTCACACTTATTGGCGGGTTATTTATGGTAAGTATCGGCACCTATTTGGGCGGGGTTTGGGCAAACGAATCATGGGGTCGCTATTGGGGTTGGGATGCCAAGGAAACTTGGGCCCTGGTAACCGTACTCGTATATGCTTTTATTCTGCATATGCGATTAATCCCAAAATTGCGTGGGCTTTTTGCCTATAATGTGGCAACTATATTTGGATTGGCCTCGGTGATTATGACCTATTACGGGGTAAATTATTACCTCTCCGGGCTGCACTCCTATGCAACGGGCGATCCGGTTCCAATACCTAATTGGGTATATATAGCGGTAGCCTGCATAATTATAATAAGTGTGTTAGCGTATTTGAGAAAACGAAAGTTTGAAATCCTCTCGTAGCTTACTGATCCAGAATAACTCCCTTTTCCAGAATTAAATTGTAACGATAGCCCGCACCAAAATCTCGGTTTAAGCCTACTTCCGCACGAACGGTAATTGTTTTTCCTTCGGGAACAAAGGTGCTTGAAGTGACTACAAGATCAAAATCATTTTTGCTGCCATCCTGAAGATGGAGCCAGTTACGTTCCATAATATTAGGATTTACTTTTACCACCTTTCCGGTTATTTGAACAGTCTTTCCTTGATACGCTGAAGGATTGGCAACCAATTCTGAAATTTTTATGGAGCCTTTGTGCTGTTTGATATCCTCGGTATGGGTAGCAATAGTTTCCTTTTGGCTTTCCTCTGTTTTTGTAAAAAACCCTTCTGTAAAGTCTGTTGTTAAGTTTCCGGTATTGCCGCCGTGTTCCTTAGGTACAAATTTCGAAACAAGATAGATGGTATCAAAAACCCGATTGTATTCCTTACTTTCAAAATTGGTTTTTAGCAAGCCATCCCGATAGAAATAGGTTTCCCCAACATTCACTTGCTGTTTGCCCGTTGCGATCCAATACTGTTTTCCCCCTTCGGTTACGTTTAGGTAAATATATTTTTCTGTGGGAAGTATTTTGGATATCACCACTGTGTGCAGATTTTCTGTAAAGCCACCGGACTTCTGAGGGTTTTCAACGGTTGCATTGCCTTCTTCGGAAAAAATCCCGCTATCGTATTTTTGGGAAGAGGTTTCAGTTGAAGTAATCACTTTTGGTCCATTGTTGCAGGCCGCAAAAAACATAGCAATAATTCCGAGGCTTAAGGCTTTATAAAATTTCATCTGTTTTTGTTTATTTTTTCTTTCTACTATCAAATCTTTTGGTAAGCTGGGTGTAAAAGCGGTAGCTGTTTTCATCATCAAACTGCGACATTTCGCCTGATATATTGAAATGCCAACTTGTGGAAATACGGTACATTAATGCCATTCCATAGTAGTTTTGTTTGTATTGTGTAAGTTGATTCTCGTAATCATAATCTGCCATTCGGTAATAAAAATCTGCGTTGAGTTTGTTTTTTACCAAATCTCTGGAATGTCTTACTGAAAATATACTGCTTTTTAAATATCGGGATGTATTCATATTATATGATGCATTCAATCTACCGCCAACCGCTGGGATTTTTGTTAGGGTAATATACCCATAAATATTGTCTGATTTGTTTTGTTCCCCAGTTTGAAATCGGGTGCTATAACTAGCTCCCATCCAGATAATCTTTGCGGGTCGTACATTTAAACGTATCCTGATTCCCTGTCTGGCCAAGTCATCATCTAGTATCTGTTCAATTTCAGTTTGAAAGGTTTCATAATAAATGATCTGTTTTCTGGAATCGTAAGATACCATTAAGTTGGCCGCCCTGCTAAAGCGGTATCTTGCCGATAGATAAAGGTTGGTTAAGCGGGTTTCACTGCCCGAATTGCTAAATATATCCATTTCTGCAGACCCGAAAAGATTAAAAACCTTGGCAATGGTACTGGCGTGTTGGAAAAATATATACCGCCTGTCTGTATTTCCCGCATTGGTTTGTTCCATTGCGCCCACGGTGGTGGTGCCGTAATAATCTTCTGTGTTGCCTTCAATCCCCAAATAACCCCCATACTGAAGTAAATCTGAATTAAACCCATAGTCGAAAAAATCCGGACGGAAACCGCCCACGGCGCCCACATAAAAGTTGCCGAAGTACTTTTCAATTTGTAACCCGTCATTTGCTCCAAAAGTTGAGGCTTTAGGATTTATTTTTCTTCCAAGCGTAACGGAAAGTGTAGGCGTGGCATCATATCTTGCATTGAGGTTATAGACGTTAAAAATACTGGTTCGGCCCCTATAATTCTCTGGAACCGATACATTGTTGCGATAGGCGAGATATGTTTCTATTGAAAATTTCCCATCGTTAATATGGTTAGCGTTTAGTGAGAATTTTCCCTGTAATCTGTGGCGATCTTCCCGAAGGTTTGAAAAATTATTGTAACTGGCCACGGAAACCCTTCCTCGGATATTTTCGTTGTAGATGGATTGTTTTTCAGGATAAGGATCCTTTGGTTGGATTACTTGGGTGGAAATGGAGTCGGTTATGGTGTCTTCGGGAACTATAACAGGTGCTTCTTCAACGGTAATTTTATATAAAACACTATCCTCCACTTTTACTTCACAATTATTTACAATTGAACACACCACCGAAGTAGAAGATTTTTCGGTTACCTGTAAACAGTTTTGGTTATTCAACTGTAGGAATTCCCCAATATTTATTTTCTCGGTAGATTCAAATTTCACATACACATTATTTGATGTGACAAAGCTTACCTTACCCATTAAGGTATTTTTGTCATCTTGAGCCAATAGAGAGGTTGTACTATAAACAAATGTTAATATGATGTACAAAAATTGTTTCATAATATTAATCTGCCGATCCATCTGGATGACAGGCAAAACAGGCATTACTTTCATAGATATAACCATTTACCTCATCATGTTCATCGTCCATTTCGCCTTGGGAATGGCATAGGAAACAAGAAAAGGTAGAATAGTCATTTGGATTGGTATGGCAGTCCACACAACTGTTCCATTCGCCCTCGTGTTTTCCACTATATATAGGGAAATACATATTATCGTGGTCAAAAGTGGCAGGCGTCCACCCAGGATTGGTTGTATGACAAGAGGCACAATCAGTGGGGAAATTTGCCGCTATGTGATTTGGATCGGTTGTTTGGTTATAATCGTCTTCATGACAAGCAAAACAGTCTGTTGGGGTATTGTTATAATTTCCGTTAATATGACAAGCGTTACAATCCTGAATATCATGACCCAACGTTAGTGGAAAGAAATCGTGATTGATAGTCGCAGGTTGCCATCCCGGATTGGTAGTATGGCAAACAACACAGTCTGTCGGGAAATTTGCCGCTATGTGATTTGGATTGGTTGTTTGGTTATAATCGTCGTCATGACAGGCAAAACAATCGGTGGGGGTATTGTTAAAATTGCCGTTTATATGGCATGCATTACAATCTTGCACATCGTGGCCCAACGTTAGGGGGAAGAAATCATGGTTAATTGTTGCCGGCACCCATCCAGGATTGGTGGTATGGCATTCTACACAATCTGTTGAAAATCCGGCGTTTGTGTGATTGGGGTTTGTAGTTTGGGCAAAATCATCGTCGTGGCATGAAAAACAATCTGCCGAAATATTTGAAAAGTTGGTTACGTCATGGCATTGGCTACAATCTTGAATGTCGTGACCCAGGGTAAGCGGAAAAAAATCGTGGATTATACCAGTAGAATCCCACCCTAAACCGAGCGGGTTATGACATTCTATACAGTCCTGTGAAAACCCTGAAAGCGAATGATTGGGGTTTTGGGTCGCCAAATAATCATTCCTATGGCATTCAATACATTCATTGCCAAGCGGATTAAAAATCAAACTACTTTCATTGCTATGGCATTCCACACAGCTTAAATTGGAATGGGAACCAATAAGTGGAAAGCCATTTTCTTCATGAATTTCAGGAATGTTAAAAACCAACCAATTTTCGGAAGTATGGCAACGCACGCAATCATTGCCAACGGATTGGCTGTGCACATCGGTATGACAAGAAATACAATCTGAGGGGGCCTCATTAAAAACCATGGAAGTATGGCAGGATTTGCAGTCGGCAACTTGGTGGGTGCCTTCCAAGTCAAAATTGGTTGTGCTATGGTCAAATTTAATGGTCTGTAAATCTACCGTCCACCCTTCAGGGTTATGGCATTGGGAACAATCTATCTTAAGAGATGTGCCGTGAGGAGACTGTCCCATCACTGGGACTATTATAAATAAAAGGGCGGTTATGAATGACAGTCTTTGCAATCCAATTTATTTAGTTTATATATAACTATAGGCGCCTCTTTTTCATTATGCACCTCATGGCACACTTTACAATCAACTTCTTCATGTTTTCCAGTCAACGGAAAACGGGTTTTATTATGATCAAATTTTTCCGGAAACCAACTGTTGGTTACATGGCATCTGGAACATTCGGTAATTCCGTTAACCGCAAAATTTTCTCCATGAATATTATCATGGCAGGAAGCACAATCTGTATCTAAGGTACTAAAATTCTGAGAAATAACCTCGTTGGATGATGAAATTTCAAAATGACATTTCCTACAGGAGACTTGGTTGTGTTTTCCTGTCAAGGGCCAATTTGTTTTAGAGTGGTCAAAATTTATTAAGTCCCAGGATTCGTTGCCGTGACAGGAAGCACAATCATTTTTTGGCATGTACTTTTCATTCAAAAACCCTTTGTGAATATTGCTATGGCAGTCAATACATTCGTTTCCTAAATTAGTAAAAGTCCATTGGTTCTTGGCTTCATCTACATGGCAGGCAAAGCAGGGGGTAGCCAAATGGGCTCCTTCCAATGGAAAATCAGATTTTTGATGGTCCGAAATGGTAAAGGAGGTGTGCCCAAACCCTTTATCCAGTGTATGGCATTCCTTGCAATCCGGGGAAACACCATTGGCTGCAAATTCCCCCTGGTGGTAATCCTGATGGCAGGTTTTACATTCTGAAAAATTTATGGGGGCAGAAAAACTTTCCACATGGCATTTTCTGCAATCTACTTCAATGTGCTTCCCTTCTAAGGGATAGTCGGTAATAGAGTGATCGAAGAAATCCATATCCTTCATAGCAGTAAAACTTTCTTCTCTGTGGCATTTGGCACAATCCTGTCCGTATTTATTTTCGTGTGGATCCTTATGGCATTGCACACAGTTATTTTCCTCCACAGCACTTTTATCCTGAAATACTTGGGTTGGGCTGCTTGTTTTGGTATGGCAGCTAAAACAATCGACCGTTTTGTGCTTTCCTTTTAAATCAAAACCGGTTCGACTATGGTTAAAATTGCCTTTGCCAATCAAGGTGGTAAAAGAAGTTTCGGTATGGCATTGGGCACAATTTCCGGGCAGCTGATTGTTGTGGGGATCTTTATGGCAAGATTTGCAATCTTCAAAAGGCATGCCGGTAAACTGTTGAAATTCCTTCCCGTTCTTAATTGTTACTTTGTGGCATTCCTTACAATCTACGGTGGTGTGTTTGCCGCGAAGCTTAAAATCTGCCTGATCGTGATCAAACTTTTTTACAGGAGTGAAAGCTTCCATACTGTGGCACTGAAGACAGTTGTTGGGCAATGCCCCTTGGTGGAAATCTTCATGGCAGGAGAGGCATTTATTGTCCAGGCCCAAATAGGTGCCCTTTCTCTTTTTTAATTTTGAATCCGAAATATTCTCTGGTGTGTGGCATTGGCGGCAATCCACCTTATTATGCGCCCCCTCCAATTCATAGCCGGTTTGATTGTGGTTAAAGGTTTTTGTATCAAACCGAATCATTTCAAAATTACGGCCGTGATGTTCACTATGGCATTTTCTGCAGTCCTGGCTTTCCACTTTTGAATTGGCATGAAATCCTTTGTTTTGGTTTATCAGACTTTTGATTTCTGTATGGCAGTCCAAACATTTTTGATTGGTGACTTTGGCGCCAAGTTCATGGCATTGCGTACAATTGCTCATCCCCTCCAGTTTCGAGTGGGCAGTAGATAAATCGCCTGGGGAAATCTGCGATTGAGCCACCGAACAGACAAGAATTGCTATTAAAGAGATTATATGTTTTGAAATTGCTTTCACATAAAAGATTAATATTTTTTCATTATGTAACCGAAACGCTTGGTAATTTGCACCCCGGCTTTTTCCAAAAAGTGCGTTGGAAGCTCGCCACCCGCAAAAATATAAACCAAATCGTTTTCAATTGAAAGGGTGGTCTCATCTTTCAACATTAAAAGTACGTCCTTTTCGTTAATGCTCACTACGTTAGACTCAAGAATAATTTTTATGATTTTATCTTCTTCTGCTTTTAGGATATTTTCTTTGTTCTTGGGTTTTAACCGGGAAAATTTCTCACTTCTGTACGATAAAACTACTTTGTTATTTTCACTCAATAACAAAGCAGCCTCTATTGCCGAATCGCCCCCACCCACAACCATTATCTTTTTCCCCGAAATGGCTTCAGGCTCAAGCAAACGGTAGGCGACCTTTTGAGAGTCTTCTCCGGGCACGCCAAGTTTTCTCGGACTTCCACGGCGCCCAATTGATAGTAGAACATGATTGGCCACATATTCCCTACCTGTATTGGTTACAATTTTAAAGGTTTCATCTTTTTGGGGATTTATATTTTCAACCTTGGTGTTTTCAATTATTTGCAGGTTTTGTTCCTGAATTACCTTTTTCCAAAGCTGCAATAATTCGTCTTTGGAGGTGTTGAACAATTTGACCTTTCCGTAAAGGGGAAGGTTCATTGGCGAGGTCATTACAATTTTTGAGCGAGGGAAAGTAAATACGGTTCCTCCCAAAGAATCCTGTTCCAATGTTATTGAGGAAAGCCCTGCTTTTTTTGCTGCCAGCGAAGCAGAAATTCCGGCAGGTCCCGCACCAACAATAACTAAATCGAGACAATCCTTTTTCGCTATTTTTTTGCTTTTCACAATACTGTCTATTGCCTGCTGCCCTTGTTCCACACTATTTTTGATGAGGCCCATCCCACCCAATTCTCCAGCAATATAAATGCCTTTCATATTGGTTTCGAAGTTTTGGTTTACATGGGGCAGATCAACCCCACGCTTTTCGGTACCTATTCGCAAGGAAATGGCTTCCACAGGGCACGCGTGAAAACACGCCCCATGCCCTACGCAGTTGGAGGCGTTTATCACTGTGGCCTTGCCGTCTACAATCCCCAAAATGTCCGTTTCAGGGCAAGCGGCAACACATGCGCCACTGCCTATACAAACGTTGGGGTCGATATAGGGGTGCAGTGAAACCGGTTCGTGGAGACCTTCTTCTTTAGCGAGTTCAACCTTTTGAAAGGTTTTTTTGGAAGCTTTGTTTTTTTTCCGAAGATAAAAGATGATGATTCCTGCACAAAGCACAAATAAAATTCCATAAATAAGGATTTCCTCTATCAATTGTTCTTCCATCAAAATATCCATTTATACCCGAAGGTGAATGCGACAATCACATGAATAATCACAATAAAAAGCATTATTAAAGCGAAAGGCAAGTGGATTACGTGCCAGTATTCAAACCACTTTTTCATGGTTTCCAATCGGGCAATCTTCCCGGAAAGCGATCGCTCTTCCTTTACTTTTTTTATGATGGAATGCCGCTCCTCCATAGATACATTATTTTCCTTCAGCGCATTTTTAAGCAGGGTTAGGGAGGGTTTTTTAGAAACGTTTTCAGCGCTCGTGAAATTGATAAACAATTGTATGGTTTGTGGATTGAGGCTGTACTTTTTCTCCAATACTTCGGCAATATCGGTTTTCATATTTTTAACTTCGCTAAGGCTCAACGCCCTGCCTTCAATTGTTCGGGGTATTTGAATGTATATAAACCGGCCCACTACACCACTTGCAACCACAGCCACCATAGACCAAAATGCGATGGATACAATACCTCCAAATTTGAAGGTGGTGTGAAACAACACCAGAATGGGCCCAAGCGTGCAAAGAAAAATGTGGAATTCCAACAAATATTTTAACCGTACCCATTTTCCCAATATGTTATACCGTTTATACAATATGTATATAAAAACCCCAAATAATATGAGGAAAGTGCCAATTACACCCAGACCTTGACCAAAGAGACCGCTAGCCTTTAGCCAGTCGTGCTGCGGGTGATAAAAGCGTTCTTCTAGCGGAGTAATGTAATAACTGTATCCGTTGTAGATCAGATAAATGGTTACTAGCACAACAATAGATACCATAGTACCTATATATATCATATGGACAGATTTTTTCAAGATGTTAATTGTTAGGGTTTAAGAAACAGTTTAAATTAAGTAAAAAAATTAAACTTCTAATAACCAATAACGAAGAATTGCAAATAATCATATAAGGAAATTATTATAGAACAATTCCTAGGAATCTCAAGAAAAACGAGCGCAATCAGATTTAAAATATTCAACTGATAAATTGAGAGTAAATATTGAGAAGGAAGATGAGGGAGTGTGTAGGCTTTAAAATTCCCCATTCCGTCAACTAAGATTACAGCAAGGCCGATAGGGTGATTGGAAGTTTTGAGGAGTTATTTCCATTCACTAAAAATAGTGTCTTGGGATGATTTTTTCTTAATTGCCTTTATTCTATGCGTTGTAAGCGGAAGCGGTTCATCAAAATAAACCACATTGCGTTCTCCATTTTTTTTAAGATGACTCCTGATAATTGCGTGGGTGTGATAGGTTGCTGTCTGCAATTTTAAAAAAGGTTCGTAATCCTCAATATTGCAAATGGCTTCGCTTCGGTCAAAAAAACCAAAGCCTTTGTATTGTCCTTCGGCTACCAAGGCAAAGGCAATTTCGTCCTTCGTTCTTCCTTTTCCCTGTATAGCAAAGCTGGGTTTATTTTCTTTTAGGGCTTTAACGGCAGCCTGCACTTTTAGGTTATATTCCGTTACGCTTTCATTACCTTCACAAATACCCTCACAGTTTTTTATACGGTAGTGTGAGCATTTTTCTGAGGTACTCTGTAACGTACAAAAGCGCGGGCACAGTTTAAAAGTTTCACAGATTTCTTCCAGTTTTTCGGTGGCTTCGGTTCGGTTGTAAAAGGTGCTCACGGAATCATGAAGTGCCTTTGTTTTTCCCAAAGCCAATTGTATAATGCCGCGTTGGTTTACATAACTGATTATCTGGTAGGTGGTGGCGGGCCATTTTTGTGCCCTGTTGAATTTTGGATAGTGCTTTCTGATGTGTTCAGATTCCACAAGCAATGCCACGAGCTCATTCCCCGTAAGCTCATAATCTATAAAATGTGTTTCCTGGCCCAGTTGATATTCCTTTGTTTTTTTATCGTAAAAATGACTGAGTACCCGTTTCTTTATGTTTTTCGCCTTTCCCGCATATACCACTTGGTGTTTTTGGTTTTTGAAAAGATAGATGCCAGGCTCCTCAGGCAGTTCGTTTATCTGCTCGGCGGGAATGTGCGGCGGAAGCGTTGCCTGTTTGGAACGCGGGTTTAAAAAGGAATTGATAATACTGAAATCTTCATCCAAGGAAAGCAAACGCTGAAAAAGAATCACCGTGGCATCCACATCGCCTTCGGCACGGTGACGGTTGAGGTGCGGAATATTGATAGTGCTACAGAGCCTTCCGAGACTATAGGAAAGCATTCCGGGGATCAACTTTCGTGAAAGCCGGACGGTACATAGTTTTTTGCGATTGTAATGCTGTCCCAAAAGCCGAAATTCACCGCGGATTACATTGTAGTCAAAACTTACGTTATGTGCCACAAAAATAGCGTCTTGTGTAAACGCTTCAATTTTTTCGGCAACTTCAAAAAAACGAGGGGCATCGGCAACCATTTCATTGTCAATACCTGTTAGGGTTGTAATGTGGTGTGGTATGTCGCGCTCCGGATTGATGAGTGTAGTGTACTTGTCTACCACTTCGCCCTCTTTCATCAATGCAATACAGATTTCTGTAATACGGTTACCTGCTATTCCACCACCAGTGGTTTCTACATCTATAATTGCGAAAAGTTGTGATTGCATTTTTTGATTGCTGGGAAAGCAAATGTAGAAAAAGTTATTTAATTATGTGGATTATTTCCTGTTAAGTGGAAATAATCCAAATTAATAAGCGGGTCTTGCTGTTTCTTTACCCCCTTTTTTTTATTTTTTTGTAAGATGATGATTACAAGTTTTCTGATTTGAATATTTCAACATGTTAGTAAACAGATGTTTGAATAATTTGTAATTGAACAGTCCGTAACCCAACATTTCAACTAGCAAAAAATTTAACAAAAAAATAATATTTTAGCGGCCTTTAACTAAAAACCCAAATCGATGAAAAAAAATCTACACACACTTGTTGTGATGTTATTTGTATTGGTAGTTCTTCCATTGCAAGCACAAACATACACTTTTTCTAATGCCGGAGCTTCAGGAAGCTATGGACCGACGCAAAGCCAGGTTAATGCAGCTTATACAGGCACTACTTTAGAAGGTCAGGTTACTATAAATACACAGGGCATTCAAGAATGGACGGTTCCAGCTAATGGAGAGTATCGTATTCAGGTTATAGGCGCCACGGGTGGAAATCAAAATGAACCAATAGTCTCTGTTGGCCACCCTGCCAATATTAGTGGCGATTTCACTTTAACAGCTGGAGAAACGCTAAAAATTATAGTGGGTCAACACGGCCATTTGGGAAGCACCCGACCAGGTTGGGGCGGTGGCGGTGGTTCATTTGTGGCTCAAGCAGATAATACCCCTTTGGCAGTAGCAGGAGGTTGCGGATCAGGACATACTTCACTTACCAATGAAGGTCTTACAGTCCAAAATGCAAACACTGGTACTAGCGGAAAAAACGGATCAGGAGGCACTGGCACATGGCCTGATGGCTATGGAGCGACGGGAGGTCAAGGTGGTGATGGCGCAGGTTTGTTGGGCAATGGAACTGTGGGTAATAATGGAGTTTTTGACCCTCCTCCTGGAATAACTGTTCATACAATACCACAAGCCTTTGTAAATTATGGTGCTGGTGATGAAGTAGGTGGCGGCTTTGGCGGTGGCGGTGGTGTTACAACAACTTACGGCGGCGGGGGCGGCGGATACAGTGGCGGTCAAGGTGGTGCTAACTTTCCTTTTTTTGGGGGGGGAGGAGCATCCTTTAATAGTGGTGTTAATCAAATCAATATTTTAAGTTCGAATGATGAATATACAATGTCCCATGGACAAGTGATAATAACTTTATTAAACGCGCCTCCAGTAATTACTTGCCCCGGAGACATCACTGTTTCTAACGATCCAGGTAGCTGTGGTGCAGTAATAAATTATATCGTAACCGCAACAGATACGGAAGATGGTGTATTAATTCCAATACAAACAGCGGGCCTTGCTCCCGGTTCAGTATTTCCAGTAGGAATTACTACTAATATTTTTGAGATTACTGATAGCGATAGCAATACAGTTTCTTGCAGTTTTACTGTAACGGTTAATGATACAGAAGCTCCCGCAATTACTTGCCCTGGCGATATAACTCAAAATAATGACCTTGGAATTTGTGGAGCAGTTGTTACATACACCATATCTGCAACCGACAATTGCAGTGGCGGAGCTACAACAGAATACATCCAAAACGGTGGTTTTGAAACGGGTGACTTTTCCGGATGGAGCGTTGTAGATTCCGGTAGCGGTTCTTATTATCTAAACGACGGTACTTATACACCTATAAGTGGAGCGGGTGCATTAGCGCCAATATCAGGTAACTTTGATGTGGTTACTGACCAAAGCGGCCCCGGGTTACACCTATTATCACAACCATTTACGGTGCCTTCTGATGTGCAAAGCGCTATAGTAAGTTGGAATGATAGAATTCGAAATAATGCAGGAGTTTTTTCAGATCCAAACCAAGAGTTTAGAGTAGACTTGGTGGATGCATCTATGAACGTTATTCAAGAGGTCTATTCAACAAATCCAGGGGATCCTAGTACTCAAATTGGACCTAACTTTAGACAATATGATCTTACCGCTTTGCTTCAAACCTTAAGCGGGCAGGTGGTAAGCCTACGTTTTTCAGAACAGGATGATTTAGGGAATTTCAATTTGACACTGGACGATATCAGTTTTGTTATTGAAAATATCAATATCACACAAACAGCAGGATTACCTAGCGGAAGCGTATTCCCTCTAGGTACAACAACAAATACCTTTCAGGCAACAGACGCAAATGGAAACATAACGAGCTGCAGTTTCGATGTAACAGTTAATGATACCGAAGCTCCAACCGCTGTTTGCCAAAACATAACGGTACAGCTTGATGCAAACGGAGATGCAATCGTTCTTCCAGAAGACGTTGACGGGGGTAGTACAGATAATTGTGGAGTTGCAAGCCTGCAATTCACAGAACAATTTACTGCCTTTGCTGAGGTAGCCGAAGGTCAAAACCTTACCATTACCTTGCCAGCTGGCCGTGTAGTCACTTCGGTAGATTTTGCAAGTTACGGTACTCCTAACGGAAGCAATGGTACTTATACCATTGGGGCTTGTCATGCTACCAATTCCCAAACTATTGTAGAAGGGTACGCACTTGGCAATAACTCTTTTACCATTCCAGCAACTAACGCTGTATTTGGCGATCCTTGTGGAGGTACGGTTAAAAGACTTTATGTTGCCGTTAGCGCTAGAGTAGAAAATTCCAGTCTATCGTTTAGCTGCTCAGAGGTAGGAAATAATAACGTTACTTTATTGGTAACTGACGATAACGGCAACACTTCAACTTGTACAGCAATCGTGACAGTTGAGGACAACGTTGCACCTGTTGCCAATTGTGCCGCACCGTTCACCATCCAATTGGATGCCAACGGAGCTGCAAGCATTTCGGTAGCAGATATTGATAACGGCAGCACCGATGCCTGTGGTATTGCGAGTACCTCTATAGATATTACAAACTTTACTTGTGCAGATGTAGGTCCCAACACGGTAACCCTTACGGTAACCGATGTAAACGGAAATACTTCCACCTGTACAACTACAGTTACGGTAGAAGATAATGTTGCCCCGGTAGCCAACTGCGCCGCACCTTTTACCATTCAATTGGATGCCAACGGAGCTGCAAGCATTGTGGTAGCAGATATTGAAAATGGAAGTACCGATGCGTGTGGCATTGCGAGTACCTCTATAGATATTACAAACTTTAGCTGTGCAGATGTAGGCCCTAACCCGGTAACCTTAACGGTAACCGATGTAAACGGAAATACTTCCACCTGTACAACTACAGTTACGGTAGAAGATAATGTAGCCCCTGTAGCCAACTGCGCTGCTCCTTTTACTATCCAACTGGATGCTAATGGAGTGGCTAGTATTACCGTTGCAGATATTGAGAACGGCAGCACTGATGCTTGCGGTATTGCGAGCACTACTATAGATGTTACGGATTTTGACTGTAGCGATGTAGGTCCGAACACGGTGACCCTTACGGTAACCGATGTAAACGGAAACACTTCAACCTGTACAACAATAGTTACCGTTGAAGACAGTCTTGCGCCAATAATAGCGTGCCCTGCCGACATATTGGCCAACACTGATCCTGGTGCCTGTTTCGCCACGGCGAGTTTCGCTATGCCTATAGCATTTGACAATTGTGGTATTGATACCGTAGTCCAGACCGCTGGTCTTCCAAGCGGTAGTCAGTTCCCGGTGGGTGTAAATACCATTGAGTTTACTGCTACCGATGTAAACGGAAACAGTAGCAGCTGCAGCTTCACCATTACGGTGACCGATAATGAGGCGCCAGTAGCGGTATGCCAGAATATTACCATCCAGCTTGATGCAAGCGGAAATGCAAGCATCACAGAGGCTGATGTGGACGGTGGCAGTACAGACCAATGCGGTGTGGCTTCAACTACTATTGATATGGACACCTTTGACTGTTCCCACGTGGGTGACAACAACGTGGTGCTAACGGTTACCGATGTGAATGGAAACAGTAGCACCTGTACGGCCATTGTAACGGTGGAAGACGTGACTACACCTGTAGTAGTCTGTCAGAATATTACCGTGGAACTTGATCCGGTTACCGGAACAGTGACCATCGCTGGAACAGATATAGACAATGGCTCAACAGATGCCTGTGGTATTGCAAGCTATGATCTTGACATAGATACATTTGATTGTTCAAACATAGGCGACAACACTGTAGTACTTACTGTAACCGACGTTAACGGAAACAGCGAAACCTGTACCGCAATTGTAACAGTGGAGGACAATACGAGTCCAGTACTTGTGTGCCAGGACTTCACTATTGAGATTGGTGCGGACGGTACTGCAACTCTTGATCCAAGTGACGTAATAGCGACCAATGATGATGCCTGTGGTATCTTTACGGTAGCTGTGGACATCACCGAGTTTACTTGTGCAGATATCGGTACGCCAATAACCGTGCAAGTGTTCAGCCAAGATAATAACGGTAACCTTGCCACCTGTATGGCTACGGTAACGGCGGTTGACTTGCTTGCCCCTGTGGTAACCTGCCCTGCAGACCAAACAGTAGATCCTGGAGCAGGCAATCTGTTCTATATTGTGCCAGATTACTTTGCAAGTGGTGAGGCCACTGCCGTGGACAACTGTACAGATCCTGTTACTGAAACTACGCAGGATCCAGCACCAGGAACGGCGCTTCCTGACGGTATTTACACCATCACGCTAACGGCAACAGATGCGTATGGCAATGTGGGCACCTGCGATTTTGAGTTAACGGTAGATACGGTACTGGGTGCTGGCGAACATAGCCAAGACCTTGGAAGCATAACAATGTTCCCTAACCCGGCAAAACACAATGTAACTATTGGCAATCCTAAGGGCTTAGAGCTTGAGAGCGCTAATATTTATGATCTAACGGGAAGATTGGTTCAATCTTACAGCTTAAAGGGTATGGCAGGCGCAAAAACTCTGGATGTTGATAACCTTGCTGCCGCTACCTACGTAGTGATCATCAAAGGCAAAAATGGTCAAACAACCAAACGTTTATTGAAGGAATAGAGCTTTTTTTAAGTGTTAATACTACCCCCTTGTGCTAGTGGCATAAGGGGGTTTGTTTTTTCAGTAAGAATATAAGCGCTTTTAAAAACCACTTTTCATTAGAAAACAGGTAGTGGGCTTGAAAAGTTTTTCTTCAATTTCTAAGAAGTAGAGTATATTTGTATACCAAATCTTGCTATGAAAACAAAACTACTCACTACACTTTTACTATTACTCTATTTTAATATACAGTCACAAAGCCCTGAAATAAGCAAACTCCACCAGAAAATGGAAAGCAATGTACGCAATCCGGATTCTGCCAAGTTTTATTTACGTCAGCTTTTAAAACACAAGCCAGAACTTCACGATACTACCATAGGAAAATATTACAGTGTGCTAGGCATACAGTACAACAAGCTCGCCGTTCCCGATTCGGCAGAGTACTATATGAAAAAGGCGCTTGAATATACTGCCTTATACCCCTCCAAGCACGGTGAAATGTATCTGAATCTAGCCATTAACTATCGTATTGGTTCCCGTTATGAAGAATCGTTGGAGGCAAGTGAAAAAGCTATTGAACAGTTCCATAAAGCGGGTAATCTAGAAGGTGTGGGCCAGGCATATGGGGAAATGGGCTCCAATTATAATTATATGATGAACAGCGAGAAGGCACTGGAATATCTCAAGAAATCCATTGCTATCTTAAGTCAATATGGTAGCGAACGCGAGTTGAGCGTGGTGAAACAAAAGCTTGCAAACCTTTATTATAACAATGAAGATTTTAAGTTTGCCAGAGAGCTGTATGAAGAAGTTTTACCGGTTTTTGCCAAGGAAAAAGGCACTAACTATTATGTTACTTTGTTGACATATGCCGATTGTCTCTTGCAACTGGAAGAGAACTATAAAGGTGCGGAAGAAGCCTTAAAGGAGGCTGAAAATGCCTTCCGAAAAATGAACCAAAAGGAATATATGTGGATCGCTATGGGCAATCTTGCACAAGTATATGTGGCTACAGGACAGACACAGCAGGCCCAAAAAGCGTTCGAGGGGGCCTATGAGGGCATGTACCAAATAAGCTCACCCCGCTTTTTGGAAACCAGTGTGCGTTACCTTGATTTTTTGAACAGTCAAAAACAGTATACAAAGGCCTTGAATCTTATTGAGAGGGTAATGACTTCCGCAAAAAAAGCAAGGCTGAAAATGAATACCGATAATGAAATCGACTTTTTAAAACAGGCCGTAATAACGTATGGACAAAACGGAATGGCGGAAAATTCATTGGAAGCTTTTGAACGCTTGGATTTTTTACAGGATTCCCTGAACACAGCCTTAAATCATGCGAAGGCATTGGAAATGCAGGAAGCCTATCAAAATGACCTACAGCGCGAAAGAAATCTCGTGCTAAAAAGAAACAATGAGCTGTTGACAGAAAACAACGCAAAAAAAGACAATATCCTTATGTTGGGGGTTCTTAGTTTTATTCTTCTTCTTGCCATTGGGCTGGTGCTATATAGCTCTAATAGAAACAAATTAAAACTGCAAAAGGAACTGGTGGCAAGCTTGGAGACTTCAAAAAATGTTTTGGAGGAAAAAAATAAACTGGAAGGGGAGCTGCGCTTGGAGCGGGAGCGCATTTTAGAAAATAAGGAAAGGGAATTGGTACAGGTGAGTATGGAAATGTCTAACCTACAGAACAAGATTATAGAATTGATAGATACTAGGGACAATCCTGAAAGTTCTACGGCATTGGCAAAAGAGTTAAAAAATCTTTTGGGCCAAAATAATTATTGGAAATATTTTAAGGGGAAATTTATTGAGGTGCATCCTGCCTTTGCCCTTCAGCTGGCAGAGATGTTTCCCAACCTGTCTGAAAACGATGTGGCCTTTTGCTGTATGTTGAAATTGCAGCTATCTGAAAAAGAAATCGCAGCGCTTATGGGCATCAGTACCGATCAGGTAGAAGTTAAAAAGACTACACTACGTAGAAAAATAGGTATGGGTGATGATATCCTAGGGTTTGAAAAACTGATAGATCATTTGGAGTAATGGGATGGTGGACTGGCCAAAATACTTGTTGTGTATAGGTTTTTGAAGCGCCCAGTCTTTTCCTGTGAATAATATTCCTTTGTAATTGTATCTTTGATGGCATTTGCCAAGAAAGAGATTCCATCATTGAAAAATTTGTATAAAACTGCTGCTATTATTGGCTTTGTGTCCAAGGGTATTATCTATTTGGTAATAGGGGCGCTCTCTCTTTTGGCAGCCCTGAATATGGGTGGCGAAAGCTCTGGCACCAATCAGGCGTTATTATTTCTAAAAAGACAACCTTTTGGGCAGGTATTATTACTGCTTCTTGGTATAGGCTTACTGTGTTATTCTTTTTGGATGTTTCTTCAGGCCTTTCGGAATCCTGAAAATATAAGCTCTGACCAAAAGGGAAAGCTGCGTCGTTTTGGCTTGTTTACAACAGGTTTGGTGTATGTGGTAGTAGCGTTTCTATGTTTTTACCATTTGGTTACCTACCCCATGGATGATGGAACCAACTCCCGTTACTTAGATTTTTTGGGCCCAACTACCCTTAGCTATGTATTCATAGCAATAGGTATTATTCTGGCCATTCAAAGTATATTGCTTACGGTGGGGGTGATTCAAGGGGGGCTTTTGGACCAGTTTAATTTGGAGGGCCGCAAGGGTTCTGCTGTTATTAGGACGGTGGGGCAGTTTGGCTTTTATGCCCGCGCCTTTGTGGTAGCCATTATTGCCTATTTCTTTTTCAGGGCCGGTATTTATACAGGCAATCACGATATAAAGGGGATACAGGACGCCTTTTCATTTTTGGAGCAATCTGCTTTGGGTAGGATATTGATGGCGCTAACGGCCTTGGGATTTATTGCCTATGGAGCTTTTTATGTGTTGCTTACCCGGTATCGGAGTTTTGAAAGTGAGGCCTGAGAAGCAATGCGTAAAATAGAGTGTATAGTATTGTTGGGTGCATTTTAGATTTTATATTTGTGTAATGTAACATATCTATTATAAGGCCGTCCACAAAATAGCGAATAGCTTAAAGCCTTGGTTTTAAAATCATATACAGCTCTACAAGTATTATGTTTAAATTACTAATATTTCAGAAAAAAGGATAATGAAGCAATTTTATCTCCTTATTTATTTGTTTTCTATCATTGTTCTACCTTTTAAAACATTAGCCCAAAATAAATCCCAAAAAGATGTTGTAGATCAAATCAACCTAGGGGTAAAATATCTTTCTGAAAAAGAACATATTAAATCCATTGAAGAATTGATTGCGGCCAAGGAAGCGGCAATTAGGAATGAGTGGTATACGCAGGCTTTCAATGCAACTTTAAATATTGGCACCAACTATTATTTAATGTTGGATTATGGCGAGGCATTTCAATATTATCTACAAGCGTATGACATTGCGATAAAGCACCTGGGGCCGCGACAGGAAATGGCAGTTTTCAATAATATTGGGGTTTTATATATAGAGGAAAAAGATCCGGAGAAGGCGGAAGAGTCTTTTTTAAAAGCCTATAATATTGCAAAAAAGCTTAATGATAAAAAACAGATTGGCACCTATGGCATAAACTTGGCCTTGGTACTTCACAAAATGGGAAAGCTCAATCTTGCCAAGCGTTATATTGAGGAGGCGCTGCCATTATTAAGTAATGTTCCGAATGTATCATTATTGGCAAAAATAGCGAAGACCGAAAACCTTCTCTTGCAAGATCAATACTTTGCGGCTGAAAAATTAGCCTTAGAGATTTTGCCACAATTGGACAATCTTTCCCTTTTAAAGGAACAGATAACCGTAAACGATAAAATAACGCTACTGCTGATCTTAACGAAGATATATGAAAAACAAAATCAGTTCAAGGTAGCTCAGCAATACGCTTTACTTGCGCGTTCCCTTCAAGAAAAAATAGAAGAGCGTATTGAAGTTTATGATAGGCTAGCCACTCTTTCCAGCGGAATCAATGACTATAAAACGGCCATGGCCTATAAGGATTCCGTAATTATAGCAACAGATTCGCTTTATGCCATTAAAAACAGTGCCTTGTTTAAAAGTGAAAAGGTAAAATTCCAAATCAAGAACTACCAACACGAGCTAATGGAAAGCAAAAAAGCTTTGGAAAGTGAAAAACGGTTTTTCTATTTGGTCATTTTTGCAGTTGTTATTTGTATGGGTTTTCTGGTTTGGATGTATAAAAATAACTCCCTTAAGCATAGACAGCGCAAACGGATTATTGAGTTGGAACTGGAGAAGGAAAAAAGCGGGCATTTATTATTGGAAGAACAGCATCGGGAAAAGGAAGCAACAGCGTTATTGGAAAAGGAGCGGCTTAAAAATGAACTGGAGGTTAAGAATCGGGAATTGACGGCAAAAGCTATGTATATGGCCAGTAAAAATGAATTGATTGAGGAAGTACTTCAATCGCTATTACACAATACTGAAATTACAACCAATGCCTCCCTAAAGAACCAAATTAACGATTTGAAAAAACATTTAAAGAAGGATACCCAATGGGACAGTTTTTTTGTGCATTTTGAGGAATTGAACCAAGGTTTTCTTGATAGATTAAGGGGAAAGCACCCACAATTAACTCCAAATGATATACGATTTTTAACTTTTCTATATATGAATTTAAGCTATAAGGAAATAGCCTCCTTATTGAATATAACCCCACAGTCCTGCCGAAAAAGAAAGGAACGTATCACAAAGAAGATGGATGTCCCTGATAACGTTCCCCTTCATGCCTATCTAGCTTCTATTTAAGGCGATGTCACACATTAAATTGAGGCATGTCACAAAATGTCCCGTTGCTTTTTTGGACTTACATTTCGCTTCCAACTATTTTAGCATAGCATTAAAACAATGGAAGAAGGGGAAGATGAGTTTACAACCATCTTCTTTTTTCTTTTCATTTATTACTAATTCTAAAATTTAAACAATGACACAAATGAACATTAAAAGATGGGTCTTTATCCTTGCATGCGTATTGGTAGTTACCGACCTAACTGCACAATTTGAACAAACGGCAAAAATTGTGAGCACCAATAGAGAAAGCCGTGCTGAGTATGGAACTTCTGTTGCCATTACAGACAATTTTGCAATAGTGGGTGCTTCGCGTGAAACCATTGCCTCGGGTGCAGCCTATGTATATAGTAAGGACGGTCAGGGAACATGGGGTTTCCTACAACGTTTGGCGGCAGATGACCCCAATGAAGGCGCTGAATATGGTGGCGGCGTAGCATTTTCTGAAAACTTTTTGGTAGTTGCTGCCGGAAGGGCCGACGTAGCAGGGGTACAAAGGGCTGGCGCTTTATATGTGTACAATTATCAGAACAATACCTGGGAATTTGACTCAAAACTAGTTGCTTCCGATATGAGCAATGATGCTAAAATGGGGATGAACCCTACCTCCTTAGCTGCACAGGAAAACACAATTGTAGCAGGTGCCCCTGGTGAAAATGCTTGGGCAGGATCGGTGTATGTTTTCACCAATACGGGAGGTAGTTGGACAGAAGCGCAAAAAATTGTTAGTCCAAATCCACAAGCGTCTGATGTTTTTGGGATTGGTGTTGCCCTATCGGGGGATTATCTGGTAATTGGCGCCAATGAGTATGACAATAGGAAAGGTGCTGCGTATGTATATTTAAAAAATGGTAATGGAACTTATGAATATGTGCAGACGTTAACAGCTTCGGATGCCTCGAACGATGCTTTTTTTGGCACTTCGGTAGGGATGGACGGCGACCAAATGATAGTGGGTGCCTATGGAGATAATATGGAACAGGGAGCGGCCTATATATTTGAAAGGGATGCCCAGAATAATTGGGTAGAAGTAGCGAAATTAACTGGAAACCCATCAACGGAGAACACCCAATTTGGTTGGAGTACCAGCATTCAAAGAAATTATGCAATTGTAAGTGCACCGCATCTATTCGGTTTTGAAGCGGGAGAAATGTATTTTTATGAAAGAGAGAGCTCAGGAGATTGGGTGGAAGCGCAAATAGTACAAGGTAGCGACACTGCGGGCGAGGATTTTTATGGTTGGAGTATTGCTATGCATGAAAATCAGGTGTTAGTTGGCGCCCCTTGGGAAGACCATGACGCTAACGGAGGAGATGAAATAGACCGCGCCGGATCTGCTTATATATTTCAGGATCCAAACCTTTTGGGCGTGGTTGGCAATGGTGCCTTAGAAAGCTCAATTTCAATATATCCTAATCCTGCAACAGAATTGTTGAACATTGAAAGCAAAACGAAAACAATAACTGATTTGAAGGTATTTTCCATTACTGGTGCGTTGTTACAAGAGGTGACGGATTTACAAGTAAGTCTTTATACTTTGGATATTTCGAAATTTAATGAGGGGGTTTATTTTGTAACTATTGGTTGTGGGGACGGTGTTACTGTTCAAAAGAAAATTATTAAAGTGAACTAAAAACAGAAAAGTTAAAAGTTAAATTGTTCTGTTTGGGCCAATGTGTTGATGCATTGGCCTTTTCTGTTTTCTGTTGTCGGTTTTCTGTTTTTCCTCACTTTACGAATTTGCCTTTTCTTAGGATATTAGGCTGCTTTTTGCCATACATGGCTATTAAGCGGCAGATTTGCACTGTTTAATCCTGGACTAGCTTAGGTCTTTTGTTTGGGAATGACGATTTCTATCGTCATAACTTTATATCTATAATGTTTTAAATACGCTATATAGATACTATAAATATAGTATATAATCACTATATATATACTATAAATATGCTTTAAAGTAGACTTAGTAAAGTGTTTTGGTTATATTAGTAATCTAAACTTTATTATTATGGCAAAGCAGACTGGAATTGTTAAGCTCAAGGGAACCATTGGGGATATTAATTATTATGAGACCAAAAATGGGGGACATCTGGCGCGTGCGGCTGGAGGTGGGTTTCAAAAGGGGGCGAAGAATAAGGAAAGCATGGTACGAACCATGGAAAATGCCACCGAGTTTGGCCGATGTAGCAAGACGAAAAAAGTTTTCCGAATTGCTTTGGCTCCCTTTTTATGCGTGCGCAAGGATGGGGCACTACATGGCCGGATGATGCAATTATTTACGAAGTTAAAGGATCTAGATAGGGTTAATGGCCGAGGCAATAGGTGCGTGGCCCGCGGAATGGAAACTCCGAAGGGAACCCTGTTGCTCAATAGTTTTGTGTTTACACCTTCTTGTATAATTTCCGAGGTTTTGGCAGCTTCTCTGCATTATGATTTTGATACCCGAACGCTTAGCATTACGAATTTTGATATCAATAACGTGGGCTTTCCTTCTGGGGCCACACATATGGCGTTAACCTTGGGGCTTCTGCATTTTAATTTTGACACATTGGCCTACCAATTAAAGAATAGTGTACCGCTCTATATTGACAAAAATTACAGTGCTACTTCGTTTGAATTGGACACGGCAGAGCCAGAAGTGAATGGGACGGCAGTAGCAGTTTTGGGGGTAAAGTTTTATCAGAAGGTTGAAAGTACCTATTATTTGTTTAAGAGTGCTAATGCTGTTGGGGTTGAGGTTTTGGGTGTTAAGGGTGAAGGGTGAAGGGTGAATGGTGAATGGTGAGTTTGTGAATGGTGAGTTTGGATTTATTGAATAATCATTTTTGCTTAATCCTCCAATAAATTCATTTTCTACGGAATCTTTTCGGAGGCCAATAATTTTCAATTAGCCATTAGCCATTAGCCATTAGCCATTAGCCATTAGCAATTGGCCATTAACAATTAACAATTAACGATTATCAGTTATCGGTTTTTTTTGTGTTTAGCTTTTAATGTTGTGAAGAAAAGTCTTTACGAGGCTGATAGGGTGTGGGAATCTTTTGAGTTTAGTTGCTATCTTGATGGGAACTACACCTGGGCAAGTCGCTTTTTCTTAGTGTTTTTTTTTTCTTGATGAACCCTTCGACTGCGCTCAGGGCAGGCAAGAAACAAAAAAATCAAGGCTTACGAATCCGCCTTCCTCTCGCTGCGCTCGTCGGAGGCGATAAAATTTCTTTATTTCCCGCGCAAAAATAAAGCCTTGGTGGTGCTAGGATTATTATTAGATTATTTAATGTTTTGTACTTGCAACCAGATTTTTAGGTAAGAAGGATTTTTGCTTAATCCTCCAATAAATTCATTTTCGACGGAATCTTTTCGAAGGCCAATAATTTTCAATTAGCCATTAGCCATTAGCCATTAGCCATTAGCAATTGGCCATTAACAATTAACAATTAACGATTATCAGTTATCGGTTTTTTTTGTGTTTAGCTTTTATTGTTGTGAAGAAAAGTCTTTGCGAGGCCGATAGGGTGTGGCAATCTTTTGAGGTTGGTTGCTATCATGATTGAAACTATACCTGGGCAGGTTGCTTTTTCTTAGTGTTTTTTCTTTTTTCCTTGATGAACCTTTCAATGGCTTTAGGCTTTAGGCTGTAAGCTGTAGGCTTTTGTAAATTACATTGGATAAAGATTTTGCCTCATTCTCCAATAAATTCATTTTCTACCCTTCGACGGCGCTCAGGGCAAGCTTCTTTTCGAAGGCCAATAATTTTCAATTAGCCATTAGCCATTAGCCATTAGCCATTAGGCATTAGCAATTAACAATTCCACATTTAAAAACAACTTGGAGGACCCAAAAAAAAATCGTTCGTAGTCTGGGGGTATAGTGTTCGTAGTTATTTTGGGTACTTTCGTAGGATTGTGCCTAAAAAATTTTGATAGTTCAACAGACCAAAATAAATTAACTGCTTTAAAGCACGATTAAGTTATAGTGAAATTAGCGGTTAAAAAAGTGTACAAAACAATGCTTTCACATGGACTAACCCCCCCTTTCACATGCCCACAGGGGGTATTCACAGGAAAACAACCAAAAAAATTTGATATGGCAATTGTGATTTATAATTTTCATAGCTAAAAATTGTAGGATAGTATTTTTTATAAATGTTGATAAACTATAAAGTGATTAAAGTCAATTACTCTGAGTGGCAGGCTATTTTACTGATTCCGGAGGGTATTTCCCTGATTGGGGGCGATAAACTTGATAGTAAAAAAAGAAAACCATTATATTTTTACGAAAATAGGTTGGTTAAAAAATGTTAAAATGCTAAAAATGCACGATATATGGCCATCTCACAACTCCAGAGACCTATCTGACAACTTATAGCACAGATAATTTGGATAGGGGAATGAGTTTTTTTTGTTTTATACCATACGACTTCTATCTGAAGTGATGGGTTGGATTGGTTCTCGATATACTTCGACACTTCGACTGCGCTCAGTGCAGGCTAAGCTCAGCACAGGCAAATTTAAATCTGCTGTCGCCGCTTTAAATTCACTCGAACTAACAGTGGGTTTGTGGTGATAAATGTGAGGTCGCTTTGCCATCGTGAGGCAAAAGATTCTTAATATACGAATAACATTCGATAACATTGGCGGATACCCGCCAATGTTGGCGGGTATCCGCCACCTTTTCTAAATTTCTTAGTTTATATTGCCAAAAATAATAAGGTGCCATACAAAATTTTTTTTAAGAAAAGTCGACGGTTTAGCCTTATTTATTCTGTGGTAAAATAGCCTATAAATTAAAAATTGGGTTTTTAAATTTGAACAATGCTAATAAAGAGATGAAAGAAATAAACAAAGCGGGGGTTTTCCTCCGAATATTACGGAAAACCCTTCAAAGAAACGAGGAGTTTTTAAAAGAGGCTTAAATAAATTGCATTTATGTTTATGTAATTGAGCGATAGATTGGGATGGAAAGTGAAAGTACATTGCGGGTTTTGTTGGTTTCGGATAAGATATATTATCTGAGAAACTATCGGGCTGCCTTTGAGAAGCTTGAAAGCTCCTCTCTGGATTATTCCTTTGCATTTACCGAACTGAATGCCTTTGATACCGCTATTGATTTTATCAAGAAAATGGATGCCGATGAACGGTATGATGTGGTCTGCCTACAGATCAGCAATCCCATTGGTATCCACAGCCAAGACGAAGATGGAAGCACGGTAGGCATTATGATGCGCCAACGCTTTCCGCAGGCTATCATAATTCTTAGTGCCAACTTTAATAGCACATATAATTACTGGAGCCTTCTTAAGCTGATAGATCCCCAGGCCATTATTGGCGATGATTTTGATTTAGTTTCGGAACTTCCAATGCACTTAACGAAAGCCCTTAAAAGGCCATGCTATATTTGCCCTAGCATGCAGGCTGCGGTCATGAATCATTTATGTTGCAAAATTGATTTGGATGCCTTTGAGCGAAACCTACTATTCGAACTCTCCAAAGGCACCCGTATGGCAGCCCTGCCCAACATTTTGAATATGTCCATCAGCACCATCGAGAAACGCAAAAAGCGGTTGAAGGAACGCTTTGAGGTGGAAGGGGAGGACGACAGCATGCTTATCATAAAGGCCAGAGAGTGTGGTGCTCTATAAACCCTCTTTATGGAACTTCCCTCAAAAATTTCCATCAACTCCGCAATAGATATGCGGAAAAATAATCCTTGAACGCTTTGCAACTACCTAATTTTATGAATGTTAAAAAAAACATTTATTTAATTATGGGCTTTACAGTACCTTATATAGAAAGCGTAAAACGGAATGCAGCAGTTGCGGTCTCCTATCTGTTTGTGTTATTGTTTTTGTATGCTGCCGTGAGCAAGCTCTTGGATTTTGAAACCTTTGAGGTACAATTGGCACAGTCGCCCCTTCTAAGTGCATACGCTGGTTTTATTGCGTGGGCGGTGCCGGGAATAGAGATTCTTATTGCCGTTTTATTGATCCTTCCAAAATATAGAATCTTAGCCCTTTATGCTGCTTTTACCTTAATGGTGATGTTTACTGCCTATATCTATATCATCCTTAATTTCTCTGATTTTGTTCCCTGCTCCTGCGGGGGTGTACTCGAAAAATTGAGCTGGACACAACACCTTGTTTTTAATGTTGTTTTTATTGTGATGGCTGCAGGGGCTCTCTTTTTGTCCAAAGAATACAACGCAAAAAAGACCCTGCTTTTGCTCACCACCCTTGCCATTTTTGGTGTTGCTACCGTTACGCTGTTGTTTGCCTTTTCTGAAAAGAAGATGCATCGCAACAATGCGTTTCAGCGGAGGTATATCCCACATCCCATTGAAAAGCTTCACAGCTTCGATCTTCAATACAGTTCCTATTATTTTGCTGGGGCTGGAGACGGTAAGGTCTATTTGGGCAATTCTACCGCACCTCTTCTAATGACTGTTATTGATAGCAGTTTTAGGGACACTACAACTACGATGATACAATTGGACCAAATGGATCTTCCCTATCGTGCAGTGAAGCTTCATGTGATTCCGCCAAAATTTTACGTTACCGATGGTACCGTCCCCATCTTTCTTCAGGGGGATGTAAAGGAGTGGAATGCTACCACACAAATGCAAGGGGACTATTATTTTAACCACTCAGTGGCTATCGATTCCAACACCATGGCGGTTCAATCCAGCAGTAGCGAGAACCGTGAGAACATACTAGGCGTAATTGCTCTCGACGATTCCAATACAGGAATCTTTAGCAACCAACTCCTGGAAAAACAAATTGACGGCAGATTTGATACCGATGGCCGATTGATCTATAATGACAATTATGATAAACTCATATTTACCTATTACTACCGCAATGAATATTTAATTATAAATCCGGATTTACGTTTGGAGCAACGCGGAAAAACGATAGATACCATTAGCGTGGCCCAACTCCATATAGCGGAAAATAGTGATAAGGGCCAACGTAAATTGGGAGGCAATACTGTTTTGGTGAATAGAAATATAGCCACCACAAAAGAATTTTTATTGGTAGACTCTCCACGTCTGGGAAAGCTGGAGCCAGAGAATATGGGCGAACAGGCAAACATAATTGATGTGTACAACCTCCTTGACCAAAGCTATCAATTCAGCTTTTATCTATACAAACATGAAGACAGCAAAACCAGGGAGATGATAATAGTGAACGGAATCTTATATGCACTTCAGGGAAATTACCTAGTGGCCTACAACATAACCAACACAAAATTAGATTAGACGATTTTTTCTTGCAAGAACAGGAGTGAGACCGAAAACCTGTAGAAGAGAGTAGGTCAAATTATAAATTTAAATTTTAGAAAACATGAGAAATTTAAAATTCAAGTTTTTATTACCTGTGGCGGCCTTTATGCTTGCTATTGCGGCAGCATTTGCGTCACAGACAGAAGAGCAAGTGGAATCAGCCCTTGTTCAGGGGTATATTTACCAAAACGGAGTCTGTGTTCCCCATGGGAAATGCGACAATAGCAGCACGGTTATCTGTTCTGACGGAAGTCGCCAAGTTTTTGGTAAGAATGGACCAACGACTTGTTCCTTACCCTTATTTATGAACTGGCAACCTTAATTGCCTTAAAAAAAAGATGCCCCAAAATGGGGCATCTTTTTATGTATTTCCTTTGCTTTCACTTTTCAAATATGTATTGAACCAATGTGATATTCTTTCTGTAAGATCTTTTTGGTTCTTCCCTTGCAACAGCGAATGGCCTTCGTTTTCATAGATTCGCAATTCCACTTCCACATTTAGGCGGCGCAAGGCCAGATACATGGCCTCACTTTGATGCCAATTTACCTGATAATCCTTATCTCCCGTCCATATTAGGGTGGGGGTCTTTATGTTTTGGGCATACTCCACAGGGGAGTTGCGCTTGTACAATTCCTTGGCCTCATAAAAACTTTGACCCATTTGCCACTGTTGGTTTTCATAGTGCCAATGTTCCGCCCTGCCGGTATCCCTGTTGATAGTGTGGTAGGTGGTTGTAAGGTCAAAAACCCCTGAGCCTACTACGGCTGCGGCAAACATATTGGTCTGGGATATAATAAAGGCAGTCTCATAGCCGCCAAAGGAATGGCCAATCAATCCCAAGGCATCCTTGTTTACAAAACCTTTATCCAAAACAGCGTTAACCGCCCTGGTAACACAGTCCGTTGCCGACACTCCTGGGTTTCCTTTTTGGATCAATATATCAGGTTCCAGTACAAAATACCCCTCCGCCGTAAAATTCCGGTAGTTATATCCTGCTCCATTTTGGTCACTTGGGTTGTGGTATTTTTGAAATTTATATCCTATCATTTCATATACATGCACTATCATAGGGTATTTTTTTCCTCCTTCGTAATTATCGGGATAGTGAAGAATTCCGTGCAGTTTTTCTCCTTGAGCGTTAGTGTAGGTAATCAATTCCGTATTCCCTATAGGATACTTTTGCTGTTGTTTATTTGATTGTGCCAAAAGCTTTGCGGCATCTCCTGATTTTTTCCACAGGGAAGGAGGTGCATCATTTTTTTCCTTTACATAGATGAAGGAATCGGTAAATTTCGCCTTTCGCAATTCCGAAATTCTTCCGTTTTCATTTAAAAAGTCCTTTACCTTGGCACTCGGCTCCAATAATGCATACCCTTGATTGAAAAGGGAATCCTGCATAGCAAGAATAACAGGCTTAGAGAGATCAACTGGCTTATCCCGAGCAATATCCGTAAGGGAGCGGAATCCATCATAAAGGCCTTTGTATTCCCTATAGTGTATATTTTTCTCTCGTCCGTTTGTAAGTCGTTTTGGATTTTTGGTTCCTGCCCCTGTTTTCCAAATGTCAAATTCATCGTAAACTAAAAAATCCCCTGTTGTAGTCCACCCCATGGAACCAAAAGGTACAATTGCTGAGGAATGGGGAGCATATTGGTAGGTGAGGGGATAAGGTAGGTTTTCTGTGCTATTGATATGTGTTTTGTTTTTAATGTCATACAGCCACCAGTCCCCATTCTTAAAATAAGCAATATGCCTACCCGATGGATCAATACTGAGATAGCCCAAGGCAGTCTCCAACTCCTTGACAAATAAGGATGTTTCCCCTGTTTCTAGATTGGTAATATAAAAATCGGATTGGGGTGCTTGTTTATATTGGGGTTCGTATTGCAAAACATTATAAGTAAGTGCATATTTTTCATCACCAACAAGAATTACCTCTGGCCGTTCTGCTGTGCCTATCTGAAATACTTTATTTGTTTTTGGCCGCCAAACCGCCATTCTATCGGCCTTATTGAATTCCCAGTCCACTTGCTGTCTTGGGTATATCCATTTGTCCGTCCCCTTCCAGACCTGCACTTTTAGGCTGTCCTTCTCCTTGTAATTGGAATCATTGCCTGCCTTATGCGTCCAAAAAAATATCCGTTCCCCATCCTTGGAGAAGGAAAGATTGAGTGCGCTTATTTCCAGCTTCCCATATTCCCGCAAGTCTATATCGTCCAATTCCTTTAGTATGGGCGTTTTCTTATCCTCAAAATAATAGAGCCGCTGCCCCGAACTTGGAGTACTTTCCATAAAGACAAAACCATCGCCGGATTCGTTCCAGGTGGGGTGGAGCAAGTCCGTGTTTTTGGACCGTACAATAACCGACTGGCGCCTGTCCTTTAGCCGCAGTAGGGATACCGCCGTTTCTGTGGAATCCTTGCTTATCAGTACAGCCCTTTTTCCGAGAGGGTCAAATTTAAAGGCTGTGATTCCTTTTAAAACGGTGGTCTGGTCCCTTTCCAGATCCCATAATTTCAAATACCCTTCGTTGGGCTGAGGATTATAAAGCGCAAGGAAATTCCCCTTAGTGTCAAACTCAAAGCGCTCCGCTTCCGTTACCCAGACCGTCTTCCCTGTAGATAAATTCAGAATGCCTATTCCTTTTTGATCATCCTTAAAGGCAAAAACCCCCGTTTTTTTATTGGGTTGGAATTGGCCGCTGTGGGCATTGGGAAACTGATATTCGGTCTTCCCATCAAGGCTCAAAACAAATAAGGTGTCCGCTGCCTTTTCATAGTCCATTTTATAGGAAGTCCATAACCCGTCCCCGGAGATTTGGGTGTTTCTCAAATGGTGCCACATATCGTAATCCTTTGGTTGCATAATCGTTTTTGCTGGCCCTTGCTGCCCCAAAATGGGGCAGGAGGCCAAAACAAACATGAAAAAAAGTATGGGGAGCTGGCTAATTGAAAATTCATATAATCTATTATTTTTCATCAATATCCTGGATTTTGTGGGTTGAGGTTTGGGTTTAGTATCAGTTCGTTTGCCGGTAACGGGAAAAGCACATCGGTGGCTTTCCAACCCGGTTTTATGGGCGCCAATATTTCATTGGCGGAGCCTGATCTTTTAAGGTAAAACCATCGCTGGCCCTGTTCGGTAAAATATTCATAGCGCCATTGATGCTGCAGCTCGTTTCTGATTTCTTCCTGTGTGTTTGCTGCTGTTGGGTCAAGCCCGGCGCGAAGCCTAATTACGTTAAGGTCGTTCCTTACTTCCTGTAAATTTCCCAACTGCAGGGCAGCCTCCGCGCGGATGAGGTACTGTTCCGCCAAGCGGAAGAGGATGGAATATTCCGTACTGCTACCGCCATAATAATTTTGCTTGTACTTATACGGATGGTACCAACTTTGACTGCCATCCGATAGTTCTCGCGTCCAAGCTTCCTTTCGTAGGTCGCCTGTTTCAAAGTCCGCGATAAAACTAGCAGAAAGTGCATATAGAGAAGGCGGGCCAACGTCGAAGATAAAGGTTTCTCCTTCCTTGGTTGCCGAACCCTCAAATTCCGGTTTTAACTGCCAGATGGTGGACGGGCTCTCCTTAAGGAACACCAGATTTAAATCGGGCTGCAGGGCATAGGTGCCCTCCGTGATGACCGCCGTACTTTCGGCAACTGCCTTTTCCCATTGCTGGGTATGTAAATACAAGCGTGCGAGCAAGGCACTGGCCACGCCTTTGGAAGCCCGAAGCCTTTCTCCACTGGGTTCCATAGCTGGCAACAGGTTTTTGGCAGTTAGCAGATCGGTTTCCATCATTTGGTAAACCTCTGTTAGGGGCATTCGGGAAACCGAGGCATTTTCGGTATAGTCGGTAGTTTTTATATAGGGAATGTCCCCAAACAATTGGGCTAGGTAAAAGTGGAGATACGCCCTAAGAAAAAGCGCTTCCCCCATAAATCCATTTCGCTCTTCCGCTTCCAAGGGGGCATCTTCAAGCCCTTCCACAATTTTATTGGCGCTGAAGATAAGGGAGTAGCTGCTGTTCCAAAAATTGCCCACCGCGGTATTGTTGGGCAGCACGGTATGGTTATAGAACGCGTTGTCGATCGGGGCATTCTCCCGATAGTAATCCAGTTCATCCGCATACAGTCCAAGAAGCACCCCCATTCCGTCAACGCCTCCGCTAACGGGACTGTTGTCCCGAAGTCCGGCATATATATTGGCAAGGGCGGCATCCACCGTGGCTGCATTTTCAAATAGGGCCTCTTCCGAGAGCAAGAAATCTGGATACTCCGGTTCCAGTGCCTTTTCGCAGCTGGACAGTAGTGCCCCAAAGAGCACCAAGAGCAATAGCCGTATGGGTAGGATGGGGCAGCGGGATTTGTATTTCTGTATAAAAGTTTTCATAATTGAAGTATTAAAAGGTTACTGTTACGCCAGCGCCCAACCACCGTAGGGCAGGGATAAAGCCCAGTGTCTGTTCAGGGTCCTGGCCTTTGTATTCCGTAAGGGTGTATAGGTTTTGCCCCTGCAGGAATATCTTGGCATTGGAGGCGCTGTGGAGAAAATTTGGAATGTTATAGGCAAGGGAGATGTTCTTGAACCTTAAATAGGTGGCATCACTAAAAGCGGCATCGCTCTGTCCCAAATTGTAGGCAGCAACTATGCGTTCATAGCTAGCGCCCGTGGTGTAGCCTTGGGTATCCGTTTGGTCCCCGGGAGCAGTCCAGGCATCCAAAACCCCTACGGGTTGGTTTACCATGGCGCCGGGGGTGGTGCCCCAACGGTTTATATTTTGTGCCATCTGCTTGCTGAACTGGAAGAAGATATCCAATTCCAGATTGCCATAGGAAAGGGTATTGGAAAGCCCACCGTACCATTCAGGGGCGGTGTCTATAATGGCCTTTCTATCCTCTGGGGCGCTTATCTGCCCATCGCCATTATAATCCTCAAAGGTATAAATACCCGTTTCAGGATCGACCCCAGTAAAATGTAGGACCCTTACAATGGTAATTGGCTGCCCAATAACATAGCTGTTGGCATAGGTGCTACTGGCAAGATTTGGAAATTTAAGCAGCTCGTTCTTTGGAAGCGTAAAATTGAAGGAGGTGTTCCATTTCCAGTTGGCTGAATTTAGGTTTAGGGTATTCAGCTCAAACTCCCAGCCCCTGTTTTCCACAAGGGCGTCAAGGTTGCCTAAGATGCCAGCAAAACCAGTAGTGCCGGGAAGCGGAATTTCCACCAGTTGGTTGGAGGAGCGGTTGCGGTAATAGTTTATGTTGGCTGTTACCCTATTTTCAAACACGCCCAGTTCCAATGCCAACTCTGCCTTACGGTTTTCCTCCCATCCAAAGTTGGGGTTATAGAGGGCGGTGGGGTAAAGCCCAATGGTGCCGTTATAGGGAATGCCCGTACTGCCATAAGAGTTGTAATAGCGATAGTCGCCAATCTGGTCGTTGCCCGTACTGCCGTAACTCCCTCTCAGCTTGCCATAGGAAAGAAAGGGAAGGGCATTCTTTACACCCGCTTCTTCCGAAAACAACCAAGCGGCACCCACCGCCCCGAAATTGGCAAAGCGGTTGTTGGGACCAAAGCGGCTGGAGCCGTCCCTACGGCCGGTAAGGTTTAGGATGTAGCGATTGTTATAGGTATAGTTGAGACGGCCAAAGATTGCCTGATATGTATACACAGATTCGGCATCGTTCATCACCTTTATGTAATTGGCCGCCGCCAGGTTCATAATCTGGGAGTTGGTGGCAAAGCCCTCGGCATATTGTGAAAAAATACGGGAGGTTTCTTGCTGTGCGGTATAGCCAAGCAACACATCCAATTTATGGTTCCCATAAGTGTAATTGTAATTCAATTGGGGTTCCACGATCCATGAACTTCGGGTGCCGTCATTGGTATAAATGCCCGAGAAACTGCTGTCAAAACCATATTGGGGAGGGTAAATGGTATGGGGGCTGGTACGGTACTCCGACAGCTTGGTATCCTGATATCCCATGGTGGTGCGGAGGGTGAGGTTGTTTACCAACTTGATTTCCATAGCTGCATTTACCAGCAGGCTGTTTCTTTTGGATTGTAGGTCGCCTTGCAATGATGCCAAGGGATTGTTGAAGGTGCCGTCCTCCCAATTCAGTGTGCCATCCTCGTTATATAATTGTGGCGCATTGGGGGGTAGGATCAAGGCCTGATAGCTTAAATCGGAACTCGGGAGCTGGTTGTTTTCATGGGCATAGGCCGTGGAGAGGGTTACTTTAAAACCATCATTTGGCGAACTGTGGGAAAGCTTGGCAAGGCCATTTGCGCGTTGGTAACGGTCGTCGGTGGGGAATACGGTGGTCTGGTTATGGTAGCCGCCACTGAGGAAAAAGGAGGTGGATTTGCTACCCCCGGCCACCGAGGCCTGATATTCCCGTAAATAGGCCGTCCCTCCCAGCAGTTCCTCCTGCCAATCGGTATAGCGATTTTGGTCCCAAGTGCCGTTAATATCGTAGGCAAAGGGCGGGTATTCGGTATAGCCATCATTGCTAAATGCCTGTTCCCGCATCTGCAGATATTGTTCCGTATTAAGGAGTTCCTGCTTTTTTGCTATCTGTCCGAGGCTGCTCTTGGCGGTCACGGAATACTTTGTGGTGCCCGTCTGTTTCCTTTTGGTGGTTATCAGGATAACTCCATTGGCGCCTCGGGAGCCATAAATGGCCGTTGCGTCGGCATCCTTTAGTACTTCTATACTCTCAATATCGGAAGGGCTCAAAAAACTGAAGGGACTGTAATCTGCTCCCGGGAGGATGGTGCCCGAAACGTTGGGCGTACCCATGCCATCGGCGCTAAAGGGGATACCGTCTATAATATATAAGGGTTGGTTTCCCGCGGTTAGACTGTTCTTGCCCCGCAGCTGTACCTTAAATCCACTGCCCGCTGAGCCCGAATTTTGGACCACCTGTAAGCCAGAAATCCTCCCTTGGAGTGCTGCAATGGGATTCTGTACTATTTGACCAGCTATATCCTCTTGGGTAATACGCGAGATACTGCCCGTCTTTTCTTTTTCGGAAACTTTGTAGTAGCCTGCATTAATAACCACAGCATCCAAAGTCTGGGCATCCACTTCCATAATAACATTTAAAATACTGTTATTGCCCACTGCAACTTCCCGCAACTTATAGCCAACATAAGTGAACACCAGCGTATCATTTGCGGATGCCTTAACGGAGTACCTCCCCTCCAGATCGCTAATGCTCCCTCGGGCAGTGTTTTTTACCAAGACATTGACGCCACTAAGTGGGCCATCGGCATCGGTAATTGTTCCACTTATTGTTTTTAGTGAAAGGTTCTGTGAAAAAGTAGGGGAGTTGTAGGTTAGGAAAAGGGCAAAAGATAGTGCATAGGCATAGCTTCGCCTGTAATTATTTTTCATAATTTCGCATTGGTTAAGTGTTACACATTATTTAACTACTGGCCTGCTCCAACGGTCGTCGAAAACTGGGAGCGGGTCATTTTTGTTTAAAGCTGTAGGCTTTAGGCTATAAGCTGTAGGCTTTATGCTTTAAGCATTTTTGGTGGTGAGAGGTGAAGCGTGAGCCGTGAAGCTTCTCAAAACTCAATACTAACTACTCATTACCATAGTCGCGAAAAATCATAAACAAAACTGAAACTGTTGCTTTAAAAGAAAGTTGAGAAGAAAAAACCGACCAAGCCCAATACAAAAGGGCGCGGAACTCAACTTAAAAGGTCTAAGGTACTGGTATACCGTCACACAAATAAGAGAGTACGCACGCCCGGGTCGTGAGCACCTTGCTTATTCTCTCGTGTGAAATAAAAATTACCAGTTTTTAGACCGAGATTCAAAGCGAATGCTTCTAATATTTTGCTCTTAGAAGAGTCGCAAATTTAATTATACTAATTCAAATATAATAAAAAGATTCTAAATGAGCACGACAGTGCTCAAAAAAACTTAATAATTTATTTTCTTTTGTTATATGTCAGCCAAAAAATCAAATAAAACTAAAAAACCAAAAAGAGTTTATTTGGCCGATAAATATGTCTGTAACTATATATCAGAAGAATTATTTAATTCTGAAGTTTCTAAAAGAGAGTTGGGACGCTTACACGGTATACATCAACACGTGGTAGGAAAAATTATTCAAGAAAATGGTTATAAAATTCCCTTTTCAACTATTTCCACAATTTGCTTTAACAGAGGGCTTAAATTATCCAATTTTCTTAGAGCAGTCGAGAAGAAATATGGTCAAAAATTAGATGATAGTTATTTTGAAATTCAAACTAAATAGCTTTTAAACTTATTTTTTGATTTTTCTCCCTACGCTTTTCTAATAATTACTCCCCAATGAGGATTTCCGTAAAAAACTACTATTTGCTTATAATAGTTTTGTTTTAAAGGAAATGGAAATAATAATTTTTATATTTATCATCTCCCCTAAGTTATTTAATTCTTATAATAATTAGTCAATAGGATTTGAAGATTTTTAATATTAATTCTATTCATAATATTCGTAAGAAAAAAATTAAAACCCCTTACTTAATTATGTGGAAAGACAGTGAAACCAATATAGACTTGTTAGATTTTGAGTACTTAATAAGTATGACAAAAGATATAATTGAAAATGATGAGCTCACCCCATGCAGTATTGGAGTTTATGGTGATTGGGGTAGTGGAAAATCTAGTCTAGCGGAAATGGCTTTAAAAGAACTATCTACTGAAGAAGGTTTTTTATGTTTAAAATTTAATGGATGGCTCTTTGAAGGATATGAAGATGCAAAAACAGCTTTAATTGGGAGTATTCTAGATAAGATAAAAGAAAATAGAACTCCAAAAGGTGAGGCATTAGAAGCTCTTAACCGCTTGTATAAAAGTATAGATTTTTTCAAAGTTGCAAGCAAGGGGGTAAAATATGGAGCTGACTTTATGTTAACTGGGGGAATTGGGACAATTGCAGATTTAACAATGCAATCTGTTTTGGCTAAAGCTAAAGGAACTACTATTAAAGACAGTATTTCTGAGGAACAAATAAATAAATCTATGGAGGCTTTATTTAAAAACTCAGAAATAAGGGACAACTTAAAGTCATTTCAAGATGATTTTAAGGATTTGTTAAAAAAAACAAAAATTAAAAAACTAGTAGTTTTTATAGATGAACTAGATAGATGTAATCATGACACTATATTGGAGACATTAGAAGCAATTAGACTCTTTCTTTTCGCGCCCGGCACATCATTTATTTTAGGTGCAGATGAAAGACAAGTAATGTATGCAGTTAGAAAAAGATTTCCTGAAATTGAAGGTAATCATATAGATATTGGGAAAGAATATCTGGAAAAAATGATACAATACCCAATTAAAATACCTCAATTAGGAATTAAAGAGGTTGAATATTATATTACTTGCTTACTCTTTAAAAATGCTTTTAAGCTTAAATTTGAAAAATTCATTGAGTTTGTGAGAAATGAAAAAACAAAAGACTTCATTAATTTCGAAATAAAATATGAGGTAATTGCTGAAAAATTTCCTGATTTAGACCAAGAAGTTTTGCGCGAGACTATATCCCTGAGCAAACAACTTTCTTCAGTATTAGCGACTAGCCTAAAGGGAAATCCAAGACATTGTAAAAGATTCTTAAACTCTCTTTCAATGAGGCTAAAAATGGCATCTTTTAAAGGTGTTTCTTTAGACAAAAAAGTCTTAGCGAAAATTATGCTTATTGAATATTTTAAAGATTCTCTTTACAAACAGCTAAGCAATCTACAATCTGACGAAAATGGGAAACCTACAGAATTAGCACTTTTAGAAAAAGGTGATTGGGATGATGTTAAAAGTCTAAAAGTTTGGAAAGATGATACGTGGGTTTTGAATTGGTTAAAATTAGAACCTGCACTGTCTGAGGTTGACTTACAACCTTATTTTTATTTTACAAGAGAAAGCCTACAAAGAACTCAGAATACTTCTTCAGCAAGTTTAAGTCATGAAGCTAATTCTATTTTAAAAAGTTTGCAGTCTAAATCAGATATTGAACTCACAACTGCTATAAAAAAATCCCAAAATATTAGCGAATTTGAAGCACAAGAGATTTTAAAGGAACTCATAAATCAAATTCAAATATCTACTAAAATTGAAAATCCATTATTTAAGTCATTTATAGAATGGGGAGCCACTAGAGCATCCCTATACCCAGATGTAATAATTACCTTAAATAGCCTACCTGTAAGTAAAGTAGAAAAGGCATTTATTCCTAGAATTGTTGATTTTTTCAAAAAAATTGATAAAATTATTGAAGTAAAAGAATTGACAGATAGATGGATAAAAGAAAAATCAAGCTTGGAAAAAGTAATTAAAGCAGAACTAAAGTAATATGGGGACATCAAGTATATACGGAGGACCAACAAATAGTAACCCAAAAGATAATCCACTTTTGCCAGATGATTTTGTTTTTGATGAAGGAAATAGTAATGAAGGAGAAAGTGAAAAGGAAACAGATGAAAAGGAAACTATTAGTAAAGAACCCCAGCAAATAAATGAAGTAAGCTGGAAGGATGCAAAGACGTATATGTCAAAATTAGCTTCGGGTCAATATACAAATAAAGGTAAGGCTGTATCTAATCAAATCAAGGCATATGGGGGCGCTAAAGCTGCCTCTAAAACTGCTAGAGCTGGAATAAATACGGTTATAAAGCTAGGAAATTTCTCAAGCTCATCACCAACATCTACTTTTAGAACAGTACTAGAAGAGTACAAAATTGACTATAAGGATAAATCAGCTCGTGAAGTTTTAAATGAATTGACAAATTTAATAGCTCCAGTGCCTATAACAAAGGATGATTCAATTGCTCGGAAGGCACTTATTGTTACAATGGAATATATATACGAAATGTTTGATGAAGAAAATTTAGATTATGATTCTATAGATGGAAATTCATTGAATCTAATGATCCCGAAATTTATTGAAAATTATATTTATGAAAGAATAATTAATGATTTGGGAAGTAGAATCGAATCGAATAGTGAAAGCTCAAGCAAGGCAATGGATACTGAAAATGAATTAAAAGAGTATATAAATGCTAAAGTTGACATTGCATTTAAAGGGAAGGATTTCACAAAAATAAACTTTAATGATAAAAGCACTAAAAATGAAGTTGAAAGCTTATTCAACCAATGTTACACCCTAATGGAAGAACAATGAATATAATTGTATGTAAATTAAATAAAGAAGATACTTTTAAACTAGATACAGCTTCTCAAGTATTGGATTTTACGAATAAAAAAGAATACCACCATACATTCTTTAAATCATTGAGAAGGTTATATAAAATGCCTACGCCATTTCAAGAAGAAGCCCTGGATTTATTATATATATCTATTGTAGTTTATTTTGCGGATAGAAAAGTTTTACGTGAAAACACTTATGATGGTTGGACAAGAGACTTTAAGTTGTACATACCTGTATTAAATTTAGATAAATGGACAACTAATAAAGAACATTTAGAACAATTGGTCTCTTTTTTAAGCGGTGATAATTGGAGTTTTGAGTTTAGAAAACGTGAATTAAATAAAGTAGAAAAGAATGTTAAAAATAAGATTGGTAGTTGGTATTTAGGTAACAAGTTTACTCCTGATGAATTCTGTATGCTATCTGGGGGATTAGATTCATTTATTGGTGCAATTGATTTATTAAGCGTCAAGAAAAATATTGCCTTTGTAGGCCTTTATGGTGGAGGTAAAGGCGTAAAGCCATATCAAGACAAAATAGACGAAATTTTACAAAAAGAATTTTCCATTGACAAAGACTACTTTTTTAACTTTAATGCCACACCTATAAATGGAAGTGAAATTACTACACGCACACGTTCTTTTCTCTTTTTTACACACGCAATAATTTTAGCTTCGTGCTTAAACAAAAAGACAAACTTATATATTCCTGAAAATGGATTGATATCATTGAATATTCCTTTAACAAACACAAGACTGGGTAGCAGTAGCACTAGAACTACTCATCCATATTATATAAAAATGCTTCAAAGTCTTCTCGATAATATGAATATTAAAGTTCAATTGAAAAACCCTTATCAATTTAAAACTAAAGGCGAAATGATATTGAATTGTAAAAACCCACAACTCATCAAAAAAGAATACTCTCAAACAATGTCTTGTTCGCATCCAGATCAAGTGAGGTATGATAAAAGTACCAAACCTCTTCACTGTGGTAAATGTTTGCCTTGCTCTATAAGAAGAGCTTCTATTATCAGAGCATATAATAAAGATGTTGGTGAGTATTCTGACCCTAACTTTGAGAAACCAAAAGCAAATAAAGAATTACTCTCTTTTAAATTAGGTCTACTTGACTTTGAAAAAAACAAGAATAATCCTTTAATAATACAAGTTGCAGGTCCAATTGAAAAGGATTTTGAAAATTATGATCAAGTATATAAAAGGGGTATGGATGAATTAAAAGTCCTAATAGATACTATAGATGGGTAAACCTTTACACGATACACATTTTCATTTAGATTTATTCAATGATGAAATTTTATCTATTGCAAATAAAATTGAAAAAGAAAAAATATATACAATTGCTGTCACTAATTTACCACCTTTATATACTGAAATAATTAAAAAACTGAAAGATAATTATAATTACATAAGACCAGCACTAGGTTTTCACCCAGAATTAATTGGCAAATATCATACCTTAATACCAAAGATGTGGGAGTTATTACCTCACGTCAAATATATTGGAGAAGTTGGTTTAGACTATAAAGTTGGGAATGATTTTAAAACTAAACAAGTAAGGTTTTTTGAAAACTTAATTGAAAAATGTGATAATCAAGGAGGTAAAATACTTACAATACACTCAAGAAGAAGCGCAGATGACGTCATTTCAATAATCGGCAGAAATTTTAATAGTAAATATATTCTACATTGGTATTCTGGAAGTATTAAAACATTAAAAAAAGCTGTTGAAAATGGAGCCTATTTTTCAGTCAACTACTCTATGACTAAATCAGACTCAGGAAAAAAAATAATTGCACAAATTCCCATGGATAGGTTGCTTCTGGAATCTGATGGTCCATTTATTAAGTTCAATAAAGATGTTTTTACTCCTTTACATAATAAGCATACAGTAGTTATTTTGTCCAAAGCACTTAATATTTCCCTAGAGCAAACTAATACTCTTCTGTTCAATAACTTTAGATCTTTAATTACTTTATAATTTAACTTATAAATTCAGCTAATAAAAGAAGTTATTTCCCTTACGCTCTTTTTAAAAATGTGATAATTTAACACAGCGGGAAATGCCTTTCAGTACTTCTGAAACTGCCAAAAACTTTATATTTGGTATTCTCCCCAATTTAAAAACCCGCTCTTGCGGTTTTCTGTAATGGGTAGGTTTTTTAATGAACAATGAACAATGAGCAATGAACAATTAGCAATTAGAATGTTGAATTGTTTAATTGTGGAAGCGTTTAATCGTTTAAATGTTGGACTCTATGTACAGCTTAAAGCCTAAAGCCATATAACAGCAAATGTTAAAATTTTAACGACAATAAGTTAAAACAGCAACTATTTTTAATATATTTGAACAACAGCTTTTAGCTAGAATTTTCTCCCCAGAAAAAAGAAACCGTTGGCGGCAGTGGCCTTGGCGGTTTTGGTTTGTAAATAATTTAATATTAAATAAATTAGTAATGACATGTGCGGGATAAACGCAATAATCCTTTTGTTTATAAACATGTTGGCTGCAAGCAAATAAAAAATGACAAATAAAACTATTGCTAATTTTTTTATAATTATCTCGGTAGCAATTGTTGCTATATTTCTTATTCGTAACCCTTATTAGACTTTGGAGCCGCTAAAATATTTATACTTGGTATTCCTGGCTAATTAAACCCCGTTACGGTTTTCCGTAATAAAGACATACAGACTTGACTTATATTTACATTTTGGCGGTAATTTGAAAACAGAAAATTGAAAAAAATTGATTTCCATATTCACACAGTTCCATCTATCAGCGATAGACACTTTGATTTTGACTTAGAATCATTGAAAGAATATGTTGAATTACTAGAAATTGACTGTATCGCTATTACGAATCATAACTTATTTGATAAAAACCAATATGACCAAATAACTAATGAACTAGCAGCAAAAGTATTCCCAGGAATAGAAATCGACCTAGAAGGTGGTCATTTGTTGTTAATATCAGAAAATGAAAACGTAGATGATTTTGCGGCAAAAGCACAGAAAGTAAGTGAACTGAATACTTCACCTAGTGATGACATTAGCTATGATGAATTAATTGAAATTTATGGCGAATTGAACAATTACCTGCTAATTCCTCACTATGACAAAAAGCCTAACATAAAACCTACCACTTTAGAAAAACTTGGAGAAAACATTTTTGTAGGTGAAGTAGCAAGTCTCAGAAAATTTAAGAGTTGTCTTAAGGAACTAGATAAATTAACACCTGTCATCTTCAGCGATTGCAGATTTATTGAGAATATGCCTTCTTATCCAACCAGACAAACATATTTAGATGTAGAAGAAATATCTTTAAATGCTATAAAAGGTTGCTTGTACGACAAAGACAAAGTCTTTTTATCTAAAGAAGAAGGAAATGATTTCTTCCAAGCTACTGATGATGGAGTGATGCTATCGACTGGATTAAATGTAATTGTTGGTGGACGTTCATCTGGAAAGACTTATACATTAGATAAAATCTGTGACAATTTTGATAATGTCAAATATTTAAGACAATTTTCTTTACTTCAAAATGACAAAGAAAATTTCAAAAAATTAGTAACCACAAGACATAGCCTAATCACAGAAAATTATCTTAAGGAATTTAAGGATGTAGTCTATGAAATAAATGATATTGACTTAAAGGATAATGAGATTTCTCTTGAGAAATACTTGGCATCATTAAAGAAATTTGCTTCTGAAAGTGATAATCTTGATGCTTTTTCAAAATGTGCCCTATACAATGAAACCAAGTTCATACCTGATAATTTAGATAATTTAAAAAAACTAATTTCTGCAACTGAGAGCTTAATCGAAACAAATGAATACAAGGATGTTGTAAATAAACATATCACAGATAACATCCTCAAAAATTTGATTGTAGAGTTAATTAATAAACATAATAAAATTCATGAGAGGAATCTAAAAAAGGATTGGTGCAATAATCTCATTGAATCAATTAAGGATAGTTTGAAATTTCGGTCAACAACAACTACGGTTGAGGAAATAGATTTTGACAAAATACAATTTGAAAAAATTAAAGTACAAAAGTTCAAACAGCTAGTAAAATCTATTCAAACAGAAAAAGTTATTGACAGTAAAGAAATAAGAGGTTTTAAAGTCTTAGCCAAAACGAAAAAATATACTGGAGCAAGCCAACTAAAAAATAAAAGTAAAAGCAAGCTCAGTTTTAGTAAAGCGTTTAATAATTACGAAAACCCATATAAGTTTTTGATATCCTTGAAAAATGTAGGAATTGAAGAAACAGAGTTCTATAAATACTTTGTTGATATTGACTACAGAACATTAAATAAACACGGTTATGAAGTATCTGGTGGTGAGCGTTCCGAATTTAATTTGTTACACGAAATAAGTGATGCTTTAAAGCACGATTTATTATTAATTGATGAGCCAGAATCATCATTTGACAACATTTTTTTAAAAAATGAAGTGAACGAATTAATCAAGGAAATAGCAAAAGAAATACCTGTCATTGTGGTTACTCACAATAGCACCATAGGAGCTTCTATAAATCCAAACCAAATAGTCTTTACTCAAAAGATTGTGAATCAACACAATGTTGAATATAAAGTGTTTTTTGGCCATCCAACAAGTAAAACACTAAAGAATGCAAATGGAGAGGAAATTAAAAATTTAGATGTGTTGCTAAATTGCTTGGAAGCGGGTGAAGATGCATATAATGAACGAAACAAAAAGAGTTATGAAATACTTAAAGATTGAAGATAACAAAGCATTTTTTGTCAAAGACGAAGCTCAACCTGACGATTGGACTGAAATAGATAAAATTGAAAAAGAGGACTTGTTAAAACTCTTGGACTACGCAACAGAAAATGATTTTGAGATGGATATTTATGACGAGGCAATTTTAGGACATAAAGCACATCAAATTATATATAAAAGTCTGCACGAGAAACTAAATATATTCCTGGGCAACAAGGACAGATTTAAAGACCAAACTGAAAACATTTATAAAGAAGAATTGGAGAAATATCAATAAAAGCTACCACCAATAACTAAGCATTCGTGTTGTTTAAACGATCCTATATTAATGCAGTTAAGTGCAGGTATATTATATTTATTATCCTCCCGGATTAAAATGCAAGGCTGTTATGGTTTTCCGTAATGTGTGGGTTTGTGTTTGTTTTATCTTTAAAAATTTACAATGTAAGCTTCCCCTAATTAGAACTGCTCATTCTTCTAATACTTCTACAAACTTATTGTTTTTAATTCTCTTGGGGCTAGCCCCAAGAGAATTAAGTTCCGCATATTTTATTGGTGGGATTTTACCCAGCCCATCGTGTGGGCGGTGATGGTTGTAATCGTGCATCCAGATATGCGTCTGTTCTCTTACTTGGTCTATGTCTTCAAAGATGTATTTGTTTAGTACCCCTCTTCTGTAACTCCCATTGAACCTTTCCACGAACGCATTTTGCGTGGGTTTCCCTGGCTGTATATACTTGAACTCGATATCGTGCATCATGCTCCATTCTGAGGCGATCTTGGCTATAAATTCAGGACCGTTATCCATCCGAATCTTTTTTGGCTTGCCCTTTTTGTTGATAAGGTGGTTGAGCACCCAGACCACGCGGTTGCTCGTCAGGGAGAAGTCGACCTCAATATGGAGTGCCTCTCTGTTAAAATCATCAATTATATTAAATGCCCTAAAGCGTCTTTTGTTTTCCAGGACGTCTGTTACAAAATCCATACTCCAGGTATGGTTGAGCTCGCTGGGGACCTCCAGGGGTTCTTTTGTTCTGGCAGGCAAGCGTTTTTTCACCTTTCTGCGCAAGGGGAGCCCCAGTGCCACATAGACCCTGTGCATACGCTTATGATTCCAGGGTTTTCCCTCTTCGCGTAACCGGTCATAGGCCTTCCAAAAACCTTCCTCCGAATGTTCCTTTGTCTTTTGCCGCAAGGCCTGTTCTATCTCGCTGTCATCCTTGGGCAATGGCCTATAATAATAGACGCTCTTACTCATGTTGAGGACACGGCACACCCTACTGATGCCGTAATGAATAAGTTCCTTGGCAATGGTTCGCTTCCTGCAGGGCCTTAGAGCTTTTTTTCGATGATCTCCTTGGCCATCTGGTGGTCAAGGGCCAAGGTGGCATACATCTGCTTGAGCCTGGCGTTCTCTTCTTCCAGCTCCTTGAGGCGCTTGAGCTCCTTGGAGTTCATACCGGCATACCTAGAACGCCACTTATAAAAGGTGGCTGGGCTGACGCCGTGCTCACGGCTAATCTCGTCAACACTCTTTCCGTTGTCGAATTCCTTTAAAATCTTTGCAATCTGTTGCGGTGAAAATTTACTTCGTCTCATAATACTGTTTAAATTTAAGATAATTATTCTACTTTTAAACAGTTCGGTTTTAAGGGAAGCTTACAGCACCTTTCGTTCATAATGATAATATAGAAATAACTTTATATCTCGGAGCAAATAATGTGAATAATATAATGGTCGAAAGAGATAACATCCAAACAACTTACTTTTCAGATGAATTCGAAGTTTCAGAAATTAATGATGGGAAATTTACAATTATATTCAAAAATTCTGAATTGATTGATGGTAATGACGCTCACGTAGAATGTCGAATGTACATACCAAATAAACCTTCTTCATTTATTGCAAACATTAGAAATTTAGGAGACAGATACTTCGAAAAGAAATAATCGACTAAAAACTTGTTTATTTCGTTCTTTTTTAGTATATTTAAGTTTGTCAAATTAGCAGACTCTTGGTCGCAGGTTTGGAACAGAATTAAATTGTTCTTTGTCATAATGTTTTACTTATTACTAACTGGAATGTATTCAATGCATACATATGAAACCAGTAAACAGCTTGTTATGAGCTACAGCATTGAAATAAATAATAACGATAATAGTAATCTAAAAAAAGAAAGTGAGGAAATTATGGAGAAAAATAATATTGAGAATTTAGAAAGTAAGACAAAAAACAACTCTAATCCACCTGTTAGGCATTCAATTATATAAAGCTCTTCAATCGAAGGGCTTTTTTTTTACATTAAAAAAACTAAAGAAATGGGAATAACACAACCAATAAAATTCATTGACGTAAAAACTTTAAATACGTTTTATAAAAAATTCGATGATGACTGTAAACAAATTTGCTCTGATCATAATGTTTCTGACTTTTATGAAACAATAAAAATCATCAAAGATGAGAAGGAAATTGAACTTTATATATTAAAAATGGGTTCATATATTAAAGGAACTGATGACGAAAAGGCGCATAAAAAAATATTAAAAGCTTTTGAAGATATTTTTACCAATTAAAAAAACTACTGTCAATTACTAAGCATTCGTGTGGTCGGAACGACTCAACATGAATGCAGTGTTGACTGAGAGTATATTTTATTTGGTATTCTCCCAGTTTAAAATGCACGCAGTTACTGTTTTCCGTAATTGGGGTAATTTATTTTAAGCCACATGAAATTAAATTATTGACACCCGAATGTGAACAAAAAACCCGCCTGCTGTTACAGGTGAAAGATATCTTTTATAACTTGTGCAATTGAACAAAAAGGAAATGATAAAAGAGCGAATTGACATAGAAAACATTGACGGACAGCTATTTGAAACAAAAGTAGTTGCGCCCGAGGATTCCAATCCCGCTTCTTTTACGCATTATATGCACAATCATAAGAATGGCGTCTCCAAATTTTACAAGGAAGGCGCAATTAACTTTGTTAAGGAAGTACTGGAAAAACAGTATCCTACCCAAGAGGTAACAGATGAAGTTGCAGAAGAGGCGCTTCAATATTTGATTTTTGACATCAAAAAATCTGTTCCATTTCCAGCACCTGAGAAACCGAAATTTAAGTTTATCGATCTTTTTGCGGGTATTGGCGGTTTCCGTCTTGCATTACAAAATTTAGGAGGCAAATGTGTGTTTACAAGTGAATGGGATAAATTTTCCAAACAAACATACAAGGCCAACTTCGGTGAAATACCATTTGGGGATATCACCAAAGACAAAACCAAAAATTATATACCTGATGATTTTGATGTACTGTGTGCCGGATTCCCTTGTCAAGCCTTTTCTATTGCTGGCAGACGTGGCGGCTTTGAAGATACTAGAGGAACCTTATTTTTTGACGTTGCAGAAATCATAAAGAAAAAGCAGCCGAAAGCTATTTTTTTAGAAAATGTAAAAGGCTTACGGAACCATGACAAAGGGAAGACCTTAGCCACGATTTTAAACGTGCTTCGTGAAGATTTGAATTATTATGTACCCGAACCAAGAATATTGAACGCTAAGGAATTTGGTGTTCCGCAGAATAGAGAGCGTATTTTTATTGTTGGTTTCCGAAAAGATCTGGGTATAGCCGAATTTCAATATCCTGAAGCTACAGATACCTCTGCTACATTGGAAGATATTCTGGAAGGAGATGAGGTGTCCGTTAAGTATTATCTTTCAACCACTTATTTGCAAACCCTCAAAAATCACCGGGCCCGTCACGAAAGTAAGGGGAATGGATTTGGTTATGAGATAATACCAAAAGACGGAACTGCCAATGCGGTAGTTTGTGGAGGGATGGGTAGAGAGCGAAACCTAGTGCTTGATGACAGATTGACTAATTTTAAGCCAATAACAAAAATTTCAGGTAAAGTGAACCGCGAAGGGGTTCGGAAAATGACCCCTCGGGAATGGGCAAGATTGCAAGGGTTTCCTGATGATTTTAAGATTGTTGTTTCAGACGCACAGGCTTATAAGCAATTTGGGAATTCTGTGGCTGTTCCTGCTATACAGGCTACGGCTGAGAAGATAATAGAGAAACTTAACTTCAAATGATAAAAGGGAATAAAGGGGAGTGGAGCGAAATTTATGCGCTTTTCAAGTTATTAGGTGACAAACAATTATTTCTTGGCGACAAAGACATTGAAAAATTAGAAGGTTTAGTTTATCCAATTATCAAAATACTTCGCACCGAGAATAATGGGGATTTTGAATATTCCATTCAAGATGAAATCATTTTAGTTTCAGGAGATGAAGAAATTTTAAAAATTCCTATTTCAGATTTTAAAAACAAAGCTCTATTTCTATTAAACGCAATCAAGCAAAATAAAGAAAGGACTTTTTCAGTACCTGAAATTGAAGCGTTTATGCAATCCATAAATTGCATTTCGTTAAAAGCTAGTTCTTCAGCAAAAACGGATATTACAATTGTTGTTCACGACCAAAGAACGAATCAACAGCCGACATTGGGGTTTAGCATAAAATCGCAGCTAGGAAGTCCTTCTACTCTATTAAACGCGGGGAAAACAACTAATTTTATTTATAAAATTGTTGGGGCAAACTTATCAGAAAACGAAATTGAACAAATTAATTCAATTGCTTCAAGGAGCAAAATAAAGGATAGGATTGTAGAAATTCAGAATAAAGGAGGGCGGTTTGAATTTATAAAAACCGAGCGTCAAATATTTTCAAATAATCTTGTATTAATTGACAGTTTACTTCCAGAGATTTTATCGCAAATCATTTTCGACTTTTATTCAAGTGAATTTTCCCATTTGACCGATTTAGTAAAAAAAACGGCTGATAAAAATCCGCTAAATTTTGACATTGAAAATGAACATAAGTTTTACGAGTACAAAATAAAACGTTTTTTAACAGATGTTGCGCTTGGAATGATGCCATCGGAAGTTTGGACTGGAAAATATGATGCAACAGGAGGATATTTAATTGTAAAGGAAGATGGAGGCGTTCTTTGCTATCATATTTATAATAGAAATGAATTTGAAGAGTATTTATTCGAAAATACGAAGTTAGATACAGCAAGTAGTTCACGACACTCGTTTGGGGAAATTTATGCTGAAAACGGAGCTGTGTATTTTAAGTTAAACTTGCAAATCAGGTTTCTGTGATTCGTTTTTCAATAGATTTTTTATAAATAAGCGTGTCTTCTATGAATTTAGGTGGAAGTTAAAATAGTAAATGCGATCAAAGGTCTATAAAATCATTCTTTGGTTATTGTGCATAGGCATACCTATATTCATTTTTGGGATTATTAATACGATGGTAAGCCTACGGTATGAAACTGACTCTCCTAGCGACTGTGTGTCAAAAATTACTGGGGACGACCTCTGTCAAGCTATATTGACACTTAAGATTCTAATAGGAATCAGTATTATGATAATTGTGGTTCTATTGATTTTTAGAAAAAGGTTTCTTCAACAAAACTGAATTGGTGGGACGGGTGGTATAACTGCCACCGGATGATTCATAGGGATATTGATGTGGTTTCTGTGCGGGGTTTAAGGTGGATTGTTTTTGACAATGGACAATGAACAATTATCAATGAACAGTTAGCAATGAACAGTTAGCAATTAGATTATTGGATTGTTGGATTGTTGGATGGTTGGACTATATCTTAAAGTCTAAAGCAAAAAGATTTATATTTGATATTCTTACCAGTTAAAATGTACGCTGTTACGGTTTTCCGTAATGGGAGGGAAGATATCTTTCTTTTTTCCTTGATGAAAAAAGAAACAAAAAAAATCAAGGCTTACGAAAAGATTCCTGAAAATTTCTATATCTGCGGCGCTGGGAGGGCTATAGGCTTTAGGCCGTAAGCTATAGGCTTTTGTAAATTAGATAGTTTGTGAGTTTTGATTGATTGAATAAAGTTTTTTGCTTGCTCCTCCAATAAATTCATTTTCTACGGAATCTTTTCGATAGGTCAGGGGGTGAGCGTTAAATTGTTGGTTTATAGCTTAGAGCCAACAGCCTATAGCAAAAATGTTTGTATTTGGTATTCTCCCCGGTTTAAAAACCCACTTTAATGGTTTTCTGTAATTTGTTGTTTTGTGTTTGTGGTGGCCTTGATACGCTTTAACCCTTCGATCCGATAGCTATCGGATGCGCTCAGGGTAAACATAGCTCAGCACAAGCATTTTTATGTACTACGCGTTCACCTATAAAACACTTGGTTACTGTAGTGATCCGTAATGGTTACATTTGGTATTTTATTGGAGTATTCGGAAAAATATAGTCAAAAAGACCGATTGGTTTATTTTTTATTTATCTTTGTGATGGAACAATATCCTTTTATGAAAATGACCAAGTCAGAAATTACAAAACAATTAATTGTTGAAAAAACTGCATCTGTATTTAATTCGAAAGGGTATGCTGGCACTTCAATAAGTGATATTATGACCATAACAGGGTTATCTAAGGGATGCATATACGGCAATTTTGGAAATAAGGATGAAGTTGCTTTGGCTGTTTTTGATTACAACCATGGTAAAGTAAACGAGCATATGAAAGTACGGATAGCGGCAAGGGATAGTTCCATTGATAGGTTATTGGTCTATCCAAATACTTATAAGAATTATTTCAAGTATCCCTATTTGCTGGCAGGTTGCCCCATTTTAAATACGGCGACAGAGGCAGATGATACACACCCGCAGTTGAGGGAACGGGCGGCAAAAGCTCTTGGTTTTTGGAAAACATCCTTAGAAAACCAAATAAAGCGTGGTATTACAAGAAAGGAAATAAAGGAAGATACAGATCCCACAGCAATTGCAGTAGTAATGATTTCGATGATTGAAGGAGCATTTATGCAGGCAAAAGTCACTAAAAGAACTAAAGAATTAAGGATAGCAATGGATTTTTTAGAAAAAATAATTTCCGACTTAAAACCATAATTTTTTTTGCTCCTAAAAAGACCGATTGGTCTTTTTGTAAATTATCATAGAAGTTGAAAGTATTATAAAAGGAAATTTTAATGAAAAATAGAGGCTGATACCGTTCAGGCTTATGCCCAGAGTTTTATATTCATTTGTAATTATTGAAAAATGAGAATTGTAAAATACGTACCGGAATATCAGAAACATTTTGAGAAGCTAAACAGGGCTTGGGTAGAAAAATATTTTAAAATGGAACCAATGGATGAAGCGTTGCTTTTACACCCAGAAGATACCATTTTAGGGAAAGGAGGGGGAATATTTTTTGTTGAATATCAAAATCAGATTATTGGAACGGTAGCTTTAATACCCGTTGGCAGAGGTATTTTTGAAATGGCTAAAATGGCTGTAGCCGAAAGTTTCCAGGGTTTGGGTGTGGGAAAATTGCTTTGCAAGACTGCTATTGAAGAAGCAAAAAAAAGGGATGCGGATAAGCTCATTTTATTTACAAATTCCCAATTAAAAACCGCTTCTGCTATTTATCACAAATTCGGATTTCAAGAGGTGCCACTGATTGGACATGAATACAGTCGTGCCGATATTAAAATGGAACTTTTATTAAAGCCGGTATCCCCGAAATGGTTTAACCGAAAATTTAATTTCAACATCAGCATGGAGAAATTTCCGGAATTATTGGGAAGCATGGAATTGAGTATATTAAAATTTCGAAAGGTAACCCAAAGGAGGTTTGATGAGCAACTAAATTTTAAGCCAAACGGAAAATGGTCAATAAAAGAACATATAGGTCATTTGTGGATTTTAGAATCGTTGTGGCAAAAAAGATTTTTGGAAATCAAGGAAAATAAGGTGAAAATGTCGGCTACCGACCTTAACAATCAGGCGACAAATCAATCATTTTTCAATCAATTTTCTATTGAAAAGCTGTTGTCCGATTTTCAAGAGGAACGTGCGAACACCATTCGTATTATAGAAAATATGAGTAAAAGGGATTTTCAAAATACATTGCATCATCCAAGGTTAAATCAACCGATGCGGATAATTGATCTGATGTATTTCATTACCGAACACGATGCACATCACTTGAATGCCCTATTGGAGATTTTGAACAAGCAAGACAATCATTAATTATTTTCCATCTTAATTATGCAAACCGAAAAAAATAATTTTGCCTATTTGGCTCTTGTTGTAGTGTGTATTGTATGGGGCACCACCTATTTTGCCCTACGAGTTGGTGTTGAGGCTTTTCCCCCATTTCTCTTTTCTGCCATTAGGCAGGTGCTTGCTGGCGGTATTCTGTTGCTCCTATTAAAACTTGCAGGTAGCTTGAAAATTGACAGAAATCTGCTTCCTGCACAATTTAATCTGGGTATTTTAATGATAGCTTTTGGAAATGGAATTATAGGCTGGAGTGAAAGATATATACCGAGCGGGCTGGCAGCATTGATAGTTTCTATTTTGCCTGTATATATTGTTATTATTAATTATATGACCCATATTGATAAAAGAAAACCAAATAAATATATTGTTTCAGGGCTGCTATTAGGAAGCTTGGGTATTGTTCTCATTTTTAGAGATAACATAAATGATTTAACCAATCCCGATTACTTTATCGGAATGTTGTTGGCCTTTGGGGCGTGCTTATCTTGGGCTTCGGGGAGTGTTTTTGCCAAATGTAAAGTGCCTAAAGGCAATGTTATAACAAATGCTGCATTTCAAATGTTTTTCGGAGGAATTATCTTGTTTGGAATGAGTTTGTTGATGGATGATTATTCAGAACTTAAAGCAACAGAAACAGAAAGTATCTGGGCACTCGGGTATCTTGTAATAATCGGTTCCGTATTGGCATATCCCTGCTATGTTTATGCTTTAGAAAAACTTCCGATAGGCATGGTTTCACTATATGCTTATATAAATCCTTTGGTAGCGTTGATTTTGGGGTATGTATTCTTAAACGAGAACATTACAGGCATCACTGTTTTAGCTTTCCTTTGTATCATGGGGGCGGTTTATTTTATAAACAAGGGATATCGGAATAAAAATAGGGAGGTTGTACCCCGCTTGTATAGGGTAAAAAAATAAATACATTAAAATTTAAAATTGATGGATAATGCAAGAAACAAACGATTGCTAGAAAGCTTTGAACGCTCGGAAATAATGAAACATTTCGGTGCCGAAGCCAGCATAATTTCGGATGGATATTTTGAGATTACAGTATCAAAGCAAAATTTTATGGTGCGCCCGGCAGGAATGTTCAATGGAAGTACCATAGCCACCCTGGTCGATATTTCATCGGGTTATGCAGCAGCTTCGGCTACACGTCAAAATAGTTATTTTACAACAGTTGAATTGAAAATAAATTACCTAAACCCTGCCTTAGGTGATAAACTCATCGCCAGAGCACAAGTAATAAAAAACGGTAAAAGGCTTTCGGTAGTTAGATCAGATGTTTTTTCTATTCAGGTTAAGGGTGAAGCATTAGTGGCAACATCATTGGTTACATTAATGCAGCTTCAAAACAGGAATAATGAAACTCAAATTGATTAATTTAAAAATATGAAATCCTGCATATTTTGGGGCTGAGTTTAACAGAGGACATTAAAAGAATTATAACAACAATTAAAAAATCACAATATGGAAAGTTATTTAAGTAGTGTAGTAAAACAATTCAAGTATTACAAAATGCTTGGAGAGAAAGCAATGGATCAATTGCAGGAAGAACAATTATTCTGGCAATATAACGAAGAAAGTAATAGTATTGCCATTCTGGTAAACCATATTACTGGAAATATGTTGTCAAGATTTACTGATTTTCTGACAACTGACGGAGAAAAACCGTGGAGAAACCGTGATGCAGAATTTTTGAATCCATTCAACAGTAAAGAAGAATTGATAAACAAATGGAACAAAGGTTGGTCCTGTCTTTTAAGCACATTGGAAGATCTAACGGAGGCGGATTTGGAAGGTGTAGTATACATTCGAAATGATGGACATACCGTTACCGAGGCCATTAACAGACAGTTGGCCCATTATCCTTACCACATAGGGCAAATGGTTTTCATTGCCAAAATGTTGAAAAATGAAGATTGGCAAACCTTATCCATAGCCCGAAATAAATCTGGAGATTACAATTATCGTAAGTTTGCGCAGGAGAGGGACATTCGTCACTTTACAGATGATTTATAAGAATTAAATAATATGAGAGAGCATAATTTAAAATATCCGATTGGGCATTTTGTAAAGCCAGTGTTAATTTCCCGAGCGGAATTGGTAAACTGGATAGAAATTATTGAAACATTTCCTGAAGTATTACAAAGTGAAATTGAAACGTTAGCTGATAATCTTCTTGACACGCCCTATAGGGAAGGAGGTTGGACGGTAAGACAAGTAGTTCATCATTGTGCCGATAGTCATATAAATGCATTTATCCGTTTCAAACTTGCCTTAACAGAGGATAATCCCGTTATCAAACCATATAATGAAGCTTTATGGGCCGAAATTAGCGATAGTAAATCCTTACCAGTTGAATTTTCTTTATCCATTTTAAAAGGGTTGCATTATAGATGGTATTTTATTTTGAAAAATACGGATGATGACATGTTTAAAAGGAAATATACCCATCCCGAACACGGAACAGAATTTACTTTGGAAGAAGCTATTGGAATGTACGCTTGGCATTGTAGCCATCATTTGGCGCATATTAAATTAGTAAAACACCAAAGCGAAAGGCCATGAAAACCATATTGATAACAGGAGCCAGTAGAGGCATTGGGGCAGCTACAGCACGGCTTGCCGCTGAAAGAGGATTTTCGGTAGCAGTGAATTATAACAAAAGGAAAGAGGAGGCGGAAAAAGTTGTAGAGGCTATCAAACAAAAAGGAGGTCATGCAAAAGCTTTTCAGGCAGATGTTTCCAAGGAAGGAGATGTTTTACGGTTGTTTGAAGAAGTCGATACTGAATTTGGCAGTTTAACAACATTAGTGAATAATGCCGGAATACTTGAAAAACAATACCTATTGGAAAATATAACATCGCAAAGATGGCAACGAATATTTGAGGCAAATACATTGAGTGTATTTTTGTGTTGTAGGGAAGCCATCAAACGCATATCGCCAAAATACGGTGGGAGTGGGGGAACAATTGTAAATGTTTCATCGATAGCATCGAGGACCGGAGCCCCCTTCGAGTATATTGATTATGCCGCCTCAAAAGGGGCTGTTGATTCGCTGACCATTGGATTGTCAAGGGAATTGGCGGACGAAAATATACGTGTAAATGCCGTTCGTCCTGCATTCATTCATACTGACATTCACGCTTCTGGAGGCGAGCCAAACAGGATTGAACGGATAAAGGAAGCCATTCCGTTGAAAAGAGGAGGATTGTCAAGCGAAGTGGCAGAAGCTATTTTGTGGCTGGCAACAGAACAATCGTCTTATTCCACAGGAATATTTATTGATGTTTCTGGAGGCCGTTAAGTATATTTGAACTTACAATTAGCACTTAGATGGTTGGATCGTTGAATTGTTGGGTTTCGAGTTTTGGTATTTTAATTATTAGAACTTAATACACTCGACCCTTCCACAAGCTCAGGCCAGGCAGGCTCAGCACAGGCATTATTTAGTCCGCCTCGTTTTATAAAAAACACGCGGTCACCGTGATGATTTTGGCTTTTATTTTATGTGGTCAAGTTTTAAAGCTCCTAGGTTAGGACGCCTTTTGTTGGTGGTTGGTTGGGGTATTTATATAATGGATATTTGCTAAAACCATTAAGTATCACTATTTTCTTTTCTTATATTTTTGCGAACTGATTCAATTTTATTTTCAATATTGGAATAATAGGTAAGGATAAAACTTCTATTTTCTTTAATTTTAGAGAGATATACCAATAAGATTTTCTTTTTATGCTCACTAATATCCACTGGCAATTTAATCCCACTAACTATACCGTTTTCGTTAAATTGAAAATTTGGGGCTAATTCGTTGTTAATCTCTTTGAAGTAATTTACTTGAAACTGCATTTCAGAATATTCTTCTTCCAACTTTCTTAAGGCATTAAAATCATACTCATAAATGGAAATAATTTGTAATCTTAACGAATCATTGTCAATCAATCCGAGTCCTTGGGATTTTAAAGTTTCATAACCTGCAATATTTTGTATGGATATAAAATTTCTAGTGAGGTTGAAATAGTGAATCATTAACGAGTCTGTATCAACCGGTTTATCTAATAATAATTCTTTAAAGTAATTGGCAGCGGCTATTCCATTTTTATGTCCCAGTTTATTTAGCCGAATATCCTCAATATCTTTTTCCAACCCATTGGCAATTGCCACGAGTATGTTATTTTCGGAAGCTTGGGTTTTTTTGTTTTCGTTCCAATTGTTTAATGCGAAGGCTGATATTACGGCCGTGAAAATCAGGGAAAATTCAAATAGATATTTTTTCCAATTTGTAAGATTAATTCTTTTCATATTCCATTATGATAATGCAATATCTAAATAAGAGATCAGGATTAGTAAACAAGATTTAAATTGGTAATTGACCATAAATTTATAAAAAATTATCGTTTGATTTGCCATAAAAAAATATATGCCATCTTCTGGGTTATTAATTGTTGGGAGTATTGAATTGCAATTTAGAAATAAACAGTTGAAATTATTTTGATTGTGCTTAGATTATCCGCCGTGTTTTAATCGCGCAAGATGCTGTCTGACTTTTTTATTTTGTGGGTCAATGGTAATAAGCTTATTATAACTTTCTGCGGATATTTAAAGTATTGCAGATTTTATTTTCCATAATTAAAAAAAATAGTTTGGTGATAGTGTTACTGCTCTGGGTCATAATATTTACTTCTTCAGGTATAGAATTATTAAATACTTTTCAATTTGTTATAATCCAAGAAGTAAACTAACCGAACAGAAACAGTATGTTTAAAGGCTTGATTAAATAGATATTCTGTGCTGTTTAAGAAGGAGCTATCTTTTTGGGTGTCCAAGATAGAGACTGCGTTTCGATAGAGAATACTTAACTCACTGGCAGGGGCAAAGCGCCAATTATAGTGTAAGTCCAAGTTCCAAATGTTAAAGCGGGCATTGGGGTTATTTTCTTCGTTAACTTTATAATCATATGGCGTTAAAGAGCCATTCATTTTTAAGCTGCTGAATTGGTTTTCCGCAAACTGTGCTACTGTCCAAAAATTTCTAAAGCTTAGGGAAACTGCCTGCGCTATGGAAAAATTGTAAATTGCTTGAAAGGAGTTTTCCAAGCTTATTCTATCCCGATTTCCAAATATTATATGTTCGTTGAAATGTGCTGCATAAGTCTTTCGGTTCATTTCCTTTTCAAATTTAAAGGCATATTGCACAGAAATTTGATCTGTAAACCGGAAGGTGGGATTGGTTGTGAATGTAAATTTTTTAAAGTCTGAGTTTATAAATTGACTTATCAAAAAACGGGAATCTAAGACAAAACGCTTTCTGTTGTCGGTAGAAATCCACACATCGCCTATAAAATTTTCGTTATACTGAACAAAACGATCGATGGTTCGAGCCTCGAAGAAATCGCGATATTTCGTATTAAAATCCAAAAAACCTCCAAAGGAAAAGCGTTGTGTGGTTACCGCACTAAATTTGGTGCCAAAGCCTGTGCGCACAAAGGAACTGGGCCGGTACCTTCTTTGATGATTGCCATAGAATTCAATCTTATATTGGTTGAGCCTTCCCTGGGGCTCAAAAATTTGATAGGAAGTATTCCAAAAGAAGTTGTTATAATTATTTGTGAAGTTTACCCCTAAATCATTAATGTCGAACTTTCTGTCGGCAAATTCATGCGCTAGGCCATATCGAAATTTACCTTTGCTTCTCTGGATTGAGAGTTGAGAGGCGAAGCCCAATTGATTTCCTGAAGTCGTATGCAAATTACTGAATTTTGCCTCTCCTGCAATATTGAAGGCGCTACCCTTTGTGTAGAGATCGAAAAGACCCGCACTAACATTGGCATCCTTAAAATATCCATCGCGCAATACATTTGTATTGATTAAAGAAATGGAGGATTTATTTTTGAACTGTTGGTCCAAAACAAGAATGTTATAATTAGTGAGTGGGCTGGTTATCCTTTCCCGAATTTGGCCGGTTTCAAAATTTTGGTATCTTGCTTTCGCTACAGCCGTAATCGCATTGAAAAAACCTAAGCCTAAGCCTGAACTGGAGCGACCCGATATTTTAAATGCATTTAGTAGTGTGGTTTCTTCTGGATTTTCGAGTAGCTTTTCGCTTCTGTCCGTTTCCTCAATGGCGGTATTAAATTCGAGGGGAGCAGCGCCTATTCTACGTGAATAAAACAGATTTCCTTTGTTGAAGAGTTCAGTGCCTTCGGTAAAGAAGGCTCTTTTTTCTCCGAAAGTTTGTTCAAAGGGACCAAGATTTAATTCAATATTATCGTAAGCCGTTTGTCCGAAATCGGGTATTAAGGTTAGGTCTAGCGTAAATGCATCTGTAATGCCGTACTTTATATCCATTCCTGCATTGAAAAATCCGTTAAAGGTATTTTTATAATAATCTGTACCTCCAGAAATAAAAGGATAAAAGCCCAAGCGAAATGGGGGATTTATGTTTCTGATATTTCTAAGCAACCCATTATAATGAGGAATAATGCCAACGGATTTATCTACGGGGCTCCACATATAGGTTTCATTGAGGGAAGAAATTACACGTCCCAACTGAATACTCCAGATTTGCTCGTTTGCTTTTGGGAATCGAAGCGAAGCAAAAGGTATTTTGATTTCGGCATACCATCCTTGGTTATCAATACTGACAGCAGCATCCCAAATAACATTATATTCATAATCTTGATTATTGGCTTTCATTCGTGCATCTGCCATCCCTCCGGCTGTGGTAACTACAAATCTGGTCTGGTTCTCACCGTCGTTATAGGTATTAATGTCCAAAACAATATAATCAGTCTGAGGTACATTATCTCGCTGGGTATATTCCTTTCGAATGGAATTTCCCAAGGGATCATACATATATGCCGCCATATAAATGGCCTCATCGGTATATGCAATTTTAAATTTAGTGCTATGGGTATCTCTTTCGGAATCACCATTTCTTGGTGCGAGCATAGCGAAGTTTTCGCCAACGGGAATTTTCTTCCAAATTGAGTCATTCAGAACTCCATCTATTTCAGGTTCTCTTTCAATTTTGGTAGCATTGTAACTTTTTTTCAAGCTATCTATTTGCGGAATCTGGCCCCGAACAGTTAGGGTAATAAGGAATGTCCAAAAATACCAGTAGACAATACTAATTTTTCGTTTGCTCATCACTTATTTTTTTTAGAGGGTATACCACAAGAGAGAAAATACAGGGCTGTAAGAACAGCCCTGTGAAAGAGAGGCAGGTACTGCGCAACAATCAAACTATGAAAAAACTACCCTTTTAACCAAGATTTGCGCAATTGTGCCACCTTCCCATTTTCTGTAGCTTCAGATTTTACTATTTCCCATTCAGATACCGAGGGAGTATTTGTTTTACCTTTAAGTACTATTTCCTTTTCATCTCTTTTTATAAGGAATGTAACATCCATTCCCGGTTTCCATTGGCGAGTGGCCACTATAGGCTCCCGAAAATTTGTAATAGTGATTGGGGTTTCATTTATGCCCACCAAGATGTCTCCACTTTTAACTCCCATCTGCTCCAAGAAGCTGTTGAACTTAATTCTCTTGCGGAAGTAAATAGTTCCATTATCAGTATCTATATCCACATAGGGCACTTTCTCTTTAAAGAGATAGTCTGTTTTGATGGATTTTTCTCGGGCGGTCAAACCGACTTTTTCAAGAAATTCTGCATATGGAATAGGGGTTTCTCCATATACATATGTATTAAAAAACTTTTCGATATCAGGGTGTGTCAGCTTACCTATTTCCTTTACGATCTTGTTGTCATCAAAGGGTCTATCTTTACCATATTTTTTGCTTAATTCTTGCATTAAATCTAGAATACCTCGTTCGCCGTTGCTCAATTCCCGAAGTTGTATATCCAAACACATAGCTATAAGGGCTCCTTTTTGATAGACATTGTAAAAACTATTTTTATGGGTCTCGGTAAGTATATACTCACTCATTACGGTAAATGGCACTGTGTCGTCAAATTGTTTTGAAGTATTAATCTTATCGGCCATTCGCTCATAAAACTCAGTTTCATCACACAAACCTTGATTTACTTGAAAGAGTTGGGCGAAATATTCTGTAACTCCTTCATACATCCACAAGTGTTTTGACATTTTTGGGTTGTTAAAATCAAAATAGTGGATCTCTTCAGAATGTACGTTTAATGGAGTTAGGATATGGAAAAACTCATGGGATACCACATCAACGATGGATTGCTCCAGTGTTTCTAACTTAACGTCTTCAGAAAAAACCACTACAGTAGAGTTGTTGTGCTCTAGCGCTCCTGAACCACGGGCATCTAATTTTGAGGGATCTGACAGATATAGCAAAATTGCGTATTTATTGGTATTATCTATGTTGCCCAAAAAATTCTTTTGCGCGGTCATGGTCTTAACCAGGGCGGGCTTAATATCTTGTGCTTTGTATTTTCCAGTGGCCGAATAGAGCCCGAGAATGATTTCCATATTTCCGGTACGGAAGGAAAGGGTATCGGGAGCGGCATACATTATTGGGTTGTCAGTCAATTCAAAATAGCGATCTATTTTAAATAGGTCGTTAGAAGAAGCAAAATCATTTTTTTCAGAAATAAAGGGAAGGGCAGTAGTAGGATAGAAGGTAGCTGGTCTTTTTATTTCCAACTGATAAGGAACATTTTCCATACCTTCTATATATCCTACAAAGGCGTATAGGTTAAGCATGAAATTTCTACCGGTTTCAATATTGGTACCAGCAGGGGAAAAAACACCACCTTCTTTTTCAATATCATAAGTATCGTTTACCTCATAATTTACTTGTGCCAATTGACTTACAGCGGAAATTTCCCAGCGATTTTGATCCAACTGTTTCACGGCAATTGCCTCACCATCTTTGTCTGTAGCTTTAAAATTTTCAATGAATTGGCCATAGTTATTTGTAGAATAGGTGCCAGGTACGGTTTTAGGAATACAAAAAATGGTGTTTTTTTTATGGATTTTTGGAAATGTTAGAGTGACCTTTACTTTATCATTGGTCAGTTCCACTAAGTTAAGAGTTGCAGAAATACCTGAAAATTTATCAGTTTTAATTTGGTGTCCTTTACAACCTAGAAAAGCTATAATCGTGATTAATATATATAGTTTCGTTTTCATAATTGCTTATTATTAGTTTAATAATCGTTATTCTTGAATGTGGTTTGCCACCAGTTCCACAATAGTTAAAATATAGTCGTAGGGGGACATTTTTAATTGAGATAGGTCATCGGTATTGAATTGAATCGCAATTGCAATATCCTTTTTAGGGAAGTAAACCGCATCTGTTAAATACCCAGGAAACCAACCGCTATGGCCGTAGCTATCACCGTACTGCGTAGAAGGCCTAATCTGTATGCCGAGGCCATAACTGTGATCTTTGCCAGTTTTTGCAGGGACTTTAGTTCGCATTTCCGCCCGCATTGCCTCCCCTATTTTCCTAGAATTGTAAAGCTGTTTTGTCCAAGTGGCCAAATCTTTTACATTCGAAATAAAACCTCCCCCCATCCATTCAAATTGTGGGTTAAAAACAAGTAGCCCTTCCTTTACCATTTCCCCTTCAAAGGGAAACGGACTCCCCTTTCGGCTGTACCCTGTGGCGAGCTTACTCAAATATTGCGAGGTTGAAGGTTCGGTGAAAACCATTTTATTAGGTTTCAACAGGTGTTTTTCCACCAGGCTATACATGGTCTTGCCGCTTATCTTTTCCAAGATGTATCCCAAAAGGATAAAATTGGTATCGGCATAACCCCAGTCAGTGCCAGCGGGAAACAGTGGGGCTCTATCAAAAACATATTCCAATGTTTCAAGAGGTTCAAAACTGCGAGAAGGATTTTCTTTTACCAACTCCATAAAATTGCCCAATCCGTAATATTCTTCTATGCCCGAAGTATGATTCATTAACATCCTCATGGTAATGGTGTGGGCATTTGGAAGTCGGTAGAACCAAGGTTCATCCTTGAGAAATTTTTCAATTTTGTCGTCTAAATCATAGTATTCCTGGGAAGCAAGAATCAAAGCTGCAGCAATAAATAGAGTTTTGCCATTACTGCCTGATAGCATTCTATGGGTAGGTTCCATTGGCTTTAATGTTAATGAATCTGCAAGACCAGTGGCTAAGGTAAGTTGCTGTTTAGAGGGAAGAATTACCGAAAGCGTGAGGCCTGGCAAACCGTTTATTTGTTGTAGCGAATCAATTAAAACTTGCAAGTCTAGTTTTAACTTTGCCAGCTTCTGTGCGTTTTGGGCATGGGTGTCAGTTACCAATAAACAAACTAGAAAAGTCAGGGCAATGGAGGTAGTTTTGGTTCTCATAATATTGTATATGTTATTAATGCTTTTATTTGTAAAATTTATGGAGTTTAGAAAATAGACAGACTATGCTGGTTAAAGTCAGGTAGTTGGTTAGTATTATATGGGTCACCTCACATTTTCCAAAAAATATTTTTTATAGGTATTGGTGTCGGGTGGTCCCATTGTAATTTCGGCCATAGGCCTGTTGCCTAAGCTAAAAATTACCGAACTAAACGTAAATGCCACACCTTCTTCTCTATAACTAACACAAATTGGAGACTGAGAATTTTCTTTGGAACTGAGGATCTGCTTAATATTCCCAGCGTTTAGTGTTAGCGCCTGGGCGGCCAATTGCCGCTCCACACTTGAGAATCTGGTCTGGCTATTGGTCTGCTTCCCTTGCCCAGATAAAATTCTTTTGTGATATTCTTCCATCCAAGGCTTTACATCATGGTTGGTCAGGGAATGATTTGTATGATAAACCACATTGTTATCGCGGGGGTTAAATTGTACCACTTGATTTGCCGAAGCCTCAAAGGTGTAAACCTTATCTGGGGTACCTATTAAATAATTTTGACCTGTAGCATGTTTAACCTTCTGCACAAAATATAGGGCTTCATGGGGTGCCTTTTGCTGAAGAATACCTCTGGTAACAAAGGTTACAGGCAAACCTGTGATTGAATTATTCAAATCAGTAAGGGCATTAATGACTACTGCAACATTCTTGTTATTCATGCCTGCAAACCCTATAAAGCCAGCACAGCTCATAATAAATTGTTCGGGTGTTGCTTTTTCTTCTTTAATATGCAATAACACCTGATAGCCATTCATAAAGTTGTCAATATCGATGTTTTGGGCTACGAGGGTAGGGGTATTTCCATTACCTGCTATTCCAATTGCAGTACAATGGTCTTTATCTATGGAATTATGCTGAAGCCTATCTAAATAGCCCCAATATTCATCAATTAATTGAAAAGCAAACACATCGTTTATTGATTGTCCAGAACCCGCTGCCAGTCCTTCCACCTCTTCCCAAATTTCGGGAGTGTATTTTTTTATGGCCTGGCGATAATTTGAGGTTTTCAAAAAATGGGATATAATTGAATCTGGGTCGTGTTTTGTTTCCTTTTCAATGTTCTGTTTCCATTTTATATAAACTTGTTTAATTTGCTCTTTTAGCTTTTGACCGTGAGCTACCCCTCTCTCATAAGGAGTCCCGGACAAAGTAATTACAGGCAAACTATCTATTGGGGCTGCAATAGCCTTAACCTTGCCGATTAAAGTAAGGATAACCATTAAGAGATAAAAAGTGAATCTTACCATTTTTCAAATATTTTGGATTAGGGTACTGATTTGGTTTTTGATTATTGAATAAAATTATTTTAAATTGGATCCCCATTTAATGTATTTGTTCCGAAACCCTCTAAAAATGATTCAAACAACTAAACCGATAATTACTAGTAATTAATTAGACAAAATTGTATTTACTTAAATGAAAACTGTAATAGTTGACGATGAGATATTTGCGCGAAAACGCATATTAAATCTATTAAAAGACATCGCGGAAATTGAAGTAGTGGCGGAATGTAACAATGGAAGTTCGGCAATAGAGACCATTAACAATCTACAGCCGGAACTGCTTTTTCTCGACATCAACATCCGGGATATGGACGGCTTTCAAGTATTGGAAAATATTGTATCGGATAAAAAGCCGTTGGTGATTTTTGTTACAGCACATGATGATTTTGCCTTAAAAGCCTTTGAATTTGACGCTTTCGATTACTTGGTGAAACCCTTTAAGGAAGATAGGTTTTACAGAACGGTGAAGAAGGTATTGGCCCAACAACAGCTGCCAACAACTTCCGATTTTGAGGCCGAACTGCGACGTATCGTGGAAACATATGGCAAACGTTCCAACCATTATCTTCAAAAATTGGCCATAAAACAGGGTAACAAAACAAGCCTGATTGCTACCAACACCATTAAGTATATTATTGCTTCGGGGGTTTATGCCGAAATTTTCACGCCAGAGGGCAAGTACCTGCACCGGGATTCGCTCAGCAATTTGGAAACACAGTTGGACCCCGAGCATTTTTTTCGCGTGCATCGTTCCTCCATAGTAAATCTGGAGGCCGTAAAGGAAATAGTGCACAGCGATTTTTCAGAGATTGATGTGCGCATGGAGGACAATAGGTTAATAAGCGTAAGCAAACCGCTAAAAAAGGAGTTGATGGCGAAATTGGGTATTTAGATGAAATTACGAAATTATTTCAAAAAATATTTTGATGCCGAACTGGCCATCATTCTGGCCATTTTTTACCTTATTACAATTTGCCTTAATCTGATAAAAGTATTTTCCACGGCCTATCTTAAAGGTACGCCCATGTTGCAGGGAGAGAATTTTTTCTTTCAGATTTACGTTTTGGACGCCATTACCGTTGTAGGGATTATGTTTATAATTGCGATGCACACCAAACGGTTGATCCTGAAGCGTACCTCCTGGCGTAAAATCTTATTGTTCCACTTTTTTTTAGCTTTAATACTTGGGGTGGTTATCCAATTTATAACCGATGTGTACCGTCTCCAGGTGGGTTTATTGAATGCATTTGATTTCAAAAAGAGCCTCAACGTTTTTTTAAGTGTAATCGACATCAATTTCTTGGTATATTTTGCCATGCTTTTTATTATCTATACCTACTATTATTTCAGTATAATCCGGGCGAGTGAAAAACAACAGAGTCTTTTGGAAACGCAAGTGGTTACCGCACGTATGAATATGCTTACCTCCCAACTGCAGCCCCATTTTTTGTTTAACACCATTAACTGTATAATAGGGTTGATAGATGTGGATAAAAGAAAGGCGCAGGAAACCTTGGTAGATCTAAGCACATTTTTTAGGGAAGTTACAAAAAACAGCAATGTCCACTTTTTTACGGTAGCCAAGGAAATGGAAATCTTAAGCCATTATCTTGGGATTTTAAAAGTGCGTTTTCCTGAGAATCTAACTATTGTGGAACATATTGATCCCGAACTTTTGGAGGAAATGATTCCCGCGATGGTCCTTCAACCTCTGATCGAGAATTCCATAAACCACGGGTATGAAAACTCCACCCGCCCGTTGCTGATTGAAATAGCGATTTCAAAGGAAGGGGAATTTATTAATATAACGTTAAAAAACGACGGTCCTCCGATTACTGATTTTCAATCGGGCAAAAGTACAGGCGTAGGTATTTCAAATTTAAAATTGCGTTTAATTAATCTTTACGGGAATAGGGCTACCTTTACGCTAAGGAATAAGGCCGATGGATGTGGGGTAGAAAATATTCTAAAAATTCCGTTACGGTAGATTTTCTAAAGACTAGTTTTTTATAATTACCGATTTCGGTATATTTTGAGTGAAACCTCGGAATATGCCGAAACTAATTGGGTGAAGGAAATATTTTGTTGGGACCACACATTTTCCAAAAAAATATGGATTACTTCATTTATAAGTCGAAATCCGCGTTCGGCCTCAATAATCTTTCCTCCGAAGCGGGTTATCATATCGGGCAAAACAAAGGGTGCGTCTGAAAATGTCATATGAGCAGCGCCGGCAATTTTGAGTTCGTAACCGAGGGTTGCGTGCGACATTTCCGCGGCAAAAGCTTCGTCTATCTCTTGTCCCATCCTGTTCCAATCAGTTCTATTTCTCCCTCTACTTATTAATTCTTCATCAGTATATACAGGCTGGCTTCTCAAGGTAAGAATTGGAGCTTTGTAAGTGAAGTTTGTCTTGTCATCAAAAGTGCCACCATCCATATTGATAGCGGCTTTGATGCGGGTATCCTTTAGGGAGGCCAAAACTGCCGCATTTCCACCCAACGAATGACCGATGGCGGCAATGTATTGGGTACGGATGTAGGCAGCAAAAGCTTTTCCAGGTTTTGAGGTATTTGTGGTGACCATATCCAAGACTAGGGAAATGTCCATAGCCCATTGTTTTAAAATTTTCAGCAATGTACCCTTATCCTGACTGGCCAATTGCGGATCTTGACGTGAACTTGATAGTTGTCCATCCTCAAAAATGGTAAATCCGCCATAAGGGTGTTCGATAGCAATTACGATATATCCTTTGCTTGCCCATTCCTCAAAAAAAAGAAGGTAATTATTTTGGGAAACTCCGAGTCCGTGGGAAAACAAAAGCAGGGGATATTTTGAGGTTTTTGCAATTGCCGCATTTGGAATGGTTTGAGAAGTATATGCGGCCATAGCTAACAATGAGGTACTATCTTGGTGGTTATAGGCCTGTGCAATCATCTGTTTTAGCAATTCGGGATGAGCAATATAGGCTTTTTTGTTTTTTAGGTTTTCCGCAGTGGGATAATATATACTAATGGGGATACGATGCCTTTTACTTGAATCCAGCAAATCTTGGCGAAGGGGATCTTGTAGTTCAAAATGTTGTACTCCCACTGAATATTTTCCCGAATGGGAAGGCAGGATCTTTCTGGAAGATTGAGCGAAACTTGTGGGCAGTGCAAAAACAATGTTTGTAAGGAATAATATTAATAATATAAACTGTTTCATTCTATTTTAAAATTTATGGGATTTTATCAATTTGTGTTCAAATTTGGAAGTATTAATTGGTTCAAGACACTGGACTGTTTCATTAACTCCTCAATTTCCTCCACCGTTCTGGGCGCATCAACGGAAAGGTTTATAGGCCCCTTTTCGGTTATGTGTATGTCATCTTCGATACGCACGGCTATTCCGTGCCATTTTGGATCGCAATCGCTTCCTTCTGGAATATAAATGCCGGGTTCTACTGTAATGACCATATTGGGTTTAAATTTTCCCTTTAGGGAAACATCATGTACATCCAGCCCCAGATAATGCCCGACGGAATGGGGGTAATATTTTCGACCTTCTTCCTCCGATCTAATAATACCGAGCTCCATGAGGCCTTTGTTTATTATAGAACGGCTGGCATTCTCCAAGTTTGAAAAATCGTTTCCTACCACCGCGTCCGTAATGGCGGCATTTTGTGCCTTTAAGACCAGATTATAAATGGTACGCTGGGCCTCGGTAAACCTGCCGTTTGCCGGAATTGTGCGGGTCACATCGGCCGAATATCCGTGGTATTCTGCGCCTATGTCCATTAGCACCAAATCATTTCCAACGCGGGTCTTATTGTTCTCGATATAATGGAGTACGCAGCCGTTGGCGCCCGCGCCCACAATGCTGGGATATCCGACAGCTTCACTGCCATATTTTTTGTAGATGTATTCGTGTATGCCCTGAATTTCAGTTTCCGACATATTGGGGTGCATGGCTTTCATCACCTCGCATTGAGCTACGGCGGCAATTTTAATGGCTTTTCGCATAAGTTGCATTTCGTCTTCCGTTTTAATTTCCCTAAGACCGGCAACAATTTCCCAAATCACGTTTGTGTCCATTCTGGAATTCGAGTTCTGTGGTTGGTTCAGATCTGGATTGGAATCAGTTTTACGGATACTGTTAAGCGAATTCACCTTGGCTAGCAAATATTCAAACAAATCATAGGAATCGGCACTATCATTCACATTATCGGTATAGGCTCCTTTGGGTTTTGAGAGCAAGATTTTGTTATATTTTGAATAATCAATTTTATCCATCAAAAAGTCCTTATTGGTAAAAACTTCCTGAAATCCTAATTTTTTCTTTGCGTCTGCTGCCCCCAGTCTATATCCAGTCCATTGCTCCATTTTTGGATCGCGATCCTGTACGAATAGCACTTCATCAACTTCTTGATGACCAACGTACTGAGGTTCCGAAAACAGAATCAATACACCATTGGGTTCTTTATAGCCGGTGAAATAGTAAAGATTCGGGTCTTGATGAAATATATAATCCACATCATTTGATCGGTTTTGAACGGGGTTGGAAAAGAAAATAGCTATGCTGTTGGATGGCAGCAATTTTTTAAAAGCCTCGCGCCTCTCTCTATGAAATTGCGCCGAAAGATAATCGGTGGGCAAGTGGTCTTGAGAAAGAGCGAAATTTCCCCACAGCAAATAACTGAAGACAATAATGTATTTTAGGTTCATATATCAATTAGATTTAAGCATACCAAATTAATCACTTTGAAGTTCAGCTTCGGAAATATTGTTCTGAAACGCTTCAATAGCCTTGTGAAACAGTTGTTAATTTTTATTAAAATAAAATATGCTTCTAATTACTTTTTCAATTCGATAAATACGTAACATTTTTTTGTTTTTAAAACTAATTTTACTTTAATCAGTTTTAGATAAATGAGAACTTATATTTCAATATTTGTGATATGCTTACTGCCTTTTCTAACCTTGGCGCAGTTAAAAGTGGATTGTGATTCCCTTATTAAGATGGGTATCGTACAGCTTGGCAAAAAGGAACATAATGCCTCTCTGGAAAATCTTAATAAAGCTTATGTACTGGCCAAAGAAAATAGATAGCACGCCCAATCCTTTTTGGCGCTCAATAATATTGGCGCTAACTATTATGCGCTATTGAACTACGGAGAGGCGCTGCATTATTACCTTGACGCCTATCAAATTGACATACGTTATTTGGATGAGGAGCGTGAAATGATAGTTTTAAATAATATTGCAATACTTTATATGAGCGATAAGGAGTACAATAAGGCTGCCGAATATGGCCCACGCGCCTTAAGGTTGGCTACAAATATGGGGAATGCAAAACGCAGCGCACTATATGCAGTAAATTTGGGACTCATTTACAATAAACTGGGCGAATTGGAAAAGGCTTCCCACTATTTTGAGATTCTTGAGGGTGTGGCCATAACGGATTCCCATATTACATTTATCAATAAGGTTGGGAAAACGGAAAACGCTTATCTGTCTGGTGAGTATAATAAAGCAAGTGAATTGGCACGGACATTGCTAAGCGAAGCCGAAGAAAGAAAAGAATTTGATTTAGTTAACCATCTTTATTTATTGCTTTCCCAGATCGATCAACACCAGCAACGCTATTCAGAGGCTTTGGATTTCGGAAGAAAAGCCTTGGATTCCTCACCCGATTTGGAATCAAAAATTGCGGCGATGGAGCAAATGGCCAATATTCATTTTATACAGAAAAATTATAAAGATGCGCTGGTAATGAAAGAATCCATTTTAAAATATAGGGATTCCCTTCACCAAATAAAAAACGGAAAATACTTTGAAAGCCACAAGCTGAGCTTTGAAATAAAAAAGTCTCAACAAGATGTTGCCAACAGTATGCTACAACTTCAACAGGAACGAAAATTCCATTATAGCCTATTGAGTGCGTTGGGTGCTCTTTTTTTGGTTGTTCTATTGGGGTTTAGAAATATCCACTTAAAAAACAGACAAAAAAAAGTGATAGCAGAACGGGAACGGGCACAAGCCTTACTGGCCCTTAAGGAAAAGGAGGGTGAAAGATTAATCCTGGAAAAACAAATGTTGGAAAAGACCACACAACAACAATTGGAACACTCCAGATTAAAACACGAAATAGAAATTAAAAAACCGCAAGCTATCCACCAGGGCACTCTATGTGACAGAGCGCAATGAAATACTTCAAAATATTTTAAAAAAAATAGCTACTGAAACATTTGCCACAAAAAACCCGAAAGTAAAACAGGGATTGAAAAAGTTAAACGATTTAATAAAAGGCGATGAAAGTTGGAAAGATTTTACACAACATTTTGAAGCTGTAAACCACGGATTTTTGGAAAAATTAAAAAACAAGCATCCTACGCTCAACAGTAATGATCTTCGATTTATATCTTATTTGTATATGAATTTAAGCCAAAAGGAAATTGCAGCCATTCTCAATATCTCACCTGATGCCTGCCGTAAAAGAAAGGAACGTATAGCAAAGAAGATTGGACTTGCGGAAAGAACAGAAATTCACGATTATCTCTACAGCATATAGGCTATCACAAAATTTCCCGAAAACGGTCACATTATTTCCGTTTCTTAGTTTGCGTAGGCTCAGTGTATTTTGAAATATTTGAGAAATTTTAAAAACAACTTATTTATGAGAAAAATTATTTCACTATTACTGCTCACCTTATTATCATTCAAAAGTAATGGACAAATACAATTCCAAGGAGCAAAGGAATACGGAAGGTTATACAATATAACATTCGATCCCACAACTGAAAATACTTTATATGCCTTGAGTATAGGCAACCATTTAATGGTATCACATGATAAAGGCCAAGAGTGGCAAGTGCTTTACTCTTTTCCCAATAGTATCGTGATGCTAAAGGACTTGAAATACAGGACAGACCATAGTCTAACTTTTATTGTTGATGGCACTGCAGATGAAGATGGTGTATATTATTACAACCTTAGTACTGAAAGTATTGAGCAGCAATTTATAGCCCCCATCCCTTCAAATTCGTACCGAGACTGGATAAGCAGTTATAGTATTTATGAAGGTGACTCGAATATCGCTTTGGTGCATCAATCATTTATGGATCAATCCTTTAATGCTTTTTCCAAAGTATATTACACTATCGATGGCGGCAGCACCTGGCAGGAAATTTATTACAATGTCAATTATGATGGGGTACATCCAAATAACGTAGCAATCGCTCCTAATAATCCTAATAAACTCTATGTGGCTCGAGGGGCTGGCCCCAACAGCACCCAAGGAGGTTTACTAATTTCGGATGATTCTGGAAATAATTGGAGAGAAAAGATGGCTGACATAACCTTTAACCCAATCACATTTCACCCTGTCAATGCTGATATTATGTGGATGGGAACCGCCATAGGTGATGAAAGTCAAAACGAAGCTCTGTATAAAAGTTTGGATGGCGGAGAAAATTGGGAGGAAGTAAATATAAATTGGACCGCTGCCTCTCTAGATTGTATTAATTTTATTACCTATAATCCAAATAACCACGACAATATAATAGTCTTGGAGGAAAATGAAATATCAATCTCTGAAGATGCCGGGAACACGTGGACCAATTATGTTTATCCCGAAAATGAACCCGAAACCTATACCTTTGGATTCAATGCCTCTTTTAATCCATTTTCTTCAAATGAAGTATTCATCACAGCAGATTGGTATCCCATGTTTTCCTTTGATGGGGGAGCAAACTTGGATATTTTTCCTGTACCATTCCATAAGAATTCTATGGTAGGATTAGCACCTGGCCTAGAATCCCACTTGTATTATAGTTTACAGGATGGCATAGTCCACAGGGATTTTACTGCCAACCAAACCGAAAGCCATTATATTTCTCCAATAGATATATTTTCACTTTCTAATCCTACGAGGTATTTTGTGGACCCTATTACGTTTGGTCGTATTTATTCATTTTCAGATACTTTTTCAGGAGCTTTCCTTGAGGTAAGTAATAACCACGGTGCCTCCCGCGAGCTGCTATATCAAACTTTTTTTGACGACGTTAGGGCACTGAGTCCAAATCCAAACAGCCAAGATGTAGTATGGGTTTCCATGCGTGATGCCGGGTTATTCTCTTTCGATTTTTCAAACTTAAATCAAATAATCGAAACGCCTATCCAAACCCCTGGGAATGGAATTGTATATGAAATCTATTTTAGCCCCTTCCAAAATAATGAGGTATGGATATCGATTAATAATAGCCTCTATAGAAGTCTAGACGGAGGTTCGGTTTGGGAAGTACGGGATAATAGCTTAACCTTGGGTACAGATGAAATTGTTTATGATATTACCCAAAATCCAAACAATACGGATGAATATATTGCAGCTAGTAGCAATGGTATTTACAAAACCATAAATGGGGGAGATGTTTGGGAGAAGGTATATACTGCATCAAATATACAAAAGGTTGCTTATTCGCCAATATCTACTGGACAATTGGTTGCATCAATTTATTCCAGTGATGTTACGGTGGCTCAAATTATATATTCGGTTGATAACGGAGAGGAGTGGCAGGCCGTTCCTTTGGAAAATATAGTTCATTCCCTATCTTTCTCAATGGACTACTTTTTCGATCAGGATGCTGTGGATGTATATCTAGCGACCAATGACCTTGGGGTGATAAAATTAAATGTAGCATTGGACCAATTGGATAGCCCTGAATATACAACTTCAAACGAAATTATTATTTATCCAAATCCTACAAATGATGAGATAAATGTGCAAGCAGGCGACCATACGATTAAAGAACTTGTATTATATAACAATTTGGGTGGTGAGGTAAATAGGTATTCAGTTATAAAGAGAATTTCTTTATCCAATCTACAAAAGGGCATTTACTATTTAAAAATCACCACAGAAAAGGGGATTTATATTAAGCGGGTCATCAAGGATTAATTATTTATTTTTAGTTTAGTAAATATAGAAGGGCTGACTTTAGGGTTGGTCCTTTTTATTCACTTTAGATCGTGGGACTGTGAAATGGTAAGATTTTTATATACTTCCGATTAGTGACTGAAAGTTCAGAAACCATTTTTTTGATGGTTATTCTTTTTATTACTGATTATTGGATTGATTAATTTTTATTTTGTTCAGTATAGAATGCCCAGTAGCATGGAATCAATGAACAATTAGCAAAGAACAATTAGCTAATTGGATTGTTAGATTATTGGCTTATTGGATTATTGGATTGTTGGATTGTTGGACTCTTGCTTAAAGCCTAAAGCTTACTGCCTAAAGCAAAAATTATTATATTTGGTATTCTCCTTGGTTTTCAATGGACAATTAGCAATTAGATAATTGGACTGTCGGATTGCTGGATGGTTGGACTCTTGCTTACAGCGATGACTTAAAATTATTCCTTTGTTTTCCATGCAGGCTCTTCTCGCCAGTTATCTGGAAATCCCATAAAACGTGTCTTTATCAAAGGATATTCATCAATTAAGCAGACCAATTTTTCCAAGAATTTGTTGCTTGGATTTATATTATATAGTAATCTATCTAACATAGCAGTAACACCGTAGAAACTTCTATTAAAATCATTTGGTAAATTACCATGAAAACTATACTTTTTTCTGGAAGGAATGGTTGGTCTATCTGCGGTAATCCCCCTGTTCCACAAGCGGCCATGATGCGCACAAATATTTCTTACATTATTTAAATAAACAAGCCAGCTTGATAAAACGGTACTTGGAAGGCCAAAATCATTTGCAATTGCGATTTTTTCGGCATCATTACTTAATCCCTTGTATAACCGTGCTAGTTTGCCCAAACTTAAAACTTCCAAAGCCATGTTCGAGGGAGGAATACTTTCTGAGGTGTATTTTTCTTTAAACGATTTTAAAAATAGTTCTTGCGGATTTTCAAATCTCTCTGCAATTTCAGCATTTATTAGGGTGTAAATACCTTTGTCATCATATAAATCATTCTGACTGAACCAAAAGAAGCCATAATTAACGGCAAAATAATCGGTTAGCCGTGCGCGCAATGCTACTTCTATACGCTCAAGATATTCAATAGTTAGGGCTCTAAGCTTTTTATCGAACTGATAGTGAAGAATAATATCATTGAAAGATACTTTATCTTTAAATTCGTGTGAACCATCTTTTTCCTGCAAATGATACATATATCCGGATAATCGATAATAACCTATGTTTCTAAGATATTGTTTGGCGCGTTCAAAATCAGTAATATTCAGACCTCGATGGATTAAAACTTCAATATGTTCTTCGACCGTTTTGGGCGGTTTTTCATATTTCATTTTATGTTGAGTTTATTGCAAAAAAAAGCCCCGCAAATTGCGCTTGAAGCAGAGGCGTGCGGGGGATTGATGATGCAAATATAAGATGAAATTTGGTTTAAACCAACATATTTTAGCTATAATTATTTAATTACGCTCTATGGCTTATGGCTTGAAGCCTAAAGCAAAGAAGATATATTTGGTATTCTCCCCGATTTTCAATGAACAATTAGCAATGACCAATTAGCAATGAGCAATTAAAATGTTGAATTGTTTAATTGTGGAAATGTTTAATCGTTTAGTTGTTGGACTCTAGCTTACAGCATACAGCAAAAAAGATTTTTATTTGGTATTCTCCCGGTTTTCAATGAACAATAAACAATTATCAATTAGCAATGAACAATTAGCAATTAGATAATTGGATTGTTGGATTGTTGGATGGTTGGACTATATCTTAAAGTCTAAAGCAAAAAGATTTATATTTGATATTCTTACCAGTTAAAATGTACGCTGTTACGGTTTTCCGTGAATTAATAATGTATTGACTTATATTTGAGGTTATAAAAAAAATACTTGCGTACATGTGGGGGATAGCAGCAATAGTTCATGGTGTATATGCATGTTGTAGCAAATTTTGATCTGATTATTCTGCCGTTCGCAGTTATGCTCACGCAAAATCGTTATATTTATAGGAGGTTTGATTTAATAAGTTCTTAAAATCTGACGAGTGATAGACTGTAAATTTGCAGCCTGTTATATAGTTATGCTTTGAGGTCTTGTTCCAAAAAAGTAGCTGCTATGATTTCAGTCGTTTCTCTTCTCATTGTATTAGCACTTTCTATGCTGGTAATCCGGATAGGCGCCGTTGCTTTTTTGATGACAGGTCTATCGGAGGAAGTAGCACAATTCCAAGCGCTCTCAGCTTTCTCAGGTGCAGGATTCACAACCGGCGAAGCAGAGAATATCGTGAAACATCCAGCACGGCGTCGGATTGCTTCCTTGCTCATTCGGCTCGGCTCCGTCGGTGTAGTGTCTTCCATTGCAACGCTGCTGCTCTCGTTCGTTGGAGCCGGACAGGCGACACCCGAGCGTTTGCTGGTACTGGTGCTAGGAATATTCGTGCTCTTAGGACCGGCTCGAAGTCGGATCTTTAACCGAATGCTTACGCCTCTTATTGAGCGGTTACTGGCCCGCTACACCACGCTTGATTTGAGAGATTATGCTGCATTGCTGCACCTTCGAGAGGATTATCGCATCGTTGAGATTGAAATTGGAGAGTATACGTGGTTAGCGAACCACACGATTGGGGAACTTAACCTGGGAGACGAGGGTATTCTTGTACTCGGAGTGAAGCGCACTGACGAAGATTACATTGGGGCTCCTCCAAATCAACTTTGCCTTCGGCCCGGAGATCTGCTTGTCCTGTATGGTCGAAAGCATCGCCTGAATGAACTTTCTACCCGGGCGTTAAGCAATCAGGCGGCCCATCGCGAAGCAAAAGCCGAGCATAAGCGTGATCTTGATGAACAGCGGAAGCAACTTGAACGAATGAATACGGCCTAACAAGCTGTTTCACCCTCTTTGGAAACAAATTAACATATACAGTCAAGTCTATCAATCAATCCAGACCATCTTATTTATGTGATGCCTTCTGAATTTCTGTGACGTCCTTTTATCTCTTGTACTAATCACCGAAATGGCTAATGGAAGGAATGTCTGTTCATGCATTTTGTAGGCTTCCATAGATGTTCCAGCAAACAAAATGGCTTCCTTTTTTTGATATTTTTGGAACACCCATGTTTTTTCTGTCGGACCAAAAGCATGCTACAACAATATATAAAAACAATGCTTAAATTAATCTTGAATCGAAGCTCCGTGCTCCTTGCAACGCCTGATTGTCCGCAGGACAATCAAGCTCGCCAGCTCGCACTGTTTTTATACGGAACGTTGTGGTGCATTTAAAACATACGTTATGTAACAAAAATGTATTTTACCGAAGTTATTATTCATTTTATAGAAAAGTAATAATAGCTTGAGGCTTGTACTGTTGACTTTTCTTACATTTAAAACTTTTAAAAAAAATAATTTTCATGAAACAGATCATAGTTCTTTGTATTTTTTCCATAACATCTATTCATATAATTAATGCGCAAGTTGGTATCAATACTACATCACCTAGTCCCGATTCAGCATTAGATATTGATAGTGATGATAAAGGTATTTTAATACCACGTGTGGATATAACCGATCTATCAACAATTGCTCCCATTAATGGAGGTTCTACAGAAGGCTTATTGGTATATAATACCAATACGACTACCGGAAAAGGGTTTTATTATTGGGATGGTAGCCAATGGCAAATTATAGGAGAGGCTGGATGGGGTCTTTCAGGAAATGCAGGAACCAATACTACAACGGACTTTCTAGGGACAACAGATGCTACTAATTTAATAGTAAAAACTAATGATGCTACTGCGCTCACTGTAGGAAGCACCGGTAATATTGGAATACCCAATGTAATAGGTTTGGCTCGTCTTTAAATAAATGAAAATGGTACTAATAAAAATGCCATGTATATTGAAAATTCAAATACTTCCAATACGTATGGGGTAGCTCAATTTGTAAATAAAGGAAGTGGGGGCGTTATATATGCTAGATCTACAAATAATGCCATAACCGGTGTTATTAGTGTAGGAGACTTTTCATATCAAGGAGGCGATGTAGATGACCATATAGGAGTTGAAGGAAGTTCAAGGCCAGCTGCCGGCTGGGGTATTGGTGTTTTAGGTATAGGAAATTACTACGGGGTATATTCTGATGGAGATTTTGGCGCTAGCGGCACTAAAACGTTTATTGCAGATCATCCTTTAGAACCAGATACCAAGTTATTACGTCATTTTTGTATAGAATCTAATGAAGTAACCAATATGTATCGAGGCACTATAGTACTAGATTCTAATGGACGGGCGGTGGTCCACTTACCGGACTATTTTGAAAAAATAAACACCAATGTAAGTTATCAATTAACAGCTATCGGGACACCTACTCAACCCTATGTAGCAAAAGAAATACTTGATAATCAATTTACAGTAGCCGGCGCGCCTAATACAAAAGTATCCTGGACGGTATATGCAGAACGTAATGACGCATATATGCAATTACATCCGAAAAGTAAAAAAGCTGTGATAGAGAAAAAAGGATCTCGAAAAGGAAAATATATTACTCCAACTTTCTATGGAAAATCAAATAAACAAAAGATGTTTGATTAATAGGAGTATATAGACACCTGACAAGGAGGAATACTGATAATTTATAAAGAAACAATAGTAGGCTAAAAGATACTTCGCTGTGCTCGTGTCAGCATGGTGTGTACTTGCAAAGTTAAGTAGCTCTGCCTTCCTCTCGCTTCGCTCGTCGGAGGCACGACGAAAATACTCATAGCCAGGGCCGTTGTGTGCAATTTGAGAAATTTTATTTTTATACCAAATTTTGGTATATTTGATAAAATTAGTACTCAAATGAACAAAAACACATCAATATCACTAGGAAATTATTTTGACCAATTCGTTCAAAACCGAATAAGCGAAGGAAGATTTAAAAACGTTAGCGAAGTTATTCGTGCTGGATTAAGACTTTTGGAAGAAGAAGAAAGTAAAGTGATTGCTTTGAAAAAAGCAATTCAAGAAGGAATTGACAGTGGAATAGCTCACGACTTTGACCCAAAAAAGCACCTTGAATCGCTAAAAGCGAAAAAACACTCAAATGGCTAAATATAAATTAACCAATAAAGCTGTTGAGGATTTATCAAAAATTTGGGATTACACTTTTGAGGTTTGTTCTGAACAGCAAGCGGACAAATATTACGACGGACTAATATCCGCTTGTAAAGAAATCGCTGAAAATCCAGAATTAGGAAAAAATTACAATGGAATTTCAAAACAACTTTTCGGAATGAAAGCAAATCGACATATAATTTTCTACAGAACTCTGAATGAAAACTATGTTGAGATAACGAGAATATTACACGAAAGAATGGACTTAAAGACAAGAATAGCAGAATAAAAACTGCACACAACACAGCATCCTATGAAAAGCACTAATCCCGTTCTTCAAAAATAATATTTTTATTTTAATCAGCTTTTAATGATGATTTTGGGGTGTTTAACTGTTGGCAATCCTCTCCTTTTTGCTGATTGATTGTCAACAGTTAAATACTTATAACTTGCTCCGCATCCTATGTGTGATCAACTCGTATTGGTCGTCACCAGCATCTGTATGATTATAAGTTATAATAAACCTGGCCACTTGCTATAAAATGTGATTCCAATTGCTTGGATCACCCACGGTGTTTTGTGATACAGGTAAATCTACTTCTTTGTGAGCTTAGTTATCTGTTTATTATTCAATGACCCCTATTTCATAAGGAGTTTCTGTTTTTATGACTGCTAAAGTTCTGCTCAATAATTTACGGGCGACCTTGATTATTATTGATTTGACGTTTTTTCCCAAATGCCTGCGATAATAGGTCTGCATTATCGGGTCTGTCCTGATGGCCTGCCAGGAGGCTTCTATAAAATAACTGCGCATCAATCTATGTGCCCGCATGGTTATTCCCGTGCTCTTTTGGTTGTCGCCACTCTGGTGGATTCCCGGTGCCAGCCCGACATAGCCGGCCAGATGTTTTATGCTGTTAAAACGCCTGAGATCTCCAAGCTCGCAGAGGATGCCGCAGGCTACTATACCACCTATGCCCGGAACACTTTTCAGTAAATAATAATCTTTCTTGTAATGCTTGCGGCAATAGGCACGCATCTTTGTGGAGACATCTCGCAGCTCCTGGTCTATGAACCTGAAGCTGCGCATCCTGCTGTCCAGTGTCTCACGTGCCGATGGATATGCAAAGGCCACTTCGTCCACCCAATTGCGGAACTTGTGACTCCAGTGGTCATTGTCAAACTCCTCGGGAATAGCAATGCCAAAATACAGCAACTGCATTTTTATAAGGCTCTTGATGCGCCTATAGTCCTTGACAAGATCGTTTCTTCTTCTGAAGAGACTGCGCAGCTGCTCCCGCTCCACATCGGGAACGTGGATGCCTTCAAACCTGCCATCCTTTAGCTCCCTGCTTATCAGTTGGGCATCTATTCTATCTGTCTTGGTAAAACGTTCCTTTCCCTTGCGGTGGATATCGGCAGGATTGACCACTAGGGAATTCCAGCCATAGGTTTTAAAACTGCGGTGGGCGTAATACCCGCAACAGCCAGCTTCATAAGCGGTGGTAACCTGATGGTCGGGAAAATGCTTGGCTACATACTCGTATAATACTTCAGGTTTTGGGGGCATAGCAAATGACTTGCCGCCAAACAGGTCGGTGGCACAATGAACTTTCCAGCTCCGCTTGTGAATGTCGATGCCAATGTATAACTTTGGTTGGGCAGTGGGTTCTAATTTCATATCTTATTGTTTTGGTGAACTTTAAAGATACGAGACTCGCTGCTTTTTCATAAATGCTAAAAATAATTGCTTGGCTCTAGCCTACTCGGAAAATCCTACGGATTTTCCTCTGGTTTGTTCCATTTTTAGTAAGTTAGTTGCTTGCACACGCAACTATCCTTACACAAACCGTTGTGTGCCATATAAAGAAACCCGATTAATGAGAATAACAATACTTCTGACTTTACTTTTTCTAACTCAATTAGGCTTTGGACAAGAAAGCAGAAAAGAATTGGCTGAATCGAAAATCTATGTTCGAGCGACCTACTTTGACCAAAAAAATGAGTTTATCGGACTTCAAGTAAGAACGGACTTAAAAGACACATTGATAGAAAACGGACATTTTCTAAAATTCAAAACGGAAGACTTTGTTGACTACACGAACATTGAAAAGAACGAAATATATTTCGAATCCTTTAATGACGGCAATTATAGACTTCTGAACAGAAACCTTGAAACGGTTCATAATATTGACTACAACGAAACGGAAGAACAAATAGCAACACTTTTTGGAAACCAAGTAAAAACTTCACTGGAATACATTGACACAAGAAGGAGCTACCCAAGAGATAGTTTAATTGCAACCGACAAAACTCCAAGAAAATATTACAGAACTGACAATTCAGAAATTTATACTGTAATTATTCCTGACTTGAAAACATTAGCGGTTTCAAGTAATGGACAGTTTTATACAAAACAACTTTACGGAGACAATTACAATGACATTTCGGAAGGAATTAAAAACGACTTTAGAACCAGCAATCGATTTGACATTGAACCAGGAGATGAAATCCAATTGTTTTATCGCAGAAAATGGTACAACGACTCAACAGGATTAGCTGAATACGAAGACAAACAATTTAAAAACGTCAGGTACATTGGAGATACAATAGTTAACGGAAAGAAGTCTCTTAAAATGGAGATTGAAGGCTACAACTATCTAAGCGGTTCAAAAGATGGACCAGAAGAATTTTTAATGCAGGTAGCAGACAGCGGTTACTATTACGGAAATCAGTTCATTCCGTTTAAAGAATACTCAACAGAACTAAAACTTATTGAGCAAGGTGGACAAAAAGGGTTTTTCCTTCAAGGAGTGAGTAAGGACACAATCAATGGATTTACCTATGAAAAAATAGTGCAAGCTACACCTGACCCTTACCGCTATTTTATTCTTCCGTTTTTTCCAATGCCATTTGTAGAGTTTGGAAACGTTCAAGGAATAATTACCTATTCGAAGATTAAAGGAATAGAAAAAGGGACAAAACGGGAAAGAACTTACATAATAGACGAAAACAACATTAGAGATATTTACAGCATTTCGAATAATAAAGTAAAAATAGAAATCTACTTTTTAGACAAATTCGATATTGAGATTGAAATCAAAGACTATGAAAATGATGAAGTAATCGGTTCATTAAAAACAAAGTCTAAAAAAGGAATAAACTCATTCATAGTAAAGACAGAAAAGTTAGAAAAAGTAAAATCATACAGCGTTCAGATAAACTTCAAAGGAGACAGTAATTCGGGAAGTTTCTCGAACGGATTTAAATCAAAACATTAAAAAAATACGGCACACAACAATGGGTATAAAACATAGGGCGGACATTGGTTTCCGTAAGTTTTGGGTTCTTAACAAGCTTAGTCTCGGTGGACAAGTACGCAGCTCCGAAATGCCCTACGTTTCATACCCGAAACCGTTGTGTGTAATTATGACCCGTCCTGAATAAAGGCTACATAATTTTAAACATTATGTACAAAAATGACAAAGTGATCAGACGGTATTCAGAACCATTTAAACTGAAAATTCTGGACGAACTTACCACCGGAAAACTAAACAAGAACCAATTAGGAAAACTCTACGGGATCAACCCCACCACCATCAATGAATGGATCAGGAAGTACAACCGCAAGGACCTAATGAACACCAGAGTAAAAGTGGAGACAAAGGATGAGATAACAAGAATAAAAGAACTGCAGAAAGAGATAGCACAGCTCAAGAAACTTCTTTTGAAAAAGGATATGGATGCCTTGATAGAGGATTCCTATCTAGAAGTGGCAGCCGAGAAACTGGGTTACAAATCGGTACTTGAACTTAAAAAAAAACTAAGTATCAAGCCCTGATAAAGGCCAAGGAAAAATCTAAGGGATTTGCCTCTCTAAGCACTATAACAGCCTGTTTCGGACTAAAACGTGATGCTTTCTACAAATACAAACGTAGAGCAAATGAACGTTTAGAAGTTGAGAAAAAGGTAGTGGCCATAGTGAAACAAAGACGCAGATCCCTTCCTCGGGAAGGCGTGAGGAAACTTGAAAGATCACTGATGAGTTTGGCAAAGCCAACCTGAAAATTGGCAGGGATACATTGTTCAGTATCCTTAGAAAGCACGGTATGCTGACACTTAGAAAAAAATACAGCTCCAGGACAACAAACTCCTTGCACAGGTTCAGGAAATACAAAAACATCATAAAGGATGTAAAGGTCACAAGACCCAACCAAGTCTGGGCCAGTGATATTACCTATATCAGAACCATAAAAGGCTTTTGCTATCTGGCACTCATAACAGATATGCATTCCCGAAAAATCATTGGTTATGACCTTAGCAACAGTCTGGAGCTTAAAGGGTGCGTTAGGGCTAAAGCGCTGTACCAAGCTAAGGACATTGATGGGCTCGTTCACCATTCAGACAGAGGCATACAATACTGTAGCAATGTTTACACCCAAATACTTAAAAGAAACAGGATAGATATTAGTATGACCGAAGAAAATCATTGTTACGAAAATGCCCTGGCAGAAGGCGTAAACGGTATATTGAAAGATGAATTCTATCTCGACCAGACCTTTACGGACATGGCCCACCCCAAAAGAGCGACAAAAAATGCAATTAAATTATACAATGAAATAAGATTACATTTATCTTTAAATTTCAAAACACCAAATATGGTATATTTAAAAACAGCGTAAAATCAATTTTAACCTGTAGCCATATTTCAGGACAAGACATTGTAACAAAGGACACTTCTTAACAATGAAGTACAAAAAAATAAAACCTTACAAAGAATTAGAACCCTATATTCATTTCTATTGGGAGTTGAGAGGAAACGAAGTTGAAAGACAATGGGAACGGGTTTTTCCAGATGGCTGTGCCGGTATTGTAATGAATTTGGGAGATTCTTGTTTGACTGACAACGGATCGACTAATATGGAATTTGGGAAAACCTATGTGGTTGGAGCAATGACTTCATTTAAAGATAGCTTAATTGATAAGGATACACACCTAATAGGTGTTTGTTTAAAACCTGCAACTTTTTCAAATTTCTACAGCTACACTTCACAAAATGAGCTGACAAACGACACCGTAGAATTTGAAAAATCTAATTCATTTAATCTTGATAAAACAATAGAAAATCCATTTAATTATTTTGACCATTTTTACTCCGAAAGAATAATTACCAAATTCAACCAATTACAAAAGGTTATTGGGGATATTCATTTCACAAACGGGCAAATGAGTATTTACGAACTTTCTAGAAGACATTTCATAACGACGAGACAATTGGAGCGAAATTTCAAAAAATTCATTGGACTGTCACCGAAAGAATATTCAAACATAATTCGTTTTCAAAATGCTTTGAACATAATTAAAAACTCGAGTGAAAATCGCAGTTTATTGGATATTGCATTTGAGTGCGGTTATTATGACCATTCACATCTTAATTATGAAATCAAGCGAAATACAGGACTCTCACCATCACAGCTTTAAATGTCGGATTTATACAAAGTGTAAATGGTTTTCTAAAATTAATTTTGCCAAAACATTAAAAGTTTAGAACAGATGCGAAAAATATCACTTTTCATTGCCACAAGTTTAGACGGCTACATTGCAAAACCTAACGATGATTTGAGTTTCTTAAAACTCGTAGAAAAAGAAGGTGAAGATTATGGTTATGCAGCATTTACGGACACAATTGACACTTTGATTATTGGTAGAAAAACTTATGATTATGTCCTTAAGGAAATTGGCTCATCATTTTATGACAATGGACAACGAGACGTATATGTCATAACAAGAACCCCAAGACCAAGTGTTGGTAGAACAACTTTTTACACAGGAAAATTGACCGATTTGGTAGCGCAACTCAAATCTGAAAACGGAAAAAACATCTATTGTGATGGTGGTGCAGAAGTAATTAATGAATTATTAAAAAATGATTTAATTGATGAATTTATTATCTCGGTCATTCCTGTTTTGCTAGGGAGTGGTACAAGGTTATTTAAAGACGGGCGACCTGAACAAATACTCGAATTTGTAAAAGTAAAAACATTTGAAACAGGCTTAACGCAACTGCATTACAAACGGAAAAAATAAAAACGAACCGACAACAAAGAACTGAGGTAAAATACAACACTTTTCTTCATTAAATTTTGACATTATTGTGCTGTTGTCTGTTGTCTGTTGTCTGTTGTCTGTTGTCTGTTGCCTGTTGTGGTTTGTGGGTTGTTGGTTGTTGGTTGTTGGTTGTCTGTTGTGGAATGGTTGGATGGTTGGACTATAGCTTAAGGCCTAAAGCTTACAGCCTATAGCAAAAAAGATTTATATTTGGTATTCTCCCTGGTTTTAATTTGCCACTTAGGGTTTGCTATAGAAGAAGGTTTTATGTTTGTTTTATATTTGTAAAATAGGCGAAAAAAGTTATTAAATTTTGGGCTAAACCAAACTTATTGGGGGGCTAAACCTAATACAGTCGGAATTATAAACAACTTGGTTATAATTTAGAAGGGCCTTCTATAAAACAAAGAAAATGACCCAATCTGAACTCATAATTTTAAATTTTTCGGAAATAAGGCGACGAAGCATCAAACTTTGGAATGGACTTCCTGAGAGCCATTATCATTGGAAACCTGATGAAAATGCAATGACTGCCATAGAAATGGTTAGACATGTCTTGGAAGCAGATTATGGATGGAATATTATAATCAATCAAGGGGATATGAAGAATTATAAAACACCGTGGAAGAATAGACCATACGTTAGCGTTACTGACGAACTTGAATTTGCCAACCCTTACAGAGATACATTTTTAGAAAGTATTCGGAAGTTTTCGGATACAGATTTGAACAAAACTGAAATTGTTCACCCAGGCAATGGAGACAAGAAAATACTTGCGAAATATTTATTGCGAATTGGATATCATGAATCTGTTCATGCAGGACAATTTCTTTCGTATTTAAGAGCAATGAAATTAGAGCGTCCAGAGATATGGGACTGAAGAAATTAAAAATTACTATATTTTATATGCATTCCAATTAAAAAACCCCTCATTTGGTTTTCCGTTTACTGTTGTGGGTTGTCTGTTGTGGGGTTGTCTGTTGTGGGTTGTCTGTTGTCCCCACCTACGCTAAAAGCTTCGGTGGACAAGTGTTGTGGGTTGTCTGTTGTGGGTTGTCGGTTGTGGGTTGTGGGTTGTTTGTTGGTTAGTTCAAAAAAAAATCTCTTAAATTTGTGAATATTAATTGGAGCGGGTACTGCATAGTAATTGTATGTATATTTTAGTATTCTTTGAAAACTATTTTCAAAAATGTTGAATTTATAGTGGATTCCAATCAGCACATAAAATCACTCATCCATCACATCCGCCAAGATGTAACTCTTGATGAATATGCCATTGACAAACTTTCTTCTGTACTTGTAATTAAGGAGTTGAATAAAAAAGAGTTTTTACTTGAACCCGGTGAAACGGCCAATACAATGAACTTTATTGCACAAGGCTGTATGCGCAGTTATTATTTAGATGAAAATGCACAAGAACACACATTGCAATTAGGTATTGAACAGTGGTGGATAAATGATCTATACAGTTATTTGAGCAGGAAAAAATCGCGGATGTATGTTCAGGCTTTAGAGAAAACATTACTTATACAATTACCTAGAGTAGAATTAGAAAAACTCTATATTGAAGTGCCCGAGATCTCTAATTTCTTTCGTATAAAAATTCAAAGTGCTTATGTTGCCGTTCAAGAGCGCGTTATCGATAGTATGAGTGATGATGCCTATGAACGATACGATACCTTCAGAAGATCGTATCGCGATATTGAACAACGCGTGCCGCAATACATCATCGCATCTTACCTTGGGGTAACTCCAGAATTTTTAAGTTATTTACGAAAAAAGCATTCCTAAGTTTGCTTCTTAATATACCTTAAGTTTTTTCTACTAACAGCACTCTAATTTTGACCCATATACTAATTACTGGGTCATGTTACGATTGATAAACTTTATAATATTTACCATAATTGGAACTTCAGTATCCGTTGGTCAAGCTATTAGTTTCACTCCCGAAATATTTTTAGGAAATCGCGCTACAGCATATCAACATTTTATTGGATATAAATTTAATGACACTTGGTCTATTAATAATGTATCCCTTTATGATACAGAATACATTAATGATAAGAACAACATCTTTTTTATTAGAAATATGTTGTCCTATAATTTCACCCCACGGTTTAAAACCAATTTCGCTGCAGGTATAAAGAATCCTGGAAAATTTGCTACAATATCGACCCAATACGAGTATGCCACATCAAACTTTAGACTAAGTTATGCTATTGGCAGCACCTATCAAAGTGGCTTCACTTTAGAACAAAATTTAAGACTTAATTACACCCCAAGATTAAGCAAAAATATCCAGGGCTACATAAACCTCTTCGTTGTAGTCAATACCAATTTAAAGGTTTTGGATAGAGGCATTCAGCAATTACGTGTAGGGATAAAGAACAAACAGCTTATTACGGGAATAGGGGCAAATTTAGATCAGTTTACAAAAGCAGAAAAAACACTTGAAAACTTCGGAGCATTTATAAAATATAACTTTTAAACATTTTAATTATGAACACAAAACAACACATTGGATTATTATTGCTAAGAGTGAGTATTGCTTTTACCATGTTAATTTACGGGATAAGCAAATTAAACTTTGGGATTGAATACATTAATGGTTTGCTCGAACACTACGGACTTCCAACATTTTTGGGCTATGGGGTTTTTGTTGGTGAAATCATTGCGCCTCTTCTTATTATTATTGGCTTTAGAACCAAACTTGCAGGACTTGTTTTCGCTATTAATTGCTTTGTGGCAATTTTAATGGATCGGCTTCCAGACGTGTTAAGCTTAAATGAGCACGGGGGCTGGTCTATTGGGTTAATCTTTATCTATATGATGTTCGGCCTCGCTATGTTCAATACAGGCTCTGGGAAGTATGCTTTATCAACAAATAACAAATGGGACTAACTACTAGTTATGAAACTTTTGTTATACATATTAGCATTAACTGGAGGTGTATTTTTAGCTGTCCAAGCCGGATTTAACTCCCAATTGGGAGGAATTTTAAAGCAGCCTATTGCGGCTGTAATAGCTTCGTCTTTAAGTAGTGTTGTTTTCGGATTCATTATGCTGCTGCTATTGGGAAAAGGCAGTATTCAACCGATTACAACAACGTCTGTGCCTTGGTACTTATGGTTTATGGGAGGGTTATTCAGTGTTATTGGTATCTCCATTTACTTCTACGCCATTCCCAAAATGGGCATTTCAAAAATGATTGCGCTTGGACTTTGCGGGCAGCTTATTTTTTCAATAGTAGCAGGAAAATATGGTTGGCTTAATCTACCAGTAGAACCACTCACCACAAAAAGGCTTATTGGAACAATAGCTATGCTAATAGGCATTATACTTATTAATACTAAATAATTTAAAATGGAACATATTGAATACAATATCCATAACTTATTAAATCTTTACGCAACCGTTGGTAAACCATTTAATGGATATGCAAGTGACAGTGCAATAGGTTATAGCCGGATACAGGCTTCTGAATGGCCTAATAAAATTTGGTCTAACCAAAAGCTCACGCCGGATGTTCTTCAAAACATCAAAATCCTTATTGAATCGTCACAAATTAAAATGCATTTTATTGACTTTGAATTTGATGGCAAAGCAAATCATACACTTATTGAACAACTGGGATTTGAACTTAGCAGTTCCATGCCAGGTATGCATTTAAAGCTTACAAAACCTTTTGAAACCTCTAACAGATTAAGCTTCAGAATGGTGGCTGAAATAACAGAAGCTAAAATTTGGACCGCTGTTTTTAAGCAATCCTTCGGGTATGTGATAAGTGAAGACCTGGTATTAAAGAACTTGAATAAAATACATTTCTATATAGCTTTTGAGGATAGTAAGCCTATTGGAGTTGTTAAATTACATCTCACCAATAATATAGCTGGTATCTATAGTCTAGGTGTTCCCGTTGCTTTTAGAGAGAATGGTTTTGCTAAAGAAATCATGCACTTTGTATTAAATAAAGCAATACAGCAAGGAGCAACTGTTGCGACCTTACAAGCTTCTAAACTAGGGCAGGGGATGTATGAAAGGATGGGATTTAAAAATGATTTTACAATGCATAGTTATAAATTAAAAACACAATAAAATGGAATTACTTAAAAACTTAAACTGGCGTTATGCCACGAAAAAATTTGATACATCGAAGAAAGTGTCGGATGTTAATCTTAATAAACTAAAAGAGGCTATACAACTATCGGTGTCTTCCTATGGATTGCAGCTGTATAAAGTTTTAATTATTGAAGACCCAGCGATTAGAGAAAAGCTAAAACCGGTGTCTTGGAACCAAAGTCAGATTACTGATGCATCCCACTTGTTTGTTTTTTGCAATTATACAGATGCTACTCCTGAAGCCATTGACGCTTTTATTAAGCAAACGGCTGAAACGCGAGATCTCGATTTGGACAGACTGAACGGCTATGGTGATTTTATAAAAGAAAAATTGCAAGAAAAAACACCTGAAGAAAAAACAAGTTGGTTAAAGGCCCAAACCTATCTAGCCCTTGGAAATTTATTGAACGCTTGTGCTGAGCTAAAAATAGACGCTTGCCCTATGGAAGGGTTTGAACCAGAAGCTTATAATAAAATTTTAGGACTTAATGAACAAGGCTTAAATGCTACGGTAATTGCGCCCATAGGGTATAGACATAAGGATGACCACACTATTGGACAATTAAAAGTGCGGAGGCCTAAGGAAGCGCTTTTTGAAACAATATAATATTATGACCGCTTTTTGATCTAAAGGTTTGGGCTAGTTCCCAAACCTTTTTTAATTTAGTGTCTTCATTATTAAAGAAGCTTCCCTTATGGAAAATGAAATTGTAAGGTTAATTTCCAGATACCTTGAACTTACCAATGAAGAAGCTTCAGCTTTTGCGGAATGTATTCCAATTAAGTCTTTTAAAAAAGGGGATATACTTTTAAGGGAAGGTCAGGTATGCAGGGATTCCTATTTTGTAATTGAAGGCTGCGTTAGAAAATACTATATTATCGATGGTGATGAACGCACCACTGCATTTTATGTTGAAGATGAATCCATCGCGTCCTTACAAAGCTATACAAACAAAACTCCAGCCAATCATTATTTTGAATGTGTGGAGGATTGTAGGTTAGCTGTTTTAAATTATGAAAAAGAACAGGAGTTGTTTAAACGTGTTCCCAAGTATGAAGCTTTGTGCCGTATGTCTATGGAGGATGACTTTGGTGAGCAACAGGAAGCTTTGGCCAAATTCATAACTTCGAGCCCGGAAGAAAGGTATAAAAACCTTTTGGAAACTAGACCCGATTTAATACAACGTGTTCCTCAGTACCATTTGGCCAGTTATTTGGGTGTTAAGCCAGAATCTTTAAGTCGCATAAGGAAACGAATAGCTAAGAAATAAATTTTGATTGCAAAAAAAAAATGCCCTAGAATAAATCCTAGAGCATCTAAATAATACCTATTAAACAAGGAGGTGCTATCCTTTTCTTTTAATAACTTTTACGGTTTTATGATCAACCGTACCTAATGAAAGTATTCGAAGCCACAAACTGGATTTTGTTTCAATGGTGTACTTTTCGGCTTCCAATTCGCTAACGAGTGCTTGCACATTATTTTCTTTTACATTGATGCCCAGAATGTGCAAATCACTTGTTTTTTTAAAGGTTAGTTCTTTTGTCTTTTCCCCAAATACTTTTCCTACATTTTCAAAGGGTTTTGTTTCTGTATTCACCGCAAATTGTTGCACGGAACAGGAGGATATTGATAAACATACCAACATTCCCAATAATACTTTTTTTATACTCATACTATTAATTTATTATATGAAACAAAAGTATTCTAGATTTAAACCTTGTTCATTGACTTTGGTTAAGAAGGAAGAATTACTAAAACGCAATAAATAAGAAGCCAGACATACAGTCTGGCTTCTCCATTTTAACCTAATCAATTATAACTAATCAAAAAAAATAACTAGTTTCTTTCAATCCCTAAAATATTAATTTTTAACTACTTTTTTGATTGTAATTTTTCCAGATTCTGCAGTTATCTGTAGAATATATAAACCTGGTGAGAGTTGAGATAAATTCATTTCTGAACTATTAATAGTTTCAATTATTTTTTTGCCTGTTGCATCAAACAAAATAAGATTTTTTGGCATTTCACCACCAACCGATACATTTATTAACTCTTTTGTGGGATTAGGAAAAACCAAAACGTTGTCGGCTGCAAGCAGGTTTTCATTAGTCCCCAATATGTTCAGGTCAATAGTATATTTTAATAAACCCAGGTCTATACTACCTATATAGACATCAGCATTTTCTTCATTAAATTTAACGGTGGATGCTACTGAACCTATAGATAACAAATCATCATTTTCTATGGTCTCCCAGGTTTGTCCTTCATCGGTTGAATAAATTAATGTAAATTCAGAAATACGAGAATTGTGGGCCATCCCAACTAAATGGCCGGCTGTAGCGGTAGAATGAAAAATTTGATGTACAAGTTCATCATAAATTCTATTCCAGGTTTCCCCATTATCTAATGAGGTAAAAACACCTATATTGGTGGCAATAGTTAGCTGCTGATCATTTAGAGGATTTGCGTTTAAACTTAATATGAGATCTGAGCGATTATCCAATAATTCTAAGCCGGAATTTGACAGCGTCCAATTTGCTCCATAATCCTCGGATTTGTACACGGTTGTTCCAATGGTGATTAAAACATGACCTTGATTTAATGGGTCAAAATGAATTCCTTTAATTATTCCGCTTTCCGGTAAGGTAATGTCATTTGTTACTATAGCGTTTAGATCACTAATATCTGCTCGTTTAAGTTCTACATTTCCGTTGGTATCTGATAAGGAAAACCAAATAACACTTGAATCAAAAGGATCTGTTCCTGCAGCATCGAAGAAGTTCATGAAGGTATTAAGTATTGGATGCTTATTTTGCCCATGGTCTATACTCACTTCAAGATCAGACCCAAACCATCCAGAACTAAATGTAAATATTCTGCCTTCGACAAATTTATCTGTAAATAACGTGGGTGCGTCTCCTTGGGTATACCAATCAATGGGTAGAATATCAAAGTCTTCTTCATTTTCTGTAGTTAAATTTCTATTGATGTACCCGTATTGAACACCATAATACAAATGTCCATCCCCTTCCGGAAATAAACCTATTGAACCTGTAGATAAGTAGAAATTGTTTTTTGCCCAAGTTAAAGTGGCTCCTCCATCATTTGAAAACTGTGGATGGTAATTGCTGGTTATAAAAATTTCCTCCTCATTAAAGGGGTTAAATGAAAGATAGGTGCCGTAGTAATAGCCGTGGACATCACTAGTGTCGTGAACATAATTTTCCCAGGTTATTCCGTTATCGGTGGAAATTATTATTTCATTTTCTTCCAAAACGATAATGCTATTTTCAACCTGCGGATTGAAGGAAATGTAAGTAATATCATTGAGTTGTTCATCCGTAAAAGTGATGGGTACTATATTCCAATTTTCACCTCCGTCGACCGAACGGTATAAGTTTTCGTCCGTACTGCCAAAACTAATTCCTGTCCCCGCATAAATAACATTCGTATTGTGAGGGTTAAACACTACTGGAGCTAAAACAACCCCTTGTAATTTTTCTTCCCAAGTTTGACCCCCGTCGTATGATTGAAATAAGCTGCCTTCAACATTGTTAGGTCCTAGTCCTCTGGTTAAGATTAGGTGATTTGGATTGCTGGGGTTTATCGCAACGCTATTAATGGCTACGTCGTCATGCTCAGATTTTGTATAGACTAAATCCCAATTTTGGCCACCATCCGTGGTATAATATGTGTTTTCTAAGGTGCCAAAATCTATTTTAGTATTCATCAAGATTACATTAGGGTCTGCATCATACAAGCTGTACGACTCTATATATTTATCTCCAGAACTATAAGGAATTTCTATTTCATCGATAACTGTATTGGAATTTAAATCTAAAATTATGATGGTGTTATTTGCAGACCCTTGATTGTACTTAATAAAACTCAAGGCCGAATTGTTTCTCGCCAACTTTAAATCTTTAAAAGTTGTAACATCTTGCACTGACATTGAAAATAATACTTCCCAATTTTGGCCATTATCATTTGAAACCAAAATATGGTTATAGAGCGATGTGGCATATAATTTATTTTCTACTGAAGGGTCATAGGTAATATTAAAGATTCTACCGTAGTCTGACGAACCTACAGCTTCCAATTGTGCAAATCCTTTCTGGTATAGGGAGAGGGCCAAAACCAGAATAAGCCATGTAAACTTGTTTTTCATTGTTGTTTGTTTTTAATAATTAAGTGGCGAAAATGAAGAATTGAATATTTTTTGAAGAATTTCTGACACGAATTACTAGGACATACGGCAAGAGAAAATAGGACATGCCCAATTTTACTGTAGTTCCGAGAGGTATGGATATAAGCTAGAAGTATCGGGTAATCCTATCTTTTTAGCAATACGTTCCTTTCTTTTTCTGCAGGCATCCTGAGTTATGTTGAAAAGAGAAGCAATTTCTTTAATAGAAAGATTCATGTATAAATAAGAAATGAATCGAATGTCATTTGTATTTAATGATGGGTGTTTTTCTTTTAAATTTTTCAAAAACCCATAGTTTGCTTCTTCAAAATGAACCAAGAAATCGTTCCAGCTGGCATCATTTCTTAAATGTGATTTTAATTGAAGTACTAATTTTTTTAGATCGCTGTTACTGTCCAGATCTTTATATGATTTGATGGCTTGTAAGACTTCTTGAAGCAATTCGTTTCTGCTTGCTATTTTCAACGCTTTTACCGTTAGTTTTCTATTTTTGGATTCCAGCTCGTTTTCGAGTTCCAACATTTTAATCTTCTGATCACTTTCAGAAATGATCTTCTTTTGTTTGAATTTTGAGATATGCATTCTCCATGCCCAAATGGAAAGTAAAAGCAATAGGGCAATAGCGCTGATAAGTATATAAAATACTTTACGTTCTGCATTGAATTCTAGGGTATTATCTTCTAACTCTTTTTCGAAACGTTTGATATCGAATTTTACCTTATTGCCTTCAAACTGATTTCTACTTTTAACCCTAAACAGGCTATCTTTTAAAATAATTACCGAATCCCTATAGGTTCGTGAGCTTTTGAAGTCTTTTGAATTATAGGAGAGCAAGGAGAGTTGCTCGTATATTTTAATTTGAATATCAAGACTGCCCTTAATATAGTTAGCCTCTTTAGCAAACTGTTTCGCCCGTGACCAGTCATCTTTTGTTTGGTATATTTTTGAGAGTAGTAGATATGCTTCCGATTGGTGTTCTATGAGTTCAGCATTTTTTAATTGTGGAATAAGGGCGTTAATTAAATTTTCGGCATCTTTTAAATCTCCTTTTAAAAAGTGATTCTCTGCTAGTGCATATTTACCTTGAAGTAAAATATTTTTTTCATTTTTCAGGAGGGGAAATGCAATTTTTAAATATTGGTTCGCTTTATCTAAATGGTTGAGTTTATTATAAACAAGACCCAAATTTATGGCATAGATTCCTATTTTAACTTTCTCATTATGTTCATTTGCTATAGTGTACGCCTTTAAAAAATAATTTTCAGCCTCTTTATACTTTTTTTCCTCAAAGTATAAAATACCAACATTATTTAAAACAACCATTTCCCTTTGGGGGTTTAGATGGGATACTGCAACATTATATGCAGCCAAGTAGTTCTCTAGGGCCTCACCAAATTCTGATAGTTGATAATAATTATTGGCTATATTATTGAGGGCTAAAAACTGCTCTTCATGCCATTGGTGCGAACTGGCAATATTCTGGGCATTTATAAGTAGTTCTAAGGATTTAGGGTACTCTTTTTTGTGCAATGCCTCAATGGCCGTTTGAATTAATTCTTGGCATTGCTCCTTCGAATTTTGAAGAGGGCTAACTATTAATAAGAAGACAATAAAAAATAACTTCATTTAATCTATATTATATCTACCAGCTTCTAATCTTTCCCTTATGCCAAAACTGTCCGCTTTCAACGTCATTATTTAATAAGTTAAAAATATCTCCAGCCACATCTTTGGGTAGTCGTGGGGCTACTTTTCCTCCCATATCGGTCTGGGTCCAACCTGGATCTAGAGACGATACTGTTATACTTTGACTTTCCAATCGCTTTGCCAACAACTTAGTGTACATATTTAAAGCTGCTTTAGACATTTTGTAATGAGGCTGAAATTCATCAAAATTCAATTCACTAAAAGAGCCCCAATCTGATGTAATATTTATGATATGCGCTTTGGCATTTAATCTAGGCAGGAGTTTTTCAGTTAGTTCAATAGTGCCAAATACATTAATATTAAAGGTTTGTTTTAACTGTTCCATATTAATTACTGAAGCATCCCATTTTTCGAGTAATATTCCTGCATTGTTTATTAAAAAATCAAGTTTAAGATTCCCTAAACTCAGGATAAATTTATCGATAGAAAAGTTATTTGACAAATCGAGTTGTAAACATTGAAAATTAGGTTGGTTTAATGTATGATTTCCAGAAGTTGAACTTCCAATAACTTGCGTATTTGCATTTTTAGTTAACAACTCAACCGTTGCTAAGCCAATGCCTCTGCTGCTTCCTGTAACTATTCCGTATTTCATAATAATTCCTGTTTATTCCTTTTCGTCAAAAAAATAAGGGTAATAATATAAATGACTACAATTGTAAAAGGGATTACCACAAATCGTTGTTCTGGAAATAGATACCACAACAATACAATTAAAATGGTTCTTGTAAGTGAATGGAAAATACCCACCCAATGCTTAATAATCCATGAAAATGGTAACCACATGGTTCCTGTTAAAACTCCTACTGTTAATGGTAATGATGTATAATCTTTCAAAAAGAAAGGTATGGCAATCGCATACACCAACACAGCCTGAGCTACTGTATAAAGAAACAAACCATCAAATACATTTTTAGGTTTTGTTTTATCTAAAAAGTTTTCTCCTGTAAATTTTGATACAAAAAGTGCTAAATACACAATACTTCCCGTGGCAATAAATAATATCCACACAGTTATTCTATCAGGAAATAATAATCCTGAAAGACCAACCAAAAACCAAGCTATTAATCCGGAAAGTGGTGTTGCTAAAAATTTTCTGTTTGCAAATTCGATGCGTTGTTGTTCTAATGAAGCCATAAGTTATTATTACTCAATCAAAAGTTTACCAATATTCTTTAATTTTAGAAATCTTCCCATTCTTAAACTCAAAAAGGGCCATTTGCTCGTTACCTTCAACTCTTTTACCCTCGTGTTTTGTAATAAAACGTTTGCTTACTGTAATGGCGTTTAAACCATAAATAATGTTTTCGATTTTTATATCCATAACACTGCCGTCATAGCCTCCATTTTTTTGATTTCTTTTGTAACCATTGTAGAGGTCTTCACGAGAATAGATTCCGCCATACTTTGGATGCACATAAGTAAAATCATCTGTAAATAACTCAAAAATGTTATCGATATCTTTCAGGGTTGAGTTTTGCTGAAATACTTTTAGGTTGAGCTCATAATACTGATTTAAAGTATGGTTGAGCGAATCTTTATGGGTAAGATTACTTTGTTGGGCTTGGGCAAAATGAAGGACTCCAAATAATAGCGCAGTTAAAATGACAAATTTTAGTTTCATGTTTTTTATTTTATTAATTCCATGTGCAAAATCGGATAGGGTTTTCCTGAGGGATCCAATTCAGATCGCCCTATGGTCTCAAAGCCACAATGTTTGTAAAACCCAACAGCTTGTTGATTCTGCTCATTGACATCTACTTTGTTTACATTAAGGCTGTTAATTGCATATTCCAATAAAGTTTTTCCTATTCTTTTCCCTATATGTGTTGGGTGAATGAATAGCATTTCTAGACTACCATCTATGACGCCTACAAACCCATTTATTTTATAATTCTCATCTCTATAGCACCTTAATTCAACAGCGTCTAGATAGGTATTTAGAATTAAGGGTTTGAAATAGGCGATGTCTTCTTCTTTTAAAAAATGATGCGTTGCCCTTACAGATGCTTCCCACACATTTACAACCTCTTTATATTCGAATTTATCTATATAGTCTATTCTATGGTCCATTTTATATTGTCTTAAATAGGTGCTGTTGGAATCCTAAGGGATAGTGTTTCCATTAATTTTTATTTATTGGGTTCAATATCTTTTGTATAAGACGCTAAACGTAAAAGGTCATAAGATTTTTTTAAATGTCCCTGTATTACTGATACAGCACTATGATTAATTAGCAATGATCTAGAAACAGATTGTTTATTTTCTTCTACAATTTGTTTTATTACTGCTTTAGCATCTTCTTTGCCTTTTGTTTCATAGGCTAATAAGACTTTAACGGCATTTTCTTCCGCAGTTATTGCTCTTTGTTTCGGGGTGTATCCTATTTGCTTTACCATAGCTTCAGCCATTGCCCATACTGACCATGGATTTTGACCAGTAATTAAATTATTATCGTGACTTATTTTTTCAAGATACATGATGCCTTCGTTAAATACGGCTCCTTGAGATATCAGTTTATCTTGCAATAAAAAAGGAAATACAGATTCTGCATTTGGAATTAATAATAACTCTTCCTTATTGGTAAAGCTACTTACCTGCTTATTTTTTAAAAATGACTGCCCATCATTTAAGGTAACATTTACAAATGCTGCAGGGCCATGACAGACTGCCCCTATTACTTTGTTATTCTTATGGAAATCTTGTATTAGAGCATGTATAAATTTATTATTTGGAAAATCAAACATCGCTCCTTTCCCTCCGACAAAATAAACAGCATCATATATTTTAGGATTAATATCTTTTAATATAAGGCTGTTATTGGTTTTGGATTGCGCAATTGAATCATTCAAAAATGCATAATCGAATATTCCCATATCATCATCATCTAACACCACAGGTGGCTTCCCTCCTAAAGGACTTGCTATATCAACATCAAAACCATTAGCTTTAAAAACATAGTAAGCTCTTGCTAATTCCGTTAGTTCATATCCTGTGCCTTTACCACTTGTACCCATTGTAGCCGTGCTGGTTACAACAGCCAGTATTTTTCCACGATACGCTGGTACATCTTTAGTGATGTAATTGATATCACGCACTTGACTATTAACTAAGGTGCCATCTTCTACCGGTAATAGACTCGCGATATATATGCCAATAAAGATAAGGACAGCCACAATAAGGGTTAGCGCGGTTAGTATCCATTTAATAATTCGATATTTTTTAAACATATTTTTTTTATTGATTTATACCGTATTTTATTTCAGCTGGTTTGAAACAGCTCGTCAATTTTAGATTTAGCACTTTTATCTGGTGCGACTTTATAAAATTCCTCAAGCAAATCTAAAGTTGTAGGCTTTTTAGGATATTGATTATTGGCTAAAAAACTTCTTAATGCTTCATTGACTTTATCTTCGCCTATTAATTCAGATAATTCTACCATTGCTATTGCACCTTTTGAGTAAGCTATATGTGTTGCGCCATAAGGCACTCTGTATAAAGGTGGATTTCCGTAAAGTCCTTTTTCATTATCATAAATTTGTTGATGTATTTCAACGCGTTCCATCATGCGTTCTTTCCCATACATTTTTTTGTAAATCATCATTTCGGTATACATGGCTAAGGACTCGGTAAGCATTGAAGCGCCTTCTCTTTCATCTGGATTTATTTGACTATTTCCCCACCATATATGAGCCAACTCATGGCCTGCTAATTCATTTATAACATCTTTACTTGGATCACTATCTATATTGGCATGAAATATCATGTTTTCGGTCATAAAAATGGTTGCTGGATATGCTGTTGCCGCAAACCCACTCGTAAAAGATGAGACCTCTACAAAGCTTATTTTTTCAAATGGATACCCATTAAAATTATTTACACAATAATCTAAACTCAATACGGCATTTTTTAGCAGTCGCTCTACATTTTCAAAATGCATGTCATGATAAAGTACTTCAATTTCTATGTTACGATGCTTGATAGTTTGTTTTTGGTATTTAGCAGATGCAACTGCAAATCGAAATGGAATACCATAGACTTTGTATTGGGTATTTGTCCTATCGTTTTCAGTCCAGGTTTTAACAATATTGCCTATTCCCATAGGTATTTGATTGCTTTCAGTGGTAAGTACCATATTTAAATTTATAAAGTCATTTTTAAAGACTTTTGGTGCTTCAAGCTTCTTTAAACCTGTTGGATTACCGAGTCCGTATTCTTCTCGTTTTTGTTCGTCTTCTATCTCTTTATCTGATTGGTATCCCAACAAAGGATAATAATTACTAATCCTCATAAACGTACCATTATCAACGATAGCATTAAAAGATTGATGTCCATTGACAGCAAACCATTTGTATGATAAATTAAACTGCAGAGTCGCTGTATCACTTGGCATAAAAGGCTCATCAAGTTTTATCTCTGATACAATCTCATCAACTGAAATATCTTTATTATGGATTCTAAATGTTGCTTGATTTAATTCTAAGTCGGAATGAAAATTCAATAGAATCTTATTTATTGGTTCATCTGATAGATTTTGAATTCTATATTTTCCTTGAATTTTATAAGAATTTTCAGAAGGATACAAGTCTATTTTTGTGTCTACATCTATAATTGTAGGTTGGGGTATATTTTGATAATTACGGTAATTTTTTTCATAATTAACCGCTTCAACTAGTTTTGTGTCTTCATTTTTTGGTGAATAGCCATTCATGAAATTAAAGCCTCCAAAAACGCTAAATCCAAAGAAAACAATGGCAATAAAAGATTTCAATTTGGTCCATTGTTTAAATTTCAAAAATGAATTTAAAATCCATATTAAGCCCAGCAGGCAAATTCCAAAAAGCAATCTATTTGAAAAGGCTGACAGATATGCACCATAACCATTTAGGTCACTAAACACACCATTAAATCCTGAGAAAACATGTAATAATGGATATGGCAACAACATTTTTATTAATGGTGTTGTAAAAACTACAACCGCTACTATTGAAATACCTAAGGCTACATATTTGCTATTGATGATACTATTGATAAGAAGTAACAATGTGCCGAAAAGGAAAAGTGGAATTGTATTAAATATAATAACCCCAAAATAAGCCAACCAATCAATTTGTGTATATCCATAACTGATTTGAAACACTAATGCCAATACTATAAGTAACGTTGTTAAGAATACTAATAACAAAGCCAATGACATTAAGTGCCCTTTTAATTTTGCTTTTGAAAAAAATGTACTGTCTTCAATTAAATAAAAATGGGCTGCACTACTTCTCCAATACATGTCATTAATAAAATACACCAAAATGAACGCACCCAATAAGTGAAAGCTTTGCGAAATAGAAGTCGCCAAAAGACCAGAACTGGCATAATAATCTGGTAAACGTATGCCTTTATCAATATCTGAATACATTTCCATACCAACGAAGAACACCAATAGCATGGAAACAGCAACTATAGTTACGCTTTTAAAAAGGTAAATTAAATCAACCTTTGCAAAGGATATAATTGAGTTTAATTCTGACTTTAAACCAAAATTAAGAGCTGGTATTTTAACTTTTGTCAATCTTACTATTCCTGCTTTAACGTTATCCTTTTTACGCTTCAATTCCTTTTTACTTGTTGTTTTATTGAACACATAAAAACGATAAGAAATAGCCAAAAACAACATTGATAACACCACATAAACTATACGGTTGATGGCCAAAAAGCCTTTAAGTGGCACGATGAATTGATTTTTTTCAGAAACACTCAAGTCTCTAGCTTCAAAGAAATAGGCAGATGTTCCAAAAGGATCCAGCAATGATGATAGTTGCTGTACTTCAATAGATTGCGGGATGCTTCCTGCCATAAATGGCGAATTAGAAAACACTAATAATACCATGTAAAGAACATACAATAGTAAACCTCCAATAACCACTAATAACTTCTTACGCGTTGTATAGGCAACCATAAACAAGAAGCTACAAACGAAGAAGCAGTTTAAAACCCCAAAGATTAAAAACGGATAGAGATATGACCAAACACTAAATCCTAACAGCATTTCGCTACCTGTTCGTAAGTTCTGACCAATGACAAATCCTATAATTAAGATTAAAAAACTTAAAAATGCTTTTAACGTAAATGCTGAAAACTTCCCTTTTAAATAGTTTTTAAGGGAAATTGGATATGAGAATAACATTATATCAAATTTTGTGTCCCATTCCTTAAACAGAATCTCTAAGGCAAATAGAATAGCCATAAAAATTATTGACAGACTCAACAATGCCATCATAAAGCCAATGGTGTATGGGGAATTAAGATAAATTCCTTCACCAGCAGTTAAATTAAACTTATAACCGCAAAACCATCCTATAAATACTAATAGTAAAGCTGTTAAACCTAATACATACCGGTTACCGCTATGCTTTAATTGAAATTGAAGTATAGCATTCATAATTAATTGTTTTGGGAAAGCACATTAAAGTAAACGTGCTCCAATATTGGTTCAACTGGTGAAAATTCTTCAGGTTGTGTAGATGCAAACACTGTAATTTGAAGTTGACGCTCTATAAGTTGTTGACTAATAACTTTTAGATTTGATTGGTAAGTTTCCAGTTCATCATTAGCAATAAATTTTGACCAGATTTTACCTTCTAAATCTTCAATTAATTCTTTTGGCTTACCAATTTTAAGAATTCTACCTTTATTCATAATGGTCATTTCAGAACATAGGTTTTTCACATCTTCAACTAAATGAGTAGATAAAATCACAATTACTTCACTACTAATATCACTTAGAAGTGCATTAAAACGGTTACGCTCTTCTGGGTCCAGGCCGGCAGTAGGCTCATCCACAATGATAATTTTAGGACTTCCCAATAAAGCTTGAGCCACGCCAAAGCGTTGTTTCATTCCCCCAGAAAAAGTATGTACTTCTTTGTTCTTAAAATTCCAAAGGTTTACTTTCTCTAACAAATATTGAATCTGTTTCTGACGTTCAACTTTATTATTAACACCTTTTAAAATAGCTATATGGTTTAATAAATCGTATGCATTTACTTTAGGGTAAACTCCAAAATCCTGAGGTAAAAACCCTAAGTGCTTTTTAATTTCTTCAGGATTATTGACAATGTCGGCATTATTGAATAGGATTTTCCCGGAAGAAGGTTTTTGAAGCCCAACGATTGTTTTCATTAGGGAGGATTTTCCAGCACCATTTGGGCCTAATAACCCGAACATTCCATTCTTTATTTCCAAAGAAATATTTCTAATTGCTTGATGCCCGTTTTTATAGGTTAGCTCTAGATTGTTAATTTTTAGAGTGTTCATGATTTAATATTTTTAATGGTGTTAGTTGTCTTTAAAGTTGTTGCTTTTTATTAAAAAGATATTATTTACACCATTGATTTATTACAATAGGTAGCTCTTTCAAAATCCCGAATGTTTATTGAAATAATAGGCACTTCAGGAAACATCACTTTCAATTCTGAAACAATTCGTTTTGAAAGTTCTGCTTTTTGTTCTGTGGTTCTTCCTTCCATGATATTTCCAAAAACATGGATAAAGTGATCACTTGTATTTCCAGTGATATAATATTGAAATGGATTAATACGAACTTTAATTTCCTCAGGAATGAATAGTCCTGTTGACACCGCAGTATCGTATACTTTCTGATTAATCTCTTGTGGTGATTTTAATTTTACGATCTGCTCAGAGCAGTCTATTACAAAATGTGGCATGATTTATTGTTTTTTTGAACTTTATTTTTGATTTACATAGCTCCTGCAAATTAATTAGATGATCAAAACCAAACTTGTTTGAAAAGGATAACTATTAGTTGCTAAAACTATTTGCGTGTGGTTGCTATTGATTATATATTATTGATTTTATGATTGTTAGGTCAAAATTAGTTTATTGGTTAGTTGAAAATCTTAAGCTATCTTAAGAAAACCTAAGTGTTATAGAATACGTCTTAAATCGTGAGGTGGGGTTACACTATTTTTTCAACTTCTTGTTGTGATTGCTTTTTAAATCCCTTGATTAGTAGCCAAACGGTAAACGAGAACTCCCCAATTACTGAAGGAATTATAACGACCATTTCAAAAACATCTTTATAAACTATATAATTTGGCATGATCAGCTTTGCTGTACTATCTATTATATAACCTATTGCTGCAAGCATTAATAGTATGCCAATTGCGTTCGGGATCGTTATTGATTTTAAAGCTAGATAACCTAAAACAAGTAAGTGAACTCCAAAAAAAAGCAATCCAACAGTCCAAAGCGTATCAAAATCTAATAACAATTCTGATACCTGGTTCTGTAAGTTTGTTGAAATAGTTGCATTAAATGTTATTTGATAGGCCGCCCATAATTTAAATAATGCAACACCAAAGAAGAGCGCGTGCAATAATCGAAAAAAAGAAGCTAGATAAGACATTCTCTTACTTGTCGATTTTGTCAAACCAAAAAGCGACCAAACCAATAGCGCATCAAAGCACAACATCACCACAAACCCAAGTAATCCGTTACCTAGTTGTATATGATTATTAATGAAATTTGAAGCTGTAATTGCTGAGCTGTTCTTGTCTATTAGGCTTTCAAGCACCGCAAAATTGGCATAAAAACCTGCTAAAAAAATCATTAGATAGGCAATCCCTGATATTCTTGCTAATTGTTTCATAATCTACATATTAAATTTTATGCAAATTTATTGGCTGTAGAATGGTAATTCATTGACTTAAGTTAATATAGCAATATCCAGGATGTAACATTATGATTATAATGCATAAGCAGTAAGCTGTAGGCTTTTGTGAATTTGTCACTTTAAATGAACTTAGGGCAAAGAAAGAATTAGGTGATTTTATATTTGCAGTGTTCACTGATAAAAATGAAACATACCTTAAAAGCCTGAAATCGGTATGAAAAAAAGGGCAAGATGTTTCCTAGAAACATCTTGCCCTCACATTTACTCAACTTCTAATCAGTACATCAATTTACTAACTAATGCTTAATGAACTTTTTAAAGCCAGTACCGGTTTGTGTTTCGATAGATAGGAAATAGACTCCAGGTGTTAAGGCTGAAATATTCAATTCAGTATTTTGATTATTTATTGTGCTTGTGTCAATCAATCTTCCTTGAAGATCGTAGATGCCGATATTCTTTATACCAGAAGCAGCTTGAATGTTTATTAAACCATAGGCTGGATTTGGGTATATTGCAATTTTTAAGCTATTATACTCTTCTACACCCAGCACCCTGAATGAGGTTTCTGCTTCATTGGTCTCTACCGGGAAATTGTAATCAAAGTAAATATTTGCTTTTGCGCCCACGATATCTGATATGTTTAAGTCACTTTTGGTTTTCATTTTAAGAAGGATATTTCCGTGGCCCCCTGTGTCAAGATTGATGCTTTGGAAATGAAACTCTGCTATACCATTCCTTACTATTATTTGTACGTCGTGGGAAATATTAAGTATTTGAAGAGATGTTGGGTCGAAGTCGTCAGCATCTATTTCCATAGTTACTACAACATTCTCTGCGGGGGCAGTACCCGTATTTTCAAAATTTATAATATAATGAAGATAATCTCCAATATAGTTTGTGGGCACTTCATCTCCTTGCAAACACACAATATTATTAGGATCAAAAGAGCCAATTACTGTCTGGTTAAGGGTAAAAAGATTATCGTTTGGCATTTCATCTCCCGCCACAGGGTTTATTTGGGCGTTAAGTTGTAAGATATCGCCAATATTTACTGGAGGCGTATCCATTGGACCATTTACTGCAAGAACTATCTCAACGGTTTCGGTTTGGTACGGTTGCAAGTCGGTAAAATTAAAGGTCATTGTTCCATTTCCCTGCGAATCTGGAGTTGTACTTGAAGACACAAAATCCATGGTGTCTTCGGGATAATTAAATTGAACATCGCCCGAAAGGGGGTGGTTTCCTTTATTTTTATACACTAGCAAATAGGTCGCATCAAAGCCGGGTCTTGCGTGTACAGCCGTGGCGATTACTACTTCCAGATCTGGATGAACGCCATTTGCTTCTGCGCAGAAGTCTTGGGTTACACTGCTATTATCAATAACTGGGAAATTTATATCTACAGAGGAGGGGCTAATATTGAAATAATTTGGGTTTTCCAAATTTGGCAATAGGGTGTAGGTGCCCGCCTCGCCGGCATATACATTGTAAACTCCTGCGGCATTACTGTAAGCAATTGCATTGGAAGGATTGCCATTAAATTCTATATTGAAACTCGTGTATGGTATGGTGCTATCGCCTGAATCGCATCCGTTGCCTTCATCGTCTAATTTTGTTACTCCCGTAATGGTGTTTACATCACCCCCCGGAGGAAAGGTACAATATGAATTTACCGGATAATCGGTTCCTGCAAATTGTTGGATTTCGGTAGTTTGAAAATCATCGGCGCACACATATTGGAGGCTTGGGTTGTTTGCGGATAACCAATTTTCCATCCAGCTTCCGGGATCCATGTTTGAGCTTTCATCGCTACCGTTTTTAAGGAAGACGGTTTCCAACAATGGGTTTACTGCAATGTACAGGGAAGTAAGGTTAACATTTGAACTAAGATCCAATACGGCAATGGAGGATGAGGATACCAACAGGTTTTCCAGAGCAACACAGGAATCAATATTTATTGAAGTTAAGGGCCCCACATTTGGTGGAATGGCGGCTTGGATACTAATTGAAACTAAATTTACATTAGTTGAAAAGTCTATTGTTGCAACCTGGTTTGGGTCACTCTGAAAGCTCGTTAAATTTACAAAAGCTTCAATTCCCGTTATGTTTGCAATATTGGAAGATTGCAGCGATATTGAAGTAGTCGCCAACGCTTCGGAAACTTGGATTTCTCCATCGCTGTTTGTATCAACGCCATCACTAATCAATTCATTTTTAAATGATACGTCGGGAATGTTTACGATTTGTGCACTGGCTAAACCAGTAGTTAATAAGAGAAAGAGTAGTATTTTGTTCATAATGGTTAATTTTCAATAAATGTAATTAAGTGTTTTCAGTATTTAATAGGTGAATGAGCATATGCCAATTTTCAATTAGAATTCGCTTACATCGCTTTTAAAATGTTTTGCAAGCGTTCCCTTTTTCGTTGCGAAATGGGCAATCGACTTCCATCTTCCATTACCACATAGCCGCCATCTTTTTTTATATACGACCTTAAATAATTAAGATTTATTAAATGTGATTGATGGATGCGTTCAAAATTGTGTTGCGCCAAAAGCTCTTCGTATTCCTTCAAGGTTTTTGAAATCAATATGGGTTTATGATTGTTAATATAAAACTTGGTATAATTATCCTCACTTTCGCAACGTATTATATCGCTTATGTCAAAAAGATGTATTCCGTCCTGGGTTGACAGCGCTATGCGTTTAAAATTGTCCACATTTTTACGAATGTTTTCAAGCAACAAATCTATATGCGAAAAGTCGTTTTTCTTTACGACCACCGTTTCAATTTTTTCAATAACCTTTTGTAATTCTTCAGGATCTACGGGTTTCAGCAAAAAATCCAGCGCACTAAACCTAAAAGCTTTGATTGCATACTGTTCGTGGGCGGTAATGAATACGATATTTGAGGTGATGGTTTTGTTTTTTTCGGCTACTTTTTCCAAAATATCAAATCCGGTACCATCATTCAATTGTATGTCCAAAAAGACAACCTGTGGTTGCAAGCGGTCTATCGCCTCAACGCCAGTTGCTACGCTATCTGCTTCCCCAATTATTTTTATGTTGGGTGCAAATAGGGCGAGGAGTTTTTTCATTCCCTCCCTTAAATTTTTATCGTCGTCTATTAAAATTGCCTTAATCATAAATTGTTTCAAATGCGATTAGTTAACTGCCGGTATATTGTAAAGGCAGTTTTAATTTTATTTTTGTACCGGTTATTTCATCCCCGTTTTCCATTTCCTCAATGGCTATGCTGGCTTCTTTTGAGGTGGCCTCTGAGATCATTTCCAATCGTTTTTTAATGATTCCCAAGGCCATGGATTTATGTGCCAACACCAAATCTTTCTTGTTTTTTCTGGATTGGTTTATCCCTACGCCGTCATCAACAATAGTGCACTGTAAGGATGAATTTGAAATTGAAAAGCTGATGGAAATAGTACCGCTTTCTTGCTTCGGAATAACGCCATGAATGATTGCATTTTCAATAAAGGGCTGAATCAATAAAGGCGGAAGTGCCACATCGTCCTCAATGTTTGGATCTTTTGTGATGCTAAAACTGAACTTATCGTTGAACCGAAGTTGTTCCAATTCCAAATAATTTTGAAGACTTTCAATTTCCTTATCTATAGGAATAAGCGATTCCTTTGAATACTCTAAAGTCAACCGCATCAATTTTGAAAATTTTGAAAGGTATTTTATGGCGCTATCAGTTCCATTTTGAACAATAAAACTTGATATGGAGCCCAGACAATTAAATACAAAATGGGGGTTCATTTGCAGGTGTAGGGCCTTTTGCTCGTATTCTGCCAATTCTTTTTGAAGGGTGAGTGTTTTTTTTAATTGGTAACGGTTGTAGATCAAGAAACCCATCCCAAAAAGCAATAGGCCAATCAATGCCCCAAAAAGCAATTTTAAATTGTTGCTTTTTGCCTCTTCTTTTATCAATAATTCCCGTTTTTGGTTTTCTTCCTTTTGCAGTAGTTCCTTCTTTTCAAATTCATAGTTCATAGCGGCTTCAACTGCTTTTCGCACATCGTTTTTTTTATGAAGGCTGTCCTTGGCAGTGCTGTATCTTTTAAAATGAACCAGGGCTTGATCGGTATTTCCCGTTTTATAATAAATATCGCTCAGTACTTTTTCTGCTACCACCAGCTGTTCCAATACAGCAGTTTCCTTTGCCAAATTTAAAGCGTTGTTGGCGGCTTGCAGTGCTTTTGTATAGTTGTTTTGACTGTTGTGAAATTCAGCCAAGAGAAGGTAGGTATCTGCCAAGCCAAATTTATCATTCATGCCCTCAAAGGTAGTTATGGCATTTTGCCAGTTTTCCAGTGCCATTTCCGGATATGCGCGTGACTGGTAATAGGCGCCTATGCTATTGTACCATTCGCCCAATGCCCGGGTGTTGGGATAGGTATCCAAACTACTTTTTGCCGCGGTATAATATTGAAAGGCTTCATCCAATTTCCCCTCTTTATAATAAATATTTGCGATGTTGGTTTGGGTAATCCCCACGTTGGGTGCATTTAGCTCTTGCTGGATCAGCAATGCTTTTAGGAAATATTCTAAGGCTTTTTGATTGTCGGATTGTGCTTTGTAAACTACCCCAATATTATTGTAGATTTTGGCGGCTTGGCCTTTGTCCTCCAATTCTTCGTATACCCTCGCAGCCTTTAGGTAGTATTGAAGTGCCTTGGTATAATTGCTTTGTTCAGATAAAACTATACCCATGCTGCCATAGGTTCTGGCTATACCTTGGGCAATTTCATTGGAGGTTTGGGATGTTTTTGGGAGTTCTTCAAAAATAGATTTTCCCCATACAAAGTGATCCATCGCTTTTTGATAATCACCCAAAATAATATGGGCGGTACCCATATTTAGATAGGCATTTCCCATTTCTATCTTTAGCTGCTCCTGTTCCGATATTTTAAAGGCTTCTAGTGCAAACTGCAACATTTTATCGGGATCGGTGTACTTGTATTGTTGGGAAATGGCGTTATAGAGTTTTGCTTTTTCTAGATTGTTTTCCGCGGCAATAAGTTTGTTTTGCAGACTATCTATTATTCTATCCTGCGCAAGAAGATTTGTGATATTTAAAAATAGAATAACTACAATAATCAATAGCCGCATACTCGTGAATTTAATTAACGAATGTATACGAAACTAATTAATTCCCTCCAGATGATTTAGAATTTGCTTGTTTTGATTTAGAATTTGAGAGGTTGAGGAACAAACACCAGGATTTATTTAATTGAATTACTATATTTCTATTTTGTTGTATAATTCACGAATCCACCCCTCTCATCATTGATTTGACAGCCTAAAACCATTTCCAAAATTATATCAGATATTCTACCTAACAAAAATCTGTGGTGTTGCTGTCTTTTGAATAGGTAGGGTTTAATTTGAAAATTTGATTGGTAGACTTTTACAGGGTGGGTACAATCTCATTTAGTATTTTGCCTCATTTAGTCACAATATCGGTTAGTACCAGAATCATTCGGTATGAAAGTAATATTTGGATTTAGGGACTTGCCTATATTAGGAAGGTTGACCAGTTTTTTGGTCACCGTTCTTTTAAAGTGTGTTGGTAGGTTTGGGGAAAAATAGCGCTGGTGTAATTGATTGAAATGGCAAAAATAAGCAAGGTTTGTCCTAAAAAAAGGACAAATTGCCAATTACAATAAAACAACAATTCAACTACTAATCGGCTTCCAATACCAAGGTCACTTTATTAAAATCGGCAGCACTATTGATTACCGTTCTGTAATCTTCGTAAAATTCCTTGGAAATTTTAGTGATATTATAAAATTCATCAGCAGTAATTTTTAAGATATCCCCTTCAATTTCATAAAAAGACTTGAACATAAGTACTTTTTTTCCATCCTTCGAAAAGGAATGGTCAATATTAATATCATTGGCATTGGCCACGTGATATCCCTTGGGGATTTTAATATTGATTGTGCGATAGTAGGTACGGGTGTATTCATCTTCCAAGGGCAGTTTGCGCTCCGTTTCCTGATACAGTTGCATTTGGGGGGCCAATAAGTTCGCCCACTTTAAAAAGGTAGTGGTTTCCGGCTATTTCCACAAAAGCTTCCGATTCAAAATCAATAATAAACTCTATGGGCTTGACGCCAAAAAGCTCAGGTTTTGCATTGATCATTTCCACAGAATAATTCGCCCTAAGTGAAGAGAATGAATTAAATATGACTCTGGTTTGCCCCAGCGAAACTTATTTTTTTATAAAACTCAACATCTTTTGAAAAAATGAAGGAGTATTTATTTCCTCAATTTTATTTTCTTTCTCCCCAAAATTATATTCCCTTAAAAAATCGCTGTGCGATTTTGAGGAATCGTATTTACGCCTTTCGGTTTGAAGTTTGTCCAGTTTATCCTTTTGTGTGTCTATGATATTCACAAAGAGCGGAAGCATCCGCTCGTTCAATGTATTGATGGGTTCCTTTATAAAAAAACCCTCGGCGCCACTTTCAATTAGTTTTTCGCGGTCCGCTTCATATTTAAGGTTTCCGGTTATTACTACCACGGGTATTTTATTGTTATAATTTTTGGTGATTCTGATCACGTCAAAAGCATTCATGCCTATAAGATTGAAATCAGTAATAACCATATCGGGAATATAAGTTTTTAGCGCATTTATAAGGCTTATTTCGCTATCTACAAATCGTATTTCGGGATGGGCACAGATTTTCTTTATTTGTCGCTGCAACAAAAAGGAATCGGATACAAGATCTTCTACAATCAAGAAATTTAAAACATCGGGTAAGTTCATATTGGTTGGGTTGGTAATAACTGGGTAAAATTATAATCTGTTTGCCAGAAGTATTGACTTTATCCCCACAATTTTTAATCTTTTCAAGCCAAGAGTTTCATAATTACTTCTGGAAACTTAAATTTATAAAAAAATTCACATACTAACGCTACCATTATGAAGCGAATTCGAAAAGTAGGTCTCACCAACTTTATTCTGCTTATTTCCTCACTTATTTTAGTAATCATTCTCATTGGTTTTTCATTTATCAGAAATGCTACTTCTGCCAATGAAATAGCGCATACGTGGGAGGTAAAAAGCAATATCCGCCAAATGTCCGCAACCATTTCAAAGATGGAAAGTTATGGGCTTGCCTATGAGGCTACTGGGAAAATAAAATTTAAACAAGCTTTTTTCGACGCCCAGGATGAATACGACTCGCTATTGCTATCGTTGGAAAACCTGGTCGCGGACCACGACGCTCAACTACAGCGTATGAAAGGCATTTCAACAGATATGGATGGCAAAATTCAATTATTTCAAGAGCGGATAAATACAGGAAATTATCCAGCAAATGCGCAACAGGGGGAAATAGGGCTGCACTTTACGGCGGATATTGGGCACAAACTTGAGGCGCTAGTTGAAGTGGAAAATGCCTTATTGGAAGAACGCAACCACCGTTTTTTTATTTGGAAACTAATAATTTTAAGTGCTTTGGGAATAGCCACTGTGATTGTTTTTTTAAGCCTATTTAATCTTATAAAAAAAGTGAAGCCCCTTATTGAAGAGCTACTGTCCACCCAATTGGAATTGGAACAAACCAATAAAAATATGGAGGCTGCCTTGAAGGATTTAAAGAAAATAAATATTGAGAAGGAAGAAGAAATCAAGGCGAAAGAAACAGCGATAAGTGAAGCGGAAAAATTGAATGAATCCCTTTTGGCCAAAAACCAACAACTGGATCATTTTGCATATGTGGCCTCCCATGATCTTCAGGAGCCCCTGCGCACTGTTTCCAATTACCTAGAGATATTTCAGGAAGATTTTCCGGAACGCCTGGAAGGAGAGGCTACCCTGTACTTTCAATTTATCAATAAGGCCGTGGAGCGGATGCGCAATCTAATCAGTGGCTTGCTCTCATTTTCACGTTTGGGCACTAGTGGACAAATGGAAAATATTGACCTAAACCTAACCCTTCAGAAAATTAGGGAAGACTTGATGGGTGTAATTGAGGAAAGGAATATAACCATTGAATACGAAACCATGCCAACAGTTACTGGATACAGGATTGAGATAAAACAGTTGTTCCAAAACCTAATTTCAAATGCCATAAAGTTTACCGCCCCAGAAATTCAGCCCCATGTTTCGATCAGCTTTGAAGAAACGGCCAATTATTATAATTTTCATATAAAGGATAATGGAATAGGAATACCCGAAAAGGACTTTGCCAAAATTTTTGATATGTTCAGTAGGCTTCACAGTACAAAGGACTACGAAGGGCAGGGCATCGGCTTGGCATTTTGCAAGAAAATTGTGGAGCTCCATTTGGGAAATATATGGGTAAGTTCTAAATTTGGCGAAGGTACCACGGTTCACTTCACACTAAAAAAATGAATATGAAAAAATTAAAAAATGTACTCTTGATTGATGATTCGGAAAGTGATAATTTCTATCATGCCCGCAAAATAAAACAATTGGGGATTACCGATAACATCCATATTTGTTTTAGTGGAGAAGAAGCGCTGGAGTATCTTAAAAGTGAATTGGATGGCGTACATCCGCAACCCACTTTAATTTTTCTGGATATCAATATGCCCGGTATGAATGGGTGGGAGTTTTTGGAAGCGTATGAACAATTGGAAGTATCCCAAAAAGGTGAAGTAATCCTGACCATGCTCAGCAATTCCATTGACGAAAGGGACAGAATTCGGGCGCAGGAGTTTAGAAGTGTCCACGGATTTTACAGTAAACCCTTAAATGAGAAATATCTGAATAACATTTTGGAGACTCATTTTAAAGCGTATCTATCCTAAATTCTTTCAAAAAATATAGTGCCATTTACGCTATGCCATATTTGGAAAAAATTAAAGCCTAAATTTTTTTACCGGCACCTATTTTCTGAAGAAAAACGTAACAACACTTATGATTTCGGAAAAGCTGGATTAGCTTTTACTTCCTGTAGCTGTAAGGTATGACGTGCCGTATGCCCCGCTAAAAAGAGAAAATTTTGATAAGCATCCACAATGCCGGCAGGCGATTCGGAAACGTGGTCCCGAAGAGCGGCATCGGGAGTGTTATTCACTAGCTCCAAAATTGCTGCCCGACCTGCCTTTAGCTCTTCCATGGCGGCTTCGGGTGAAGTGTACTTTCCTTCTGGTGCCAGTTCTGCGGGAGCTTTAAATTTTGTGCTTCTGTCGGTAACCATTTCTACAATTTTTTCATCAGTATTTGTCGGCGCTCCCATTTCCTCAATATTTGAAGGAGCGGCCAATCCAGCTTGTATACGATCGTAAAGCATTTTTTCTGTCAATATAATATGCTCCAAACATTGGCTTACAGACCAGCTTTCGGGTGTGGCCTTAAAAGCCATTTGTGTTTCATTAAGCCCTGCAATGTCCTTTTGTAATTCGGCCTCTGTGGATGCATAATATTCTAGTAGATATTGCTTGTTATTTTGTGCTAATGCTATGGATGAGGCAAAAAGCAATAGGAAAAATGCGACTTGGTTTCTCATAGTTATATGATTGTTAGTGGTTTATAAAAAAATCTAAAGTAAATCTAAGAAATGTTTTCTGAATTTCTATGGGAGAAACACGACAAAATTGCGGGGAATTTTGACATACGTATTTTTCATTTCTCATTACCAATTACTCACTAAAATCCAGTATTGCTTAAATTTTAAACTTTATTTTACTTTCCTCTCATTTTGCCGTTTACTTTATCATGGTTAAAAGATTAAGCAAATATTACTTTGGCTCGCACTCGCCCTCTGCAAAGTACGTAAGTCCAGCCCGCCCAGCAGCACAGGGATTGCTATAGGTCTTGCCATCGCAGCCGCAAACGGGATTGTATTCCATGGTGCAAGGGCCATCGCTTATTTTGGATTCGTCTATACACGGAATAGTTTTTCCCGCGCCGCAGGAAGACAATGCCAGCATCCCCATTAAAAGCAGGGATGTGGCAAAAGAAGTTTTTTTATATAAAGGAGCCATAGTTGTAAGTTTTTTATAGCTACTAAAATACGCTAAACTTGCATAACATAGAGAAGTGAGTTGCTTAATTGTTTCACTGTTATAAAGTACTTATCTTTTGGTTTCTGCTGAATTGTGAATTCACCGATTACACAATTCAACAACTCCACAATTAAACGTTTTCCTCATTAGAAAAATTAACCATCCAATTAATCCCAAACCTATCGCGGAGGGAACCGAAATAATCGCCCCAAAACTGGTCTGCCATCGGCATTTCTATTTCGCCACCTTCCGAGAGTTCCTTAAAGAGACGGTCTGCTTCTTCCCTGCTATCTGGGTGGATGCTTACGTAGGTGTTATCACCAATCTTAAAAGGCCCATTGCCGAACCCCGGCATAATATCGGAGCCCATTAATAGTTCGCTGCCGATGGGAAGTGAAACGTGCATTACACGGTTTTTGTGCTCCTCTGCAAGCGGAGGCATTTCATCACATCCCGGCATATCGCCAAAGCGCATCACGCCTTGCCCAGCAAATTCGCCACCAAATACTTTTTTGTAATGATTGAATGCTGCTTCACAATTTCCGTCAAAGTTTAGATACGGATTTAATTTTGTTGCCATAATTTTTTCTTTTTAAAAGTTTATTATTGATAAATAAGTATTGAAAATTGAACATTTAGAATTTATTCCTAGTTCTTGAATCTATGCTCGTCGTTCGCCCCTCAACAATGTAAAGATAAATAGGAATTTGCTTAATAAGAAGGTGCATTTGCGTCAATGTAATGGGTTGATTGCGACACACCTTTGAATTATATTTGTGATATCATTTAAAACCCCTCCCCTTTAAATGGGAGGCTGGGAGGGGATGTATTCCTAAATCTAATAATCCATTAATACAACAATCCAAAATGAAACACATATCAATCCTAGTCCCCGAAGGCAACTCCAGCCTTAGCAATTTGGAAGCAACGCATAAAATGTTCAATATGGCGAATGATTTTCTTGTGGGAATGGGAAAGGAGCCAGCATTTAAGACCCAGCTCGTGGCCACACATAAGGACGCGCGATTAAGTAACGGAATATTCACTATTATTCCGGACGCTACCATTGCTGAAGTAAAACACACCGATTTGGTAATCATTCCAGCGATTCATGGCAATTACGAAAAGGTAGTTGAAAGCAATAAGGAATTCATCCCTTGGATAGTGAAACAGTATAAAAACGGCGCTGAGGTGGCCAGTCTGTGCATTGGTGCTTTTCTGCTTGCAAGCACGGGTTTGCTAAACGGAAAAAACTGCGCAACGCATTGGATTGCCGCAGATGAATTTAGAACGATGTTCCCAAAAGTGAATTTGGTGGATGATAAAATTATCACGGATGAGCACGGCCTTTATACCAGCGGCGGGGCCTATTCGTCCTTAAACCTAAATCTTTATTTGGTTGAAAAGTTCGCGAGTAGGGAAATGGCGGTGCTTTCTTCCAAAGTATTTGAAATAGACATCAGCAGAAATAGTCAAAGTCCTTTTATAATATTTAAAGGCCAAAAAGGCCACGACGATGATGAAATATTAAAAGTACAGGAATTCATCGAAAAGAATTTCCAGGAAAAACTAAATGTGGACGACCTTTGTGCCGATATGGCGCTGAGCAGAAGAACGTTTGAAAGACGCTTCAAAAAAGCAACCAGCAATACGGTAGTAGAATATATGCAGCGCGTAAAGGTAGAAGCCGCCAAAAAAGAATTGGAGAGTGGACGTAAAAATGTAAACGAAGTAATGTATGATGTAGGTTATAACGACCCTAAAGCCTTCCGCGATGTATTTCGAAAAATAACAGATATGACGCCGCTGGATTATATGAATAGATACAGCAAAATTACAGAAACACAAATTTAACAGGTTTTCCCTCTTCGCTAAAGAGCTTCTGTTTAAAGTTAAAATCTGTTAGGATTGGATAATATTGTTGCTTCAAATGATTAAAAAAATGTTAGTTACTGAAGTTCCTCGCAATAAAAACCCTGATTGTGCAATGTAGTGCTAATAGTTTCAGCCTTCAACAAATGGGTTTCCACCCGGAGAATGTTGTCGCAATCCTCCAGGTCGAAATTCCAATCGCCGTTTTGGCGAATCAATTTGTTCAGCAATGGCCGAAGTTGTTTTACCTCCTCATTTGCTGAAACCGATGTTTTAAAAACCAGTACCATATTATCTTTCATAAAAAGCGGGTGGTTCAATGCCCAATGAACGCAAATAAACAAAGCCTTGCCCACGGTGGTGGATCTCATTGTCGATAAAGTAAAAGATGGAAGAGATAACCGTGCCTTCATACATTTCAAAAAGCAAAATGTTTTCCTGAAAACGTTCTGTCGTGATCTGTGGCCACAGTGTGTTGATCTGTTCTGTAGCCCCGTCCCAAAGCTGAAGTATTTTTTCTTTGCTGTTTCCGTGTTCCACGTGTTCCTCCAGAGGCGCTGATTTTCCCGATACTATTTCCTGTATTCCCGGTCCTGCGATTCCCAAAAGTTCCATTGTCATTTCGGCAAAAGTACGCATCCCGCCAATTGAATGACTGAAAAATTCCTTTTCGGGAAAGGCTTCAATAGTTCTTCTTGTTAAGTTTCTGTGGCCTTGTAAATGTTTAAGTAACTCTTCCGAAGAAATTACCTGCGCGGTTTTGTTTGCTGTTGCATTCATAATTATTGTTTTTAAGTGATTATTGTTTCTGAAACCAAAATTAATTGGGGCGGGTGACAGCCGTTTGTCAGTAGGAAAAAATATTTTAATTTATTATTAGAAGAGTCTTCGACTGCGCTCAGACTGACATTGTCTTCGACAGGTTCAAACTGTCCCCTAAAAATTAATCAGCTTTATGATTGGTCTGTCATGCTGAGCTTGTCGAAGCATTTGAAATACTATCTTTGAGCTATGAGCGATGCCCCCCTAAACCGTTTTGATAGAATCGTTGCGATTCTTATACAGCTTCAGTCCAAAAAGATTGTAAAGGCACAAGAATTGGCTGATAGGTTTGATGTTAGCTTGCGCACTATATATCGCGACGTTCGCTCTTTGGAAACATCTGGTGTGCCCATTATTAGTGAGGCCGGCGTGGGCTATTCCATTATGGATGGCTACCGTTTGCCGCCCGTAATGTTTACCCGCGAAGAGGCTAGCAGCTTTGTGGCAGCGGAAAAACTGATGCAGAAATTCACTGATAAATCTTTTGGTGCTTATTATGAATCTGCGATGTTTAAAGTGAAATCGGTTTTACGCGGAAAGGAAAAGGATTGGATTGATGCGCTTCAGGCGCAAATAATTATAAATCCTACGGAAACGCTTTTTAATGAAAACATTCCGAATGCCTTGGAAATTCTTTTTGAAAGCATAGCGGAAAAGAAACAGGTTTTTGTGAAATATCAATCTATGGCTTCCGAAAAACCTTCGGAAAGACATTTGGAACCCGTTAGCATTTTTCACGAAAACAATTATTGGTATATTCTGGCCTATTGCCATTTTAGAAATGATTACCGGCAGTTTAGGACGGATAGATTGCTTCAAATTCAACGGACGGTGCTTCCTTTTAAATTGGAGCACGGTACTTTAGATGATTTTCGCCAAAAGGAAAGTGACGCACATAAAACAAAGGTTAGGATCCTTGTAGATAAAAGTATTGTTCGATACATTAAAAGCGAGCGAAATCACTATGGTTTTGTTTCCGAAGAAATTAAGAACGAAGGTGTTGAAATGACTTTTTTCACCCAAAGCGTAGAGCACGGTTTTGCGCGCTGGTATTTAATGTTTGGTGATTATGCCCAAATATTGGAACCTGAAAGTTTGAAACAGCGTCTTCTGGAAATTGTTGAAAACACGAAAGCCCGACTTCAAGAATAGTGTGAGTATCACCCTTAAAATGTCGCAATACCCCACTATTCCGAAATCTTTTTTTCTAAATTAGCCGCCAATTTATTTAAAAGATGGCAACACAATCCATAAAATCCTTTTTCAGTCTTTTAAGGGAGGCCATAGCAGGCAAGGAAATTGACCTTACGCAAGCAAGTATCAAAAAGGCCATCTTTCTGCTTGCCGTTCCAATGATTTTGGAAATGAGCATGGAGTCCATTTTTGCCTTGGTCGACATTTTTTATGTGTCCCAAGTAAGCACAAATGCCGTGGCTACAATTGGTTTGACAGAATCGGTCATTACACTTGTGTATGCCTTGGCCGTTGGTTTGAGTATGGCCGCTACCGCTATCGTAGCGAGAAGAATAGGTGAGAAAGACCCAGAAGGCGCAAAACGGGTGACGGTGCAAGTTATTTTCTTGGGAGTCCTGGTTTCTTTAATTGTTGGCGTGATAGGCATTGTGTTCCCGAAGGAAATTTTAGGCTTGATGGGAGGAGACCAATCCTTAATTGAGGAAGGGTATCGCTATACGCAAATCCTTATAGGTGGAAATTGCACTATTGTATTATTGTTTCTCATCAATGCGGTTTATAGGGGAGCTGGCAATGCCTCCATGGCCATGTGGACGCTCATTCTCTCTAACGGTATTAATATCATACTAGATCCAATTTTCATTTTTGGATGGGGCCCAATTCCCGAATATGGAGTTGCGGGTGCTGCAATTGCAACAACAATTGGTCGTGGGACTGCAGTGCTTTTTCAACTTTATATTTTATTCTATGGAAGTACTCGTGTCAGGTTGGCATTAAAGGATTTTGTGGTAAACATAGGGGTAATGATCAATCTAATTCGTGTTTCAGTTGGCGGAATTGGCCAGTTTATAATTGGCACTAGTAGTTGGATTTTCTTAATGCGCATTATCAGTGAATTTGGCAGCGAAGTGCTGGCCGGTTATACCATTGCAATACGGGTAATTATGTTTACAATGATGCCTGCTTGGGGTTTAAGCAATGCGGCTGCAACTTTGGTTGGCCAAAATTTAGGTGCCAATCAACCTGAACGCGCCGAAACTTCCGTCTGGAAAACCGCCAAGTACAACGCCTTTTTTATGGTTTCGGTTTCTGTAATTTACCTTTTGTTTGCAAAAACAATTGTTGGCTGGTTCAGTGTGGATCCCGAAGTTTTAAAATATGGAGCGCTTAGTTTACAAATTGTAACTATAGCATATTTTCTTTTTGCCTATGGAATGACGGTAACCATGGCTTTTAATGGCGCTGGCGATACTAGAACCCCAACAATCATTAATTTCTTCTGCTTTTGGGTTTTTCAGTTGCCTTTTGCTTATTTCACTGCGCTTGTTCTGGATTGGGGGCCGACTGGTGTCTTTCTGGCTATAGCCTTAGCGGAGTCTCTTATCGCAATTATTGCTATTATTTGGTTTAAAAAAGGGAAGTGGAAACTGATAAAGGTTTAGCTTTATAAGGCTTTATCGGCTTAATGGATTATTTTTGCACTCCCTTAAACAATTCAATATAATGAAAAAGACTTTTGACGTACTGATAGAAATTCCCAAAGGCAGCCGCAACAAATACGAATACGACTTCAAATTGAAGAAAATCCGTTTTGATAGGATGCTTTTCAGCAGTATGATGTATCCAGCAGATTATGGTTTTATCCCTGAAACTTTGGCACTTGACGGCGATCCGCTGGATGTTTTGGTAATGGGTGGCGAACCCACTTTTCCAATGTGTGTAGTTGAAGTTAAACCTATTGGTGTTTTCCATATGGCAGATGAGAAGGGACCAGATGAAAAAGTAATTTGCGTACCTGTTTCTGACCCAATCTGGAGTCGTTTAAACGATTTAAGCGATATGAACCAGCACACCTTAAAAGAAATTGAACACTTTTTTCAAGTGTATAAAGATCTTGAAAAAAAACGTGTAGATGTTGGTGGTTGGGGTGACGCCGCTGAAGCTATTGAAATATACAACCTATGCGTAAAGCGTTATAAGGAAACGCCAGAGGTACAGGGGCATTTCAGTATATAATTAAAATACATAAGACGCTAGGACGTAAGACCTAGGGCGGAAATAGTACGTATTCTTTGGTCGTATGCCATAGGTCTTATCGTCCTACGTCATTTTCTTGTTTCGTATCCCAAACCATTTCCCTATTTTTGCAGTCGCAAATTTGAAACCAATCTAAATTAATTAAATAATGGAACAGAACATTATATTTATTCCTATTGCACTTGCCGTACTAGGCCTTTTGTTTATGCTCGTTAAAATGAGTTGGGTGAAAAAGCAACCCGCTGGTAGCGACCGTATGCAGTTCATTTCAAAAAGTATCAAAGAAGGCGCCTTGGCATTTCTAAATGCAGAATATCGTCTGCTAGTTGTATTTGCAGTGATTGCCGCAGTACTATTGTTTGTGGTTTCCCAATTAGTCCCATCCACCAGTTGGATGATTGTGCCCGCCTTTATATGTGGTGCTATCTTTTCTGCATTGGCCGGAAATATCGGAATGCGTATTGCAACAGATGCAAACGCACGTACAGCTGAAGCTGCAAAAACCAGCCTTCCGCAAGCCCTTAAAGTTTCCTTTGGCGGTGGTACCGTTATGGGTCTTGGTGTTGCAGGTCTTGCAGTATTGGGATTGAGCTTGTTTTTCCTATTCTTTATCGGCCAATTTATTGGTACCGATCCTTTGAATTTTTATGATGAAATGACCATCGTTCTTGAAGCCCTTGCCGGTTTCTCCCTAGGAGCGGAGAGTATTGCCCTGTTTGCCCGTGTGGGTGGGGGTATTTACACAAAAGCTGCCGACGTGGGTGCTGACCTTGTAGGTAAGGTGGAAGCTGGGATTCCTGAGGATGATCCTCGTAACCCTGCAACCATTGCCGATAACGTAGGTGATAACGTAGGGGACGTAGCCGGTATGGGCGCTGACCTTTTCGGAAGTTATGTAGCTACTGTGCTTGCCGCAATGGTGTTGGGTAATTACGTAATTCGCGATATGTCTTTGGATATGCCGTTTACAGATGGTTTTAACAATATGGGGCCTATCCTTTTGCCTATTGTAATTGCAGGTGTAGGTATTCTTGCCTCAATAATAGGTACGTTTTTCGTGAGTATTAAAAACAACGAAGCAAAAGAATCCCAAGTTCAAAAGGCTTTGGATACTGGTAACTGGGCAGCGATTATCTTAACGCTTATCGCTAGCTGGTTCTTAATAGACTGGATGCTTCCAGAAACTATGAATATGAAATTTTTCGGCGAAGGCTATAAAACCATCGCTTCCATTAATGTGTTCTGGGCTGCCTGTATCGGTCTAGCTGTTGGGGCACTTATTTCTTTCGTAACTGCATACTATACAAGTCTTGGTAAAAAACCAGTACTCGATATCGTAAAGAATTCTTCTACTGGAGCAGCTACCAATATTATTGCTGGTCTTGCAGTAGGAATGAAATCTACCTTTGCTTCTGTAATTCTTTTTGCAGCTGCAATTTACGGTTCGTACGAACTTGCAGGTTTCTACGGGGTTGCCTTGGCCGCTTCAGCAATGATGGCTACCACGGCTATGCAGCTTGCTATTGATGCTTTCGGACCTATAGCAGATAATGCAGGTGGGGTTGCTGAAATGAGCGAACTGGATCCACAAGTACGTGAGCGTACCGATGTATTGGATTCCGTTGGAAATACTACTGCAGCCGTTGGTAAAGGTTTCGCAATCGCTTCTGCTGCATTGACAGCTTTGGCTCTGTTTGCCGCATATGTAACCTTTACGGGTATTGACGGTATAAACATTTTCCGTGCAGATGTACTTGCAATGTTGTTTGTGGGTGGGATGATTCCGGTGGTATTCTCTGCAATGGCAATGAAATCTGTGGGTAAGGCCGCTATGGAAATGGTTCAGGAAGTACGTCGCCAGTTCCGTGAAATTCCAGGTATTATGGAAGGTACCGGAACCCCGGAATATGCAAAATGTGTTGATATTTCTACAAAAGCTGCTTTGAAGGAAATGCTCCTTCCAGGTTTGCTTACTATTATTACTCCAGTTATTATCGGTCTTGTATTTGGTGCCGAGCCGCTTGGAGGATATATGGCCGGAGTTTGTGTGAGTGGCGTAATGTGGGCTATTTTCCAAAATAATGCCGGCGGTGCTTGGGACAACGCTAAGAAGTCTTTTGAAGCAGGTGTAATGATTAATGGTGAAATGACCTATAAAGGAAGTGATGCTCACAAAGCTGCTGTAACTGGTGATACTGTGGGAGATCCGTTTAAGGATACTTCTGGACCTTCAATGAATATATTGATTAAGCTTACCTGTTTGGTTGGTTTGGTAATTGCTCCAATCCTCGGAAACCACGGTAATGTGGAAATGGCTACTGAAACCTCTGCTGAAGAAGTATATTTTATTGATGCCGAAGGAAATAAAACCATTCTTACCGAAAAGCAGGTTGAATACCTTGAAAATGGTGAAAGTAGCACTATTGAAGGTGGAGAAAACCTAAAAAACAAAACTGAAACTGTTGTTGAAATGTTAAAGAACGATAACAACGATCAAGTAACTGCCAACGTAACCATCATAAGAACAGTTGACGGTGTTGAAACTACCGAAACTAAAACTTTCACTGGTACCGAAGAAGAAGTTCGTGCCCAATTGAAAGATGTAGAGGGGATGAAAATCAAAATAAAGGATAAAGAATAATTTCTTTTCTTAAATAAAAAAACCCTGCCTATAGGCGGGGTTTTTTTATTTAAGAAATTTACTATCTTGGTGCTGCTATGAATTATCACGACATTGTTACTTTGGCTATTGCCTTTGGGCTGGGAATGCTCGTAGGGCTCCAGAGGCAGAAAAGCGACCACGAAATGGCCGGTGTGCGTACCTTTACCCTCATCTCGGTTATGGGGGTTATTTCGGCTTTTTTGGCCCGTGACTTTGATAATCCCTATCTACTTCCCGTTCTAGGAATGTGTATAACTGCCCTGTTAGTTACTGCGAATGTCATAAAACTCAACAAATTGAACGATACCGATGTCGGTCAAACCACTGAGGTAGCCGCCTTGCTTATGTTTGCCGTGGGCGCTTATTTGGTTATGGGTGATAGGATTGTGGCAGTTATAGTGGGAGGGTCTATGGCCATTCTGCTATACGTAAAGGAACGTCTCCACAATTTTATTGAAAACCTCAAGGAAAAAGACCTAGCTGCCATTATGACCTTTGCGGGGATTTCCTTGGTAATTCTACCGCTCTTGCCCAATAAAACCTATGGACCCTTCGATGTGTTGAATCCACAAAATATTTGGCTAATGGTAACATTGATTGTAGGCATAAGCGTTGTGGGTTATTTCATATATAAATTTGTTGGCAAGAAGGTGGGTATTATTTCTAACGGAATTTTGGGTGGTCTTATTAGCAGCACTGCTACTACCGTAAGCTATGCCCGAAAAACCAAGGATGCGGAAGCTATTAATAAAATGGCGGCATTTGTTATTACCGCTGCCTCTGCGGTTGCCTTGATAAGGGTTTTGGTTGAGGTAGGCGTGGTAATTCCAGAAAAATTGCCAGAAATAGTATTACCGCTTATAACGGTCTTTGTACTTATGGCGCTGCTGTGTGTTGGCTTGTTTTATATTATATCCAAAAATGGCGGGAACGAAAAAATGCCCGAACCCAAAAATCCGGCGCAATTCAAAAGTGCCTTGATCTTTGGACTTTTATATGGCGGTATTTTATTGGCAGTGGCTTTTACGAAGGAGGAATTTGGAAATGAGGCACTATATGTAGTCGCAATTATCAGCGGGCTAACCGATGTGGACGCCATTACACTTTCCCTTTCACAATTGATGAAAGGTGGTGGGCTTAATACTTCCACTGGTTGGCGTCTTATTTTACTTGCTACACTTTCCAATCTACTCTTTAAAGGAATTATGGCAGCCGTTCTTGGCACGCGTCAATTAGCCAAGTGGATTGGTATTTCTTTCGGGATAACCATCACGTTTGGATTATTGTTAATGTGGCTTTGGCCAGAAGCTTGGCACCTATAATTGCGTATGTTCAAAAAAGACCCGATTCAAATTGTTACCTTTCACAGTTACGGCACTGCGAGCCATCTGTATATAAAAGGCAGGGCAATACAGGATGAAGGTATCGATCTTTCCAAGACTGGCTTTTTCAATCTGCTTTGGAACAGTTGGAAACGTTTTGAAACCGATAAGGTAAAAAATGCCAAACTCATCCTTTCACTCGCAGATGGAAGGACACTGGAAACAGTTACAGATTCCCAGGGGTATTTTTTAATTGATGCAACTATTAAAAACTTACTTCCTTTAACGGATGCCGAAGGTTGGCTTCATTACTCTATTTCATTCGCAGAAGAAATTAAGGGAAGAAAAATTCAACAGAATAATAGTTTTAAAGGTGAAATCTTAATCCCTTCCCAAGAAGCAAAATTTGGTGTTATCAGTGATATTGACGATACCATTCTCCACACGGGGCTCACTTCATTTTTTAAATGGGCGGTGGTTAAAAACACTTTTTTTAAAAGAGCCGAAAAGCGAATTCCCTTGGAAGGGGCAGCAGCATTTTACCATCAATTACACGATGGAAAATCGGGAAGCGAGTGCAATCCGGTTTTCTATGTAAGCCACAGCCCGTGGAATCTGTACCGTTATTTGGAAGTATTTCTTCAGAAGAACAATTTTCCGAAAGGCCCCATTTTGCTCCGTGATTTTGTAAATCCCTTTGCCAAAAAGTACAAACCGGAAAAGCCGCAAAAACAAAAGGAAATTATAAACATCCTTAAAACGTATCCCAAATTGCCATTTGTATTGATAGGTGACAGCGGCGAACACGACCCTGATATTTATATTGAAATTGCCGAAGCGCATCCAGAACGTATTCTGGCCATTTATTTGCGAAACGTTAATCACAAAAAGAAAATGCTTCGCGTAAAGGGTCTTTTTGAAAAGTATGAAACCGTGCCCGTACTATTGGTTGAAAACAGCAAAGCAGCCATTGCGCATGCTAGAGAATTTGGTTTTATTCAGTAAGGCTTTTAAAGTAATCATAAATAGCAAGTTGCGACTGCACTTCATTTTCTGAATTTTTTACATATTCATTCTTTTGTTCGGCATCAATAATTCGGGCTTTTACATTGTCGTTCAACTCTAAATTTATAATGTCCCGAATGGTCTTTTGATGGTCTTCATCCAGTATGGGCGTTACTACCTCAATGCGGTGGGTCAAGTTGCGGGTCATCCAATCTGCCGAACCAATGTAAACTTGTTCGTCGCCATCGTTTCCGAAAATATAGATTCTTCCGTGTTCCAGAAAACGGTCAACAATACTGGTAATGTAAATATTTTCACTCTGGCCTTCAATTCCAGAAACCAATGAACACATTCCGCGTATTAATAATCGCACTTCTACCCCTGCATTACTGGCTTTGTACAGTTCTTTTATCATGCCCTCATCTTGTAGGCTGTTCATCTTTAAAATAATCAAGCCTTTTTTTCCCGAATTTGCAAGGGCAATTTCCTTTTCCACAAGTGCGGTAAACCTTTCCCGCGTTGTAAATGGCGAAACCAATAATTGTTTGGTTTTAGGTACAATCATGTCTCGTTCCAAGACCATGAATACTTTTTTAAGGTCTTTGGTTATTTTCTTATGCGCGGTCATCAACCCAAAATCTGTGTAAAGGGTAGCGGTATTTTCGTTGAAATTGCCAGTGGCAATGTAGGCGTAGCGTTTGGTTTTTTCACCTACTTCCCTTTCCATATAGAGTATTTTGGAATGCACCTTTATATCTGGATAACTATATATAACACGGGCACCATTTTTTCTGAAAATTGCGCCCCATTTTAAATTGTTGTGTTCGTCAAAGCGCGCCTTCACTTCTATAAAAACCGTTACGTCCTTTCCGTTTTTGGCGGCTAGGGCAATGGCATCGTTCAAATCAGACTCGTCCGCGGCACGGTAAATGGTAATTTTTATGGTTTTAACTTGTGGATCATTTGCCGCTTCCTGCATTAGTTTGATTACCGGTTTAAAACTTTGATATGGGTAATGCAGCAATTGATCTTTTTTATCGATTGCTTCAAACATAGAATCGCAGTTTGCCAAAACAGGATGGGGGAGCGGTGGGAGCTTTTCGTTGGATAGTTTCTTCTGTGTTGGGTTGGGAAACTGCATAAAATCCTTAAAGTTATGGTAGCGACCGCCCAAGACTACATCAGTATGGTTTACATCTAAAGCTTTTTTCAATATTTCCCTAAAGTCTTCTGGCATTTCGGGATCTATTAATACCCGGGTAGCCTGCCCAGTATCACGCTTGGGAAGTGCTTCCTTTATTTTTTCCATCAAATTGCCGGAGAATTCATCTTCAATATAAAGTTCAGCATCACGGGAAATTTTAAGGGAATGGAATGCCGAATCCCTTTCTTCTGAAAACTCTTTTTGAAGGTTGTATTTGAGAATGTCATCAATAAAAGTGATATTAAACTCTTTATCGTTTTCCGAAGGAAATACAAAAAAACGTGGCTCTGTATCCGGAATTTCCACCATTAAAAATTTGTCTTCCGCGGTTTGGGCAGCCAAGTAAAGCCTTTCGTTTTTAACAAATACAGATTGCGTTTCCGTACAGGGATTGCAACTTATTTCGGTAATCTGTTTAAGACTTTCCTCATAGTATTCGGTTGCAATTTTTTGTTGTTCTTCAGAAAAATCCTCGTGACGGATGATGTGAATTCCCTCGGAAGCCAATTGCGGAATTATTTCTTCATTGAAAATTCTGCCGAATTCATTTTGTTGAATATCTACCTGCGCTTTGATTTCCTTTAAAACCTTATTGGGTTTGGTGATCAACTTTTTCCGAAGCGGTTTTTCAATGTTTTTTATTTGTCGGATGTCTGAAACCCGAACCCGGAAAAATTCATCCAGATTGGATGAAAATATTGCCAAAAATTTGATGCGTTCGTAAAGCGGATTGCGCGCGTCTGCCGCTTCCTGTAAAACACGGTGATTAAAGCGAAGCCACGAAAGGTCGCGGTGGTAAAATTTATTGTTGTAGAGTGATGCCATAGTATATATGGCAAAATAATGGTTTTACAGATAGGATACTGTAAGGGAAACGTTAAGGTTTAAAACAGCCCGTGAAGTTCCGCATCTATCTTGTTGATTACCTGGCCTAAATGCTCGGGGTCGTCCACAAAATTTATGTTATCCACATCAAAAATAATAAGGTTTCCTTTGTCATAATTATGAATCCACGCTTCGTAACGTTCGTTCAAGCGACTTAAATAGTCAATGCTAATAGAATTCTCATAATCGCGCCCACGCTTGTGTATTTGATTTACCAAATTCGGAATGCTGCTGCGTAAATAGATAAGGAGGTCTGGCCCTTCCGTAACACTTTCCATTAAATCGAAAAGCGAACGATAGTTTTCAAAATCGCGATTGGTCATCAAGCCCATGGCGTGTAGGTTTGGAGCAAAAATATAGGCATCTTCGTAAATAGTGCGATCTTGAATTACGTTCTTACCTTTTTCACGAATTTCGAGAATTTGACGAAAGCGGCTGTTCAAAAAGTAGATTTGCAGGTTGAATGACCACCGCTCCATTTGGTTGTAAAAATCGTCCAAATAGGGGTTGTCTTCCACATCTTCATAATGGGCCTGCCATTTGTAATGTTTTGCCAATAAACGGGTAAGTGTGGTTTTTCCGGAACCTATATTTCCTGCAATTGCAACGTGCATAGCTATTTTTTAGTTGGGGTGGTTAGTTTAAAAGTTTGCAAATTTTTGCCGTCATAAATATACAGGAAATCATTGGTAAGCTGCAAGTCCTTAATTGTTATTTCGGGTAATTTCAGCTGAACGGTTGTGTGGGTTATTGTTTCATTTCGTCTAGCAAAATCAGGGAGGTAATACAGTGAATTTTCTTTTAAAGCAATTAGGTTTTCATTCTGCTGAATAATTTTCTCGTAACCATCTGAAGGTATTTCATTGAGAATACTTCCATAGATATTGAAGGCGCGCAGTTTTTTTTCAGTCAGTGTAAAACAGTAATTAAAGTTGCTTGCCTGCGAAAGCAATTTTCCCGGAAAGGGTTGTGAAACTACGGTCTGCAATTTAGAGCCGTAATTATACATTTCCAATTGCTGCGTATCTACATTGAAAAGCCAAAGGCTGTTGTTTCCGGCATTGGTAGCTGTGCTTACGTTTAAAAACTGGGGCAGGTTGTTAAAATTGATGCGCTCTATTTCATTAAGTTTATTGTCCAGCATCACCACCGTGTTTGTATCTTGAAAAAAGGCAATTACTTTGAGTGGATTAATGATATCTACTGAAGTTATTCGTCCCAACTGCAGATCATTAAAAAGAAAAAGGCCATCGGGACCTTGCTTGTGCAGTACACGGTCTTTAATAAAATAAGCGTTCTTGTAATTGTCAAAACCAATAAACCTATCGGCAACAAAAGGAACTTTGCTCTCAAGAGTAACGCTTTGGGCAATGCCAAGTTGGCAAAAGAGCAGAAAAAGAAAGACAAGCTGTTTCATCTGTATTAGATATTTAAGAAATAGGAAGATGGAATGCCCCAACATACATCTTCGTTCGGGATTTACAATCTGTTAATGGCATTTCATAAAGTTGGCAAGTTACAAAATGAAGGTTTTATTTAAACGGAAAATAATGTAACAGATTATAACTTGGTTCGTCTTAGTGGTAATGGACAGCAATTTGTTCAAACAAATTAAACTAATTTTAAACATTTTAATCAAAGTGTCTTAACTTTGACATTTACCATCAAAACCTTCTTTATGATACGATATATTTTAATAGCTCTATTATTTTTCTCCTTTACCGCCAATGCCCAAAACATTAGCGGCCAAGCCTATTATGAATCTAAAACCACGGTAGATATGGATGCTCTTGGCGGAGGTAGTGAAATGAGCGAGGAGATGAAAAAAACCGTCGCCCAAATGATGAAAAGTGCTTTGGAGAAAACCTACATTTTAACTTTCAATAAAGAAGAATCAATATATAAAGAACAGGAAAAGCTGGATGCCGCATCTATGAATCCCGGATTTAAGATGATGATGAGCAGCTACACACCGGGTGCTCAGTATAAAAATCTTAAAACAGGGCAGATTGTGGAAGAGAACGAATTTTTCGGAAAACAATTTTTAGTGACAGATTCCATTAAGCATTTAGATTGGCAAATAACCAAGGAGTCCAAAACCATTGGGCAATACATCGCTTTTAAAGCCACGGCTGTTAAAAAAGTAGATCCCAATGATTACAGCATGGCGCGCCCAAAAAAGAAGGACGAAAAAGAAAATGCTGAAGTAAAAAAAGATTCTACGCAACCACAAGACCCGATGGATATGATTGAAATTCCAGAGGAAATTGAAGTTACGGCTTGGTTTACCCCACAAATTCCCGTGAGCAACGGCCCCGGGGAATATGCCGGACTGCCCGGACTTATTTTGGAACTGAACGTTTATAGAACCACACTTTTATGTTCCAAAATAGTGATGAACCCAAAAGAAGCTGAAAAAATTGAACCTCCCAAAAAAGGAAAAGAAGTAACCCGCGAGGAATATGTAAAAATCGTAAAAGAGAAAACAGACGAGCTTCGTGAAAACTTTCAAAATCGTGGGGGCAATGGACGTCGCGGTGGAGGATTTTAATTAGAAATGCCACTTTGTGCATTTAGTGAAAACTTCCGTTTTGTATGTTTAAACCATTCCCTTTCCCATTAAATCGAATGAAATTTCAATGAATAAATTCATTACAATTTTTTATTTGCTTTTCTCCTTTTCACTTTCAGCCCAAAGCATAAAAGTAAAAGGAACCATAAAAGACAGCATTGGGAATCCGCTGGAATTTGCCAATGTTATTGCGTCCATAAAATCTTCGGGAGCCACAGAATCCTACGGAATCACAAACTACCAAGGGCGTTATCAACTCGATCTTCCGAAAGGAAATACGTATATTTTAAGAACAAGCTTTCTGGGATATGAAACAAAGGAGCAAACCGTTAATGTTACCGCTAATTCGGAAAATATTGATTTGGATTTCATTTTAAATCCACAGGAAAACCAATTGGACGATGTGGAAATTGTCTACGAAATGCCGGTAACCGTAAAAGGTGACACCATTGTTTACAATGCTGATAGTTTCACAAACGGAGATGAAAGAAAGCTGGGCGATGTAATGAAGAAACTTCCCGGTGTTGAGGTAAATGATGAAGGTGAAATTCAAGTAGAGGGCAAAACCGTGAGTAAAGTAATGGTAGAGGGAAAGGATTTTTTTGATGGCGATAGTAAACTTGCAACAAAAAATATTCCCGCCGATGCCGTTGATAAAGTGGAGGTTTTAAGAAATTATAACGAAGTAGACCAAATGCGCGGCCTTGGCAACGATCGCGACAATGTGGCCATAAACATTAAACTGAAAGAAGGGAAGAAAAATTTTTGGTTTGGAGAAGTTACTGCCGGCGCAGGAATTGCCGATGAATACGGTGACGATAACGGACGCTATTTGGTGCATCCGAAGCTCTTCTATTACAGCCCAAAATACAGTATAAACGTAATTACGGATTTCAACAATATTGGGGAGGTGCCGTTTACGTTTCGGGATTATTTCAACTTTACAGGTGGTTTTAAAAACTTCAATAAAGGCGGTGGAACCAGTTTTAGAATTAGCGATAGCGACCTCGGTTTTGCTGTTTCACAGAACGATCGTGCAAAAAGTATCGATGCAAAATTTGTTGCTGGAAATTTCAGTTATGCGGTAAACGACAAACTGGATATTAGCGGCTTTGGAATTTTGAGCGACAACAAAACAAACATTGTAAACAATTCCATTCGGCAGTTTATTGAAGAAGGAATCACTGAAAACACCAGTACTAATAACGACCAACGCAACCAATTGGCGATGCTGAAATTGAGCAGTACCTATAAACCAAACACAAATTTTCAGTTGGATTACGACGCACTTATCAAAACTTCAAAGCAAACGGAGGACGACGCCACCATTTCTATAGTGGGCGGTAATGAAAACGACATTGAAGAAGTGAAGGAAAACAAGCCTTTTTCCATCAATCAAACGGCAAATGCTTACTATACTTTAAACGATAAAAACATTTTTGCAGCAGAAGTTCAGCATCTCTATCAAAACGAAGATCCGTTTTATCAAGCTGTGCAGGATTCCATTCCGTTTCGTGGCGTTTTTACGCAAATAAATCCGTTGGATCCTTTTAATAGTGATGCTGATACTTTTGATCCTTTGGAACAAGCTGATCGATATAATGTGAATCAAAACAAAACGGTAAATAGCAACAAGCTGGACGCAAAGGTAGATTATTACTATGTTCTCAACAATGTGTGCAATTTAAATTTTACGGTTGGAACTACCTATAGCCACCAAAAATTCAATTCTTCAATTTTCCAGGTTTTGGATAATGCCAACCAAAATGATTTTACCGATAATGATTTCAATAATGATGTAACCTATACTTTTACCGATGCTTTTTTTGGACTTCATTATAAGTTGAAAAGCGGGAAATTTATCTTTAATCCGGGCGTTACGCTTCACAATTATAATCTGAAAAACGAGCAATTGGGCGCCACTTCCACTCAAAACGATTGGAGGGTTCTGCCCGATGTGAATGTAGTTTTGGAATTGAAGAAAAGTGAAAATTTGCGTTTTAACTATGCAATCACTTCAGAATACAGCGATGTTAATAATTATGCCGAAGCCTACGTTTTCAATAATTACAACCGTCTATTCCGCGGAAATCGGGGACTGGAAAATTCGCTTTCGCACAGTTATAATTTAACCTATTTCAGTTTTAATCTTTTCAACTACACCAACATCGGCGGAAATTTAAGTTATACCCGACGCATCGATGCAATCAAGACGGATACAGATTTGGTGGGAATAAGCCAAGTGAGCAGAGCCATTAATTTTGACAGCAATTTTCCCGACGAAACGTTTTCAGCTGTGGGACGGTTTAGCAAAACAATTAAGAAGGTACAGTTCAAGCTTGATGCGGCCGTTTTCTTGAGCAAGACTAACAATATCATTAACAGGGAAATCCGCGCAAGTGAAAGTTTTACGCAGAATTATAACGCCAGTGTCTTAAGTAATTTCAAGAGTTTTCCAAATTTTGAAGTGGGCTATCGCTTTATGAAAAATGATTACGACAACGGCGGTTCCACCCAGATATTTTTTACAAATCGCCCCTATGCCAATGTAAATATTCGGTTTTTGAAAAACTTCAATCTTTTTGCGGAGTGGGATTATTACAATTATACGAATCAGGCCAAAACGATAGAGAACAGCTACTCTTTCTTTAACGCAAATCTCTATTACCAAAACGGCGAAAGTCCGTGGGAATTTTCCGTGCAGGCAACAAATATTCTCGATACCGAATCCATTAATAACGATAGTTTTAATGATCAATTCAACACAACTTCGCAGTATTTTGTGATGCCCCGTATTGTGATGTTCGTTATAAAATATGATTTGTAGAATATAATATTCCGTTAAACTGGAAACCGCCACTGCTAACTGCAGCTCAAATTTCATATCTTTCCATAAAAAATTCTCGCTATGCGAAATATCCTTCTCGGAATTGTAATCGCCTTTGTTATCGTCTTCGGTCTTCGTTATTGTGAAAACCGAAAAGACAATCGCGAACAATTGGAAGCCAACACGGCACTGATTCAAAAAGAACTGAAAAACGTGGGCAAGTTAATTGTTACTGAAGGGAGTTATGCGCAGGTTTTTAGTTATAGCGACAGCAAGGATTTGATGTACGGCCTATTCGACGCGCGAAAAAGGGCATTGATTGTGGTCAATGCCAAGGCAACAATTGCCTATGATTTAAGTGAAGTGAAAACTGATATTGATGAAACTACAAAGACGGTGACCATTACAAATATTCCCGAACCGGAGCTTTCCATAAATCCAAACATACAGTATTACGATGTTACACAAGATTACTTAAACCAGTTCACCGCAACAGATTACAACAAAATAAAAAGCCGGGTTGAAAAGTCGCTACGAAAAAAGATTGAAGCTTCAGAATTGCGCACGAATGCCGAAAACAGGTTAATTTCTGAACTTCAGAAAATTTATATTCTCACCAACTCAATGGGGTGGACGCTTAAATACAATTCCACAATAGTCGAAAACGAAGCGGAGCTGCAAAAGCTGAAACTATAGCATATATTCCTTTGCATGCCCGTTCTGCACTAGCCATTGGTTCAAATCAACGCCGTCTATAATAATGTTTGCGAGATAGCGACCGTACTTTTCCTGCTTGTCCTTATAAGAGTTTATGGTAACCTCCTTATCCAGAATCATAGCCCGCACAATATCGCGAACCACTAATCCCTTTTCTCTTTCCTCTCCTCTAATTTCTGGAGTGTCTATTCCATAGAGTCGAAATTTCATTTGCTGAAAATGGTAAAACCCTAAATCTACCATCGCGGTAATGGTATCTCCATCATAAACGTCTATAACCTTTGCTTTGTATTGATACATAATTTCATTTTTTCGTTAGTTATTATAAAACTACAAAAAACTGAAATTCAACACTTTAAAATAATAAAGAAATTTTCTCGCTTCTTTCAGGAGGGTCGGGGAATATTATAGGGCTTATAATTTCTGGCTCAAACTAAACCATCCACCGCCGTTCATGGCCTCTATGCCGTTACTTTTTAGAATTCCCGCCGCACTCGCACTGCGCATACCACTGGCACAGCAGGCAATTACGGGTTTATTCAATTTTTTTAATTCGCCAATTTTTGACGAAAGATGCTGTAGTGGAATGTTTTTAGACCCGGGAATGGCGCCGCTTTCATATTCGCCTTTGCTACGAACATCTACGATTATAGCGCCGCGGCTTTTAAAATCCTGTATTTTCTTTGTTTTGTTTCCGAATAAAAAATCAAATAGTCCCATATAATATATTTTGTCACCCTGAGCTTGTCGAAGTGTTAATTAATAATTTCTTTTGTTTCTAAAAGTGCCAATCCACCTTCAATCAAATGAGCAACTTTTGGTCGCGGTTGTTTCAAATTTAAAAGATGCTTTAAAACTTCTTCGGAAAAATTTGAATGAGATTGTGCGACCAATTCATAAATTTCCAGTGGAAGCAGCCAATCGGTTTGATGATTTTCTTTTAAAATTTTAAAGAATTGCTGAAGTTTTGTCGCGTCTATTTCTTCAGAATTACGAATTTCCCGAACCCCTTTGTAAAGGGAATTCAGTTCACTTTCCTTTTCAGAAAGTTGGGGTCTGATGGTTTCGCTGGTAGCATTGTGCGTCACTAAATTAAAAGAATGATAATCTGCAGCGCCCGCAAAGGCGGAAACAATTTCTTTGCCCACGGCCATATCGAAATCGCCCATTTCTGGAGAAAACAACACTTCGTCTTTATATTTTACAGTGCAGTCCGTAAATTGAATGAGCATCAGTTCCCCGCGAAGGTTTCGAATTCCGGTGACGTTCAAACCTGCAACGGTTATTCCGCTTTCAAACTCGAAGGAAATCGGTTTTCCATCATAAAAATTATATGCCTGCAAATCGCGCGGCCCCATGTTTTCAATGGCTAGATTGATTCCCTTTAATTTCCCCAATGGCGAACGAAACCCTCTTTTATGCCGAACTATTCCGTGACCGATTACTTCTTTTTCACGGTATGAGAGTGCGGTCTCGCCTTCAGTTTCAAAATAGACAACTTCGTTATCGTCGTTTTTGATCATTCGTGAAAAGTGACCGCTAATTTGAAGTCCCGTGCTAATTTCAATCGTGCCGAGCTGTTTCGATTTTATAAGTTTTTTCAAGCCACGCCAACCGCCTTTCCGAACGGCCATGGTATTCGCAAACTCTTCCAAAACTTCCTGCAAATAGGCAAAATCTGGCGTTACGTAAAGTTGTGGCTGTGGTTTCGTAATGTCGAAATCTTGATAAGCCGCCTCAATAGAGTAGGGAATTTTCTTCACTTCTTCTTTCATGCACCAAACGCTTTCGCCAATGGAAGATAGCAATCCTGCACCATAAATCTTTGGGTTTTCAACCGTGCCAACCATTCCGTATTCAACAGTCCACCAATGCAAATTTCGGATCAAGGATATTTCTGAAGGTTTTACTTTTTTGTTTTGAAGTTCCTCCACACGGGCTTCGGCCGCATTTATCAATTCCTGAGAGATACCTTCTGCTTCCTTTAAAATCGAAAGCTCACGAACAGCTTCATACATATCAATATCGTGCGCACTGGAAATTGCCTTTGCGCCCACTTCCCCAAAACGCCGCAGATATTCGGCATAATCGGGACTTGCAATAATGGGGGCATGGCCCGCGCCTTCGTGAATAATATCGGGGGCTGGAGTGTATTCTATGTTTTCCAGCTGGCGGATGTCGCTGGCAATTACAAGAACTTTATACCCCTGAAATTCCATAAAAGCATTGGGCGGAATAAATCCGTCAACAGCAACGGCAGCCCAACCTATTTCTTTCAAAATACGATTCATCCCATACATCGATGGAATTTCATCTATGGAAATCCCGGTCTTTTTCAAACCCTCCACGTAACTTTCGTGTGCAACCTTGGCCAGATAATCCACGTTTTTTCGCATTACATAGCGCCACACTGCTTGGTTTATGGGCGTGTATTGCTCATAATTCTGTGGTTTTATATATTGTTTTAAGTGTGGCGGTAACCGGTCCAGCAGGTCGTTGGTTTCAATCTTGCTTTCCATAGTCCAAAAGTACTGTGTTTACTTTTAAAATTAATGGGAAACCTTAAAATTCCTATATTGCATCATCTATGAAAACAATCTCCCGAAAAGAGGAAATAATTGCGGTAGCCTCCCGTCTTTTTAAGGACAAAGGCTACAAAACTGTTTCTATGAGAGACATCGCAAAAGCAATGGACATAAAGGCTGCGAGTCTTTACAATCATATTAACAGGAAGCAGGAAATTCTTTCCGAAATCATTTTAAAGGTATCTGAAGAATTTACGGTAGGAATGAAAAAAGTGGTTTCGGAGGACATTACTGCAATTGATAAGGTTGAAAAGGTTATTGAAATGCACATTGATATTACGGTAAATCATTCCGAAGCACTTGCGGCCTTGAACAACGATTGGATGCATTTGGAAAGTGAAGATTTAAAAGCTTTCGTGAAAATGCGGGAAGACTATGAAGAAAATTTCCGAAGCATTATAAAACAAGGAATTGAAGCTGGAGAAATAAAGCCATATCATCCCGAAGTGATTCTATTCTCGATACTTTCCACATTGCGAACGCTGTATTTATGGTATCAAAAACGCGGAAAATTGGACGTGAATATTTTGAAAAAAGATATGGTTTCGGTGTTGATAAAGGGAATAATTTAATAGGTATAGATTTGAAAATTACAGAGATTTGCAATTCTAACTAACAAGCGTTAGTTTTGTTAGCTTAATTCGACAAAAAACAGGTGGCAAAATTTCATAAAATAAAAGTAAAGGCCGTTTACAAAGAGACCGACGATTGCTCGGTGATCACTTTTGACGTGCCTTCAGATTTGGCTGAAAATTTCAATTTTAGACAAGGGCAACATTTAACCTTAAAAGCCGATATTGACGGGGAAGATACTCGTAGGTCCTACAGTTTGTGTTCCAGCCCGATTGATAAGCAATGGCAGGTTGCCGTAAAAATGATTCCTGGGGGTAAATTTTCAACTTTTGTAAATTCAAAATTGCAGGCTGGGGATACGTTGGAAATTATGGAGCCAAGCGGGATGTTTGGGGTGGAAATTGAAGCTGAAAAAGCCAAAAACTATCTGTTTTTTGCCGCCGGAAGTGGGATTACTCCCTTGCTTTCAATGATAAAGACCCATTTGGCGCTTGAACCGAATTCCACTTGCAAGCTGTTTTATGTGAATAGAACGGCGAAATCCATTATCTTTAAAGAAGCTTTGGAGCAGCTTCGAAATGAATATTTCGGAAGACTGGAAATCTATTATTTCCTTACAAAGGAACGTCGAGATATCGAGCTTTTCAACGGGCGTTTTGACGATGAAAAGATGAAAGTGCTGATTAAGAATTTCATCGATATTCCGGATACAAACGAAGTATTTTTGTGCGGTCCCGAAGAAATGGTTAGCTATGTGAGCAATTATTTGATTGATGCAGGTTTACCGAAGGAATTGATTCATTTTGAATTGTTCGTAACCGGATTGACCGAAGAAGATAAAAAACGCGCCGAACGTTTGTCGCAGCAAAATGTGGAAGGGGTGGAAGTGACCATTGTAGATGCAGGAAAAGAATTTCAATTCACAATGACTAAAGATTTTGATAATATCCTCGATGCCGCTCTTGCTGCAGGTGCTGATTTGCCCTTTGCCTGCAAAGGTGGGGTTTGCAGCACTTGCAAATGCCAAATTTTGGAAGGCAGCGTAGAGATGAAAATAAATTATGCTTTGGAAGAAAAGGAAGTGGCGCAAAACTTTGTACTGAGTTGCCAAGCTGTGCCCACTTCGGAAAAAGTAAAAGTTGATTTTGATGTATAATTAGCTTATGGTATATAGCCTAAAGCTTAAAGCATATTAGTATGACTGAAAAAGATATAAAAAATTTAGAGGAAATTTTCGAAGCCCGCATTGCGCGCGACGAAAAGATAGAGCCGAAGGATTGGATGCCTGAGAAATACAGGCAAACCCATATTCGGCAGATAAGCCAACACGCGCATTCCGAAATCATTGGGATGCTTCCTGAAGGAAATTGGATTACCCGTGCCCCATCATTGCGCAGAAAGGCTGCATTACTTGCAAAAGTACAGGATGAAGCTGGTCACGGATTGTATCTGTATTCCGCCTGTGAAACCTTGGGTATTTCGCGGGATGAACTTTACGAGCAATTACATTCCGGCAAGGCGAAATATTCTTCCATATTCAACTACCCAACAATCACTTGGGCCGATATGGGCGCCATTGGTTGGCTGGTTGACGGTGCTGCTATTATAAACCAAGTGCCACTTTGCAATACTTCTTTTGGTCCCTACGCTCGTGCAATGGTTCGTGTGTGTAAGGAAGAAAGTTTCCACCAACGACAAGGTTATGAAATTATGCTTACCCTTTGCCGTGGCACCGAGGAGCAAAAAGCTATGGCGCAGGATGCCCTGAACCGTTGGTGGTGGCCAAGTTTGATGATGTTGGGCCCAACGGATGCGGAGTCGGTTCATACAGAGCAATCCATGAAATGGAAACTGAAACGTAAAAGTAATGACGAACTTCGTCAGCAGTTTATAGACCAGACTGTACCTCAAGCTGATCTTTTGGGACTTACAATTCCAGATCCAGACTTAAAATTTAATGAAGAAACCGGCCATTATGATTTCGGCGAAATTGATTGGGATGAATTTTGGCAAGTGGTGAAAGGCCACGGCCCGTGCAATAAAGAACGTATGAACGCCCGTATTAATGCTTGGGAAAATGGAGAATGGGTTCGTGATGCGGCAATGGCGTATGCTGAAAAGAATGAAAATAAAAAAGTAGCAAAAGCGAGTTGATTTAGTATTTAGTAGTGAGTAATTAGTAATAAGAAACTTATAAATATGAATGTTTTAAATGATTTAAAAGTTTGGAAAAAGGCAATGGATATTGCGGTTGAAACTTATAAGTTATCTTCACAATTTCCTAAAGAGGAAAAATACGGACTTACAAGTCAAATAAGAAGAAGTGCTGTTTCTGTTCCGTCAAATATTGCTGAAGGTGCAGGAAGAAATTCTAAAGGTGAATTTAAAAATTTTATAGGTATTGCAAATGGATCGGCCTATGAGCTCTTTACTCAATTAATACTTTCCCATAAACTTAATTTAGTTTCAGAGACTTTGGTGGAACCAATACTCAAGGAAGTGATAGAAGTACAGAAAATGAATTATTCATTAATTAAATCCTTAGAAAAATAATGAAAAGCTCAATACACAATACTAACTACTCAATACTATAATTATGAAGAAAAATTGGCCCCTATGGGAAATATTTGTCCGCAGTAAAAATGGCCTGGAGCACCGTCATTTTGGTAGTCTTCATGCGGCTGATGCAGAAATGGCACTGGAGAATGCACGTGATGTTTACACCCGCAGAAATGAGGGCGTGAGTATTTGGGTGGTAGAAAGTAAACATATTACTGCCTCAAATCCCGCAGATAACGGGGAATTGTTTGAACCCGCACAGGACAAAGTATATCGCCATCCCACTTTTTATGATTTGCCGGATGAGGTGAAACACATGTAGTCATGGCATTAGGGATTTGGCATTAGGAAATAGTATGAAAAGTAACTATCATTTTAAATTTGAAGGATTACAAGTTTATCAAAAAGCTATGGATTTCGGTGAGGTTATTAATACTTTAGTAATGAAATTTCCTAATCATGAACTATATGCCCTTTCTTCACAGTTTAGAAGAGCTGCCGATTCAATTGCACTAAATATTTCAGAAGGATATCCAGGAAGTGATGCGCAATTTATCAAACATATTAACTATTCAATTTATAATTGTAATGAATGTGTCTCTTGTAGCACAAAAGCCAAAAGAAGGAACTACATTTCTCAGAAAGAAGACGAAGAAAACAGAATGTACCTGTCTGAATTAACAAAAATGCTTTCATCGCTTAGAAAAAAAATTCAAGAACGAAACCAATAATTCCTAATCCCAAATGCCTAATTCCTTTATTTTTAATTACATTCTCACAATAGCCGACAATTCCCTAATCCTCGCACAACGATTGGGCGAACTTTGCGGCCACGGACCAAGTTTGGAAACCGACATTGCGCTTACAAATATTTCTTTGGATTTGCTCGGACAAACACGTAGTTACTATCAATACGCCGCAAAAATTTCCGGAGAAAATAAGACCGAGGACGATATCGCTTTCCTAAGAATTGAAAGGGAATATAACAATTGCTTGCTCGTGGAGCAGCCCAATACCCATTTTGGATATACTCTGGGGCGCCAATTTTTATTTGATGTCTATCACTTATTGTTGATGGAAAAATTGCAGCACAGTCCCGATGAAACCTTGGCTGCAATCGCCAAAAAAGGAATAAAGGAAGTTAGCTATCACAAACGTTTTTCATCGGATTGGGTGAAGCGTTTGGGCGATGGAACTGAGGAAAGTAAAGCAAAAATGCAGGAAGCAATTGATGATCTTTGGCGATTTACCGATGAACTTTTCTATATGACAGAAGCTGAAAAGCAGGCTGTAAAAGAAGGAATTGGCATTGATGTTTCAACTTTTAAAGAAAAATATTACGAGGAAGTTTCCGAAGTTTTAAAGGAAGCAACCCTAACAGTTCCCGAAAATAAATATTTTACCAAAGGCGGAAAAGAAGGAATCCACACAGAGCAAATGGGCTATTTGTTGGCAGATTTGCAATATATGCAACGAACGTACCCGAATATGCAATGGTAAAAAATTAGTGATTGCTGATTTCTGATTTTTGATTGATGAAAGAATAAAACCTTCAAAAATCTGTAATCAAAAATCGACAATCTTCAATAATGATGACACTTACAGAAAAACCGAACATACAAGAAAATTTGATTCCAGTTCTGAAAACCGTTTCAGATCCAGAGATTCCCGTGCTTTCTGTTTTGGATTTGGGTGTAATTCGCGAAGCGGTTGAAGAAAATGGAATTGTAAAAATTAAACTTACACCCACATATTCTGGATGCCCGGCAATGGACGTAATTGGCGATGATTTAAAAAAGGCTTTTTCGGAAATAGGGAAAAAAGCCGAGGTGGAATTAATTCTTTCCCCTGCCTGGTCAACAGATTGGATTTCAGAAGAAGGGCTTCAAAAAATGGAGAAATACGGTATTGCCCGACCGCTTTCTGAATCGCATGACAAAGACGTTTTACTTGGCGAAAAAAAACTGGTGAAATGTCCGCAATGCGGAAGCACAAATACCCATTTGGTCAGCCAATTTGGTTCCACGGCTTGCAAAGCGCTTTTTAAATGTGATGATTGCCAGGAACCGTTCGATTACTTTAAATGTTTAAAATAATAACGAAATGTCACCCTGAGCACAGTCGAAGGGTCTTTTAAAATATAAAATTTGAATAAAAGTATAACCACCCAAATAGAAAATAAAGTAGCAACGCTAACACTAAACCGGCCGGAGGTTTTTAACAGCTTCAATCGCGAGATGGCGCTTCTGCTCCAAAATGAATTGGATGCGTGTGAAAAAAATCCAGAAGTTCGCGCGATTGTTATCACAGGAAGTGGAAAAGCTTTCTGTGCGGGGCAGGATTTAAAGGAAGTCACATCGCCGGAACTGAATCCCGGTTTCAAAAAAATTCTCGAAGAACATTACAATCCCATTATTCAAAGAATTCGAAATATTGAAAAACCGGTAATTGCCGCCGTAAATGGCGTTGCGGCAGGAGCAGGGGCAAATATTGCTTTAGCTTGCGATGTGGTTGTTTCTTCAGAAAACGCGAGTTTTATTCAAGCCTTCAGCAAAATTGGATTGGTTCCGGATAGCGCAGGAACCTTCTTTTTGCCACGGTTGATTGGGTTTCAAAAAGCATCGGCTTTAATGATGTTGGGCGATAAAGTCTCTGCGGCAGAAGCTGAAAAGTTGGGGATGGTTTATAAAGTGGTTTCTTCAGAAATTTTTTCGGAAGAAGTAAATAATATTGCGGATACACTTGCAAATATGCCAACAAAAGCATTGGGATTAACGAAGCGTTTGTTGAACAATTCAATGCAGAATTCCTTGGAGGAACAATTGAATTTGGAAAGCAAACTCCAGATAGAATCTGCCCAAAGTGAGGACTATGCGGAAGGAGTTGATGCGTTTGTTAACAAAAGAAAACCAAATTTTAAAGGAAATTAAATGATCAAAAACGTTGGGATTATTGGCGCAGGAACAATGGGCAGCGGCATCGCGCAAGTGGCCGCAACCGCCGGATGTTCAGTAAAATTATACGATACCAAAACGGATGCGCTTGAAAAGGCCAGGACAGATCTCGTAAAAATAATGGATCGTTTGGTGGAAAAGGGAAAAATCATTCAGGAAGAAAAAGATCGTATTCAGAGTAACATTCAATATGTGAGTTCCTTAAAGGATTTATCAAATTCTGATTTGACGATTGAAGCCATTGTAGAAAATCTCGATATAAAGAAAAACGTTTTTTCCACTTTGGAAAAATTTGTGGGCGCCGATTGTATTATTGCGTCAAATACATCGTCGCTTTCTATTGCGTCCATAGCATCTTCGCTGCAAAAACCTGAGCGTTGCATCGGTATTCACTTTTTCAATCCCGCGCCTTTGATGAAATTGGTTGAGGTTATCCCTTCTATCCAAACTTCCGAAGAAACATTAAATATTTCAGTAAAGACAATTAAGGACTGGGGCAAAACCGTTGCTGTGGCAAAGGATACTCCGGGATTTATTGTAAATCGTGTTGCCCGTCCATTTTACGGTGAAGCACTTCGCATTTATGAGGAAGGAATCGCATCTGTTGCTGAAATAGATTCCGCAATGAAAGAAATCGGTAATTTCAGGATGGGGCCTTTCGAATTGATGGATTTTATTGGTAACGATGTAAATTACACCGTTACCGAAACTGTTTTTGAGGCCTTTTATTACGATCCGCGCTACAAACCTTCATTTACCCAAAAGCGATTTGCGGAAGCAGGTTATTTGGGAAGAAAGAGTGGAAAGGGGTATTATAATTATTCTGAAAATGGACAAATGTCAGTCGGAGCGCAATCAATCACTAATTCTGAAAATGAATTATCAAAAGAAGCTATTTTCGACAGAATCCTGATAATGCTAATAAACGAAGCTGCCGACGCGCTTTTTTGGAACATCGCTTCGGCAGATGATATTGATAATGCAATGACCAAAGGTGTAAACTATCCGAAAGGATTGCTGGCTTGGGCCGATGAAAAGGGAATGGATTGGTGTGTTGATAAAATGGACGAACTTTACGAAAAATATCACGAAGATAGATATCGTTGTTCGCCCTTGTTGCGGAAAATGAAGGAAACAGGTAGTAGGTTTTTTAGCTATGAGCTATGAGCTATGAGCTATGAGTTGTGAGTTATGGTTGGATGAATTTATAAAACATTGAAATATGTTTGAAAGTGAATACCATTTTAGTTTTGAAAATTTATTGGTTTATCAGAAAGCCATGGTTTTTGGTGAAGTAGTGGATAAATTAGTGGAATCATTTCCAAAAAAAGAAATGTATCGTTTATCTTCTCAGTTTTGTCGGGCTGCAGATTCAATCGCCGCGAATATTTCAGAAGGTTCTGGAAGTTCAGACCCTAATTTTAATCGATATTTAAAAATGGCCTGGGATTCAAGCCACGAGTGTGTAACTTGGAATTCAAAAGCATATTTAAGAAAATATATTTCTCATGAAGAATTTGAAAACAATAGGAAATCTTTAACAGAATTAGGAAAAATGATTTCATCGCTAAGACGAAAATTAAATTCTAAATAAAATAGGTAATCTTTAACTCAAGGCTCAAGGCTCAAGGCTCAAGGCCCAAGACTCACAGCTCAAGGCTAAATTATGAAGCAAGAACTAATTCCATATAAAATGCTCAGTCAGGATGCCTTCAGCCAATGGCTCGGCATCGAAATATTGGAAGTGGAAAAGGGAAGGTGCAAAGTTGCGATGACCGTTCGTAAAGAAATGCTGAACAGTATGAACAAAGCCCATGGGGGAATAAGTTACAGTTTGGCGGACACCGCTTTCGGTTTTGCCGCAAACACCCACGGAAAATACGCAGTTTCCATTGAAACTTCCATAAACCATATTGAAGCCTTGAATGAAGGCGATTATTTAACGGCTGAATCAGTGATTGAAAAAGTAGGAAATAAATTGGGTTTTAATGTCGTGGAAGTAAAAAGAGGCGAGGAATTGGTAGCTTTGTTTAAAGGAGTGGTATATAGAACTTCAAAAGATTGGGCTGAAAACTAACAATTAATTTATAAGACTATGAAATGGCAAGGCAGAAGACAAAGTGGCAACGTCGATGACCGACGTGGAATGAGCAAGGGCAAATTGGCGGCGGGCGGCGGAATAGTGGTGACGTTGGTGGTGCTTGCGCTTAACTTTTTCGGTGGGGAAACGGCTCAACAGTTGGCGCCAATCGTGGAACAATTGGGCAATAGCCAATCCGTGCAGAATACCGAACAGCGCGAGCTAACTGCCGAGGAAAAGAAAATGGGCGATTTTATGGCCACCGTTCTGGCCGATACCGAGGATGTTTGGAGCGAGGTTTTTGCTGAAAATAATTTAGGTAATTACGAAAAGCCCACAATGGTGCTTTTTACCGACGCCGTGAGCACCGGCTGTGGAAATGCGAGTTCGGCCACGGGACCATTTTACTGTCCGGCGGACCACAAACTCTATATGGATTTGGCTTTTTTTGATGAGCTTCAAACCCGTTTTGGCGCTAAAGGTGGCGATTTCGCGATTGCTTATGTAACCGCTCATGAAATTGGGCATCACGTGCAGACGTTGCTCGGAACTTCGCAACAAGTCACCAAGCTACAGCAACAAAATAGGAGTGAAGCCAATAGGCTTTCAGTAGCATTGGAACTTCAGGCAGATTTTTACGCAGGTGTTTTTGCCCATTATAACAAACAATATTTAGAAGAAGGCGATATAGATGAAGCCTTAAGTGCAGCAAATGCTGTTGGTGACGATGCCATCCAAAAACGAATGCAGGGAAGTGTGCAGCCTGATAGTTTTACCCACGGAACTTCAGAACAACGAAAAAGATGGTTTATGAAAGGGTATAATACCGGAGATATTCGGCAGGGAGATACCTTTTCGGAAATTTTAAATTAATACAAAATAGCAACTAATTTATTCCCCCTTTGAAGGGGGTTAGGGGGATGTTTTTCCTCAGAATTGATTATATTAAAAAAATGAAAGAAGCTTATATAGTAGACGGAATTAGAACACCAATAGGCAGTTATCAAGGAACGCTAAGCGCGGTAAGAACAGACGATTTGGCCGCTTTGGTAATTGCCGAAATTGTAAAAAGAAACCCAAACATTCCCAAAGAAGCATACGATGATGTAATTCTAGGCTGCGCAAATCAAGCGGGGGAAGATAATAGAAATGTTGCGCGAATGGCTTCACTTTTGGCGGGTCTTCCAGTAACAGTTCCAGGCGAAACCGTAAACAGACTTTGCAGTAGCGGACTTTCAGCAATAATTCACGCAAATCGGGCGATAAAAGCTGGCGACGGCGATTTGTTTATTTCCGGCGGGGTGGAGAATATGACGCGCGGACCCTACGTGGTCGCAAAACCATCTTCCGCTTTTGGAACCGATGCCAAAATGTACGATTCCAGTTTTGGGTGGCGTTTTGTAAATCCTAAAATGGCCGAAATGTATGGCACGGATGGCATGGGAAATACTGCGGAAAATTTGGTCGAAAAGCACAACATTAATCGTGAAGACCAAGACATCTTTGCCTACCATTCACAAATGAAAGCTGCAAAAGCCCAGCAAAATGGACGTTTGGCGGAAGAAATAGTTCCGGTGGAAATTCCGCAGCGAAAAAAAGATCCAATAATTTTTAAGGACGATGAATTCATTCGTCCCGATACCACCAAAGAAGTTTTGGCAAAATTGCGACCCGCCTTCAAAAAAGATGGAAGCGTAACTGCAGGTAATTCTTCAGGTTTAAACGATGGCGCGGCGGCAACCATTATTGCTTCGGAAGATGCCGTAAAAAAATATAATTTGAAACCCATTGCAAGAATTGTAAGTTCCGCCGTTGTGGGGGTAGAGCCACGAATTATGGGTATCGGTCCCGTTGAAGCTTCCAACAAAGCACTTGAAAAAGCAGGTTTGAAAATGGAAGATATGGACGTAATTGAATTAAATGAAGCCTTTGCTTCACAAGCATTGGCGTGCATCCGTGAGTGGGGATTGAAAGACGATGACCTGCGAATCAACCCAAATGGGGGTTCCATTGCAATCGGCCATCCGCTTGGAGTTACGGGAACTAGAATAGCTTATTCCGCAGCCTTGGAACTTCAACTTCAAAATAAAAAATATGCGCTAATCACAATGTGCGTGGGCGTTGGGCAAGGCTATGCCGCTATAATTGAAAATGTGAATATATAAGTATGCAAAAAACACAACACTACATATTAGGAAATTGGGCCGAAGGCAAGGGCGAAGGCTCGCCAATTCTCGATTCAGTTACGGGCGAACATTTTACAAGCGTAACCACCGAAGGACTCGATATTCCTGAAATCCTGCAATACGGTCGTGACAAAGGTGAAACCCTTCGGAAGATGACGTTTCAGGAGCGCGGATTGATGCTGAAGAAACTCGCGATGCATCTTACCAAGAAGAAACAGCAGTTTTATGAAATAAGTTATAGAACTGGTGCAACAAAAGTTGACAGTTGGATAGATATTGAAGGCGGTTTCGGCAATTTGTTTGCGAATGCTTCCCTTCGGAAATTATTTCCCAATCAGCCATATCACGTGGAAGGCGATCCTATCGACCTTTCCCGCGGTGGCCGTTTTATGGCGCACCACATTATGGTGCCGCGCGAAGGCGTAGCCGTTCACATAAACGCGTTTAATTTTCCCGTTTGGGGAATGTTGGAAAAATGTGCTGTAAACTGGATGGCGGGTATGCCAGCCGTAGTTTTGCCCGCACCACAGACTGCTTATTTGGCCGAAGCGGTTGTAAAGGAAATCATCGCTTCTGGAATTTTGCCTGAAGGTTCTTTGCAACTCATTTCAGGAACCGCAAAAAATATTCTCGATACCGTGGAATCGCAGGATGTTGTTACGTTCACGGGTTCGGCGAGCACTGGGAAAATTCTGAAAAAACATCCACGGTTGATTGAAGAATCGGTTCCTTTTACGATGGAAGCTGATAGTCTCAATGCTTCTATTTTAGGCGAAGATGCCGTTCCCGGAACTCCGGAATTCGATCTGTTTATCAAAGAGGTTCGCAATGAAATGACCGTGAAATGCGGACAAAAATGTACCGCAATTCGAAGAATAATCGTTCCAGAAAATTTGGTGGAAGATGTACAGATTGCCCTTGGAAAACAACTTGAAAAAGTAACCATCGGCGATCCGCGTTTAAAAGAAGTGCGAATGGGTGCTTTAGTGAGTGATGCCCAGCGCAATACAGTTAAGGAACAAATTCAAAAAATAACACAAACTGCAAAAATAGTTTACGGCGACTTTGAGGATTTTGAAGTGATGGGAGCCGATTCAAAAAAGGGTGCTTATTTAAAACCCATTTTACTTCGCGAAGACAATCCGCTTCAAAATGAAGCAGCACATATTACCGAGGCTTTCGGGCCGGTGAGCACGATTATGCCCTATAAAAATTTGCAGGAAGCGATAAAACTTTCAAAAATGGGCAAAGGTTCCTTGGTAAGTTCCATTGTTACAAACGACGATAAAATTGCGAAGGAATATACCGTTTCCACAGCAACGCACCACGGAAGGATTTTAGTTTTAAATCGCGAAAGTGCCAAACAGAGCACGGGTCACGGTTCGCCATTGCCAAATTTAATCCACGGCGGCCCAGGTCGCGCAGGTGGCGGCGAGGAAATGGGCGGTGTTCGCGGCGTAAAACATTATTTGCAGCGTTGCGCTATTCAAGGTTCACCTTCAACATTGACGGAAATCACTGGAATTTATCAGCCAAAAGCTGATTATAAAGAGGCTGAAAAGCATCCGTTTGCTTATCATTGGGAAGATATCGAGCCGGGAATGTCCATCAGAACACACAATCGCACGATTACGGATACCGATATTATCAATTTTGCCAATCTCACTTGGGATCATTTTTACGCGCATACCGATATTACTTCGCTCGACGGAAGTATTTTTGAAAAGCGCACTGCCCACGGCTATTTCATTTTGGCTGCCGCTGCGGGACTTTTCGTTTACCCAAATAAAGGCCCGGTTGCCGCGAATTATGGTTTGGAGGAATGCAGGTTTCTTCGGCCCATTTATCACAACGACACGGTTTATGTTCGGTTGACTTGCAAGCAAAAAATTGACCGCGAGCAAAAAGGGACTGAATTGCCTTCCGGTATCGTAAAATGGTACGTTGAGGTTTTTGATGCAAATATTGACGAAAGTTCTTCGGAAGAAGAAAAGCAGGGCGAATTGCTGGCCGTGGCAACCATTTTGACTATGGTTCAGAAAAAGCAGACGGTTTTCGAAGAAATGACTTCAGAAAAAATTCAGAAATATTTGAATAATCTTTCTGAAGATTCAAAACCGAAATGGGGCACGATGACACCCCAGCAAATGTTGGAACATTTGGAATATACCTACCGAATTGCTTCGGGAGAAATTCAGGATTTTGAAATTGCAACCCCCGAACAATACTTGGAAAAAGTTCATTCTACCTTATACAATTACGAAAAAATGCCGCGCGAATACGATTTTCCGCTGGCCAAGGAATCAAAAATCACTGAAACTAAGCATCCCGATTTGGAGACGGCAAAAAAGAAATTGTTGGAGGCACGAGCAGATTATTTAAAATATTTCAAACAAAACCCGGATGCCAAAACCAAAAATGTGGTTTTTGGCGAATTGAACAAATTTGAATGGTATCTTTTGGAACGAAAGCATTTGAATCATCATTTTGAGCAATTCAATCTTTTAGACTAATTGAACCAAGAGCCAAGAAACAGGACAATATAAGTCTTGGTTCTTGATTCTTGATTCTTGAAACAATTTTTATGAACAAACCCTACGTAAAACAAGAGATTAACAACAACATTGCAACCATAGAATTTTTCCATCCGGCCCATAATAGTTTGCCGGGAGATTTGCTGGCAAAACTTGCAAAAACAATCACCGAAGCTGGAAATAATGACGAAGTAAAAGTGATTATTTTGAAAAGTGGAGGAGACCGTACTTTTTGCGCCGGCGCGAGTTTTAATGAGTTAATCAATATTAACGATGCCGAAACCGGAAAGGTTTTTTTCAGCGGATTTGCAATCGTGATTAACGCAATGCGAAAATGCCCAAAATTCATTATTGGAAGAATTCAAGGAAAAACCGTGGGCGGCGGTGTTGGCGTGGCTTCAGCGACTGATTATTGCATGGCTACGAAGTTTGCCGCAATCAAATTAAGCGAGTTGAATGTGGGAATCGGCCCATTTGTGGTTGGTCCCGCCGTTGAACGAAAACTTGGTTTGAGCGCGATGAGCCAAATAGCCATTGACGCAAATTCTTTTTACGAGGCAGAGTGGGCACGTCAAAAAGGCTTGTACAATCAGGTTTTTGATTCTTTGGAAGCATTGGACGAGGCCGTTCAAAAATTCGCTGAAAATCTTTGTAATTACAACCCCGAAGCAATGAAGGAGATGAAAAAAGTATTTTGGAGCGGGACGGAAGATTGGGATAAACTTTTGGCGGAAAGAGCTGTGATTTCAGGGAGGTTGGTTCTTTCGGAATTTACCAAGGAGAAATTAAAAAGTTTTAGTTGATTTTATAAAAAGACAAAAAGACAAAAAGACAAAAAGACAAAAAGACAAAAAGACAAAAAGACGAAAAGACGAAAGGACAAAAGGACGAAAGGACAAAGGGACAGAAGTGATATGGCGTTAAAGCATAATTTTAGAAAATTGGCAATTTGGCAGGAAGCAAGAAAGCTTGTCAGTGAAACTTATATGATAACTTCAAAAGTTCCAAAATCTGAAATTTATGGACTTTCAAATCAGTTGCAACGATGCGCCGTTTCAATTGCCTCCAATATTGCAGAAGGTTCAGCAAGACATTCTGATAAACATTTTATTCAATATTTGGAAACGGCACTGGGATCGACTTTTGAGTGGGAAACACAGTTGATTTGTGCTAATGATTTAAAATATATTGATGATTTGTTATTTGATAGAAATCTGCAAACAATCCAAAAATTGCAAGCAATGATATCAAATTTCAAAAACACATTAAACTAAATATCCTTTAATCCTTTTTGTCAATTTATCTTTTTGTCATATAATTTAATAGAATGATTTACAGTTTCAAAGGCCATATTCCAGTAATTCACGAAAGCAGTTTCGTTCATCCTTTGGCGGCGGTAACAGGTAATGTGATTATTGGAAAAAACTGCTATATCGGTCCCGGTGCGGCAATTCGCGGCGATTGGGGTGAAATCATTTTGGAGGATGGCGTGAATGTGCAGGAAAACTGTACCGTACATATGTTTCCGGGGAAAAGTATTGTGCTGAAAGAAAGTGCTCACGTGGGCCACGGCGCGATCATTCACGGAGCGAATTTGGGCAGAAATTGCCTAATCGGGATGAACAGCGTAATAATGGATGATGCCGAAATTGGCGATGAATGCATCGTTGGCGCAATGAGCTTTGTAAAAGCGGAAGAGAAATTTCCAAACCGAAAATTGATTGTTGGCAATCCAGCAAAAGCGATAAAGGATATTTCAGATGAAATGATTGCTTGGAAAACTGCCGGAACGAAATTGTATCAGCAATTGCCAACGGATTGTCACGAAAGTTTGAGAGAAGTGGAGCCGTTGCGGGAAATTCCAAAGAATAGACCGATTCAAGAAGATTTTTATAAAACTTTGGAAGAATTTAGAGCAAAGAACTAAGAATAAAGATTGATGTCTCCCGAGCGCAGTCGAGGGGTCATTTGAAAGATATATTTTGATTAGTACACAAAAGCACTTCGACTGCGCTCAGTGTGACATTTATACAAAATGCAAAAAACAGAATTCAAAATGCCCAAAATGGGCGAAAGTATAACAGAAGGAACGATTATCAATTGGTTGGTAAACGAAGGCGATTCATTTGAGGAAGGTGATATTCTTTTGGAAGTTGCCACTGATAAAGTGGATAATGAAGTGTCCGCGCCGGCTTCCGGAAAAATGCTTGAGCATAAATTTAAAGCAAAGGATGTGGTGCCCGTTGGGGAAGTAATCGCAATTTTAGAGCTTTCCGGGGAAAAAGGAATTTCAAAATCTATCGGCAAAACTTCAGAAAAAAAAGTTTCCAAAACCGAAACTCCTGAAAAACCAAAAGCGCAAAAACAACTTTCGAGGCCAGCATCCTTTAAAGTAAACGAAAACGTTTTTATTTCACCTTTGGTAGATGCAATTGCACGTAAACATCACATTTCATACGAAGAACTTGCCCGAATTCCCGGAACAGGAAAAGAGGGCCGTTTACGAAAAAGCGATGTTTCAAATTATTTGGAAAGTGGGCGTCCATTTCAGTTTGCACAGGCGGTATCTGAATCTTCGGGATTTCAGATTCCCGATTTAAAATTCGATAAAGGAACAGGCAAAATCGTGGAAATGGACCGTATGCGGCAAATGATTGCAGACCATATGGTTTTCAGCAAGCATACTTCGCCGCACGTAACGGCTTACGTAGAGGCAGACTTGACCGAAATGGTTAATTGGCGAAATAAAAATAAAGAAGCTTTTCAGAAAAAATACAATGAAAAACTTACGTTCACACCGCTATTTATAGAATGTGTAGCGCAAGCGATTACAGATTTCCCAATGATAAATTCCACATTAGACGGAAAAAATATCATTGTAAAAGAAGAAATAAATATCGGGATGGCAACGGCGCTCCCTTCGGGAAATTTGATAGTTCCCGTGGTAAAAAATGCTAATAAAAAGAATTTGAAAGAATTAGCTGAAACCACAAACGAACTTGTTGTAAAAGCACGTGACAATAAGTTGAAAGGTGATGACACAAAAGGAAGCACATTTACAATAAGTAACGTTGGAACCTTCGGAAGTTTGATGGGAACACCTATAATAAATCAGCCCGAAGCCGCAATTCTCGCAACTGGAATAATAAAAAAACGCGCTGAAGTAATGGAGCGAAAAGAAGGCGATACTATTGAAATCAGACAAATGATGTACCTATCCCTTTCTTTCGATCATCGTATTGTTGATGGGTATTTGGCGGGTTCTTTCTTAAGAAGAATTGCCGATTATATGGAAAAATTTGATACTGGAAGAAAAATATAAAATTTTAGAATCAAGAGCCAAGAAGCAAGACGGATAAATCTTGGTTCTTGATTCTTGACTCTTGTTTCACAAAACAAAATGTCAAAAAAAATCGATAATAATATTTTAAAAAAAGCCTTCAAAAATCTAGTAACCGCAAAAGCGATGACCGAGATTTATGAGGAAAATTTTAAAGTAGTTTCAAAATATGTTCACGCAACTTCTCGTGGGCATGAAGTAATTCAGACAGCAGTGGGAATGCAGCTTTTGCCACAGGACTATGTATATCCGTATTATCGCGATGATTCCATTTTGCTATCCATCGGGATGAAACCTTATGAATTGATGTTACAGGTTTTGGCAAAAAAGGACGATCCCTTTTCCGGAGGAAGAACCTATTATTCGCACCCTAGTTTGAAGGACGCTGACAAACCTAAAATCCCACACCAAAGTTCAGCTACTGGAATGCAGGCAATTCCGGCGACTGGCGCGGCGATGGGTTTTTGGTATAAAGAATCTTTTAATTCAGAATTTAAGAATGAAACTTCGGCACAGAATTCAGAATTGCCCATCGTGATTTGTTCGTTAGGTGATGCCTCGGTAACCGAAGGGGAAATTGCCGAAGCTTTTCAAATGGCAGCTTTGAAGCAATTGCCAATTTTATATTTAGTGCAGGATAACGGTTGGGATATTTCAGCAAACGCTGCCGAAACCCGCGCACAGAACGCTTTTGAATATGCAAAAGGTTTTCACGGTTTGGAAGCTATTTCAATTGATGGAACCGATTTCGAGGAAAGCTACAACACCATTCAAGAGGTAATTTCAAAAATAAGGAAAGAACGTCGTCCGTTTTTGGTGCACGCCAAAGTTCCGCTTTTGAACCATCATACTTCCGGGGTTCGCATGGAGTTTTATAGGGATGATCTGGATGAAGCTAAAAGTCGGGATCCGTATCCAAAAATGAAGAAATTATTACTGGAAAATGGTTTTTCTGAAAAAGATTTAAATGAGATTGAGACTTCCGCCTACGCGGAAGTGACAAAAGCCCTTGAAAAAGCACTGAAAGCTGAAGATCCAAAGCCGGAAGATTTATTTACACACGATTTTGCACCAACGGAAATTACTGAAGAAGTTGGCGAGCGTTCCCCAAAAGGCGGTGAAAAAGTGGTAATGGTAGATTGCGCCCTTTTTGCCATTGAGGAATTGATGGCAAAACACAAAGAGTGTCTACTTTATGGACAGGATGTGGGCGGACGCTTGGGCGGCGTGTTTCGCGAAGCGGCGACTTTGGCCCAGAAATTTGGGGACAATCGCGTTTTTAATACGCCAATTCAAGAGGCGTTTATTGTGGGAAGTACTGTTGGAATGAGTGCGGTTGGGCTGAAACCCATTGTGGAGGTTCAATTTGCCGATTATATTTGGCCCGGGCTGAACCAACTTTTTACTGAAGTTTCCCGAAGCTGTTATCTTTCCAATGGAAAATGGCCGGTTTCAATGATTTTACGTGTGCCGATTGGAGCCTACGGGAGCGGTGGACCGTATCATTCATCTTCCGTGGAAAGTGTGGTTACAAACATTCGCGGATTGAAAATTGCCTACCCGAGCAACGGTGCAGATTTAAAAGGATTGCTAAAAGCAGCATATTACGATCCAAATCCGGTGGTGATTTTTGAGCACAAAGGTTTGTATTGGAGCAAAGTGAAAGGAACCAAAGGCGCAACTTCGCTGATGCCGGCTGAAGATTACATCTTACCATTCGGAAAAGCCTGGGTCTTGCAGGAAATTTGGAAACAGGAAGATGAGGAAACCCTTTCAATTATTACGTATGGAATGGGCGTGCATTGGGCGATGAACGCTTCCGAGGAATTGGGAATGCAGGATAAAATTGAAGTTGTTGACCTTCGGACGCTGCACCCTTTGGATTATGAAACGGTTTTCAAAAGTGTAAAAAAATGCGGAAAATGTTTGGTTGTAACGGAAGAACCTTCAGAAAATGGCTTCAGCAGAGGGATTCAGGGTAAGATTCAAGAAGAATGTTTTCAGCAATTGGATGCACCGGTGATGTTGATTGGTTCTGAAAATATGCCGGCAATCCCGCTAAATTCCACTTTGGAGGAAACAATGATTCCTTCTACAGAAAAAGTAAAGAAAAAGATTTTAGAAGTTTTGAACTATTGATTTTCCGTATCTTTTGTTTGTAAAATTTAACCCTAGTAAATCAGACTTTATTATAAATTGTAAAAACGATCTGGCCCTAATCTATCGTCGAACCTACAATAAGGATATTGCTCTCAATATAAAAAATAATTCAAAATCAAACTGACATGAAAACACTTATTACAATTTCTTGTTTTTTAACAATGTTTGTTGCCACTGCCCAGTGGACTACAGATACGGATGCCAATACGCTGGTTGCAGAATCTGGCGAACTCGATGTTCAGGCGCGCGGAACATCTGACGGACAGACCTATGTGGTATATTGGAAAAACGTTGGAGCACCGACCAATATTGAACTTAGAATGCAGGTTATGGATGCAGATGGCAACCGAAAGTTTGGCGAGGATGGATTGCTTGTAAGCGATCAACTATCAATGAGCACATTTACGGTTATTATGAATACTGTTGTTGATGCCGATAATAATTTATATATAGGAGTTACTGGAACTACAGATTTTTCGGCCCATGCTTTTAAAATGGATAGTGACGGAAACCACCTTTGGGGTGCTAACGGTATTAATTTAGGAACTGGAGTACCGGTGACCATATTGCCATTATCTTCTGGAGATGCCATTATTTCTTGGCATGATTCCGGTGAGGCAGTGATGCAAAAATACGATTCCGGCGGAAATGCAGTTTGGCCTGGCACTAAAACAATTGGGTCTGGAAATACAACGGCTGCCAATTTATTTGAACTCTCCAATAATGATTTTGTAGTGGTTTATCATTCCATTTTAAGCGGAATAAATTCATTTTTATATGCTCAACGATACGATTCCGATGGGAATCCGGTTTGGTCAAATGCTGTTCAAATTGCAGATGGAGCTACTGCCTTTAACCGCGCTTATACAGGTGTACAGGATGGAGATGTGGTTTATATGGGCTATTTTTCTTCTACCGGTACCCGTTTTGATTCTTATTTACAGCGAATAAACCCGGATGGATCACTTCCCTGGGGAATTAATGGTTCAGATTTCGATATAAATCAAACCGATTATGAAATGGAAACTGAAATTGCTTTTCAGCCAGGGTCACAGTATGTGTGGTCTATTTCTACCTATCGCAATGCTACCCAAAGTGAGCGTGGGGAATACGTACAGAAATTTGATAAAGATTCCGGAGCGCGTGAATTCACAGATAATGCAAAGGTTTTATTTCCTTTGGGAAATGATAAGTCACATCAAGGGTCACTTCGGCTAAGAGATGGCAGTCCTCTTTTCTTGATGGAAGAAGGAGAAAACAATGGAGCTACGCCAACCACTCTGAACGTGGTTTATCTGGATGAAAATGGAAACTTTGCCTGGCCGGAAGAAACAAGGCCGGTCGCCACCTTTGCGGCCGCTAAGAGCAGGGTGAATTTCACTGAAGAAGGCAATATGCAAAATGTGGCTGTTTTTGTTGAGGACAAAGGCAACGGAAAAGAAATTTACGCACAAAACGTAGTTGATGAGACTGCTGAAATTGAAGATTTTTCAAATGTTTCCGTCTTTTTCAAAAACCCCGTGGAAGATGAAATGGTTTTGAAAAGTAATTCAGATATTGCAGAAATTAAAATATTTAATATTCGGGGGCAACAGTTATTTGGCAAAAAATATAAAGGTGAAAACGAAATAAAAATCAACACACAAAAGTGGAATACTGGAATTTATTTTATGAACATTTCTACGAATAAAGGAGGCGTAAAGAGAATGAAAATAATTAAAAAATAAGGCATATATGCTTATTTGAAAAAAGTCTTTCTGTTCTATGGGAAGACTTTTTTATCCTTCCTCTTTATCTTTATTATCTTCATGAAAAACAAGGGGATGATCTTTTTCACCCAGCCCAACGATTTTTATCATATTGATAACAGTGTTATAAAGCATTAAAATAACCGAAACCATACCACCGCTGAGCAATGAGGAAAGAAACAGCGTTGCCCAATAAATGGTTGAATACCAAGAGGTAGGTAGCTCCTCTGATTCCGTAATGGGAATATTAAAAATCTGGAAAAGTATAATGGCTATAATAAAAAGTATGGTATCTAACTTAGCAATAGTCATTACTTGTGTATAATGGGCTTGCTTTAATTTTGATTTGGATCCTGAACTTATTCCCAAAAGAGTTAACAAAAGTGCCAAAATAGTTGCAGAAGCCAACACAATGGTGTTGCAGAGCATGTTTATTCCAGGTAATGAAGAAGTAATCAATTTTTTTGCTTCATATCCTGAAATATTTCCCAAAAGAAAAACTCCGGTTCCGGTGATAATTGCAGCAATTAATCCGCCATATAATGATCGCTGGTTGTATTTTGAAAGTTTTATCATTTTCTTTCTTGGTTATTTTTTACGTTACTGCCCTTCTGAAAGAGTCCAAAAAATTATTTATAAAGATAAAAAAAAGGCTTTTATACATTTGCATAAAAGCCTTTTTAAAATTATTTCTTCAACGTTCCTGGCGGATATTCTGCTAAAATTTTCATTACAATTTCACGAATACGTTCTTCTTTTCGTTCCATATCACTGGTAACCAAATCTGCGCTGCCCATACCTTGCCAAACCAAATTATTGGTTTTAGCGTCAATTAGGTCAATGTAAAGTGTGCCTTCGGTAGAACGGGAAACGTGGCTTCCGCCGTAATAGCCACCATAATACCAAGGATTCCAGCCCCAGCCATAGCCAAAATTATTATTGTAAACATCTACACGCTCACGCTCTTTGGTGAAAATGCTAACGAGTAAATCTGGAGTGGTAGATTTTGACATTCCTTTTACGGTAAGATTTTCTTCAATGGCTCGAAGAATACGTTTTTTATCGAGGTCGCTGATCTGGGCTTTGTCAATTCCAGGCTTAAAAAAAGCGAAGGAGTTGTACTGATTAAAATTTACTTCTTTGTCAAAATCCGTTGCCACACGAACAGTGGAGCAGGATGCGAAAACAAAAAGAAACAACAGCGGTAAAAATTTAAGTGCTTTCATAAGATTAATTTTTTATTTGAATAATTTATCATCAACGAAATTTGGAAGCGTAACCTTTAATTGCGGATTATTTTGCATTGCTCGTTTTATTGCGAAAACAGCTTCATTATTCCGTGACCAACTGCGTCTGGCTATTCCGTTATTTACATCCCAAAACAGCATATTTTCAAGTCGCCGTTGCGCATCTGTACTACCATCAAGAACCATTCCGAAACCGCCGTTTATTACTTCGCCCCAACCTACACCACCACCGTTGTGGATACTCACCCAAGTTGCCCCGCGGAAGCTATCGCCGATTACATTTTGGATGGCCATATCGGCCGTAAACCTGCTTCCGTCGTATATGTTAGAAGTTTCGCGATACGGCGAATCGGTCCCCGAAACATCGTGATGGTCACGCCCCAAAACCACTGGACCAATTTTTCCATCGGAAATTGCTTTGTTGAAAGCCGAAGCAATCTGCACACGCCCGTCAGAATCTGCATATAGGATACGCGCCTGCGATCCGACCACCAATTTGTTTTCCTGCGCGCCTTTAATCCAAGTGATGTTATCCTGCATTTGTTGCTGGATTTCCTTTGGCGAATTTTTCATCAATGCCTCCAAAACCTCACAAGCTATTTCATCAGTTTTTTGTAGATCTTCAGGTTTTCCCGAAGCGCATACCCAACGGAACGGTCCAAAACCGTAATCGAAACACATGGGGCCCATAATATCTTGCACATAAGATGGATATTTGAATTCCTTATTTTTTTCTTCGGAAACTACGTCGGCACCTGCGCGAGAGGCTTCCAAAAGGAATGCATTTCCATAGTCGAAGAAATACGTGCCTTTTGCAGTGTGCTTATTAATAGCTTCCACTTGGCGGCGCAAACTTTTTTGTACTTCCTTTTTGAAATTTTCAGGATTATTGGCCATCATTTCGTTGGCTTCCTCATACGTCAAACCAACGGGATAATATCCTCCCGCCCACGGATTGTGAAGCGAGGTTTGATCACTTCCCAAATCGATATAAATGTTTTCCTCGGCAAATTTTTCCCAGACTTCCACCACATTTCCGTCGTAAGCTATCGAAACGGTTTCCTTATTCGCCAATGCTTCTTTTACGCGTTGTGAAAGTGCATCCAAATCTGAAATCACTTCATCTACCCAACCTTGGCTGTGTCTGGTTTCAGTTGCTTTTTTATTCACTTCGGCGCAGACCGTAACACAGCCTGCAATATTCCCGGCTTTGGGTTGCGCGCCGCTCATTCCGCCAAGACCGGAAGTTACGAACAAACCGCCCTTTAGCTCTTTTTTAATTTTTCTGAAACCGTTCAAAACCGTAATCGTGGTGCCGTGTACAATTCCCTGTGGGCCGATGTACATATAGCTTCCCGCGGTCATTTGACCGTATTGGGTTACGCCAAGCGCATTGAATTTTTCCCAATCGTCAGGTTTTGAATAATTCGGAATCATCATTCCATTTGTAACCACCACTCGGGGCGCGTCTTTATGTGAAGGAAACAAACCCATTGGATGCCCTGAATAAACTGCCAAAGTCTGCTCGTCGGTCATTTCCGAAAGGTATTTCATCACCAAAAGATACTGCGCCCAGTTTTGAAATACCGCGCCATTCCCTCCGTAAGTAATCAGCTCATGTGGATGTTGCGCCACGGCATAATCCAAATTGTTTTGAATCATTAGCATAATCGCCTTTGCCTGCTCACATTTTCCGGGATATTCCTCAATTGGTCGTGCGTACATTTTATAATCGGGACGAAAACGGTACATATAAATGCGCCCGTATTTTTCCAGCTCCTCGCGAAATTCGGGTAGAAGCGTGGCGTGGTGTTTTGGCTCAAAATAGCGAAGGGCGTTGCGCAGGGCAAGTTCCTTTTCTTCCTTTGAAAGAATTTCCTTCCGCTTTGGCGCGTGGTTTATGGATGGATCGTAAGATTTCTTTTCAGGTAAAACTGATGGAATGCCTTGTTGAATTTGTTCTTTAAAAGTCATTTTCTAAAAATATTTTTATTGATGCTTCCCAGTTTTCTTATTGAACCCATATGGACAATGACGGCAGCCACTTTCGCAGCAATATCCGCGTTTTAAGTGGTACTGTTCCGTAAAACACTTGTAGCCTTCGGGCGTAAGGTAATAATCGCCTTCTTCGAGCTCTATTTTTTTCTTTGGAAAAAGCATGTCACAAAAGTAAGGATTTCAAGGCTGAAAGTTTTAAAATTGAACCAAATCCATTGTTTCGGGATTTAAGCCTTAAATTTGCAATATCAATTCCAAAGAAATGACAAAACACAAGGCCGGATTCGTAAATATTATTGGAAACCCAAACGTGGGCAAAAGCACGTTGATGAACGCTTTTGTGGGTGAACGGCTTTCCATTATTACTTCCAAGGCGCAGACCACGCGCCACCGAATTTTGGGAATTGTGAACGGCGATGACTTTCAAGTGCTTTTGAGCGATACACCCGGAATCATAAAACCTGCCTACCAACTGCAGGAAAGTATGATGGATTTTGTGAAATCTGCCTTTGAGGATGCCGATATTCTGCTGTATTTGGTGGAATTGGGCGAAAAGGAGCTGAAAGATGAGGCGTTTTTCAACAAAATAACAAATTCAAAAATTCCAGTTTTATTGCTGATAAATAAAATTGACAAAGGCAACGAGGAGCTGCTTTCCGAAGCCTTAAAGCTTTGGCAGGAAAAAGTTCCTAATGCTGAAATTTTTGCGATTTCTGCGCTACAAAATTTTGGGGTTCCCGAAGTTTTTAATCGAATTATTGAATTGCTTCCCGAATCGCCGCCCTTTTATCCAAAAGACCAACTCACCGATAAGCCCGAACGATTTTTCGTAAACGAAGCCATTCGCGAAAAAATATTGATGCACTACAAAAAGGAGATTCCCTATTCCGTTGAAATTGATACCGAGGAATTTTTTGAGGACGAAAATATCATCCGAATCCGCAGTATAATTATGGTGGAGCGCGAAACGCAAAAAGGGATTATCATCGGTCACAAAGGTTCAGCTTTAAAGCGCGTGGGCACTGAAGCCCGAAAGGATTTGGAGAAATTCTTTGGAAAGCAAATTCATTTGGAACTTTATGTGAAGGTGAATAAAGATTGGAGAAGTAACGAAAAGCAGCTACGGCGATTTGGGTACAACCAGAAATAAATTCCAAATTTCAAGCACCAAATTCCAAATAAATCTCAAATTCCGAATAAATTCCAAAATCCAAGACTTGCAATTCGGTGAATAAAAGAGTCCCGGCTCTCATTTAGGGAGGGCGATTCACCCTTTGAAGGGGGTTAGGGGGATGTTTTGGAATTTGGAATTTGAAATTTGGAATTTTCAACAATCTCATTCATAAAATCATACAGTTCGCGCATTCCGGGTTTTCCTTTTTTCTTTCCCATGGCTCCGGCGAAATACAGTAAAATCCAAGCCAATACCAAAACAACTGCAATAATGATTTGAATGGTTATCGGGTTTCCCAAATTGTAATTGGAGTACAACCAAGTCAAATCTACCATAAATAGAATTCCAACCGCAACATGCAGAAACATAAACATGGTCCACACAGTTGGATTTGGCCCGAAAAAACCGTTGAGGGAACAGGAGTTTTCATCTTTTTCCGTTATTTCCAAATGCAGTTGCGGCGACCAAAAGTGCTGTTCCCTTTTCGGTAATTTTATAAAAATATGATCGTCCACGCAGGAAATTATAAATCTATTTTGTATTTCTTTAACTTCCGAAAATTTCATAACCAATTGTGAACAAGGTTCTTCAAGTTCCATTTGGAAACGTGGACGCAATACAATTTCATTGGAAAGCATTCTTTAATTATTTATTTTTAAAGCCGTTAAAATAGTATTTTTTCTGCCAACTAAAAGCTATTTTTGCACCCTAAAATTAAGATTATGAGCATTGTTGCCGTCGTAGGAAGACCAAATGTGGGAAAATCCACTTTTTTCAATAGATTGATTCAGCGTAGGGAAGCCATTGTGGATGCTGTGAGCGGCGTTACGCGTGACCGCCATTACGGAAAAAGTGACTGGAACGGAAAGGAATTTTCGTTAATTGACACTGGAGGTTATGTAAAGGGAAGCGACGATATTTTTGAAGCTGAAATAGACAAACAAGTGGAACTAGCTATTGATGAAGCAGATGCCATAATCTTTATGGTTGACGTGGAAAGCGGCGTTACCGGAATGGACCAAGAGGTAGCGAAACTGCTTCGCCGTTCAAAAAAACCCATCTTTTTGGCCATCAATAAAGTGGATGCTGCTTCAAGAGTTAATGATGCTTTGGAGTTTTATTCACTTGGTTTTGAAAACCAATACAATCTTTCAAGTATAAACGGAAGTGGAACTGGTGAATTGCTCGATGATTTGGTGAAGGCATTGCCGGATAGGGAAGAGCCGGATGATAGCGAGTTACCACGTTTTGCAGTTGTGGGTCGTCCGAACGCGGGAAAATCTTCTTTCATCAATGCGTTGATTGGCAAGGACAGATATATTGTTACCGATATTGCGGGAACTACGCGTGATAGTATTGATACAAAGTATGACCGTTTCGGGTTTGAGTTCATTTTGGTTGATACTGCCGGAATCCGCAAAAAAAGCAAGGTAAAGGAAGATCTCGAATTTTATTCCGTAATGCGAAGCGTCCGTGCTATAGAACACTGCGATGTTATCATCCTTATTTTTGATGCTACCCGGGGTTTTGACGGACAGGTGGAGAACATTTTTTGGCTGGCACAACGCAATAATAAAGGAATTGTGATACTTGCCAATAAGTGGGATTTGGTGGAAGACAAAGAAAGCAGTAGTGTTAAGGATTATGAAAAATACATCCGTCAGCAAATTGAGCCTTTTGTGGACGTGCCCATTGTTTTTGTTTCCGTACTTACAAAGCAACGTATTTATAAAGCCATTGAAACAGCGGTACAGGTTTACCAAAACCGAAGCAAAAAAGTTAAGACCAGTGAGCTGAACGAAGTAATGCTCCCTATTATCCAAGCATATCCGCCGCCGGCTTACAAAGCGAAATATGTAAAAATAAAATTCTGTACGCAGTTGCCAACTCCGTATCCAAGTTTTGCGTTTTTCTGTAATCTTCCGCAGTATGTGAAAGATCCGTATAAGCGTTTTATTGAGAATAAACTAAGGGAAAACTTCGATTTTTCGGGAGTTCCTATTACGGTTTATTTTAGGAAGAAGTAAAGGCAATAGTCGGTTAGTTATTCAACTACTTACCTGCTTTTAAAAAAATGTCCCAAGTAGCAAGTTGGGTTACGTCCAGTTTTTTCCAAAGATTATCTAGTTCTTTTTCAATTTGTATTATTGGATCAGTCCTATTTTTGTCTTTGTATCTTTGGGTAGCAGACCAGCTAATGAGTAACCCTTTTAAATCTTCCAATGTTATTTCTTTTTGAAATTTAAAGGAAGGCGTTTCTATTTCGTTGAAGGGGAAGGGAATGGTTTTATATTCTTCAGCAACAAGTTGACTTTCCTTTTGCCAAAATTCACCAACAATGTTGTCGTGAAAATGAAGAATTAATTTATCTATTTCTGAAGATACTCTTGGCAAACTGTAAGTCCAAACAGCAATAATTCCTTCCGGTTTCAAAACACGTTTTACTTCAGAATAAAATTTTTCGAAATTAAACCAATGAAGTGCTTGGGCCACTGTTATTAAGTCGACAGAATTATTCGCTAAGCTACAACTTTCAGCTTTTTCAACTTTATAAGTAATTTTTGGATGTGATTGTGCATTTGAAATTTGTTGCCCACTCGGATCGGTGGCATAAACTTTTTCAAAATAATTGGCCAAACCTATAGCCGATTGTCCGTTGCCAGTACCACAATCCCAAGCTAAATCGTAATTTTTGGTTAGAGTGCTCAAATAGTCAAATAATTCTTTGGGATAGGAGGGCCTGTACTTTTGGTAAGCAGTAGATTGTTTTGAAAAATTATCTTTAAATTTTTCCATGTTCTTTATTTTTTGAACTCCCTCCCTTTGAAAGGAGGGTTGGAAAGGGATGTGTTTTTACCAACCACCGCTAGCTCCGCCACCACCGAAACCGCCACCACCGAAACCGCCGCCAAAGCCGCCACCGCCACCGAAACTTCCGCCACCGCCGAAGCTTCCGCCGCCACCGCCAAAACCACCACGACCAAGGCTACTCAGCACAATAATGTCCAGCAAGCTTCCGCCGCCTCCACCTTTACCGCCGCGCCCTCCTTTTCGCATAAGCGCAATAATGATAATGATAAAGATGAATATGATGAAAAAAGGGATGGGTGTTCCGTCCTTTTTTCCGAAATCGCGGTCTTCTTTGAATTCGCCTTTCAATGCTGCAAAAATGGCATCACTTCCTTTATCAAGACCTTCGTAATAATTTTCTGCTTTAAATTCAGGAATCATAATTCGGTTTATGATGCGTTCGGCCATTAAATCGGTGATTCGGTATTCAATGCCGTAACCCGTGTTTATATCAACTTTGCGGTCTTCTTTTGCAAGCGTGATTACAATTCCATTGTCTTCGCCATCTTGGCCAATGCCCCATTTTTGGCCCCATTCTGCACCGAGCATGGAAATGTCTTCGCCGTTTGTAGAGCCGATAATAATACAAACAATTTGTGTGGAAGTAGAATCGGCATAACGAATCAACTTATTTTCCAATGCAGTTTTTTGTGAAGGTGTAAGCAGGTTTATATAATCGTAAAGTGAAGTTTGCTTTTCGGGCTTTGGCGGAATTTCATATTGGGCCGAAACATTTTTAGGGAAAATAAAAATTCCCAAAAATGAAAATAAAATACAATATTTAGATAGAAAGTTGATGAGTTTATAGGTTTAAAAAGTTTAAAATTGGAGCCATTAAAAGTATCTCTATTCCCTTTGGGAGCAGGTGCTTTACCCTACCGAAATATCGTTTGATAATTCATTTTTATCATCCTTTTGATAAGGGAAATGTTTTTTCAATTGTTCGCCAGCTTTTAAGATACCTTCTACCAAACCTTGTTTCATATCGCCATTTTTAAAATGATTGATAATGATGTCTTTAGTGCTTTCCCAAAAATTCTGGCCCACAATGTCGTTTATGCCTTTGTCGCCCATAATTACAAGCGTTCTATCCTGTACAGCAACATATATAAGCACGCCATTGCCTTCCTTGGTGTTGTCCATATTCAGCATATCAAATACTTCCGCGGCACGGTCAAAGGCGTCAATGTGCTCGTTTGGCTCTTCAGCAGAGGTGGAAGTGGGTTCCAAATGTACCCGTATTTCGCCCGAGGTGTTTTTTTCGGCAATGCGAATGGCTTCAATTATTGCGGCTTCTTCTTCAGAAGTAAGAAAATCTTCAACTTTAGACATTACTCTTTATCATTTCCTAAGTCATCAAAATTCACTTTTGGCGCATTTTCGCTGCCGGCATCAGCTTTGAAGTATGCTTTTTCGTGGAAGCCCAACATACCTGCAAATATTTTTGTTGGGAATTGATTTATTTCAGTGTTGAACATTCGCGCATCTTCATTAAACCTGTTTCGCTCCACGTTTATACGGTTTTCGGTGCGTTCCAGTTCGTTTATCAATTCCTTAAAGTTTTCATTCGCTTTTAAATCAGGATACCTTTCAAAAACAGCTAACAATCTTGAAAGTGCAGAGGTTACACCTGCCTGTGCTTCTTGATATTGTGCCAGTTTTTCCGGGGTAATGTTTGAAGGATCGATGTTTATGGATGTAGCTTTACTTCTGGCTTCTGTAACGGCAACCAACGTTTCCTGTTCAAATTCGGCATAGCCTTTTGCTGTGCTTACAATATTTGGTATGAGGTCAGCGCGGCGTTGATAGGAGCTTTCCACATTTGCCCATTGTGCAGTGGCTTTTTCGTCCAAAACGACCAATTTGTTATTGAGACTGGCCAAATAGCCTCCAATAATTAAAATTAGGCCTAAAATAATAATGATGGGTAACCATTTTTTCATGATGATGGTGAATTTAGAGTTGTTCTTTGATTTTTAAAAGTTCTGCTTTTACCGATTCCAGTTTTCGAATAATCTCAAACTGGTCCAGTGTTTTTTGTTTGTTTTCCTTTAAATGTATTTTAGCGCCTTCCAACGTAAAACCGCGTTCTTTTACTAAATGATAAATAAGCTCTAGGTTTTTTATGTCTTGGGGGGTAAACTTTCGGTTGCCCTTGGCATTTTTTTTTGGTTTTAGCACATCAAATTCCTTCTCCCAAAAACGTATAAGCGATGTATTCACTCCGAAAGCATCGGCTACTTCGCCAATATTGTAATATAATCTTTCGGGTAGGTCTATGTGCATTAATTTTAGTTATGAGTTATGAGTTTTCTTTTCTTTGGAATTTAGAATTTTAGTCTAAAGATTGGTTTTCTTCTTGAGATTTTCTCAAAATTTCAGCAAATTCTTCCGAAGTCAAACTTCCATAGTAAAAATTAATCGGGTTAATGCGTTCGCCATCTTTAAATACTTCGTAATGACAATGAGGCGCCTCGCTTCTTCCAGTACTTCCTACAAAACCTATAATGTCGCCGCGCTGTACCTTTTGTCCTGGACGAACATTGTATTTGTAAAGGTGCGCATAGAGACTTTCATACCCATATCCGTGATCTATCACCACGTGGTTTCCATAGCCCGTGGCAGTATTGTCAGCACGTGTAACTTTGCCGTCTCCGGTGGCATATACGGGTGTTCCTCGCGGAGCGGTAAAATCCATTCCGTAATGAAACTTTCTCGCTTTTGTAAATGGATCTGTACGGTAACCGTAGCCAGAAGCCATTCGTGTAAGGTCTTCGTTTTTTACAGGCTGAATGGCAGGAATGGCGGCCAATAGTTTTTCCTTTTCTTCTGCAAGTCTTACTATTTCGTCTAATGATTTGGACTGTACAACAATCTGTTTCGTCAAAATATCCAAATTGCGGGTTGTGTTTATGATTAATTTTGAATTATTAAATCCTTCTAAATCCTTGTAACGGTTTATACCTCCAAAACCCGCTTTACGCTGCTCCTCCGGAATTGGATTTGATTCAAAATATACACGATACAGATTGTTGTCCCTATCCTCAACTTCAGCAAGTACTGCCTGTGCTTGCTCTATTTTTTTGTTTAAAAGTTCAAATTGAAGCTGCATATTGTTCAGCTCACGCTGTAGCGCCAACTCCTTGGGGGTTTGAACTGATGGTAGGTTTATATAGACTAAAAGCAGCAAAAAACCACTTAGAAACATACCCAACAGACTCAGAACGAAAATCTTTAGTTTTCGGCCTTTTTTCTTTTCTATTTTTCGGTACGAAAGCGTTTCGCTATCGTAGTAATATTTAACCTTAGACATGCGTTAAAAAATTGCTATTTTTGCGCGTTGCTTATTCGCGCGAAGTAAAGGTAACGTTTTTACAAATATAGAAATTGTTTGCCACTGCGCCCAACCCTTAATTTTAGCATAATTTTATAAGAAATGAACTCGAAGGAAACCCGTTCCAAATTTTTAGAATTTTTCAAGTCCAAACAGCACCTCATTGTTCCATCTGCGCCAATGGTTGTAAAAAACGATCCAACGCTGATGTTTACCAATAGCGGGATGGCTCCGTTCAAGGAATATTTCCTTGGAAACGGAAAACCAAAAAGCAACCGCATTGCCGATACACAGAAATGTCTGCGCGTAAGCGGTAAGCACAACGATTTGGAAGAGGTGGGAATGGATACCTACCACCACACAATGTTTGAAATGCTGGGCAACTGGAGTTTTGGCGATTATTTTAAAAAAGAAGCTATCGAATGGGCGTGGGAGCTTTTGACCGAAGTTTATAAAATTGATAAGGAAATTCTATACGTGACCATTTTTGAAGGCGATGAAAGTGAAGGTTTGGAGCGCGATACCGAAGCCTACAATTTTTGGAAACAATTTGTTCCCGAAGACCGAATTTTAAACGGAAATAAGAAGGATAATTTTTGGGAAATGGGCGATCAAGGTCCGTGCGGTCCCTGTAGCGAAATACACGTGGATATTCGCTCTGCGGAAGAAAAAGCAAAAATTCCCGGAAAGGATTTGGTGAACAACGACCATCCACAAGTGGTTGAAATCTGGAACTTAGTTTTTATGCAATTCAACCGAAAAGCAAACGGCAGTCTTGAAAAATTGCCCGCACAGCACGTAGATACGGGTATGGGCTTTGAAAGGTTGTGTATGGTGTTGCAGGGTAAACAAAGCAACTATGACACCGATGTTTTTATGCCACTGATTCGCGAAATAGAAACAATTACAGATTCTAAATACGGAAAAAACGAAAAGAAAGACATCGCAACCCGTGTTATTGCAGACCACGTTCGCGCGGTTGCATTTTCAATTGCAGATGGACAACTTCCGAGCAATACGGGAGCGGGTTACGTGATCCGAAGAATTTTAAGAAGGGCAATCCGCTACGGATTTACGTTTTTGGACAAAAAAGAACCTTTCATTTATAAATTGATTGACACATTAAGCGCGCAAATGGGCGATGCTTTCCCAGAATTGATTAATGAAAAGAACCTGATCACAAACGTAATTCGTGAAGAAGAACAATCGTTTTTGCGTACCCTTGATCAAGGTTTGGTTTTGCTTGAAAATGTTATTGAAACTGCTGATTCAAAGGAAATTTCAGGCAAAAAAGCATTTGAACTTTACGATACTTTCGGTTTTCCGATAGATTTAACGGCCTTGATTCTTCGCGAACGCGGTTATTCACTAAACGAAAAAGAATTTGACGCTGAACTTCAGCAACAAAAAGATCGTTCCCGCGCCGCAACAAAAGTGGAAACTGGTGATTGGGTAGTTTTGGAGAAAGATGACGTGGAGGAATTTGTGGGCTACGATACCTTGGAAACACAGGTGCGGATTACAAAATATCGCAAAGTGGAAAGTAAAAAGGAAGGCGAAATGTACCAATTGGTTTTCAACCTAACGCCTTTTTATCCCGAAGGTGGAGGCCAAGTGGGCGATAAAGGGTATTTGGAAGCTGCCGATGGTGGGGTAACTTATATTTTGGATACCAAAAAAGAGAACAATTTAATAATCCATTTCACAAAAACACTTCCGCGAAATGTTGAAACTACTTTTAAAGCGGTGGTTGATGAAAAACAACGAAACCGAACTGCATCAAACCACACCGCAACGCACTTGCTGCACCAAGGATTGCGAAATATTCTTGGCGAGCACGTTGCGCAAAAGGGAAGTATGGTCCACAGCCGGAATCTGCGTTTTGATTTTTCGCATTTTGCAAAAGTTAGCGATGAGGAATTGAAACAGGTTGAAGATTTTGTAAATGCAAGAATCCGCGAGGGAATTGCGTTGGAAGAAAGACGAAATATCCCGTACCAACAAGCTATTGACGAAGGTGCCATAGCACTTTTCGGTGAAAAATATGGCGATAGTGTGCGTGCAATAAAATTTGGAAAGTCGATGGAACTTTGCGGAGGTACACACGTGCCGAATACAAATGATATTTGGCATTTTATAATTACTTCCGAAGGGGCGGTTGCATCTGGAATTAGAAGGATTGAAGCAATTACTGGCGATGCTGCAAAACAATATTTTATTGATAGGAGTGAATCATTCGCATTGCTTCAAAAAGCGTTGAACAATGCACAAGATCCTGTGAAAGCTGTGGAAAGTTTACAGGAAGAAAATAGCAATTTGCAAAAACAAATTCAGCAATTGTTAAAGGATAAAGCGAAGAATCTAAAAGGCGAATTAAAAGCTGAAATTGCGCAAATAAACGGTGTGAATTTCCTTGCAAAAAAAATTGATTTGGATGCTGGCGGAATGAAGGATTTGGCTTTTGAAATGGGCGGCGAAACTGAAAATCTGTTTTTGGTTTTTGGTGCCGAACACGACGGAAAAGCGTTGTTGGCTTGCTATATTTCAAAGGAATTGGCTACTGGAAAAAAGCTGGATGCCGGAAAAATCGTCCGCGAACTTGGGAAATGTATCCAAGGCGGCGGAGGCGGACAACCCTTCTTTGCCACGGCTGGCGGAAAAAATCCTGCAGGGATTGAAGAAGCTCTGGAAAAAGCAAAGGATTTTTTGAAATAATTTGAAATTACAAACCGAAATACCATTAAAACCCGAAGAAAATCAAATAGATTATTCATCGAAGATTCTTTTATTGGGAAGTTGTTTTTCGGAAAATATTGGAGGGAAGTTTGATTATTACAAATTCCAAAATCTGCAGAATCCTTTTGGAGTAATCTTCAATCCTGTTTCCAATGAAAAATTCATTGTTCGCGCAATTGATAACGTTTCTTTTTCCGAAGAGGATATTTTTCAGCACAACGAAGTTTGGAAATGTTTTGAAAGCCATTCCGAGCTTTCCGCTTTGGATAAAAACGAATTTTTAGAAAATCTTAATTCAGCGCTACAAAAACTTCGCGAAGCACTTTTTTCTTCAACCCATATTATTTTCACATTTGGAACTGCGTGGGTTTACAGGGAAATAGAAAGGAACGAAATAGTGGCCAATTGCCATAAACTTCCACAGAAAAATTTTACGAAAGAGTTACTTTCAATCGAGGAAATTTCAGAAAGTCTACAAAACATTTACAGTAAAATTTCAGAAATAAATCCGGAAGCAACGATAATAAATACCGTTTCTCCAGTGCGTCATATTAAAGATGGTTTCGCGGAAAACTCCCTTAGTAAAGCACATTTACTTTCTGCAATCCACAACTTCAAAAATCAGCAATCAAAAACCAGCAATCAACATTCCCATTATTTTCCTTCTTTTGAAATTATGATGGACGAGCTGCGCGATTATCGTTTTTATGCCGAAGATATGCTTCACCCAAACAAAACGGCCATAGAAATCATTTGGCAAAAATTTTCAAAGGTTTGGATTTCTTCAGAAACAGAAACGCTTCAAAAAGAAATTGCCTCCATTCAAAATGGTTTAAAACATAGACCTTTGAACCCGGAAAGCACTGAACATCTTCAATTTTCGGAAAAGCTGCAACAGAAAATTTCTTCAGTTAAGAAACAATTTCCGCACATAAACTTTTAATTCTGGATTCATAATTCCGCATTCATAATTGTATAATACGTCAATTGCCCTATTGTAAAAACTTTCGGTTTGGGTCAATTTTGCTTCAACAATAATCACGTATTCGCATAAAGCGGAATATTAAACCAAACATTATGAAAACATTTAAAAAATCTATTTTAGTATTAATGGCAATTGTTGCCGTAAGTTTAACTTCTTGTAAAAAAGACGACGATGGCGGCGATGACCCACAAGGTGGTTCAGGGACTTTTACCGCAAAAGTTGATGGAAACAACTTTTCAGGAATGCAAGGAACAGTAGTTGCGAGAGTAACAAACTCTGGTGCTGGACAGGCGATTGCCATTAGTGGTGGAACTGAACAGTCTGAAAACCTACAAATTATTCTCACAAGTTTTGACGGTGAGGGTAGCTACGATTTGAATTTTGTTAATATAGGCACCTATAGTTATTTGCCAGATCCAAGTAATCCAGATCCTAATACAGTAGTTGTTTATTCAACTGTTGGAACCGGACAAGGAAACAATGGTACGATAAACATTTCCAGTTACGACGGAAATACAATTAAGGGTACGTTTAATTTTACTGGTTATAATTTGAACAACACCAGCGAGAGTGTTTCAGTAACCGATGGACAGTTTAATATTGAAGTGACCAATCAGTAATAAATTTTTGAAGGAAATCTCTATGTTGAGGTTTTTACGTGGGCCGGGGGCAGAACGCAAGTTTTTCCTCCGGTTTTTTTTACAGGTTGAGAAATTTAATTATTTCCTAAAGTTTTATGGACAATGTGCTTTCGGAAATAAGGCAACTGCCTTATTGCTTTTGCCTTTTAGTAAAGGCATCTTTGTATAAGAAGTTTAAAATGATCTACTAACCAGATTATTTTCACGCTGAGGGCGAAGTGAGGAGCGCCTAAAGTAATAAAAACCCCATGTTCAACTATGGGGTTTATTATTTTACAAAACAAATAAGGCAGATGCCCTATGGGTAAAAACAAAAAAGAAATATATATTTAAGGTTTATAACCAGTTACTTATGATGTTGCAGCTAATCTTCACAATAGTACTACTCTTCTCAATTTTGGGAATGCTGATTTGGGCGTATATGGAAAATAGGGCACTCGGCAGAGCCCATGCGCAAAGCATTTCTGAGTTGGAAAGTGCAATATCCATAAATTATGGGCAGGTAAACTTTAGAAAACAGCATCTCAACAACTATCAATTTATGCAGTACAATTTACACGAGGCTCTGGTGGTTCAATCTGAAATAAAATTATAGTTTATGTTTAGGTTTTTACTGTTTCTTCCGGTGCTAATGAATTTCACCGCCACGTATTCACAGAGCAAGAAAACAATTGATTCCATAAATACACTTTATGTCCAAGGGCTCAATATTCCACAAGATTCCATTGTTGCACTTTTTCAACAAAACCTAAAAGATGCCGAGAAAATTTCCTATGAATTAGGAATGGCAGGCGCACATTCACAACTGAGTTTGGTGTATGCCTACCAAGGAAAATATGAGGAAAGCACCAAAAGTTCCATTGAAGGGATAAAGATTTATGAAAAACTAAACCAACTGGACCGAGTTGCTGATTATTATGCCGAAATGGGCTATAGCATGAAGTACCGTGATATGGAAAAGGCACTTTACTACATGCAAAAAGGAAAGGCCATTGCTGAAGCCAATAATTTTGAGAATGAACTAAAGGATATTTATAACAACTACGGCGTTTTGAAAGAAATAAATAAAGAGCTGGATAGCGCTCTTTTCTATTTTGAAAAAGGCTTACAAATAAAACTGAAGCTCAACGACACCATAGGCATACCCTATAGTTGGAGTAATTTGGCCGGCGTGTATGGCTTGCAGGAAAATTTTTCAAAATCGAGGGAATATTTCAGCAAATCCCTTCAGCAACGATTGCAATGGGCAGATTCATTGGGCATTGCTGAAAATTATACACAGTTGGGTGAAGTTTTTGTTGCAGAGCAAAAATGGCGCAACGCAATTCCGCTAGTACATAAATCTTTACCTATTTCAAAAAAGAAACAGTATCAAAATCTCACACAGTATAACTACAAGCTGCTTTCAGATATTTATAAAAAATTAAAAAATACAGATTCGGCTTTGTATTATTTTGAACAATATGCTGCGATAAAAGATAGTGTACACGGACTGAAGGTGCAGGAGCGAATCGCGGCCTTAAACGTGGAATTTGAAACAGAAAAAAAACAAAACGAAATACTGCAACAGCGTGCCCAGCTTGCCGAAAAGGATTTGGAGGTACGTCGTAAAAACACTTTTATTTTTGGGAGCCTCGGGCTGGCATTGATTCTTGGCCTGCTCGGCTATTTGCTTTACAATCAGCAAAAACTTAGAAACCGTCAGCTTCAAAAAGAAGGTGAATTGAAAACCGCTTTGGCAAAAATTGAGACACAAAATAAACTGCAGGAGCAACGTTTACGAATATCCCGTGATCTTCACGACAATATTGGCGCACAGCTTACTTTTATCATTTCCAGCATTGATAATTTAAAATTTGGCTTTACGGATATAAGTGAAAAATTAGGCAGCAAACTCAGTAATATCAGCAGTTTCACACAGCAAACTATTTATGAGCTGCGCGATACCATTTGGGCGATGAATAAGGAAAATATAACCTTTGAAGATCTTCAGGCTCGTATCGCCAACTTTATAGAGCACGCAAAAAACGCCTCAGAAAAGACTGATTTTTCGTTTAATATAGAAGGAAATATTGATGAAGCACATGTTTTTTCTTCCGTAGTGGGAATGAATATTTACAGAATTATTCAAGAGGCTGTTAACAATGCCTTGAAATATGCTTCTGCAGATGAAATTGAAGTTAATATATCTGAAAAGGAGGCCAAATATAATATTGAAATTACTGATGATGGAATTGGGTTTGACCAGGATAATACTGAGCTCGGCAATGGATTAAATAATATGAAAAAACGTGCTAGGGAAGTTGGAGGCACGCTTCAAATTAAATCCTCAAAAAAGGGAACTTCAGTTTTGCTGAAGGTACCGAAATGATTCAAAAAAAATAAACTAATAAGGCAATTGCCCTATTTTTTTGATTATTCTTAAAAGGTATTTTTAGTATCTTTAAAACAACTAACCCGCAAAAGATGCTTAAAGTTGCAATAGTTGACGACAACACTTTTCTTATAAATGCCGTGAAGGAAAAACTCTCTTTTTTTGATGATGTTTCCGTGAAGCACACTTCCATGAACGGCACCGAATTACTAACAAAATTGGAAGAAAACCACAACCTAGATTTAATTTTGATGGATATTGAAATGCCCGTGCTGAGCGGTATTGAAACCACTCAAATCGTAAAGCAGAAATACCCACACATAAAAATAATCATGCTCACGGCTTTTGATAACGATGAGCATATTTTCAATGCAATAAAGGCTGGCGCTGATGGATATTTGCTTAAGGAAATCAATCCAAAGGATTTATACGAGGGCATAAAGGAAACCTTAAACGGCGGGGCTGCAATGAATCCCTCCATCGCAATGAAAACCTTAAAATTGCTCCGAAACCCGATAGATATACAAAATCCTCGCGACCAAGAAGAAATATCACTTTCCACACGCGAGGTGGAGGTTTTGGAACAACTCAGCAAAGGTTTGAGCTATACAGTTATTGCTGATCATCTTTTCCTTTCGCCCAGCACCGTGCGCAAACACATTGAAAATATCTACAAAAAACTGCAGGTACATAGCAAGATAGAAGCTGTTCAAAAGGCTAAAAACCATAATATCATTTAAAGCACCAACAAATAAATCCCAAATTCCAAATAGTAACTTTTGGGATCTGGGATTTGTATTTTGGAATTTATTTAATATTGTCAGTTCGAGCGCAGTCGAGAATTATTTAAGTTGAAAAGCTTCCTTCACCTTATCAACATAATCTAACTTTTCCCAAGTAAAAAGTTCCACTTCCTTTGTAATCTGTCCATTGTAGGGGCTTTCAAAAGTCTTGGTAATAACTTGTGGTTCTCTTCCCATATGCCCGTAAGAAGCGGTTTCGGAATAAATTGGGTTTCTCAATTTCAACCTTTTTTCAATAGCAGCAGGACGCATATTGAAAATTTCTGAAATCTTTTTTGCGATTTCGCCGTCAGACAAATTAACATTTTTAGAATTGTATGTATTCACCAAAATTGAAGTTGGTTCCACAACGCCAATTGCGTAAGAAACCTGCACTAAAACTTCATCTGCAACACCGGCTGCAACAAGGTTTTTCGCAATATGCCGTGCAGCATAGGCCGCACTTCTATCCACTTTACTCGGGTCTTTTCCGCTGAAAGCGCCGCCGCCGTGGGCTCCTTTTCCGCCGTAAGTGTCTACTATAATTTTTCTGCCAGTTAAACCGGTATCGCCGTGGGGCCCACCAATTACAAATTTTCCAGTTGGATTTATGTGATAAACAATATCGTCATTGTACAGTTTCTGAACATATTCCGGCAAAAGCTTCTTTACTCTCGGAATTAAAATCTCAACTATATCTTTTTTTATTTTTTTCAACATTGGCTCGTCTTCATCAAACTCGTCGTGCTGTGTGGAAACAACAATTGCCACGATTTTCTGCGGAATATTATCGTCGCTGTATTCAATGGTAACCTGACTTTTTGAGTCTGGGCGCAAATATTTTATTTCAGAATTTTCACGGCGAAGGGCAGCCAATTCAATCAAAATTTTATGTGAAATATCCAACGCCAACGGCATATAGTTTTCAGTTTCCTTTGTGGCGTAACCAAACATCATTCCTTGGTCGCCAGCACCCTGTTCTTCCTTGTTTTCACGATCCACACCCTGATTGATGTCCTGGGATTGTTCGTGAATTAACGAAATAACACCGCAAGAGTCCCCACTGAATTTATATTCGCCCTTTGTGTAACCAATTTTATTAATTACATCACGCGCAATATTTTGAACGTCAAGGTAGGTATTGCTCTTCACTTCGCCCGCCAAAACGACCTGTCCGGTTGTTACTAAAGTCTCGCAAGCAACTTTACTTTCAGGGTCGAATGCTAAAAAGTTATCCAAAAGCGCATCGCTTATTTGATCCGCAACTTTGTCTGGGTGTCCTTCGGAAACACTTTCCGAAGTAAATAAATAGGCCATAAAATGGTTTTAAAATTTATATTTTTCAGAAGATTTGACGAATGCCGACGAGGAAGTTTTCACTGCCTTTAGCATTTTTTATTGAGGTTGCAATCAGTCAAATCTTTCCTCTTAATTTGTCTTGGGCAAAAGTAAAAAAATTAAATGAACCGCAATTTTATTTAAAGTTTTTTGGCGAAATATTTGGTTATTAAATTTTTCTGACGCTATATTTGCGCTCACAAAGTTCAAAACTTTATTGAAATGTTATCAAGAAAGGCCGAGGGAATAGACCCTATGACGCCTTAGCAACCCTTTCTCCGGAAAGAAGGTGCTACATTCTACAACAATTTTGAATTTCAAAATTGGCGATAGATAACGACAAGACAATTTCTTTTCTGAAATTGCTTTTCATTTTTTTCTTTTTAACATTTTTCTATTGAAGTACGTCACAAGGCGCATTTTGACTTTTGGTTTAATCTATTTATTAACTCAAAAAAATTAGAAAAATGAGTGCAACAAAAATTATCCATTCCATTCCAAGTGATCCGTTAACGGGAGCTATTTCCGTCCCGGTTTACCAAACATCAACCTTTATCCAGGAAGCGCCGGGCATCAACAAAGGTTTTGATTACGCCCGAAGCAACAACCCAACCCGTAAAGTGCTGGAAGATGTGGTTGCCCAACTTGAAAACGGCCATTCCGGTTTTGCCTTCGCAACAGGATTGGCTGCCATTGATTCAGTTTTAAAATTGCTTTCAGCAGGTGATGAAATAGTTGCGGTTGATGATATCTACGGTGGTGCGTACCGACTTTTCACTCACGTTTATGAAAAACTGGGTATAAAAGTAAATTATGTTGATGCCACTGAAGTTGAAAATGTAGCGAACGCCGTTTCAATAAAAACCAAACTTGTTTGGATTGAATCACCAACGAATCCAACTTTGAAGATTTCAGATATTGAAGCTATTTCGAAAGTAGCTAAAAGTGTAAATGCACTTTTAGTTGTGGACAATACTTTCGCTTCCCCAATTGCCCAAAAACCGATTGATTTGGGTGCTGACATTGTTATTCACAGCGGCACAAAATACATCGGTGGCCATTCCGATTTAGTGGCGGGATTGGTAGTAACAAAAACTGCAGAGCTTTCCGAAAAAATAAAATTCATCCAAAATGCTTCGGGTGGAATTTTAGGTCCGTGGGATTGTTTTTTGACCATTCGCGGAATTGAAACCTTGGACATTCGCTATAAAAAACAATGCGAAAATGCTTTCAAAGTAGCCCTATTTTTGGAAAGTCAGGATGCGGTTTCAAAAGTGCATTATCCAGGTTTGAAAACCCACAAGAATCACGAAATCGCCAAAAAGCAACAAAACGGTTTGTTTGGCGGAATCGTTTCCTTCAGCTTAAAAAATGACACGCAGGAAGCAGCCGTAAAATTCGTGACCAATACGGAATATTTTAAACTTGCAGAAAGTCTTGGCGGTGTTAAAAGTTTGCTTTGCCATCCCGCACAAATGACGCACGCTTCCATTCCGCGTGAAATCCGTTTGAATGCAGGAATCAACGATTCGCTAATCCGCCTTTCTTGTGGAATTGAAGATGCGGAAGATTTGATAAACGATCTTTCGGAGGCCTTCAAAACCATTGAAAATTCAAAAGAAATTCTAACCTATTAAACCGAAAAAAGATGAGTGCAGCAACAATAGAACTTCCTTTGGAACAATTGATAAATCTAGAAAAGATTAAAAAGAAAAAAATAAACATCGCCATTTTCGGACACGGAAATGTAGGCAGCCATTTAGTAAACCAAATCATTTCTTCGAAAGAGGAAATCTCTCGAAGACGCGATTTGGAGCTGAATATTTTCGCAATCGCAAATTCAAAAACCCTATTGCTCCAGCAAAATGGATTAACCAAAAATTGGATTCAAGAAAAAACAGTATCGGGAAAGGAATATACTCCCGAAGAAGTGATTTCCTTCGCAAAGAAAAATAATCTACAAAATCTGATTTTAGTTGATAATACGGCTGATTCGGGCTTTGTTCAAAATTATTTAGCCTTTGTTGAAAATGGTTTCCATTTGGTTTCCTCAAATAAAATTGCAAATACGTTGGATTTGAATTTTTACAAAGAACTTCGCCAAAAGTTGATTTCAAAAAAACGGCAATATCTTTATGAAACTAATGTTGGAGCAGGGCTTCCGTTGATTGATACGATTAAATTATTGCATCTTTCAGGTGAAAATATCACGCGAATCCGTGGCGTGTTTTCGGGTTCGTTGAGCTATATTTTCAATACATTTTCGGAAGAGGATAGAACGTTTAGTTCGGTTTTAAAATCTGCAATCAACAAAGAATTTACAGAGCCTGACCCTCGCGAGGACCTTTGTGGCAATGACGTTGGTCGGAAATTGCTTATCTTGGCTCGTGAATTGGATTTACACAACGAATTTGCAGATATTTCTATTCAAAACCTAATTCCAAAGGATTTGCGAAAGGTTTCAAAAGAAGAGTTTTTGGAGCGATTGAACGAATTGGACATTCCCTTTCAAATCAAAAAGAAGAATCAATCGAAAGATTCCGTTTTTCGTTATGTTGCCGATTTGCACGGTGATTTATCAAAGGAAACGGGCGCGCTTTTGGATGTGAGTTTGGTGTCGGTTTCCAAAAATAGTATGCTGGGAGCACTTAAAGGTAGCGACTCGATTTTTGAAATTTACACCGAAAGTTACGGTGATAATCCAATTGTGATTCAAGGTGCTGGAGCAGGGGCAGCGGTTACTGCGAGAGGCGTTTTTGGAGATATTTTGAGGATTAGTGATAAAGATTAAAAAAGACACAAGACTTAAGACCGCTGCGCTGTAAGACATAAGACAGAAAAAGCTTTTAATAATTTTAGTCCTACGTCTTACCGTCTTAAGTCATTCATCATTAAACGATAAACAAAATATAGCATATGAAAGTTTCACTAAACAGAATCAACGACAACTATCTTTTTGAAGCAAAGGGCGCTTCAGGCGTACCCGTTTTAATCGACAATAAAACAGACGAGCCCTCAAAAGGCGCAAGCCCGATGGAACTTTTGTTGATGGGTGTTGGGGGTTGCAATGCAATAGATATTGTAATGATTTTAAAGAAACAGCGGCAGGAAATCACTTCCTATAAAATAGAGGTGGAAGGTCAACGTAAGGAAGTGCGCGATGCAAAACCGTTTGAAGCAATTCACATAAAACTGTATTTGGAAGGCAAAATTGATGAGGCAAAAGCCGTTCGTGCTGCACAACTTAGTTTTGAGAAGTACTGTTCGGTTTCCATCACGCTGGAAGCTTCGGTGAAAATTACGTATAGCATTGTGCTTAATGGGAAAGCGATTAAATGACGGAAAGTAAGAAAGGACGAAAGGATAAAAAGAAAAAAAGACGAAATGACAAAAGATAAATTCCTTTTCGTCCTTTAGCGAAGCGGACTTGGGTCACTTCCAAAACTAATTTTGTATTGTAAACTTTATAATGTTACTTTGTATCAGTTCATATTCATAGTTAAAAGTTATCAAGAAAGGCCGAGGGAATAGACCCTTTGACGCCTTAGCAACCCTTTCGCCAGAATGAAGGTGCTACATTCTACTTCTGTTTTTGCAGAGATAGATAACACAAAACAGGTTTTTCCTTCACCTTTTCTTGATATTTTTTTGGTTCCCCCTTCGAAGGGGGTTAGGGGGATGTTTATGGCGTGCCCCTTCGGGTCGGGCTTTCCACTGCAATCTTTTTAGTTTGTCACCTTGAGCGCAGTCGAAAGGTCGCTGATAAATTAAAAAGGATAGAGTTTATCCTGAGCGGAGACGAAGGGCTACAATCCCTCACGCAAATTTGAACTTCAATTAAAAATCAGGAAATGAATAAAATACAACAAGCACTTCAAAACCGAATCCTAATCCTCGACGGCGCAATGGGCACGATGCTGCAGCGCTACAAATTTTCGGAAGAAGATTTTCGTGGCGAACGTTTCAAAAATTACCATAAATCGGTGCAAGGGAATAATGACTTGCTTTCCATCACACAACCACAAGCCATTGCTGAAATCCATTCAAAATATTTTGCAGCCGGCGCCGATATTGTGGAAACCAATACCTTTTCCAGCACTACCATCGCAATGGTCGATTACGATATGCAGGATTTGGTGTATGAATTAAATTACGAATCCGCTAAAATCGCAAAAAAAGTCGCTGAGGATTTCACCGAAAAGGAACCGAACAAACCACGTTTCGTAGCGGGAGCCATAGGCCCGACAAACAAAACGGCAAGTATGAGCCCAGTTGTTAATGATCCCGGTTTTCGCGCCATTTCTTTTGAGGAATTGCGCGTTGCTTACAAACAGCAGGCCGAAGCCTTGATTGATGGCGGTGTGGATTTGCTTTTAGTTGAAACCATTTTTGATACATTGAATGCAAAAGCAGCTCTTTTCGCAATCGATGAAATAAAAGAAGAACGAAATCTCGACATCCCAATAATGATAAGTGGAACTATTACCGATGCTTCCGGGCGCACGCTTTCCGGCCAAACGGCAGAGGCGTTCTTGATTTCAATTTCGCATATTCCCCTGTTGAGCGTAGGTTTCAACTGTGCCTTGGGCGCCAAACAGCTCACGCCCCATCTTGAAGTGATTGCAAACCGCACCAAGCTTGCCGTGAGCGCCTATCCAAATGCAGGCTTGCCAAACGCATTCGGGGAATACGATGAAAGTCCGAAGCAAATGGCGGAGCAGGTGAAGGAATATTTGGACAAACAATTGGTAAACATCATAGGCGGTTGTTGCGGCACCACGCCAGAACACATAAAAGCCATTGCCGAAATCGCTTCGCAATACAAACCACGACCTGTTTTTAAATCTGAAAACCTTACTGTATGATACCCACAAAACAAGAAGTCGAAGCAGCTGGCGCGCGAGTAAAACCATACGTTCACAACACGCCCGTTTTGAAATCTTCCTATATAAATGAACTTTCCGGCGCGGAAGTTTTCTTTAAATGTGAGAATTTCCAAAAGATGGGAGCTTTCAAAATGCGGGGCGCGACCAATGCAATTCTTCAGCTTTCCGAAGCGCAGAAAAAGGCTGGAGTTGTAACGCATTCCTCCGGAAATTTTGCACAGGCACTCTCATTGGCAGCGAAAAATCTTGGCGTGAAAGCCTACATCGTGATGCCCGAAAATGCACCACAAGTAAAAAAAGAAGCGGTTAAAGGTTACGGCGGAATTATCACAGAATCCGAATCAACCCCAATTGCGCGTGAAACTGAGGCTGAACGGATTCAGAAAGAAACGGGTGCAACATTTATCCATCCTTCAAACGATAGAAATGTAATTCTTGGAAACGCAACTTCCGCCGCGGAATTGCTTCACTCACACCTCGATTTGGATTATGTTTTCACACCCGTTGGCGGTGGCGGATTGATTGCCGGAACATCACTTTCGGTTAATTATTTTGGAAAAAATTGCAAAACAATCGGCGGCGAACCGTTTGAGGTTGACGACGCTTTTCGAAGTTTAAAAAGCGGGAAAATAGAATTCAACGAAAACACAAATACAATCGCCGACGGACTTAAAACCTTTCTGGGCGATGTCAATTTCCCCATAATAAAGGAATTCGTTTCAGAAATAATATGCGTTGAAGAAACCGAAATCATTTCAGCAATGAAACTCATTTGGGAACGGATGAAAATTATTGTCGAACCTAGTAGCGCTGTAGCTTTTGCAGCTTTGCTCCGGGAAAAAGAACGCTTTAAAAATAGAAAAATAGGAATTATCATTTCTGGCGGAAATGTGGATTTAAAAAATCTGCCATTTTAATCTCTGTGCCCTCAGTGCTCTCTGTGCCTCCGTGGTGAAAAAATAAAACACAAAGACACAGAGGACGCAAAGGATAATAAAAAATGAAAACAGAAAATAAAAAATACCTAAAACTTAGCGGTCTCGAGCCTCTTATAATCACTCCCGAAAGCAATTTCATAAACGTGGGGGAACGCACTAATGTGGCAGGTTCAAAGAAATTCCTTCGATTGATTAAAGAAGGTGATTTTGAGGAAGCGCTTTCCGTTGCCCGCGAACAAGTGGAAAACGGCGCGCAGATCATCGACGTGAATATGGACGATGGTTTGATCGATGGCAAAGAGGCAATGGTGAAATTCTTAAACCTTGTTGTCGCAGAGCCCGATATTTCACGCGTTCCAATAATGATTGACAGCAGTAAGTGGGAAATTATTGAAGCCGGTTTACAGGTGGTACAAGGCAAATGTGTGGTGAATTCCATCAGTTTAAAAGAAGGCGAAGCAGAATTTATCCATCACGCAAAACTCATAAAACGCTACGGTGCCGCGGTAATCGTAATGGCTTTTGATGAAGTGGGCCAAGCTGACAATTACGAAAGAAGAATTGAAATCGCCAAACGCTCCTATGATATTTTGGTGAATCAGGTAAAATTCGCTCCCGAAGACATCATTTTCGATTTGAATATTTTCCCCGTGGCAACGGGAATGGATGAGCACAGAAAAAACGCTGTAGATTTTATCGAGGCTACGCGCTGGGTTCGCGAAAATCTGCCACACGTGAGTGTGAGTGGTGGCGTGAGCAATGTTTCCTTTAGTTTCCGTGGGAATGATCCCGTTCGGGAGGCGATGCATTCCGTGTTTTTGTACCACGCCATTAAAGCGGGAATGAACATTGGGATTGTAAATCCGGCGATGTTGGAGGTGTACGATAACATTCCGAAAGATTTATTGGAACGCGTGGAGGACGTAATGCTCAACCGTCGCGATGATGCTACGGAACGTTTACTCGATTTTGCCGAAACCGTAAAAGGAACGGCAAAGGAAAGTAAAATCGATTTGTCATGGCGGGAAGAACCGTTGCAAGACCGTATTACGAGAGCGTTGGTAAAAGGAATTGATGAATTTATTTTAGAAGATATCGAGGAAGCGCGTCAAAGCGTGTCAAAACCCATTGAAGTCATCGAGGGTCATTTAATGACTGGAATGAATGTGGTTGGCGACCTTTTCGGAAGCGGAAAAATGTTTTTGCCACAAGTGGTGAAATCTGCGCGAGTAATGAAAAAAGCAGTAGCGTACTTGCTTCCATACATCGAAGAAGAAAAACTTAAAAACCCACAAATTGGAGATTCCAAAAATGCAGGGAAAGTGTTGATGGCCACTGTTAAGGGCGACGTTCATGACATTGGGAAAAATATTGTAGGCGTTGTTTTGGCCTGCAACAATTATGAAATTATCGATTTAGGCGTTATGGTTCCACCTGAAAAAATAATAGCAACGGCGAAGGAAGAAAATGTGGATGCAATTGGCTTGAGCGGTTTGATAACACCGTCATTGGACGAAATGGTCTTTTTGGCCAAGGAAATGCAACGCCAAAATTTCAAAGTACCTCTTTTAATTGGCGGGGCTACAACAAGCAAAGCGCACACGGCGGTTAAAATAGACCCCGAATACGAATGTGCTGTGGTGCATATAAACGATGCTTCCCGGGCGGTAACCGTTGTAGGCGATTTGTTAAAAAAGGAAAGTTCGGTTTCATATAAAGAAAACTTGAAAAAAGAATACGATAATTTCCGAAAGGATTTTCTGAAAAGACAAAGAGTAAAAACCTATATATCAATTGAAGAAGCTCGAAAAAATAAGTTTCAAATTAATTGGAAAACTTCGGAAATTAAAAAGCCGAACCAATTGGGCGTGCAGATTTTGAAGGATTTTGATTTGAATATTTTGAAAGATTATATCGATTGGACACCCTTTTTCCGAAGTTGGGAGCTGCACGGAAGGTTTCCAAATATTTTGAAGGATGAAATTGTAGGCAAACAAGCAACCGAATTATTTGCTGATGCACAAAAAATGCTCGATAAAATAATTTCAGAGAAACTCTTGGAAGCACGCGCCGTTTTTGGAATTTTTGAGGCGAATACTGTAAATGATGATGATATAACAATTCAAAATTCAGAATTCAGAATTCAAAATTATTTTTTCCGAACGCTACGCCAACAATCACAAAAAGCCGCTGGAAAACCGAATCTTGCCTTAGCCGATTTTATTGCGCCAAAGGAAACAGGAATTCAGGATTATATTGGTTGTTTCTGTGTAAGTACTGGTTTTGGTACTGCTGAATTGGCTTCAAAATATGAGAAAGAGCACGACGATTACAATGCCATAATGGTAAAAGCTTTGGCAGACCGTTTGGCAGAGGCTTTTGCGGAATTTCTTCACAAAAAAGTGCGGACAGAATTTTGGGGTTACGCTTCCGAAGAAAATCTTTCCAATGAAGATTTAATTTCAGAAAAATACAAAGGAATTCGTCCCGCGCCGGGCTATCCCGCTTGTCCCGATCATTTGGAAAAAATCACTATTTGGGAAGTTTTAGAAGTAAAGGAAAACATAGGTGTGGAACTTACCGAAAGCTTGGCAATGTGGCCGGCGGCTTCGGTTTCGGGATATTATTATGCAAATCCCGAGGCGCGCTATTTCGGTCTTGGAAAAATTAAGGAAGACCAAGTAAAAGATTTCGCAAAGAGGAAAAATATAAATTTAGAAGAAGCCACGAATTGGCTGAAAACAAATTTGGCGGACTAGTCCCCTCCCTGCCCTCCCCAAAGGGGAGAGGGGGCAAATAATATAAAATCGATAATTAAAATAAAAATCCCAAAAGCTCCCTCTCCTTAGGAGAGGGTTGGGGAGAGGACTTATGAAAGTAACCGAACACATAAAAAACGGCAACGGAAAAACACAGTTTTCGTTCGAGATTTTACCGCCTTTAAAGGGCGAAAATATCCATTCCATTTTTGAAAATATTGATCCTTTGATGGAGTTTCAGCCGCCCTACATAAACGTAACCTATCATCGTGAGGAATACGTTTTTAAGGAATTAAAAAATGGTTTAATAGAAAAGAAAATCGTTCGTAAACGTCCTGGAACGGTGGGAATTTGTGCCGCAATTCAAAACAAATATGATGTGGATGCCGTACCACACATTCTTTGCGGCGGATTTACGAAAGAAGAAACCGAAAATTTTTTGATAGACCTTCAGTTTTTGGGAATTGACAATGTTATGGCTTTGCGAGGCGATGCCGTAAAAAGTGAAACCTATTTCACACCCAATAAAAATGGCCACAAGTATGCCTGCGATCTTGTTTCACAAATAAATTCGATGAACAAGGGCCAATATCTCGATGATGAACTTCAACATACTTTTCCGACCGATTTTTGTGTGGGTGTAGCTGGCTATCCCGAAAAACATATGGAAGCGCCAAGTAGCGAGAGCGATATCCATTTCCTAAAAAAGAAAATTAAGAATGGTGCGGGATATATAGTGACACAGATGTTTTTCGACAATGAAAAATATTTCAAATTTGTGGAAAAATGCAGAGCAGAGGGCATTATCGTTCCTATTATTCCCGGCTTAAAACCCATTGCAGTGAAATCGCATCTCAATTTAATTCCACATCGCTTTAAAGTGGATTTGCCCGATGCGTTGGTAATGGAAGTGGTAAAGGCAAAAGATAATAAAGCCGTTCGGCAGATTGGGATTGATTGGTGCGTAAAGCAAAGCAAAGAACTTGTAAAAGCGGGAGTGCCTTTTCTTCATTATTATTCTATGGGGAAAAGCAGCAATATTAAAGAAATTGCTTCGCAAGTATTTTAAGATTGTTTTATTTTGCGGTAATGTCCCGAATTGCGTTTTTAGTGGTTTTTCTCACAACTTCTTTTGTTTTTTCACAGGAAAAAAACAAGGATTTTTTTGTGGACGCCAATTATTTCTACGGAACCATTCTTCGGCACAATAAGGATATTTCACATTTGGTAAAAGCCCATCCCGATGGTTTTATTATTGGTTTTAACCGAAAAACCTACGGAGCCGAACGATGGCAACAGGAATATAACTATCCCGATTGGGGTTTTTCTTTCGTGCATCAAAATGCGCATTACGATGTTTTGGGTGAAAATTATGGGCTGTACGGGCATTTCAATTTTTACTTTTTAAAGCGAAATCTTTTTTTCCGAATAGGGCAGGGTATTGCATACAATACCAATCCGTTTGACTTAGAAACCAATTTTAAAAATAATGCTTACGGTACCCGTTTGTTGAGTTCAACCTATTTGATGCTGAATTACAACAAGCAAAATCTTTTCAAAAACTTCGGGGTTCAGGCGGGGATTGCTTTAGTGCATTATTCAAATGGAAATTTTAAGGCGCCAAATTCCAGTACAAATGCGTTCACTCTAAATGTTGGTGTGCAATATTCCGTTGCCGATGAAAGAAATCCGGAATACATTTCCGATTCACTTTCGAATAAAATTACAGAACCTATAAAATACAACTTTGTGCTTCGCGGCGGTTTGAATGAAAGTGATTATTTAAACCTGGGCCAGCATCCCTTTTTTGTTGTTTCTGCCTTTGCAGACAAGCGGTTGAGCTATAAAAGTACGATTCAGTTGGGCGCAGATTTTTTTTATTTACCATTTCTGAAAAAGGAAATAGAATACCTTTCCGTTGCTTTTCCCAGTTTTGGCGTAAAAGGCGATGAAGATTTTAAGCGGGTGGGAATTTTTGCCGGTCACGAACTTCGAATCAACCAATTGGCAGTGGTTTCACAAGCCGGATATTACGTTTATTATCCCTACGATTTTGAAGGACGAACTTATTTTCGCGCGGGGTTGAAATATTATTTTACTGATAAGCTTTTCACTGCAATCACATTAAAATCACATGGAGCGAAAGTGGAAGGCGTTGAATTTGGTGTAGGAATTAGAATATAGTTTATGAAGAAATTGGTATGTATGGTATTGGTTTTTTTGTTGCTTTCGTGCGATTCCGAAAACGGGTGGGATTGTGTGCAAGCGGCAGGAGATTCAATTTCCAAAGAATATGTTGTTTCAGATTTTTCAAAAATCAGGATTGAGGACGATGTGACATTATATTTGAAACAGGGCGATTCTACAAAAATAATTCTTGAAACCGGCGAAAACCTCTTGAGCGATATTTTCGTAAGGGTTGAAGGAAATACTTTGGTGGTGAAAGATAGAAATGCTTGCAATCTGGTTCGCGATTACGGAATTACAAAAGTTTTTGTAACAGCGTCGAACATCACAGAAATCAGGAATAGTTCAGCTTACGATGTAATTGGTGAAGGCATTTTACATTTTCCAAAGCTTACTTTAGTCAGCAATAGCAGTGCCGGGCCAGAAAACATACGTAAAAGTGGCGATTTTTATTTGAATTTGAACGTTGAGGAATTTCAGGTAGCAGCCAATGGGCAGAGCGTTTTTTATATTTCGGGAAAGGCTGGCAAGGCCAATATAAATTTTGCGGACGAATTTCCACGTTTTGAAGGCAAAGATTTTCTAATTGATGAACTTAATGTTTTCCAAAGAAGTGCTAACAAAATGATTGTAAATCCACAACAAAGTATCGTCGGAAAAATCGTGGCAACGGGCGACATTATTAGCCACAATCGCCCGCAGTTGGTAGATGTAAAAGAATTATTCACGGGCAGGCTATTATTTAAAGATTAGTTTATCTTTACTGGCGTTGAAAAAAATATGAAGCACCTTCTTTCCGTAATTTCAGTCCTATTTATAAGTCTTTCGCTTTTTTCACAAGAAGAAGAATTGAAACCAATTTCACTGGAGGCAGATTTTTTCTACGGAAGTATTCTGGAGCACAATCCGGATATTGAGCACTTAATTACCGGACATCCCACAGGGTTTATTCTTTCCTTTAATCGAAAAACCTATGGGTTTAATGAATGGGAACGTCGCTATAATTATCCAGATTGGGGTTTTACGGTTGCTTACCAAAGCATGCACAACAAATATTTGGGAGATGTTGTGGGAGCATATGGACATATTAACTGGTATTTTTTAAACAGACATTTTATGCTTCGCGTGGGCCAGGGAATTGCCTGTGCTGCCACTCCGTATGATGCTGTAAACAATTTTGATAACAATGCCTACGGGACATATTTATTGAGTACCACATTGTTAAAAGGGAATTTTGTACGCGAAAATATTTGGAAAGGTCTTGGTTTTCACGCTGGTTTCACTGTTATCCATTATAGTAACGCAAATTTTAAGGCGCCAAACAACAGTACAAATACTTTTGCGCTGAACGCTGGGGTAAGTTATCAGTTGGGTTATAAAGAATTTCCAGAATATATAAAAAAAGAAGATTCGCTTAGCAGAACACACGCTGAGCGTGTAAAGTTCAATTTTGCCTTTCGGACTGGCGTTAATGAAAGTGATGTGGTTGGGCTCGGGCAGGAACCCTTTTATGTAGCTTCATTTTTTGCCGATAAACGCATAAACTATAAAAGCACATTTACCGCTGGGGTAGATGTTTTCTTTTCTACTTTTTTAAAGGAATTGATCAATTATCGCTCTATCGCTTACCCTGAAGACGGTCTTTCTGGTGATGAAGATTACAAGCGGGTTGGGGTTTTTGTGGGTCACGAATGGCGTTTCAATAAAGTGGCCTTTGTTTCGCAGTTAGGGTATTATGTATATTGGCCCTATGAATTTGAAAACCGAGTTTATAACCGTTTGGGGTTGAAAAGATATTTTTTCAGTGATAAGGTATTTGCCGCGGTAACCGTTCATGCGCATTGGGCGAAGGCCGAAGCTGTGGAATTTGGCGTTGGTTACCGATTGTAAAATTCTGAAATTTTCAGAAATAATAAATATGAAGAATTTAGTTTACGCTTTATTGATTTTGTTTTTTGCTGGATGTAGTTCAGATTCGGGCTGGAACTGTATCCAGACATCCGGAGATATTGTACAGAAAGAAGTTATGGTACCTTCATTTACCAAAATATTGGTATGGGAACGTACCAAAGTATTCATCCAGCAGGGTGACGTTCAAAAAGTAATTATTGAAACTGGCGAAAATTTAATGAACGATGTGGAGGTTTCGGTAACCGACGGGATGCTTGAAATTCACAACAATAATAGTTGCAATTTGGTTCGCGATTATGAGCTTACAAAAGTTTATATAACATCCCCTAATATTTCTGAAATTAGAAGCAGCACCGGTTATGCTATTGAAAGCATCGGGGTACTTAATTACCCTTCATTGACACTTTTATCCGAAGACCAACAGAACGAAGATCAGTATCACATTGACGGTGATTTTAAATTGAATTTGAATGTACAAAGTTTGAGTGTTGTGGCAAACGGACTCTCCAAATTTTATTTAAAGGGAAGTGCAACAAACACCAATTTTGGTCTGTACGCGGGCGATTGCCGAATTTTTGCTGAAAATTTAACTGTACAAAATCTATATGTTTATCATCGAAGTACAGGTGAAATGGTAGTAAATCCACAACTGGCCATTCGCGGCAAGATTGTGAGTTTGGGTAACGTTATTTCCAAAAACAGACCTTCAATCGTTGAGGTTGAAGAGCTCTATCGCGGCAAGCTTATTTTTGAATAGTCAATTCAGAAAACAATTTTTCTAGCGTAGTGTTTTTTTGGTGTAGCTGAAGAATCTTTAAGCCATTATCGTGCGCAAAATCAAACACTTTTCCGCGCATATCCTGCTCGGTTTCAAAGTAAAGCTGATACACAAAACCGATGGAGTTTTCAACTTTTTGAATCTTCGGAAGCTGTTGCAGTGCCACTTCTTCCACACGATAATCAAATTCCACTTCAATAATCTGTTGCTGATTATTTTTTAAATCTGAAAGTTTTTTATCGAGCACTATTTCGCCTTTGTTTATAATTATTACGCGATCGCAAATGGCTTCCACTTCCTGCATGATGTGGGTGGATAGCAAAACCGTTTTTTCCTTCCCCACGTTTTTTATAAGCTGACGGATTTCAATCAATTGATTTGGGTCCAAACCGGTTGTTGGTTCATCTAAAATCAAGACTTCGGGGTCGTGCAACAGTGCATTTGCAAGCCCAACCCGTTGGCGATACCCTTTTGAAAGTTGTCCGATTTTTTTGTTCGCTTCGGGCGTTAAACCGGTTTTTTCAATAACGCTTTCAACTTCCTTTTTGGGAATATTGTAGATTCCCGCATTAAAAAGAAGGTATTCGCGAACGTACATATCCAAATAAAGTGGGTTGTGTTCCGGCAGATAGCCAACGCTTTTTTTTACGGAAATATCATCCTTCGTTACTTCAAAACCATTCACGATCGCCACACCTTCCGAAGCGGGAAGAAAGGTGGTCAAAATTTTCATCATTGTGGATTTTCCAGCGCCGTTAGGACCCAGAAATCCTACAATTTCCCCTTTTTCAATGGTGAAGGAAACCTTGTTAAGCGCTTTTTGTTCGCCGTAGGTTTTGGTTATATTTTCTACTTGTATCGACATATTTTCAGAATAGCAAAACTACATAAATTTTCTTCTGAAGTGTTTATGCTTCGCGATTTAAAATTTTTCCTAAAACGTTTTCCGGCTCACAATTATTGGCTACTTTAGCGGCTATGATTATGAAACCTATTTACAATTTTTCCAAAGCGTGGTGGCATATGTTCCAAAACATTCGCTAATTGGGATTATTGTATTTTAAAATATACTTTTGAAAAGTCCCATTTTGGGGCTTTTTTTATGAAATTGACTTTATGGAAAACAAAAAAGAACTGCGCAATTGGTTAGATGCCTTTGGGTTAAACCATCCACTTGTAATTGCGGGGCCTTGCAGTGCCGAAACTGAGGAGCAACTGCTGAAAATAGCGCATCAATTGAAGGATACAGACACTTCTGTATTGCGCGCTGGCATTTGGAAACCAAGAACTCGCCCGGGTAACTTTGAGGGCGTTGGCGCTTTGGGCCTAAAATGGCTTCAAAAGGCAAAGCAAGAAACCGGATTGCTCACAACCACTGAAGTTGCAAACGCAAACCACGTAGATTTGGCACTACAGCACGATGTAGATATTTTGTGGATTGGCGCGCGCACTACGGTTTCGCCTTTTATTGTACAGGAAATTGCAGATGCGGTAAAGGGAACTGATAAAATAGTGTTGGTGAAGAACCCGGTGAACCCAGATTTGGCGTTGTGGTTGGGTGCTGTGGAACGATTTTATACCGCCGGAATTACCAAGCTTGGGGTAATCCACCGTGGTTTTTCTACTTATGAAAAAACGCGTTATCGCAACAATCCCGAATGGCAGATTCCTATTGACCTTCAAAACACATTTCCAGATTTACCACTTATTTTGGATCCCTCGCACATTGCGGGCAGACGCGATATTATTTTTGACCTTTGCCAAACTGCGCTCGATCTAAACTATGATGGGTTGATGATTGAAACACACTTTGACCCGGACAACGCGTGGAGCGACGCGAAACAGCAAATCACGCCCCAGGCTTTGGAAAAAATGACGGTGGATCTAAAAATCCGAAAAGTAGAGGGGGACGAGGCAGAGTTCAACAATCAATTAAATACATTGCGGACTCAGATTGATTTAATAGACGATCAAATCATGGACATGTTGGGCAAGCGGATGAAGATAGTTGACGGAATTGGCGCTTTGAAAAAGAAAAACAATGTTGCCATTTTACAGGTGAAACGATGGAATGAGGTGCTCGGCAGGATGATTTTGGAAGGCGAACAAAACAAGCTCAGCGAAGAATTTGTTCTAAAAATATACAAAGCCATTCACCAAGAGTCCATAAATCACCAAAAAAAGATAATAAACGGATAACAACTTATTGTTTAGGTCGCTTAAAGATTAGCCGTGTTATGAATATGCCTTGGCCGTCCTTTTCGCCTGCATCGCTTTCCACGGCACTGGTTACAAAGGCTAGGTCCCAACCTTCAGCAAGCATCGTATTTATTTTAGAGGTTATAAGGGCATCGTTAGCTGCAATGTTTTGGAATCGTATTCCGCCGAGATTATAGAAATTAAGAAGTTTGGTTTCGTCGTAATCCTTTACGCGAATTTCTGAGCGGTCCGCTTTGTTGCGTGAGTTGTCGTCTTCGCTTTGGGTGGTAGTAAATTCTTTATAGTCGCGTTCGCTATTTGTGGAAATCATTCGGGAACGTCCCAAACCATTTGGAACAATGGATTCCACAACGGTTACAACGTTCACTTCATATTGCTGCGCTAAAATTTCAGAAGAAATTAGCAACATAAAAACTAAAGGAAGGATTATTTTTTTCATAACAGTATGAATTTGATATTTACCTAAGTAAAAATAATTAATTATGGCAATGTTTGTTTTAATTTTCAGATTTTTGTTACAATGAAAGGCATCGTCTATAAATCTACTGGCAGTTGGTATTCCGTGAAAGCGGAAAACGGCACATTTTACGATTGCCGTATAAAAGGGAAATTCCGCATTGGCGGTATTAAAAGCACAAACCCCGTTGCCGTGGGCGACCACGTAGATTTTGATATTGAAAAAAAAGGCGATGAAACCGTTGGGGTGATAAAACATATTGACGAACGTGAAAATTACATTATCCGCAAATCTGTAAACCTTTCCAAACAAACCCACATCATTGCTGCGAATATTGACGTCGCTTTTCTTTTGATAACGCTGAACAACCCGCCAACATTTACCACTTTTATAGATCGTTTTTTGGTAACTGCGGAGGCCTATCACATTAAAGCTGTGCTCCTTTTCAACAAAATTGACACATACAACGAAGACGAATTGTTAGAGATTAAATTCCTCGCTGCACTATACCGAAAAATAGGGTATGAGTGTATTGGGATTTCAGCAATAACAGGAAAAAATATTGACAAGGTAAAAGCGCAAATGCAAGATAAAGTAACGATGTTTTCGGGCCATAGTGGTGTAGGGAAATCTACTTTAATCAACGCAATTGAACCCGACCTGGATTTAAAAACCTCAAAAATCTCCGAACAACATCTGCAGGGGCAGCACACAACCACTTTTGCAGAAATGTTTGACCTTTCCTTTGGCGGACAAATTATTGATACGCCCGGAATTAAAGGTTTTGGCGTGGTGGAAATGGACAAGGAAGAGTTGGGGGATTATTTTCCTGAATTTTTTGAACTGAAGGAAAATTGCAAATTCAATAACTGCCTTCATTTGGAAGAACCCCATTGCGCGGTAAAGGAAGCTTTGGAAAACGAGGAAATAGCGTGGTCGCGCTATAAAAGTTACCTGCAGATATTGGAAGGCGAGGAGGATCACTTCAGAAAAGATATTTATGAAAAGTAAAATTCCAAACCACAAGCACCAAATACCAAAATTCCACTAATCTAACTATCCAACAATCTAAAAATCCAACGATACAAAATGCGCGTTTTAATCCAAAGAGTAAAAAAAGCATCTGTTACCATTGAGGGAGAAATATTTTCGGAAATAAATCAGGGCTTACTTATTTTGTTGGGAATTGAAACGGAGGACTCCCAAGAAGACATTGACTGGTTAGCAGGTAAAATTGCCCGTTTGCGGATTTTTTCGGATGAAAACGATGCGATGAATCTTTCGGTACAAGATGTAGGAGGGGATTGCTTGGTCGTTAGTCAATTTACGCTTCACGCCAGCACCAAAAAAGGAAACCGTCCCTCATTCATAAATGCCGCAAAACCCGAAACTGCTATTCCACTCTATGAAAAGTTTGTGCTTCAGCTTGAAAATGAGACAAATAGAAATATAAAAACTGGGAACTTCGGAGCTATGATGGATGTTGCTTTAATAAACGACGGCCCGGTGACAATTTGGATGGATTCAAAAAAAAGAGAATAACTCTTTAACTTTTTTTTAACCTTTCGGAATTTTTATATATTGCCAAGCAATAAATAAACTTTATGAAAAAGATTTTTTGCTTGGCAATTCTATTTTGCTCAGCTCATATATTTTCCCAAACCAATTATTCTATAGCATCTATTTCCAAGGAACTTACTGAATATTCCAACAGTGTACTTATTGATGAATTGGTTGAGATTGATGTTACCAATTACAATAAATTAGAGCAGAAAAATCACCGCGTGGTAGCTGTGCTTAATAAATTGGGCGATGGCGATACGCGGCTCTATGAATTTTACGATGAAAATTCACGCGTAAAAGATATTGAGGTAAGAATATACAATGCTTCGGGTAAGCAAATAGAGCATTTTAAAAAAAAGGATTTTATGGATGTGAGCCGTACGGGCATCAGTATTTATAGTGATGACCGTATGTTGGGCGTAAATTACACCCCCACTACATACCCATATATTGTGGTTTTTGACAGTGAAACAGAAACGGGTGATACCGCTTTTTTAAGCTCTTGGGTTCCGTTAAATGGGTATGCGGAAAGTACCCAAAAGAGTGTAATGAAAATAAAATATGATCCAGCGAACAAGCCAAAATACAAACCACAAAATTTGGAAGGTTTTGATATCTCAATTTCTGAAACACCTGAAGAATTAATCTTTTCAGCTACAAATCTTGCGGCAATTCGCTATGAGGAGCACAGCGTATCGATGAGTAAAATATTCCCTGTAGTTTATGTATCGCTAAACAACTTTAAATTAAAAGGAACTGCCGGCTCGGGTAAGGATTGGCAGCAATTTGGAAGTTGGATGAATAAAAGTTTACTTTCTGATGTTAGCGATCTTCCCGAAGGTACTGTGGCACGCGTTAAAAGTCTTGTGGCAAATGAAACAACCAACGAAGGTAAAGCGCGAAAGATATATCAATTTGTACAAGATAAGGTTCGCTATGTAAGCATTAATATAGGCATTGGTGGGTGGAAACCGATGCTTGCCTCTGAAGTAGATAAGTTGAGCTATGGCGATTGCAAAGCATTAACAAACTACACCAAAGTACTACTTGATGCCGTGGGCGTTCCATCGTACTATACAATTGTATACGGCGATGAAACAGAGTGGGATATTATGGAAGATTTTTCTTCCATTCAAGGAAATCATATCATTTTAGGAATACCTAATAATGATGAAATAACATGGTTGGAATGTACCAGCCAAGATACGCCCTATGGCTATATTGGTAATTTTACTGACGATAGGGATGTGCTAATATTAACACCAGAAGGCGGTAAAATAGCCCATACCAAAATTTATGAAACTGAAGAAAACACAAGAGAGAATATTTCAAAAGTAAAAGTAGATGCAGCTGGCAACGTAGTGGCAAATTTTAAAAGTGTATCAAAAGGGCTGCAGTATGATGGAAAATATTTACTTCCCAAACAAAAACAGGAGGATATAGACCAGTACTACAAAAAGAAATGGAGCTACATCAATGGTTTCTCGATTGCGGATGTACAATTCAATAACGATAGGGAAACTGTGGTTTTTGAAGAAGAATTGGCGCTCAATATTCCAAATTATGCAAATCCGGTAGGCAATGATTATCTTTTTTGTGCTAATATTTTCAACCAAAACCAGCACATTCCACCGCGAATTGAAAACCGCAAACAAAACCTATACATTGATAACGGATACATCCATACTGATTCCGTTGAAATTGAAATACCTGAAAACTTTGAAGTAGATGGCCTTCCGGAAGAAACTATACTGGAAACCAAGTTTGGAACCTATCAAATGGGTTTCAGCAATGCTGATGATAAATTGATATATACTCGCAGAATACTTATAAAAAAAGGGGAATATCCTCCTTCAGAATATGAAAATTACCGTGATTTTCTTAGGAATATCGCCCGTTTGGACAAAACAAAAATACTTTTAAAACAAAATGTACAATAAACATCTCTACCCAATGAAACCAAGTTTACTTACCCTGATTGCAATTTTGTGCTTTTTTGGCACATCGGTAGCCCAAAACTATAAATTTGGAAAAGTCTCCAAGGAAGAACTGCTCCAAAAAGAACATCCCTCAGAACCATCGGCAGAAGCTGCAATTTTATATAGGGAAACGCATTCAAATTTTGAGTATTCAAGTGACTCTGGATTTTATATGGTTACAGATGTTTTTGAACGTATTAAAATCTACAATAAAGAAGGCTTTGATTGGGCTACAAAAGAAGTTGATCTGTACCAAGGTAGCTCAGGCAAGGACGAAATTTCAGGATTAAAAGCTTATACCTATCATTTGGGAGCCAATGAAAAAATTGAAGAAATAAAACTTAAAAGTGAAGGGATTTTTGAAGAGAAAACTAACAAATATATCCATAAGGTAAGATTCACTATGCCAGATGTAAAAGAAGGGTGTATCATAGAATATAAATACACCATCAAATCACCTTTTATAAGCAATATTGATGAGTTCCGTTTTCAGGAAACCATTCCTGTTGAGAATGTGGAGGTACGTTTTGCTTCTCCAGAATATTTCGTTTTTAAAACACACCAAAAAGGGTGGGTTCCCTATAAAGTGGATAAGGATAGAAGAGACCGTACAATTTCATTATCAAACGCACGCTCCGAGTTTGATAAATACGGAAACATGGTAAACAAAGGAGGCGCAAGAGAAGTAAAGTTAAAAGAGGATATATATTTAATAAAACTGAGCAATGTTCCCGCAATGAAGGAAGAAGCATATGTAGGTAATATTGATAATTACTCCACCAGCCTTAAGTTTGAGTTGAGCTATGTTGATTTTCCGGGGAGTCCGTTGGACACCTACTCCACTACATGGGAAGATGTTTCAAAAGGCATCTATCAAGTAGACTCTTTTGGAGACGAACTGGCCCGAGACAATTATTTTGAGGACGATTTAAATAATCTATTAAAGGGCGTCAGCAATCCCGAAGAAAAAGTGAGCCGTATATTTTCATATGTGTTAAATAAAATGACTTGGAATAATAATACAAGTTATTACACAAATGAAGGCGTTAAGGAAGCTTATAAAAAAGGGTCCGGAAATGTAGCCGATATTAATCTGATGCTTGTGGCTATGTTGCGCAAAGCAAATTTGAATGCCGATCCTGTTCTAGTAAGCACCAAGAATCACGGAATGCCTTTGTTCCCAACACGCAATGGTTTTAACTATGTAATTGCAGGGGTAGAACTTCCGCAAGGGGTTTTACTGCTCGACGCAACCAATAAAAATGCAGAAATAGGTGTTTTAAGACCCAGCATAATGAACTGGCAAGGAAGAATTATAAAGAAAGACGGCTCTTCGGGCTGGGTTTCCTTGACGCCCCAAACCCCCGCAGTAAAGAGCGCAATGGTAAATGCTGAAATTAAATCAAATATGTCCGTTACTGGAAAGGCGCAAACCAGGTTCACGGGCAATTACGCTTTATATTACAGAACAGAATATAAAAGCTTAAATGAAGATGCTCAGCGCAAAGCGATAGAAAAAAACAGTAATCAAGCAGAACTTTCTGCACTGCATTTTGAAAATCTAGAAACTGTGGGAAAACCCGTTTCACTGAATTATGATTTCGAATCTATTGATGCAGTAGAAGATGTGGCGGGCAAGCTATATTTTTCGCCCATGGTTTTTATGGCAACCAAAGAGAGTCCATTTAAGCCCGAAACTCGCGACTATCCTATTGATTTTGGTTATCCTATGAAAGATCGTTACATTATAAACATTACAGTACCCGAAGGATACAAAGTGGAATCTATGCCGGAAAATGCAGTATTCAACTTAGGTGAAAATACTGGGAGCTATCGTTATTTAATATCCCAAATGGGCAACAAGCTACAGTTATCTGTAGAGTTTTCCATAAACAAATCTTTCATCGCCGCTGATGAATATGGTAATTTGAAAAAATTCTTTGAACTTTTAATAGCTAAGGAAAACGAAAAAGTTGTACTTTCAAAGGCATAATGGATATTAAAAACGCACAACAGGTAGTAGATAATTGGATAAAACAGCATGGAGTTCGCTATTTTAACGAACTTACCAATATGGCGCAGCTCACTGAAGAAGTTGGTGAAGTAGCACGTATCATAGCACGCCGCTATGGCGAACAAAGTGAAAAGGAAACCGACAAAACCAAAGATCTGGGAGAAGAGCTTGCCGATGTTATTTTTGTGGTACTCTGCCTTGCAAACCAAACTGGGGTTGATCTTGAAAAAGCCTTTCAGGAAAAACTGGACCTAAAGGCCAAACGCGACCACGATCGGCACCATAATAACGATAAACTGAAATAAATGTTCAAAAAAGTTATAAATACAAAGGGCTTTTGGAAATCGGTGTTTGCGCTTGCCATTGCTTTCGTGGTGCTTTTTTCACTTATTAAATGGGCCATAGAAGGTTTTGAAATAGCTTATTTCACCGAACAAAACCCGGTACTATTTTTCCTCACCCTTTTTGTAGCGGGGTTTGTTTATGGTTTTTTTGTCACTTTCGGAAAATTTAGAGCAAAGCTTAAGGAAAAGGATTCTGGGCAATGAAAGCCATTCTAAAACGTGGAGAGCTTCCTTCGGAAAATATAAAAATCAATATCGGCGGTTCAAAAAGCGAATCGAACCGCCTATTGATCCTTCAGGCACAATTTCCAAATATTTCTATTGAAAATCTATCGGAAAGTGACGATTCTACAGTACTCAAAAAGGCATTGAACGTCATAAACGGAACGGTGGATGTGCACCATGCCGGCACCGCCATGCGTTTCTTGACGGCTTACTTTGCTGCAAAGGAGGGCGCGGCTATATTGCTCACCGGTAGCCAGCGTATGCAGCAACGCCCCATAGGTATTTTGGTGGAAGCACTCAGAAATTTGGGCGCTGATATTGCATTTGTTAAAAATGAAGGTTTCCCGCCTCTAAAAATAAAGGGAAAAAAACTTTTGAAAACTGAGGTAACCATCAAAGCAAACGTGAGCAGTCAGTATATTTCTGCATTGATGCTCATGGCGCCCATGTTGCCCCATGGGTTGAAAATTGTTTTAGACGGTAATACCACTTCCGTACCTTATATTGAAATGACCCTTTCACTGTTGAAAAAAATTGGAATTGAAAGCAGTTTTGCCAATAATGAAATCGTGGTTTCCGCTGCAAAAAATGTTGAAAAACAGTCTTTAATTGTGGAATCTGATTGGAGCTCAGCCTCTTATTTTTATAGTTTGGTTGCGCTTTCCGAAAGTCTTCAAGTCACATTAGGCAGCTTTTCAAGAGAAAGTTTACAGGGAGATGCCGCTTTGGCGCAACTCTATAATTCATTGGGCGTAGAAACGGTTTTTAATGCTTCTGAAAAAACCATATCACTTGTAAAAAAAGACATTCCCCTGCCAGATTCCTTGTTGCTCGATCTTTCTAATACACCAGATTTGGCGCAAACTATTGCCGTAAGTTGTTTTGGTTTGGGAATAAGTTGTAGGCTGACGGGACTCCACACCTTAAAAATTAAGGAAACTGACAGACTCTTGGCATTGAAAACTGAACTGGAAAAATTGGGCGCTACGGTTCAGATTGATGAAAATTCACTAAGTCTCGAAAAAACATCGCAGATTTATTTAAATAAAACTATTGAAACGTATCAAGACCACCGAATGGCGATGGCTTTTGCACCCCTGGCTTTAAGAACGGAGCTTACCATTCAAAACGCTGAAGTAGTTTCAAAATCGTACCCAAATTTCTGGAAAGACCTTCAAAAAATTGGGGTGGTATGTGAGTTGGGCAGTTCCGCAAAATAGAATTTTTGCTTTCCAAACATCTTCCATATCCCGCATCCTGTACTCATCGCAAAACATTTCCAAATAATAAACCTTCATTTACTTGACAACGCCTGTTTTGAGGTTGTATATTTGCAGCCTTTTAAAATCTAAAGACACAACGCATTATGGGAATGAAACTTTCAAACTTCAACTTCAACCTTCCAGAGGAATTATTAGCTGAATATCCAGCTCCGAACCGTGACGAGTCACGATTGATGGTTCTGGACAGGAAAACCAAAACCATTGAACATAAAATGTTCAAGGATCTAATTGATTATTTTGAGGAAGATGATGTATTGGTAACTAACAATACAAAGGTTTTTCCGGCGCGTTTGTTCGGGAACAAAGAAAAGACCGGGGCCCGCATTGAAGTTTTTCTTTTAAGGGAATTGAATCCAGAAACGCGTCTTTGGGATGTTTTGGTAGATCCTGCCAGAAAAATAAGAATAGGGAATAAGCTGTATTTTGGAGATGATGAAACCCTGGTGGCAGAAGTGATCGATAACACTACTTCGCGTGGAAGAACACTCCGTTTTCTTTTTGATGGCTCTTATGAGGAATTCCGCAATAAGTTGACGGAATTAGGTGAAACACCCCTTCCGAAATATATAAAAAGAGAGGTAGAGCCAGAAGATGCAGAGCGGTATCAAACTATCTTTGCTAAAAACGAAGGAGCTGTTGCAGCACCTACGGCTGGCCTGCACTTTTCAAAACATTTGTTGAAACGCCTTGAAATTAAAGGTGTAAACGTGGCTGAAGTTACCCTTCATGTAGGTCTGGGCACTTTCAGCTCTGTTGAGGTAGAGGATCTTTCAAAACACAAGATGGATTCTGAGGAAATGGAAATTGACCAAAAAGCCGTAAATATTATTAATACAGGCATACAAAAGAAAAGACGCGTTTGCGCTGTTGGGACAACAGCAATGCGTGCTCTGGAAAGTTCCGTTTCATCAAATCATACCCTTAACTCTTACAAAGGATGGACCAATAAGTTTATTTTTCCTCCGTATGATTTCAGTATAGCTAATGCGATGGTAACAAACTTTCACACCCCAAAATCTACCCTATTGATGATGGTTTCTGCTTTTGCGGGTCACGATTTCATTAAACAGGCTTATGCCGAAGCCGTAAAGGAAAAATACAGGTTCTACACTTATGGTGATGCCATGTTGATTATTTAACGCTTACATCTACGTATATTAAAATCCCGACATTTTCGGGATTTTTTAATTTATAAGTGTTTGGTTTTCTTATCTCAAAGAAAAAATATACCTTAGTGTTCCTTTAATATAATATTATCCAGCTTTTTGAATGAAAAAAACAATACTTTTCTTCATCTTAAGTTTTGCAATTTTTACTGCCTTTTCACAAGGTGGAGGGCAAGATTTGCCTAAAAGCTGGGATTTTAATTTTGCCGAATACCCACCTATCGTTAATCTTCCTATATTGGATTTTGAATTAATAATGCAACAGGACAGCATAAATGATTTGGACAAAAGTTTGCCATGGCGTTATGGAATTGAAAGACCCATAGTTCTAAATATGGAAAGGAATGGGCTTTGGACCGTATTGCCAAACGGTGGAAAAATTTGGCAAGCTACTATAAAATCACCTGGGGCGCTTAACCTAAGTGTTAATTTTGATGATTTCTTTTTACCACTTGGATCCCGACTTCAGCTTTTTAATCAGGACCGTACAGATGTTACCAGGACCTATACAAATTCACAAAACAGAATAGGTGGGCAAATAGGAACTTGGTTTGTAGAAGGAGACGTAATCTGGATAGAATATTACCAGCCTCCAGGAATTCAAGGTACGCCAAGACTTCAAATAAATAGTGTCATTCACGGCTATAGGATGGGAAGGGTCAGTGCCCTTTTGGAGGGAAACCGTGGTATGAATGATTCAGGAGCTTGTAACTATGATGTGAACTGTCCTATTGGAAGCGATTTTGACCCAAATAAGGATATCGTCAAAAAAGCTGTTGCTTTATTGAATTTAGGTAATGGCTACTTATGCTCGGCAGCACTGTTGAATAATGCCCAAAACGATAAAACACCATATTTGCTAACAGCCAACCATTGTCTTGAAAATAGCAATCCAGCGCTTTGGACAGTCCGGTTTAATTGGGTAAGCCCCTCTCCGGTCTGTGCAACAGGCGAAGAAAGTGGAGATATTCAAACAAATTTTACAATAAGCGGTGCTGAGCTTAAGGCTAAAAATAGCTTTAGTGATTTTGCACTTGTAGAATTATTTGATGCCATTCCCGAATCCTGGGATGTGGTCTTTGCAGGATGGGACAATACCGATAACAACCCTGAGTTTGAAGTGGGAATACACCATCCCAATGGAGATATTATGAAAGTATGCAGGGATGACTCTGGCGCTACAAAAGTAGATGCCAACGGAACACAAGTTTGGTTAATAGGTGGCGGAGCGCACGGTAGCGGCGATGGTTGGGAAATAGGAACTACAGAAAGCGGTTCCTCTGGCTCGCCCCTATTTAATGAAAACGGTAAAATAATTGGACAGCTATATGCAGGCCAATCTGCCTGTAATGGCCAAGAAAACAATAAGGATTATGATGTTTACGGTAGGTTTGGGGTTTCTTGGAGTTCTGGGAACACTCCAGAAACACGTCTGCAAGATTGGTTAGACCCCAATAATACGGGCTTAACCTCTATTGAAACACTTCAAAATATTTTGAACGTACCAGAATTTCAGCTTATAGGCGATCTTAAAATCTATCCAAATCCGGCAAGCACATCGTTAACAGTAATGAATAATAGATATCCACATTTGTCCTTTCAGTTTTTAAATGTTATGGGACAACGTATACATTCAGGGTCATTGTCAAATACTATGAACACCATAGCAGTGGATAATCTTACAGAAGGAGTGTATTTTTTATATTTAACTGACGAGGATAGCAAGGACTCCATCACTAAAAAAATTATAATAAAAAAGTAAGCCTTAATTCTATTTATCCAAAGAGCCTCTATTCTGCCAAGGAAAGAGGCTTTTTTCTTTAAAATACAGTAATTTTGCACGATGGTTTCAGAAAAAAAGGACATAAGGGCACTTTCAAAAGAAGAACTTCGAAGTTTTTTTGAAAGTATTGGCGACAAAGCTTTTCGGGGTACACAAGTTTACGATTGGCTATGGAATAAGGGCATTCACAATTTTGATGATATGACCAACCTTTCCAAGGAAACCCGTGCCCACCTCAATGAAAATTTTGTAATTAACCATATTAAGGTTGACCAAATTCAAAAGAGTAGCGATGGGACGATAAAAAATGCTGTAAAATTGCATGATGATTTTGTGGTGGAATCCGTTTTAATTCCTACCAAAAAAAGGACTACCGCCTGTGTATCCTCGCAAGTGGGTTGCAGTTTGGATTGTACATTTTGTGCCACCGCTCGGTTGAAAAGAATGCGGAACTTGAACCCCGATGAAATTTACGATCAAGTAGTAGCAATAGATAAGGAAAGCCGTCTGTACCACGACAAACCGCTTTCAAATATTGTATTTATGGGTATGGGCGAACCGCTTATGAATTATAAAAACGTTCTTGAATCCATAGCGAAAATTACTTCGGAAGAAGGTTTGGGAATGTCGCCAAAAAGAATTGTCGTGTCAACTTCCGGCGTGCCGAAAATGATAAAAAAGTTGGCAGATGATGAAGTGAAATTCAACCTTGCCGTTTCCCTGCATTCCGCAATTCAAGGAACACGGGAGCAGATTATGCCTTTTGCAAAGAATTTTACATTACCCGATTTAAGAGAATCCTTGGAATATTGGTACAGCAAAACCAAAAGAAAAATCACATACGAATACATTGTTTGGAAAGGTATAAACGATAAATGGGCCGATATTGAAGCCTTAGTCACTTTTTGCAAGTACGTACCCTGCAAGGTAAATATAATAGAATACAACCCAATTGATGACGGCCGTTTTCAGCAAGCTTCACCTACTGTTATAGAAGATTACCTTCAAGCTTTGGAACACGAACGAATTCCGGTAACAGTTAGAAGAAGCAGAGGTAAGGATATTGACGCTGCCTGTGGGCAGTTGGCAAATAAACAATAAAAAAGAGCGGCAATTGCCGCTCTTTTTGAATTCAGTATAAAACTTAAATTATTTTTTTACAATTCTGAAAGTTTTGGTTGCACCGTCGATAGTAACAGAAGCAATGTAAACACCAGACTGAAGTCCAGAAATATTCACAGTTTCGTTGTTGCTGGCAAGTTTTTGAGCAACTACTTCTTGGCCTAACATATTGTAAAGAGCAACACGCTCCATAGCAGTGTTAGCAGAAAGGTTTAATTGACCGTTAGCAACGAAGTGTTTGAAACCTTGGAACTCGTTTGTTCCCACTGCTAAAACACCAGTAATCATTACATCGTCAATTGAAAGAAAATCTTGATCGGTAACATCATGGTGTCTGAAAGCAACATAAACCATCTCACCGGCTAAGCTAGAAAGGTCTAGGGAACGATCATATTGAGTTCCTAAGTTATCAGGGTCATCGTAAACTTCTGTAAAAGTAACAGTTGCATTTTCTAAATCTGCAATATCGCTACTTGTACCAACATATACACTGTACTTCTCTAAATCCCAAGTTGCAGCTGCAGCTTGAACTTTCCATGATAATTCAACCAAGCCATTTGCAGTTGTTAAATCAATTGCAGGAGACACAATCCAGTTATCTGGAGTTAATGGAACACCTTGCCAAGATCTTGAAATAATTGAAACTGGAGTTACAGGGTTTCCGTTTCCGTCTTCAACAACAAATAGATCAGCCCAAAAATTTCCATCTCCATCTTCGTCATATCGAGTCCAATCTGAAACGTCTTCATCATTGAAATCGTCTGTAAAGAAAACAGTCTGTGCATTCATAGCAAAGCCAGCAAATAATGCGGCCAATAATGTAATTTTTTTCATTTTAAATATTAATTAGGGTTAAAAATTTTATTGTTCCAAAGTTAACCTTTGAGCCCTTGTTTTACGACACTTCCCAAGAGTTTAACGCATTTTTGAATATTCTGAAAAGTTCATTGTGTTGCTTTGTGTTATGCTCAATTATTAACACGTTTTTTATTAATTTCTTCTTAAAGGCCGTCTTTGGTTGCTTTATTTGTTTTTGGGAGATTATGGGGGGCTACTAAAATTTTGTTAATAGAAGTATTGCGCAACCATTTTTGAAGGATTTTATAAAATATCGTAACAAAATCCATCGCTCATTTTTAACTATCTTTGAACCTTTATGAAGATAGTTTCGCGCATTAAACTTCCTATTGAAACCGAGATGGAGCTTTTTGAGAAAAAGTTCTCCGCTTCCATGTCTTCCAAAGTCTCCCTATTAAATAGAATCACCCATTACGTTGTAAACCGAAAGGGAAAACAGATGCGCCCCATGTTTGTTTTTTTGATTGCAAAAATGACCGGCAACGGCCAAGTAAACGAACGTACCTATCGCGGTGCGTCTGTTATCGAGCTTATTCATACCGCAACTTTGGTGCACGATGATGTGGTGGATGACAGCGACCGCCGCCGGGGTTTCTTCTCCATAAACGCACTTTGGAAAAATAAAATAGCTGTTTTGGTTGGCGATTATCTTCTTTCAAAAGGATTGCTTCTTTCAATAGATAATGACGATTTTGATCTTTTGAAAATTATTTCGGTAGCCGTGCGCGAAATGAGCGAGGGCGAATTGCTACAGATTGAGAAAGCCCGTAGGCTCGACATTACCGAAGAAATCTATTTTGAAATAATTCGCCAAAAAACCGCCACATTAATAGCAGCTTGTTGTGCCATGGGCGCACGTTCCGTGATGGCACCTGATGAGGAAGTTGAAAAAATGCGCAAGTTTGGCGAGCTTATTGGCACCGCCTTTCAAATAAAGGATGATCTTTTCGATTATGGCAACGAGCGCATTGGCAAGCCTACGGGCATCGATATTAAGGAGCAGAAAATGACGTTACCTTTAATATATGCGTTAAATAACTCTTCTTCCCAAGAAAAAAAATGGCTTATCAATTCGGTTAAAAACCATAACAAAGACAAGCAGCGCGTTAAGGAGGTTATCGCCTTTGTAAAAGATAACGGCGGTCTTGATTATGCGGTTGCAAAAATGAAGGAGTATCAAAAACATGCGCTGCAACTTCTTGAAACTTATCCCCCCTCACCTTATAAGGAATCATTGGAGTTAATGGTGAATTACGTAATTGACAGGAAAAAGTAGCAGTAAGCAGTGCCCGTATGCAGTGGTTTAACTGCAAACTGCGAATAAAAACTGAAAACTTTTTTAACTTCAGACAACCATTATTCAAACATCTGCGTCTATTAAAATAGAAGCCTTAAACAGCAAAGCGTATTTTGAAAATTATACCCTTACATAAAAACTATTCAAAGTTGATTGCCAAAGCGTCCAAAGGCGACCGCCGTGCGCAGCATCAATTATTTGAAATGTTTTCGCCAAAAATGTTGGGCGTGTGCAGACAGTATTTAAAAAATAATGATTTGGCTGAGGAGGTTATGCTTTCGGGATTTTTCAAAATGCTTACACATTTAAATGATTTTAAGAACGAAGGCAGTTTTGAGGGTTGGATACGAAGAATTATGGTGAACGAGAGTATTTCGCAACTTCGGAAGGACAAAAAGCTGCATTTCGTTTCCGAAGCGGAAATAGATAACACAACAGAGCATTCCACTTTTATTGAAACCGAACTTGAGGAAGCCGATATCCAAAAAATGATAGATAGTCTGCCGGAGGGTTACAAAACAGTGTTTGTGCTCTATGCGGTGGAAGGTTATAAACACAGTGAGATAGGAGAGTTGTTACAGATTAGTGAAAACACTTCAAAAACGCAACTTTTCAAAGCACGCAAGATGCTTAAAAATATGGTAAAACAACAAAATAATTTAAGCTATGGCACCCTATAAATTGGAAGACAACATTCGCGAAAAGCTGGAGGCAAGAGAACTTAAGCCATCAGCCGACGCATGGAGAAAACTGGAAGCAAAACTGGATGCCGAACAGCCCAAAAGGAAAAACTTTTTTTGGTATTACGCAGCCGCAAGTTTTGCGGGGTTGCTAATAGTAGCATCAATTTTCTTTAGTAGAAATGCTCCAGAGATAAACAATCAAGTAGTTGATGAAAGTATAGACCAGCCCAAAATTGAAGAGAATTCTGAAACTGTTCCACAAAGTATCAATAAGGAAGAAATTGCTTCGGAAGAAAAAAAGAATGATAAAAATACTTCTGAAAAGCAACAGGAAAATAAACAAACGCCCCGTTCAAATAAATCGCAACTGCTTCCACAACCCAATGTAAGAAAAAAATCTGCCGTTGAAGAAAAGATTGAAAAGACCGAAGCCATTGCCGAACACATGGAAGTGAAACAACCCATGAATGTTGAGAAGCCCGTTCCTTCTGAAGAAAACAGGATTTTTAATACCAAGGTAGATGAAGTGGTTGCATCGGTTAAAAAATTGCAGGAAAACAACACTAAAGTTACCGCCACCGAAGTGGAAGCATTGCTAAACAGCGCCCGTCGCGATATTCAAACCCAACGAATTCTTAGCAGTCCTAAGGTAGATGCCACCGCTCTGTTGCAGGACGTAGAATGGGAGCTTGAAAAAAGTTTCCGCGACAAGGTTTTTGACGCCCTAGGCGAAGGTTTCAATAAGATTAGAACCGCGGTTTCGGAACGTAACGATTAAACAATTGTACAATAAATCATTCATCAATAAATCATTCATCAATAAATCATCATTAATCAAAAATCGAACAGTTATGAAATTAATTACATTTACTACCGCCCTCGCCCTTTGGCTACTTGCAGGGATTTACGTCCAGGCTCAAGAAAACGATCACGATACGCAAACTTCAGTGGAGCGGCTCAATTCTTTAAGGGAAACAATTATTCAAGAGGAAAAAGATGCGCTGAAGGCGGGCGTGGAAAATATAAACCAGCGTGTTGAAAATGAAAACATCACCGAAGCGGAAGCGGAAATACTAAAGCAAGAGCTTGCTGAAAAACATGCGCTGAATATTGAAAACCGTTTGGCAATTATAGACAATAAGGTAGCACTATTGCAACGAAACGGAAAGGTGGACGAAGACGAGGACAATCAAATTATACTTCGATTCGGTTCGTCCGGTAAGGATAATGAAAATGACAACGTACTCTATATAGGTCCAAAAAACAAAAAGCGAAAATACGACCGTCGCACCACCTCAGACCTTGTTTTTGCCTTCGGCCTCAACAATGTAATTACCGAGGGCGAATCTTTGCAGGATTCAGATTTTAAGATTGCGGGAAGTCGCTTTGCCGAACTTGGCTGGGCGTGGAAGACAAGAGTATTCAAAAATACAAATTGGCTGCGCGTAAAGTATGGTCTTTCCGTTCAATTCAATGGTTTAAAACCGACCGATAACCGTTATTATGTTGATACGGGAGAGCAGACAGAGCTTCAGGAATATCCTTTAGATTTGGACAAATCAAAATTTAGGATGGACAATCTTGTGGTTCCCATACACTTTGAATTTGGTCCTTCAAAAAAGATAGAACATGATGGGTATTTTCGTTATTCTACCGAAAACCAGATAAAAATAGGTCTTGGTGGTTATGCAGGTATCAATCTAGGCGCGCGCCAAAAATTAAAATTTGAGGAAGAGGGCGAAGACAAAAAACTAAAACTTAAAGCGAATTATAACACAAACAATTTCATTTATGGCCTTAGTGGGTATATAGGTTGGCAGGGTATGGCACTGTATGCCAAGTATGACCTCAACACCATTTTCAAGAATAACCCTATTGAGCAGCGCAACGTTTCACTCGGTCTGCGTTTTGATATGGATTAGCAAGCATCTTTTCATATTCGTTGTTTAAAACCTGTGTGGATTTTTAAAATTCGTGCGGGTTTCTTTTCGTAATATCCCTATTTTTACAAATCAAAAATCTAACAATCTGATCTCTAAAACCACCATAGACAATGTGTTTGAAACCGCCCGGGTAGAGGAGGTGATCGGTGATTTTGTACAGTTGAAAAAATCCGGGAGCAATTATAAAGGTCTAAGCCCCTTTACCGATGAGCGTTCGCCGAGTTTTATGGTGAGTCCGGTAAAGCAAATATGGAAAGATTTCAGTAGCGGAAAAGGAGGAAACGCAGTGGCCTTTTTGATGGAGCACGAGCATTTTACCTATCCCGAAGCTATAAAATATTTGGCAAAAAAATACGGAATCGAGGTTGAGGAAACCGAACAAACTACCGAAGACAAAGAACAAGCCAACGAGCGGGAGAGCTTATATTTGGTAAGTGAATTTGCAAAAAATTATTTCCACAACACATTGGTAAAAACCGAAGAAGGAAAAGCCATCGGGGTTTCCTATTTTAAGGAGCGCGGTTTTACTGATGAAACAATTGCAAAATTTGAGCTCGGATATTCGCCAGACTCTTGGGATGCCTTTACCAGTCACGCCATTAAAAAGGGTTATAAACTTGAGTTTTTGGAAAAGACAGGGTTAACAATTGTAAAGGAAGAAAAACAATTTGACCGCTTTAAGGGAAGGGTAATGTTTCCAATTCTCAGTATGAGCGGGCGCACATTGGGTTTTGGAGGGCGTATTTTAACTTCAGATAAAAAAGCGGCAAAATATTTAAACTCTCCCGAAAGTGATATTTACCATAAGAGCAAAGTGCTTTACGGAATCTTTCACGCCAAGCAAAGCATTGCAAAAGAAGACAATTGCTATTTGGTAGAAGGTTATACCGATGTTATCCAGTTTTACCAAACGGGCATTCACAATGTGGTTTCTTCATCTGGAACCGCACTTACTTCAGAGCAGATTCGGCTTATAAACCGGCTCACAAAAAATATAACCGTGCTGTTTGACGGTGACGCGGCTGGGCTTCGTGCATCGCTTCGCGGCATCGATTTGATTTTGGAACAAGGAATGAACGTAAAAATCTGCACTTTTCCACAAGGGGAAGATCCAGATAGTTTTTCACGCAAAAATTCTCTCGAAGAACTCACGCTTTATTTGGAAGAAAACGCAAAGGATTTTATCACTTTTAAAGCCTCACTTCTCGCTTCCGAAGCAAAGAACGACCCCATAAAAAAATCTGAGACCATTCACGATATGGTTAATAGCATCGCCAAAATTCCCGATGTTATAAAAAGAGAAGTGTATATAAAAGAATGCTCCCGAATAATGGACATTTCAGAACAGGTTCTTTTCAATACGCTTGCGCAGATTTTTCAAAAGGACAGAAAAGATACTGCCAAAAAAGCGACCGTACCACAAGAAGCTTTTCAAGTAATTCCCGCCGAAAAAAAGATTGATAAGGTAGATGTGCAGCTTCATCTAGAACAGAAAATTATTGAATTGCTATTGCTTTATGGAAATGTAGAAGAAGATTTTGAGGAATTAATTTTGGAGGCAGATGATAAAGGCGAAATAACCTTTAGGCCAGAAATTCACAAGTCACGCGTTTTTGAAAAAATTTATTTAGACTTACAGGAAGATGAGATTGAATTTACAAATTCAGAGTTTAAGGAGTTGTATTTTGAAGTGGTCAATCGTTTTAACCAAAATCCAGAAGCAAAGGCCGAGACATTTATAAATGAACTAAAGCCGGAGTTGGCTTCTGCGGTTACACATATTTTGATGGAAGAGGAGCGTTATGTACTCCATAACTGGGAACGTAAGGAAATTTATGTGAAGGAAAAAGAACAAACCATAGCCCAAATGGTTAGTGAAACCATATTGAACCTGCGTCGCCATTTAGTTTCACAGAAAATAAACGAACTTTCCGAGACAATGAAACAGGAAGACAATCCTGAAAAAGAATCTGGTCTACAGGAAATTGTTGATTACTTAAGCCTTAAAAAAGTGCTTTCCAATAAACTTAACCGGGTTTTATAGCCTAGTTAAACTGAAACATCCGGGCTTGGTTTATCAATTCTGCCAAGCTTGTAACGTTTAGTTTTTTTAAAAGCCGTGTTTTATAAGTACTCACGGTTTTTTCATTGATTTCTAAAAGGGATGCTATGTCTTTGTTGCGTTTGCCGTTGGAAAGCAAATTTAACACTTCTATTTCACGCGCCGAAAGCTTTTTGTATCTACCAACAATTGTGTTGTCATTAACGGAGTGGTTGCTGAAAGCCGCTGTAAGCTCATCGTTTAAATATATGCCACCCAGCGCAATACGCTTAATAGCTTGTAAAAATTCTTCAGAAGACGATGTTTTTGAAATGTAGCCTGCAGCACCTGATTTTATAGAGCGTAATGCATAAATTTCTTCTGGATGGGATGAAAAAATAGCGATTCGCGTTTTTGGAAATTCCTCACGAATACTTCGTAGGGCGTGAAAACCATTAATTTCTGGAATGTTCAATTCTAAAATCAAAATGTCTGGGCGTTCTTCCTCAAGGCACTTCAACAATTCCGATCCTCGCGCTACTTTCCCAACAATAGTATACTCATTTGTGCTATCAAGCAAAATTGAAGCACCTTTTCTAGTTACAGGGTGATGGTCTGCAATTACAACTTTTTTCATCTTAGTGTTTTTATAAATTCAAAAATGTATAAAACCTTCAGATTTGGGGAGCATATGAGTTTTAGACACGTAATATTAATATTACATTCTGAATATATAAAATATACACGTAAAGAAAATTAAACCTTTCGTTTAATGGTTAAATTGTTCGGTAAATAACAATATTATTTAAATTCTTTGGGAATCTCGCAAATTGGAATTGGGAGCATTTTATGCTGGTTGGCCTTATTTAATCTTTTATAAATATCAAAAACTACTTTTTCCCTCTCTGAAAAATCGGAGCTGCTTTTACCCTTTTCATCCATTCTCATCGCCCATTCCAGTTCATCATAGCTTGCGCCAAGTTGGTCTTCATCTGTTCGGTCGTCACCCCATAATCCATCTGTTGGTGCCGCTGCAATTATTTCTTTATTTATTCCCAAGAATCGTGCAATTTCATAGACCTCACTTTTCATCAAATCGGCAATAGGGCTTAAATCCACACCGCCGTCGCCGTATTTTGTATAAAAACCTACACCAAAATCTTCTACTTTATTGCCGGTTCCCGCAACTAAATATTTGTTAAAGGCTGCAAAATAATAAAGAGTTGTCATCCGCAATCGGGCACGTGTATTTGCTAGCGACATGAAGCGCTCTTCTTCTTTTTCAACTTTTGGTAAAGCGATAATCAAAGAATCGAAAACAGGGGTGAGGTTTACTTCAATTTTTTCAACTTTTGGAAAATTTTTCTTCAGCCAAGCAATATGATTGACTGCTCGACTTACTTGTGATGATGCCTGATGAATGGGCATTTCCACACATAATAAATTAAGCCCGGTTTTTGCACATAGCGCTGAGGTTACCGCCGAATCTATACCGCCACTTACTCCTATTACAAAACCATCCATTTTTGCGTTTTGCGCATAGTTTTTAAGCCAATCTACAATATATTCTATAACTTTTTCAGTCTGCATTTTCTGTGTTTTTAATCTTTTATAATAATACCTTTGCACCGCAAAAGTGATTAAAGATAAAATTAATAAAAAGGATTGGCGTTAACCAACAATAACATTTTTTCTATGGTGAAATATTGCGCATTGGTTCTCTTGGGTGTTTTCTTTTTTTCCTGTAATGACGAGAGCAAGGTTGAAAAGGAGATTGAAAGAATTCCTATAAATGTGGAAATCATCCGTTTTGATAAGAAGTTTGCGGCTGCTACTGCCGAAACACTCCCAAAATTAAAAGCTGAATTTCCAGAATTTTTTCCAAAACAGTACAACGATAGTATTTGGATTGAAAAATTGACGGATACGTTACAAACCCAACTCGAAGCTGAGATAGAAAAAACTTTTCCCAACGAGGAAAAATTGGAAAATATATTAATTCCATTGTTTCAACATATTAAATATTACTTCCCGAACTTTAAAACCCCATTGGTGGTGACCACTACCTCAGATGTAGATTATCGCAACAAGGTCATCCTTGCAGATAGTATGCTGGTTATTGCTTTGGATAATTACTTGGGCGCCGATCACCGTTTTTACGAAGGCATTGATAAATATATTTCCAAAGAAATGAAACCTTCACAAATAGGTCCCGATGTGGCCGAAACCTATGCAAGACAGTATATAAAACCGCCCAACAAATCTACTTTTTTGGGTCAGATTATTTATTTCGGAAAAGAGCTCTATTTAAAAGATCTTTGGCTTCCAAACGCTACAAATGCTGAAAAAATAGGCTATACCGAAGAAGAATACCAGTGGGCCGAAGAGAACGAGGAATATATGTGGCGCTACTTTATTGAGAAGGAATTGCTCTACAGTACAGACCCAAAGCTGGGGGCACGGTTTATAAGTCCCGCGCCTTTTTCAAAATTTTATCTGGAAATAGATAATGAATCTCCGGGAATGTTGGGGCGCTATTTGGGCTGGAAGATTGTTCGCGCCTATATGGAAAAAAATGATACAGATGTTCAGCGACTAATGGTAACAGATGCTGAAGAAATATTTACGAATTCAAAATACAAACCAAAGAAATAATGGCAATTAAACACACTTCAGAAATAAGGCTAAAAGTGGGTCTTGACGAAAATAAAATACCTGAAAATATCCATTGGACAGCCGAGGACGGCGGCGTGTCAAACGAGGAAACAAAGGCGGTGATGCTATCGGTTTGGGACAGTAAAAGCAAGGAATCGCTCCGGATAGACCTTTGGACAAAGGAAATGCCCGTGGACGAGATGAAAATTTTCTTCCACCAAACCTTAAGTGCGATGGCCGATACATTTCAGCGTGCCACCAATGACGAAAAGATGAGCGCCACGATGCGCGATTTCTGTGATTATTTTGCTGAAAAATTGGAGTTGAAGCGGGGATAAGGCCGATTAAACCTAACAGGTCTCAAAGACCTGTTAGGTTTTTATTTAATTCGTCAATATAATTCAACACTTCATCCCTTCCCGTGGAATCACTGCCTGAGGTAACAAAATACGGCGGCATTTCTTCCCAGGTTTCGAGCATTTTTTCGGTGTAAGCAGCCATATTTCTTTCCAATGCTTTTGGCTTCAGCTTATCTGCTTTTGTAAAAATGATGTTGAAGGGGATTCCACTTTCGCCCATCCATTGCATAAACTCCAAATCGATGGGTTGCGGTTCGTGGCGGCAATCTACCAATACAAAGGCGAGTACCATTTGCTCCCGCTTTTCAAAATAATTGGTGATGAATTTCTGAAAAGTCTTTTTACTGCTTTTTGAAACACGTGCATACCCATAGCCCGGTAAATCCACCAAATACCAATTCTTATTTACTAGAAAATGGTTTATAAGCTGAGTCTTTCCAGGTCTTCCCGAAGTCTTTGCCAAACTCTTGCGCTGCATCAACATATTGATAAGCGAAGATTTCCCAACGTTACTGCGTCCAATAAAAGCGTATTCCGGCAAACGGTCCTTTGGGCATTTGGCAACATCGCTGTTGCTCATTACAAATTCTGCCGATTTTATGTGCATTGCTTTAGGGTTAGGAGTTAAGAGTTAAGAGTTAAGAGTTAAGAGTTAAAAGTTAAGGGTTAGGAGTTAAGGGTTATGCGGGAGAATATGTTTTTTTAGAAACTTGAAACCTGAAACCTGAAACTTGAAACTACTAAAACCCTCGTTTCTGTAACCAAGAGTAAAGAAGTTCATTAAACTCATCGGGATGCTCCATCATTGCGGCGTGGCCACATTTATCAATCCAGAATAATTCAGAATCTGGTAGTAGTTCATCAAACTCAATGGCTACTTCCGGAGGGGTTACGTTGTCATTTTTCCCCCAGATAATACAGGTTGGGGTGTACATTTTGGGCAAATCCTTTGCCATATTGTGCCTGATGGCACTTTTTGCAATGGCCAGTGTCCGTATTAATTTGTTTCGGTCGTTTACGGTTTCATAAACGTCGTCCACAATTTCTTTGGTAGCCACAGCAGGGTCGTAAAAAACGTTTTCGGCTTTTTTCTTTATGTAATCATAATCGCCGCGTTTTGGGTAGCTTTCGCCCATGGCGCTCTCGTAAAGACCAGAACTTCCGGTGATTACCAAAGCTTTTACTTTTTCGGGATACATTTTTGTGCAGAGTAGGCCAATGTGCCCACCCAGCGAATTTCCCAAAAGAATCACTTCCTCATAACCCAAATGGTCGATAAACTGCCCCACGTATTTCGCGAAATTTTTCACGTTGGTACGCAAGAGGGTCATTTTGTAAATGGGCAATTCGGGTATAAGGATTTTATATCCCTTTGGCGGAAAGAAATCTGCAACTCCGTCAAAATTGCTTAACCCGCCCATTAGTCCGTGAAGAATGATTATTGGTGTGCCTTCACCTATTTCTAAATATGAAAATTTTCCTTCTTTCTTTAAGTTTTCCGACATGCTGTGGTTGGTGCAATTTAGAAAGACAAAAGTAAACAAAAATATTTCATACGGTCTATTTAATGTTAGGCTTTGTTCATCGCCAGTTCCATTTTAGGTTATCTACAATGTGGTAAAACTTATCAACAAAGTGGTAGAATGTGGTAAAAAGTGGGAAAAGTTATATATATTTGAAACTATAAATTACAAATCGGGAATTTCCACAATGCTCAATCTAATAGGCACATACGAATGTAAAGCAGACGTAAAAGGAAGGGTCATGGTACCTGCGCCGCTGAAAAAGCAGTTGGCGACCGTGGCTCCCGAAGGCTTCGTTATCAAGCGCGCGGTCTTCCAGCCCTGCCTGGAAATTTACCCGATGAAGGAATGGGACGCCCTCATGCTGAAAATGGGCGAGCTGAACCGATTCAACAGAAAAAATAACGATTTCATAAGAAGGTTTACGGCTGGCGTAAAGACTGTAGAGCTTGATGCTACAGGCCGATTGCTCATTCCAAAGGACTTGCTCTCTTTTGCCGGCATCAACAAGGAAATTGTGTTCTCTTCCGCGATAAACATTGTGGAGGTTTGGGATAAGGAAAAATACGAACAGGCCATTGACGATGCCGCAAGCGATTTTGCCGATTTGGCCGAAGAAGTAATGGGAAATAAAAGCAATGATGGTGATGGAATATCATAATCCGGTTTTGCTGAAAGAAACTGTTGATGGGCTTAACATAAAGCCAGATGGGGTTTATGTTGATGTCACTTTCGGCGGTGGCGGCCACTCCCGCGAAATCCTGAAGCGGTTGGGCCCCGCTGGAAAACTCATCGCCTTTGATCAGGACAAGGACGCTTTGCAAAACGCTATCGACGATATGCGTTTTTTGCTTATAAACCAAAATTTTCGGTTTCTGAAGCAATTTTTGAGATTCCACGGTTTTAGGACGGTGGACGGGATTTTGGGCGATTTCGGGGTTTCATCGCATCAGTTTGATGTGGCCGAGAGAGGTTTTTCTACCCGTTTTGAAGCCGATTTGGATATGCGTATGAATCGCGATACAAATTTTTCGGCATATACGGTGGTCAATAAATATGAAGAGGTTCAATTGCGAAATGTGCTTTCAAATTACGGTGAATTGCGAAGCGCTGCAGGAATGGCCCGCGTAATTGTGGAAGCGCGCCAGACCGAAATGATAAAAACGAGCGAACAATTAAAAAAAGTGCTCAGCAGGTTTCTGCCGGCGCATAAAGAAAACAAGATTTTGGCCCAGATATATCAGGCCATTCGCATCGAGGTGAATCAGGAACTGGAGGCGTTGAAAGAGTTTTTGCTTCAAACGAACGAAGTTTTAAAACCGGGTGGGCGCCTTAGTTTAATAAGCTATCACTCTTTGGAGGATAGGTTGGTAAAAAGATATATCCGCAACGGATTGTTTGAAGGGGAGCCAGAGAAGGATGCTTTTGGGCATTTTGAAGTGCCGTTCAAGGCGGTGGGGAAATTTATAATCCCTTCCGATGAAGAAATAAAACAAAACAACCGTGCCCGAAGTGCCAAGCTTCGCATAGCGGAAAAAATATAACGTAGGCGCCCGATTCATCGCGCGCCAAATTAACGAATCAACGAATCCCGAATTAACGAATTAACAAATTTTGAAAGAAGGTTTTTACAACATAATAAAAGGAAAATTTTTGGTGAGCGACGACGCGCTGAAAAACTGGCGCTTTATCATTTTCCTCTCCGTATTGGCTTTGATTATGATTGGCAGTTCGCACAGCGCAGACAAAAAAGTCCATAAAATTTCAAAATTGAATGCACAAGTGAAAGAACTGAAAAGTGAATATGTTGATGTGCGAATGTTGTTGATGCAGGCACGGATGGAGAGCAAAATTATTGCCGCAATGGAAAGTCATGGGTTGCAACCATCCACAACACCTCCGAAAAGAATTCGAATAATTGAACCGGAAAATAAAAAATAGCTAATGCTAAAAGTGTAACCATTAATCAATAACTGACAACCGATACCTGATCATGGCTTTTGAGGAAAAAAACATATTAAACCGTCTATACGTCGTTGCCGGATGCATGTTTCTTTTTGCGCTTGCCATTAGTGTGAAGTTGATGAACATTCAGTTTGTGGATGGTGAAAAATATCGCGAATTGGCAAAGGAGAACACCACGAAAAACTTCGTGATTCCTGCGAACCGCGGAAATGTTTACGCCGATGATGGCAGTCTTTTAGCTACTTCAGTCCCAAAATATGACATCCGCTTTGACGCGGTAACGGTTTCTTCGGAAGATTTCAAGGAAAATTTAAAGCCACTTTCCGAAGGGTTGAGCAAAATGTTTGGGAAGCCCGTTTCGCATTATCAAAATATGTTCAGAAAAGCGCGTGCCGATAAAAACAGGTATTTGCTTATCGTAAAAAATCTGGGCTATTCAGATTATATAAAGGTGAAAAACCTGCCGCTTTTCCGCAAAGGTCCCTACAAAGGTGGAATTATTGTGGAACAGCGCACCGTCCGCGAGCATCCCATTGGTAAGATAGCGCAACGCACCGTGGGCGATGAGGCTTATGACCGTCCGGGATACTACGCCGTTGGTTTGGAGGGAGCATTCAACGATTTGCTTACGGGCAAGGAAGGCCATAGGCTAAAGCAAAAAATAGCCAAGGGCCAGTGGAAGCCAATTTCCGACGACAATGAGATTGAGCCGCAGGATGGCTATGATATCGTTTCAACCATAAACGTGAACATTCAAGACATCGCTCACCACGCCTTGCTAAAACAATTGGAATATTACGAAGCCGAGCACGGAACCGTAATTGTGATGGAAGTAGCAACGGGCGAAATAAAAGCCGTCTCAAATTTGGGCCGCACCTCCAACGGAACCTATTATGAAAAATTGAACTACGCCATCGGCGAATCGCACGAGCCGGGCTCTACCTTTAAGGTAATGGCAATGATGGCCGCTTTGGAAGATAAGGTAATAGACACCAGTACCGTGGTTGATACAGGCAACGGCGTAAAGGTTTTCTACGGAAGAAAAATTTACGATTCGCACCGAGGCGGCTACGGAAAAATTTCGGCTGCAAAAGCTTTGGAAGTTTCTTCAAACATTGGATTGGCCACAATTATAAATGATAACTATTCCAAAAATCCCAACAAATTCATCAACCGTTTAAAAAGCTGGCATCTTACCGAAAAAACAGGCGTTGCCATTAAGGGTGAAGGCGTACCAATGATTCCACAGCCTGGCGATAAAAAGTGGAGCAAGAATGCACTTCCTTCTATGGCCTATGGGTATAACCTACGTCTCACTCCACTTCAAACTTTAAATTTTTACAATGCCATTGCCAATAACGGCGTAATGGTAAAACCTCGTTTTATAAAGGAAGTCCGCGCTTGGAATGAAAAAGTAACTACCTACGACACCAAAGTAATAAACCCTAAAATTTGTTCTGATGAAACCTTGGCCAAAATCAAGGAAATTATGAAGAACACTGTAATGCGTGGTACGGGTAAATCGCTTTATTCTCCAGATTTTTCAATGGCCGGTAAAACCGGAACTGCCCGAACCGAATATTGGATGCCGGATTGGAAAAGCAACCGCCGTTACATTTCTTCTTTTGCAGGCTTTTTTCCTGCGGAAAACCCAAAGTATTCTTGTATCGTGATTATTCACAAACCGAGTACGAAAAAAGGGTTTTACGGCGCCGATGTTTCGGGACCTGTTTTTAAAAGAATTGCCCAGAAAATTTTTACCGAGTCCCGAAATATCGACAAGGTTGAAAGCATAGAACAACCAGACCCAACCATTGAAAAGGATTTTGAAAGATATTATGCCAAGTTGCAACAACCCGCCAAAACAATTCCGAATGTAACCGGAATGGCAGGAATGGACGCCGTTTCCTTACTTGAAAATCTCGGGCTGCGAGTGCAGGTTGTGGGCAATGGCACCGTTGCCAGCCAATCCATAAAGTCTGGCGAAACTTTAAAGAAGGGACAAACCATAACCTTGAATTTATCGTGATATTGTTAAAGGACATATTGTACAAAGTTACCATCGAAAGCGTCGTTGGCAGTACTTCCGTGGCTATAAACAATCTGGAATTTGATTCCCGAAATGTTTCTTTAAACGACGTTTTTATTGCGATAAAGGGAACGGTTTCAGATGGGCATCAATTCATAAAAAAAGCTGCCGACCAAGGTGCCTTGGCTATTATTTGCGAAACCTTGCCAGAAAACATCATCAACGGAATTACCTATGTGCAGGTTGCGGATTCGCATAAGGCATTGGCGATAATGGCTGCCAATTACTACGGCAATCCTTCCGAAGAATTAAAGCTTGTCGGTATAACCGGAACCAACGGGAAAACAACGGTTTCTTCTCTTTTATATCAACTTTTTAAAAAAGCGGGCTTGGAAGCTGGCTTGCTTTCCACCGTAAAAATAATGGTTGGCGATACCGAATTTAAAGCCACGCACACTACGCCGGATTCGTTGACCATCAACAAATATTTGCGCGAAATGGTGGACGCTGGCGTGGAATATTGCTTTATGGAAGTGAGTTCGCACGGAATCCACCAAAAACGAACTGAGGCGCTTCATTTCACCGGAGGCGTTTTCACCAATCTTTCGCACGACCATTTGGATTATCACAAAGATTTTGCGGAATACCGCGATGTGAAAAAGTCCTTTTTTGATGCTTTGCCGAAATCTGCTTTCGCACTGGTAAATGTGGATGACAAAAACGGCTTGGTAATGCTTCAGAATACGAAAGCGAGAAAATATACCTACGCCCTAAAAACCTACGCCGACTATAAAGCCCAAATTCTGGAAAGCCAATTTACAGGGCAACTTCTGAAAATAAACAATCAGGAATTGTGGGTGAAATTGATTGGTGGATTCAACGCGTATAATCTACTTGCAATTTTTGGTACCGCACATCTTTTGGAGTTAAAGGAACTTGAAATTCTTCAAATAATGAGCACACTGGAAAGTGTGGGCGGCAGGTTTCAATATTTAATTTCAGAAAAGAAAATCACTGCTATTGTGGATTATGCACATACGCCCGATGCCCTGAAAAATGTCTTGGAAACCATAAATGAAATCCGCACGGGCAACGAAGAAGTTATAACCGTGGTAGGCTGTGGCGGTGACCGCGATGCCCAGAAGCGCCCGGTTATGGGAAACATTGCCGCTTCGTTGAGCACCAAAGTGGTTTTTACCAGCGACAATCCGCGCACCGAAAATCCTGAAAAAATTATCGAACAGATTGAAAAAGGCGTGCCTGCCGAGCATTATAAAAAGACGATTTCAATAACAAATAGAAAGGAAGCCATAAAAGCGGCTTGCCAAATGGCGCAGGAAAACGATATCATTTTGATTGCCGGAAAAGGCCACGAAACCTATCAGGAAATAAACGGAGAGCGCTTCGATTTTGATGATTTTAAAATAGTAAACCAACTTTTAACCGCCCTAAACAAATAGCCAATGCTTTACTATCTTTTTGAATATTTGGATAAAACATACGACGTGCCAGGTGCGGGGCTGTTCAATTTTATTACGTTCCGGGCAATTTTGGCGGTTATCCTTTCGCTTTTTATCGCCACGGTTTATGGAAAAAAAATAATCAATTATCTACAGAAAAAACAAGTTGGCGAATCTATCCGTGATCTTGGTTTGGAAGGTCAAAACGAAAAAGCAGGAACCCCGACCATGGGCGGAATCATTATAATTCTCGCCACATTGGTTCCTGTTCTGCTTTTTGCGAAACTTGAAAACATTTACGTAATTCTTTTGATTGTTACCACCGTTTGGATGGGAACCATCGGATTTATTGATGATTATATCAAAAAGTTTAAAAATGACAAACAAGGATTACCGGGAAAATTTAAGGTAATTGGCCAAATTGGTTTGGGCCTTTTTGTGGGTACAACCATGTATTTGCACCCAGACATTATTGTGCAGCGTACCATCGAAAATCCTGAAACTGAAACTCAAGTAACAGAAGTTATTGCCAAAGAGTCCGTAAATACATTTTACGTAAAGGACAAAGCAATGCTTACCACCATTCCTTTTGTGAAGGAAAACGAATTTAATTATTCTAAACTCATAAGCTGGGCGGGTGAAGATTATAAAAGTTATGTGTGGCTCATTTTTATCCCCATCGTAATTTTTATTATCACGGCAGTTTCAAACGGTGCCAATCTCACAGATGGAATTGACGGTCTTGCCGCTGGGACCTCGGCTATAATTGGGCTAACGCTTGCGCTATTTGCATGGGTTTCCGGTAATGTTATTTTTTCAGATTATCTCAACATTATGTACATACCAAACACCGGTGAAATGACCATTTTTATCACCGCGTTCGTAGGAGCGCTTATCGGTTTTTTATGGTACAATACCTATCCCGCCCAAGTATTTATGGGCGATACGGGCAGTTTGACAATTGGCGGAATTATAGCCGTAATTGCAATTGCAGTTCGAAAAGAACTGCTTATACCCATTCTCTGTGGAATATTTCTGATGGAAAATCTTTCGGTTGTTTTGCAGGTAAGCTGGTTTAAGTACACAAAGAAAAAATTTGGTGAAGGCAGGCGCATTTTCAGAATGTCGCCATTGCATCACCACTATCAAATAAAGGGTTTCCACGAAAGTAAAATTGTTACGCGGTTTTGGATTGTGGGAATTTTTTTAGCCATTATCACGATCGTCACCTTAAAAATTAGATAAAGTGAAACAGCGGTTGGTGATTTTAGGAGGAGGCGAAAGCGGGGTAGGCACAGCCATGTTAGGATTAAAAAAGGGGTTTGAAGTATTTGTTTCAGACTTCGGAAAAATAAAGGAAAAGTACAAACAAGTTCTTATAAATAATGGAATTAAATGGGAAGAGGAAGGCCATTCCGAAGCCAAAATTCTTTCGGCTGACATAGTGATGAAAAGTCCGGGAATTCCCGATAAGGCACCAATTGTTAAAAAGTTGCACGAAAAGGGAGTGAAGGTTATTTCTGAAATTGAATTTGCTTCAAAATATACCAAAGCAACAATCGTAGGAATAACCGGAAGCAACGGAAAAACAACCACCGCAAGTTTGACCTATGAATTGCTGAAAGACGGCGGATTGAATGTGGCTTTGGGAGGTAACATCGGAAAGAGTTTTGCAGAGCAGGTTTCAGAGGAAAAGTTTGAAAATTTCGTACTCGAACTCAGCAGTTTTCAGCTGGACGGCATTGAAATCTTTGCACCGCATATTGCAGTTTTGACCAACTTGAGTCCGGACCATTTGGACCGATATGATTATAAATATGAAAATTATATCGCTTCAAAATTCAGGATAACGATGAACCAAACCTCGCAGGATTACTTCATTTATGACGCAGATGATGTTGAAATCATAAAGTGGCTTTCGCAAAATTCCATAAAATCACAACCGCTGCCTTTTTCAACCAAAAAAGAATTGAATCAGGGAGCATTTAAAAGAAACAACGAAATAATAATAAAAATAAATAATACAGAATTTACTATGCCAATCGCAACAATCGGAATACAAGGGGAACACAATGTAAAGAACGCAATGGCCGCCAGTACGGTAGCCACACTACTGAGAATTAGAAAACAGACCATTCGTGAAAGTCTTGAAGGATTTCAAGGTGTGGAGCACAGATTGGAAAAAGTTTTGAAGATAAACAATGTGATGTATATCAACGATTCCAAAGCCACGAATGTAAACGCAACTTTTTATGCTTTGGACAGTATGGAAAACCCAACCGTGTGGATTGTGGGCGGTGTGGACAAAGGGAATGATTACAGCGAACTCTTACCATTGGTGAATGAAAAGGTAAAGGCGATTATCTGCTTGGGAGTTGATAATGAGAAAATAATCAATGCCTTCGGAAATGTTGTGGATACAATAATTGAAACCGATTCCATGGCGATGGCGGTGCAGGTTGCCTACAAATTGGCTGAAAGAAATAACACCGTTTTGCTTTCCCCGGCCTGTGCAAGTTTTGATTTATTTGAAAACTACGAAGATCGCGGCAGACAGTTTAAGGATGCGGTGCGAAATCTATAATTCTTAAAAACAAGTGAAAAATATTTTCCATTACATACAGGGTGATAAAGCAATCTGGGGAATTGTAGGCCTTTTGGCGTTATTTTCCTTTTTGCCGGTTTACAGTTCTAGTAGCAATCTGGCCTATTTGTACGGAGATGGAAGCACGTTGCCTTATTTGCTCCGTCATTTTTCACATTTGGTTTTAGGTTTTGGAATTCTTTATGGGATCCACAAAATACCTTATCATTATTTCCGGGGACTTTCCATTATCGCCATGCCGATTATAATTTTGCTTTTGATAATCACGATGGCAGAGGGTACAACTATAGATGGAGCCAACGCAAGCCGCTGGATACGTTTGCCTTTTGTAGGTATTACATTTCAAACTTCTACACTCGCAGGAGTGGTTTTGATGACTTATGTAGCACGGTATCTTTCGCGCATAAAAGACAAGACGGTTACTTTTAAGGAAACAATTTTACCGCTGTGGTTGCCAGTATTTTTAGTGCTGGCATTAATACTTCCCGCTAACTTTTCTACTACGGCAATTTTCTTTTCAATGATCGTGATGTTGGTTTTTGTAGGAGGCTATCCTTTAAAATATTTGGGAATAATCCTAGGTGCAGGATTAATATTCCTTACGCTTTTTGTGCTTACGGCTAAGGCATTTCCAGGCGTTTTCCCAAACCGTGTGGATACTTGGATAAGCCGTGTTGAAAACTTTAGTGATGATACAGATACAGAGGCCGATTATCAAATAGAAAAAGCAAAAATAGCAATCGCCTCTGGTGGTGTGGCGGGATTGGGGCCTGGAAAAAGCGTACAGAAAAACTTTTTACCTCAGTCTTCCTCAGATTTTATTTATGCAATAATCGTTGAAGAATTTGGCCTTTTGGGCGGCATGTTTTTGATGGTTATGTATTTGTTTCTGCTTTTCAGAATTGTCGTTGTAGCGCACAAATCGACCTCCATTTTTGGAAAACTATTGGTCATTGGCGTGGGCTTACCCATTGTTTTTAGGGCGATGATCAACATGGCTGTTGCCGTCGAATTGTTTCCGGTAACGGGTCAAAACTTACCCTTAATAAGCAGTGGCGGTACCTCAATTTGGATGACGTGTTTAGCACTTGGAATGATTTTAAGCGTGAGCGCAAAACGGGAGGTGGTTGCAAAAGAAGAAACAGAAGAAAACCCATTGGATATTTTAAGCGAAACAATTTGAAATATAAATTCATCATATCAGGCGGAGGCACCGGAGGTCATATTTACCCGGCGGTTGCCATTGCGAACGAGTTAAAAACCCGTTTTCCCGATGCTGAATTTTTGTTCGTTGGCGCAAAAGATAGAATGGAAATGGAAAAGGTGCCACAGGCAGGTTACAAAATAAAGGGCCTGTGGATTTCTGGGCTGCAGCGTAGTTTATCATTGCAGAATTTGGCGTTTCCGTTGAAACTTGTTTCCAGTCTTGGAAAATCGCTTAAAATTCTTAAAAAGTTTAAGCCAGATGTTGCAATTGGTACGGGCGGTTATGCCAGTGCTCCCTTGTTGCGAATGGCGGCTTTGAAAGGCATTCCTTGCTTAATTCAAGAGCAGAACAGCCATGCTGGCATCACCAACAAATGGTTGAGCGGTAAAGTTCAGAAAATTTGTGTGGCGTATGAAGGAATGGAAAAATTCTTCCCTTCCGAAAAAATAAAATTCACCGGCAATCCCGTGCGGCAGGATTTGCTGGATATTTCTTTAAAAAAAGAAGAGGCAATGGCATTCTTCAATTTAAAAAAAGAAAAGAAAACCTTGTTGGTTTTGGGCGGAAGTCTTGGCGCGCGCCGCATCAATCAATTGATAGAAAAATCACTTCCTTTTTTTGAAAAACAGAATTTGCAAGTTATTTGGCAATGCGGAAAATTTTACGAAGAAACCTATAAAAACAAAGGTTCCCAAACGGTTCAAATCCATCCTTTTTTAAACCGAATGGATTTGGCATACGCTGCGGCAGATTTCATCATTTCGCGTGCGGGTGCTCTTTCTGTTTCTGAGTTGTGCTTGGTGGGGAAACCAGTACTGTTTATTCCTTCTCCCAACGTAGCTGAAGACCACCAAACCAAAAACGCGCTGGCAATTTCAGAAAAAAATGCCGCGTTATTGATTAAGGAAAGTGAACTGGATGCCAATTTCGAAAACGAATTTTCAGCATTGCTTGCTTCCGAAGAAAAGCAGAAAACCCTATCTGAAAACATAAAAAAACTAGCAAAACCAAACGCAACCAAAGATATAGTTGAAGAGATTGAAAAACTTTTACAATGAACAATAACCAATAACCAATAAAAATTAACAATAAAGCCATTACACAATTAATCAATAAAAAACTTTGAACAACCTTAAAGACATACAAACTTTCTACTTCGTTGGCATTGGCGGCATTGGGATGAGTGCGCTTGCGCGTTACTTTAAAATGCAGGGTAAAAATGTCTTTGGTTATGACAAAACTTCAACAGATTTGACCGATGAATTGGTAGCCGAAGGAATACCTGTGACTTTTGTGGATGAAATTTCTGAGGTTCAAAAAGAGGTGATTTCCAACGAAAATGTATTGGTAGTTTATACGCCCGCCATTCCCAAGTGTAATAAAATTTTAAACTATTTCTTTTCCGAAGAATTTTCAATCTTAAAACGCGCCCAGCTTTTGGGTGAAGTTTCTAAAAACACCCTTTGCTTGGCGGTGGCGGGTACTCATGGTAAAACCACAACTTCAGCCATTTTAGGTCATTTGCTAGCTGAATGTAATATGCCCGTAACCGCATTCTTGGGGGGAATAGCAGAGAATTATAATTCAAATTTTATTTATAAAGGCAGTGAAATAACTGTTGTGGAGGCTGATGAATTTGACAGATCTTTTCTGCAGCTTCGGCCAGACATTGCTTGTGTAACATCAATGGATGCCGACCATTTGGACATTTATGGAGATGCTAATGAAATAGAAGATGCTTTTCGAAATTTTGCAAAATTGGTTGAAAAAGAAGATAACGTTTTTATAAAAAATAACCTTCCGTTAGACGGAATGACTGTTGCTGTAGAAGAATCCGCAGATTACGAAGCTCAAAACGTAAAAATTGAAAACGGTGCATACCTTTTCAATTTAAAAACCCCGACGGAAACGTTGGAAAACTTAACCTTCCATCTTCCAGGGCACCACAATCTTACAAATGCCATTATGGCTTTGGGTATGGCGATTTTAGCAGGCTCCCCAACCGATCGTCTGCCCAAAGCATTGGCATCTTTTAAAGGGGTGAAGCGCCGCTTTTCCTATAAAATAAAAACCGAAGAATTGGTTCTGATAGACGATTATGCGCACCATCCCACAGAAATTGATGCGTTATTTCAAGCCGTTGACGAAATGTACCCAAACGATCACAAACAGATTGTTTTTCAGCCACATCTTTTCAGCAGAACTCGTGATTTTGCAGAAGGTTTTGCAAAAAGTTTATCGCAGTTTGACGAAGTTGTGCTGCTCGATATTTATCCTGCACGGGAAGAACCTATTGAAGGTATTACTTCGGAATGGCTTTTAAAGCAAATAATAGCAAAAAACAAAAGACTGGTTTTTAAATCTGCTTTGCCAGAGGTATTGTTGAAATCAAAATGCAGGATAAAACTGCTCGTTGGGGCAGGAAATATTGGTGCCGAAGTAAATAAATTAACAAAAATATTGAAAAATGAAGCGTAGCATTGAAATCATCAAATTTATCATTTTGCTTGGCATTATGGCGTTTCTTTTCAGCTTTACCAAAAAACGAAATGATTCGCGAAAAATAAAAAAACTGGACGTAGAGTTTGTCGATGAAAACAGCCCGTTTATAACCTACAATACAGTTAATAAATTGTTGATACAAAATCATGATAAGGTTACGAGCATAGACAAAGAAACTTTAGTTTTGAAGAAGATGGAGCAAAGATTGCGGGAAAACCCTATGGTTCGTGATGCTCAGGTCTATATCTCGGTTGACGGTACTTTGGGGGCAAAAATTGAGCAGCGCAAACCTATAGGCAGGGTGTCTGCTTCGCCGGATTATTATTTAGATGCAGATGGAAAGAAGATGCCGTTGTCTGACGTTTATTCAGCTAGGGTGCCAATAATTACCGGAAGTTCAAAAAATAACTTCAATGAAGTTACGCCGCTACTTCTTAAGATTGAAGCAGATGAGTTTATGAAGCGTAGTGTAGTGGGCTTAAACCAAAAAACGAACGGCGATATTGAATTGGAACTTCGGAAAGTAGATTTTAAAGTACTTTTCGGAAAACCCGAAAACATCGACAAGAAGTTTCAAAACTTTAAAGCGTTTTATAAAAAAACAAAACAAGATAGTACTCTTTATGGGTACGGTACGGTAAGCCTGAAATTTGAGAGTCAGGTAATCGCCACAAAAAAGTAAGGCCATGGAAAACGATAATATTGCTGTAGGATTGGATATAGGAACTACCAAAATCGTCGCGATGATTGGTAGAAAGAACGATTATGGCAAAATGGAAGTATTGGGAATAGGAAAGGCCAAAAGCCTTGGTGTACACCGGGGCGTGGTAAACAATATTACCCAAACCATACAGTCCATCCAGCAAGCGGTACAAGATGCTGAAACTTCTTCTGGGATGAAGATAAAAGAAGTAGTGGTAGGCATTGCCGGCCAGCATATAAGAAGCCTTCAGCATAGCGATTACATTACGCGTCCCAATGGTGAGGATGTTATAAGTGAAGCAGATATTGACAGGCTTTGTAACCAAGTACACAAGCTGGTAATGCTTCCGGGAGAGGAGATATTGCACGTCTTGCCCCAAGATTTTAAGGTGGATGGACAGGCCGAAATAAAAGAGCCCATCGGTATGTACGGCGCACGTTTGGAAGCAAATTTCCACGTAGTTGTGGGGCAGGTTTCCTCCATCAGAAATGTGGGAAGATGCATCAAAAGCGCAGGATTGGAACTTTCGGCCATCACTTTGGAGCCTTTAGCTTCCGCAAAAGCGGTTTTGAGCCAAGAGGAAAAAGAAGCCGGCGTTGCCTTAATTGATATAGGAGGTGGAACGACCGATTTGGCGATTTTCAAAGATGGCATTATTCGCCATACCGCTGTAATTCCTTTTGGTGGAAATGTGATTACTGAAGACATAAAGGAAGGCTGTTCCATTATTGAAAAGCAGGCAGAACTTTTGAAAATAAAATTTGGTTCAGCTTGGCCCGGTGAGAACAAAGACAACGAAATTGTTTCAATCCCCGGCCTTCGCGGAAGGGAACCGAAGGAAATCAGTTTAAAAAATCTTTCAAAAATAATCCATGCCCGTGTTATCGAAATTATCGAGCAAGTGTATATGGAAATTAAAAATTACGGCCACGAAGAGCAAAAGAAGAAGCTTATTGCAGGAATAGTACTTACCGGAGGCGGGGCGCAGCTCCAGCACATTAAGCAACTCGTGGAATATATTACCGGAATGGATACACGTATTGGCTATCCTAATGAGCATTTGGCAGGCGATAGCGATGCCGAGACTACAAGTCCGATGTATGCAACTGCGGTAGGTTTGGTGCTCAACAGTTTGGAAAGCAAAGAAAAATCTTCATTGATGAAACGTTTTTCACACGAAATTGAGTCGGAGGTAAGAGAAGAAAAAGCTGATACGTCGGAAAATGAAAAAGAAATTAAAGAAGAAAAGGTAAAGGAAAAGGAACAGAAAACTTCAAAACGGTTTTTTGATAAATGGGCAGAGAAGTTTAAGGAGTTTTTAGACAATGCCGAATAATAAAAAATTGAATAAAGAAAGGACCACAAATAGAAAAAATATGAGCAGTAAAACAGAATTTGATAACATTTCATTCGACCTGCCGAAAAACCAATCAAACGTGATAAAAGTGATTGGTGTAGGCGGCGGAGGGAGTAACGCCATTAACCATATGTTCAGCCAGGGCATAAAGGGAGTTGATTTTGTAATTTGCAATACAGATTCACAAGCATTGGAAAACAGCCCCGTGCCTATCAAAATTCAGCTTGGAGTGTCCTTGACCGAAGGTTTGGGAGCAGGTGCTAATCCTAAGGTTGGCGAGCAATCTGCCGTAGAAAGTATGGAAGAGATCCGCAGCATGCTTACCACCAACACCAAAATGATTTTCATTACTGCGGGTATGGGTGGCGGTACTGGAACCGGTGCTGCGCCAATTATTGCAAAAATGGCAAAGGATATGGATATTCTTACTGTGGGTATCGTGACCATTCCATTTCAATTTGAAGGGAAAACACGAAATGACCAAGCACAGATAGGTGTTGAGAAACTACGTCAAAACGTGGACTCTTTGGTGGTTATCAACAACAATAAATTGCGTGAAGTTTACGGTAACCTTGGTTTCAAGGCTGGTTTCTCAAAAGCCGATGAAGTTTTGGCCACCGCTGCTCGTGGTATTGCCGAGGTTATCACGCATCACTACACTCAAAACATTGACCTCCGCGATGCTAAAACAGTACTTGCCAACAGTGGTACTGCTATTATGGGAAGTGCCACCGCTTCTGGCGCTAACAGAGCTAAGGAAGCCATCGGTAAAGCTTTGGACTCTCCATTGCTCAACGACAACAAAATAAAAGGTGCCAAAAATGTCTTGCTCCTCATAGTTTCTGGTACTGACGAAATTACTATTGACGAAATTGGTGAAATCAGTGATCATATTCAAGATGAGGCTGGCCATAGCGCAAATATCATTATGGGTGTTGGCGAAGAGGAAAACCTAGAAGGTTCTATTTCTATCACCGTTATCGCCACGGGGTTCAATGTAGAACAACAAAACGAAATAGTAAATACTGAAACAAAAAAAATAATCCACACACTTGAGGATGAGCAAAGAGCTGAACAAAATCTTACGCCAAAAGCAACAGCTAGTTCTGTTAAGTTGCCAGAGCAACCCTTAAACACTCCTCCTAAAGCTGAACACGTCGTTGTAAAGCATACGCTTTTTGACGATGCTGAGGTGGAAGAGAAATTGCCATTTGAAGGTTACATTAAAACTTCAGAGTTATTGAAAAATATAAATGTTTCCTATGAAGAAGTTAAAGCAAAAAATATAGAGGAATTCAATCAGGTAGAAGTCAATAAAATTAATGTGAACGAATTTGTGATTCTTGAAGCTCTTAAAGAAAATAAGAATATCAACAATACTTCTTCCGAAGAAAAGGACGACCAAATACTCATGTTTGATCTCCCCATAAACACTACTTCAAAAAAGTCTTCAGAAAAGGAACAAAAAGAAGAAACAATTTTCTTTGACCTAGACAATATTGAGGTAAAAGACCATGTGGAGATTATTCCGGTTACCGAAGTTTCCGGTAACGGCATAAAGCGTTACAGTTTGGATGATTATCAAGAAGTAGAAAATAGGCTCAATAGTGCAAAACCATCTAAATTGACAGCAGAAGAGGTTGAGGATGACGACGCAGAAATTATTTTTGAAAAAAGAACTGTTTCTGAGCCAAACGCAACTGAAACTGAGGTGAAAGAGGAGGAAGATCCTATGAATTTACCCATTTCGAAAATTTTGAGTGATCGTACCGAAGAGCGCAAACGTAAAATGAAAGAATTTAATTACAAATTCAAAAACAGCCCTTCACGTATTGATGAGATTGAAAAGCAACCGGCCTACAAACGTATGGGCATTGACCTGAATGAAACCAAGAATGAACCTAACATATCACGAACCTCTGTAAATACAGATGATGATGATATTTCCTTGCGAAAAAACAATTCATTTTTGCACGATAATGTGGACTAGATGATGAATTTTCGCTTAAAGCAGGGGCCCAAATTTCTTTATTGAGTTTGGGCCTTTTTTACAATAAAAAGGTTTCTATAAAACAAAGCATTGCTGTTTTAAATTTCGGCTTAATTGAGTATCTTCGCACTCAATTAAAAATACAGCAATGAGCTTACAGGAAAAGGTAATGGAAGCAATGAAGACCGCAATGAAAGCGAAAGATACTAAATCTTTGGAGGCATTGCGGGCCGTTAAATCTGCTTTGTTATTAGCACAAACGGAAACAGGTTCAAAGGTAGATTTAAGCGAAACTGAGGAGATAAAACTACTTCAGAAGCAGGTAAAACAACGAAAGGATAGTGCTGCAATTTACAGGGAGCAAGGGAGAGAAGATCTCGCCGAACCAGAATTGGCCCAAGCACAAGTTATTGAGCAGTTTTTGCCCGCGCAATTAACCGAAGCAGAAGTTAGCAAGATTGTTGATGAAATTATTATTGAAACTGGAGCTTCATCCATGGCAGATATGGGAAGGGTTATGGGCTTAGCCAGCGCAAAACTTGCTGGCAAAGCAGATGGTAAAACCATTTCTACTGTTGTAAAATCCAGATTGTCATAAAATAGTTTAAAAGGCCGCGTGGCGCAACTGAATAGCGCATCAGATTTCGGCTCTGAGGGTTGGGGGTTTGAATCCCTCCGCGGTCACGAATAAATAGAAACGGAGAAAAAGTCTTGAACAAGCTCAGACTTTTTCTCCGTTTCTATTTTCAAAGAGAAGAACTTTGAGTAATCAAGAAGTGTAATCCCTTTATGAATTACGATTTTAACCTTCAAAATAAGTTTTAATCCTTTTTTAGGATTAATTCCCAATGGAATAAACCTAATCTCCAAGCTTTAAAAATGTGTTAATTAATACATTTTTAATAGTCATAGCCTCCAACAATATTTAACTTCAAATGCTAAACTTAAATTTCAAAATTATGTTTACTATTATAAATGGGCTTCCAAAAGATACTTTGGGAATACTAATTTCAGGGAAAACCACAAAAGAGGATTATGAAAGATTGAACCCATTACTGGAAACACATAAAAAAAATCATGAAAAAATTAAGATGCTAGTTGAAGTAAAAGATTTTAACTATTCAGCAGGAGCGTTGTGGGAAGACCTCAAGTTTTCCTTCAATTATTTGGGCTCCATATCCGCTATTGCAATTGTTACCGAAAAAGAGTGGTTGGAAGAATCCATGGAAACATTTGGAAAGGTATGGCCTAACTTAAACGTTGAGGGTTTTGAATTTGAGGAACAAAAGAAAGCATTGGATTGGCTCAAAAAACAGAAAGTTTAATGAGTGCCTTTGTTTAAATGGATTCAATAGGTGCTTTAAACCCCGAATTGTTTTAAATGGTGGTCCAAATGTTTGTATTGCATTTGCCCCCATTGCTGCGGTGTAAATTTTCCAAAAACTGGGTGTGGCTCCCATTGGGTTTCATTTTTTTTCTCATGAAACTTGTCTATCAATATTGCAAGTTCGTACTTTTCTGTTGCAAAATCCTTGCTGTCTTTAATTTTAAAAGCCTTTGCAGTAGGTAAATTCTGTTTCCACGGGTTGTCATTATACAACATTTTCTTAAACAGGAAGGCGAGTGGAAAAAATTGTTTTTTCAGATTGCCCTTCCCCAGTGAGACCTTTAAGGGCTGTTGGCAATGGTGCAACATTTGGGCAACGTCCATCTTTCCCCATCTGCCTTCACTTTCCTGGGTAAGATTGTTCAACCTTTCCTTTATTTCTGAATATGCGTTGTTTTCAAAAAGTGATTTCATCATTTATAGTTTTAAACAATAAATGTATTTAAAATTGGCAAGTAAAAAGATTGTTTTCAATTCTTTATGCAATTTAAGCATTCATTATTATCTTTAATAAAAAGCTTAAAGTATGGAAGAAAACAATTCCTTTTCCATAAAAAACTGGAATGAGGACGACCGTCCGCGTGAAAAATTGTTGCTCAAAGGCCGCACAGCACTTAGCGATGCTGAGCTAATTGCCATTCTAATTGGATCCGGTAGCCGCAATGAGAGTGCAGTGTCCCTAAGCCAGCGTATCTTGGCTTCAGCGGGCAATAATTTAAATGAACTCGGAAGGCTAACCATTCCTGAATTGATGAAATATAAAGGGATAGGTGAAGCAAAAGCAATCTGCATTGCTGCTGCAATGGAACTTGGACGGAGAAGGAGGGCTGAAGAAGCTCTGGAGCGAAAAAAAATAACTTCAAGTAACTCTGTGTTTGAATATGTCCAGCCCATTATTGGCGAACTTCCACACGAAGAGTTCTGGATTCTGTATCTAAACAATTCAAACAAAATTATTAAAAGCGCACAGCTCAGCAAAGGTGGAATTACCGGTACTGTGGTAGATGTTCGATTGGCGTTTAAAGAAGCTTTGCAGTTGGGTGCTGTGGGTATTATTTTGGCACACAACCACCCTTCTGGTACTTTAAAGCCCAGTCAGGCAGATATTCAGCTTACCAGAAAACTAAAAACAGCTGGGGAAAGTCTTGACATAAAAGTGCTAGACCACCTTATAATTACCGAAAAAGCGTACTTTAGCTTTGCTGATGAAAATATGCTGTAACCTTTTATGTTGTTAATCTACACCCAAAAACTCACTCCGCGAATTTCTTATATTTTTAAGCATATTTGTTTGCGTATCTTGGGGATTGAGGCGGTTTTTACCTCGGGGATTGAAGAATTTATCTCCCACGCGGGCCCCAAGATTTCATATGGGAAAAAACCTTTGGGCAATGAGCTTTTTTTCCATAGCTATGGACTTTTAGAGCAACAGGGGCTTGAAGCTATTGATGTCGCAGTAAAAAAATGGGGCGATACGTATGGTTTTTTTTCGGTTTCAAACAATAGCGGGCTTCCATTTGATATTTTTTCTGCAAGTTTTTTTATGATTACGCGCTATGAAGAGTACTTGCCCCATGTAAAAGACGATGTTGGCCGTTTTATGGCTTCGGAAAGTTTGGCATATAAGGAAGGCTTTCTTCAGCAACCCATCGTGGATATCTGGGCACATCTTTTTAAGAAAAAACTTCTAGAAACTTTCCCAGAAATGAAATTTCCTGAAAAAGAGATCGTCATTCACCCCATTATTGAGGCATCCCAACCTTACGCCTATAAACAAAAGGGAATTTTTAGATCCGTTATGGGCTATTTTAATAGTTTGGTAAAAGGGCAATTTCGAAATATCTTAAACCGCACACAGGTTATTTTAGGCTTAAAACGCGACCCTTTTGACAGCTTTAAGTGGATAATAAACAAAGCTACTAGAAGTAATTTTAAGCTATCCGTTTTTTTTCTCTTAGGAAATGCAGTTTCTTTTAATGAGAGCATGAACACACACCGGCAAAAGTTTAAAATGCTAATTAAGTTTGTGGCAGATTATAACGAAGTGGGTCTTATTTTTTCATTCAATTCTCTGAACAATTATGAAATGTTGAAAAAAGAAAAGAAGCGCATGGAAGAAATAACCAACCGCGCGCTAAAAGTGTCCATGAATTCTGATTTTTTAGTAAACCTCCCAGATATTTACAGACATCTGGTGGAGCTTGAGGTAAAGAATGATTTTACGATGGTATTTCGTGACACCGTTGGCTTTAGGGCCGGAACCTGTACCCCTTTTCTTTTTTATGATTTGGATTATGAAATAAAAACTCCTTTGGTGGTGCATCCTATCGCAATGACAACCATGGCTTTTCAAAAAAAATATGCTTCAGATATTGAAAAAAATGTAGATAATGCCATTGAAGAGGTAGACAAGGTAAAAGGTACATTTACCATGATCTTTTCAAACAAAGATTTTTCTTCCGAAGAAAATAACAGGGTTTGGAGAAAGATTTTTGCTGAAAAATTACAGAAGTATGCAGAATAATGAAATAACTGACGTTTTTTTTGATTTGGACCATACCCTGTGGGATTTTGATCGAAATTCTGGCTTGGCGTTTGAAAGGGTCTTCAAAAAGCACAAAATTAAATTGCCATTGACCGATTTTCTAAAAGTATATGAACCTATAAACTTTGCATACTGGAAAAAATATCGAGAAAATGTTGTAACAAAAGAAGAGCTGCGCAGAGGAAGGCTTACCGAGACCTTTCAATACTTTAAAACAAAACTCCCATTGGCCACCATAGATTCGCTTGCGCACTGCTATATTGAAGAACTGCCTATAGACAATCATCTTTTTTTGGGTACAGTTGAAATTCTCGAATACCTTTCTGGCAACTATAAACTACATATTATTACAAATGGTTTTGAGGAAGTACAGCATCTTAAACTTCAAAACAGCGGCATTAAAAAATACTTTAAAACTGTAACCACATCCGAAGAGGTAGGGTTAAAGAAGCCCCATCCTGTTATATTTAAAACCGCCCTTGCAAAAGCTTCAGTCGCCCCAAGAAATAGTGTTATGATTGGAGACAGCTTGGAAGCAGATATTATAGGGGCGCATAATGTGGGAATGCATACCTTGTTATTTAATTATAGAAATGAAATTGTTGCAACGCCCCATTTTGCCATAACCGAACTTTCAGAAATTAAAAAACATCTGTAGTAATAATCCTTCATTTTGGACGTTAAAAATTAGTAAACTATCCCCACTTATGAATAAAACCATATCCCATTCCATCTATATGGTTTGTGCTTGTTTGTTATTTTCAGCCTGTATAAAAGATACCGATTTTGACCAGGCCGAAGAAATAGCACTGACCCCCATTGTAGAACTAGACCTGATATATTTTAATCTTCGCGCAGACCAGTTTTATGATACTATAAATTCTACCCCTGTATTAACTGTTACGGATACTACGGAAATTAAATTTTTAGATGACAGCTCCCTTCAGGAAAGCCTAAAGCGCGCAGAGTTTTATTTTAAATTTACAAATAGTATCCCTCGGACTTTTCAAGTAGATTTTCAGTTTTTAAGTGAAACGAATGATACAACATATGTTGCGGGAACATCGGTTATTGAGGGAATGCCCGCCGCGCCTGTAATTACTGAATTTATTGAAAACGTGGAGGAAGACGATATTCTGCGATTGACACAAGCCAATAAGGTTGTGGTTTCCGTAACCATACCCTCATCCAATGAGAGTTTGGAAGGCACATTAAATTTAAAATCCAAGACAACCTACTTTTTGGAATACTAATACCATGCGATACTTATTTACCTTTATACTATCCCTCTTGGGCTTTTTTGCTATTTCCCAAAACAAGCAGATTCTTTATGGTTTTGATGACGTGCCCCAATCCTTGATGCTCAATCCCGGAAGCAAAGTTACTCAGCAAAAACATTTTGGAATCCCGTTTTTGTCCCAAATTCATTTTAACGGAGGCTCCTCGGGCGTATCGGTTTATGATATTTTTAAAGATGGAAATGATAATATCAACGACCGTATTACACAAAAGCTATTTGAAATGAAGAATACGGATTTCTTTACTGCAACACAACAATTGGAGCTTCTAAATTTTGGTTGGCGCGCAAAGAATGAAATTTACTTTTCAGGTGGAATTTATCAAGAGTTTGATTTTATTTCCTATTTCCCAAAAGATCTTGCCATATTGGCTTGGGAAGGAAATAGAGATTATTTGGATTACCAATTTGATTTGGGAGAGATTAGTACCACCGGCGATTTTTTGACGGTTTACCACTTTGGCCTAAACAAGCAAATAACCAATAAACTAACAGTAGGTGCTCGTTTAAAAGTATATTCTAGCATGTTCAGTTATCGGAGCGTCAACAATTCTGGAACTTTTACAACCCGATTGGGTGATGAAAGTTCAGAAAACATTTATGAACATACGGTGGAAAATGCTGATGTATCTGTAGAAACTTCTGGTTATGCTTCTCTGCGCGATTTGGATGGCGCTTCGCAGGTAACTAATGAAATATTGGGCAGGGCCTTTTTTGGAGGAAACATTGGGGTAGGGGTTGATCTAGGGTTTAATTACGACATAAACGATGCTTGGACTCTTACAGGGAGTGCCCAGGACGTTGGCGCTATTTTTCATTCAAAAGATGTTGAGAGTTATCGCGCCCATGGAACTTATACATTAGATGGGATAAACCTAATTTTTCCGCCTTTGAGCGAGGGAGACTCCACGTTTCCCTATTATGACGACCTTGAAGATGAGATAGAGCGTGAAATTCCCATAGATACTCTCACCAATTCATATACCCAGTTCCGGCCCGTAAAAATTAATGCGGGTATAAGTTACGGCTTTGGTAGGTTTAGTGTTTCCGGTGAGTGTGATTGTTTAAATAAGGGCGGAGGTACACTTCATAAGCAAAATGTAGGGTTGCAATTCTATTCAATCTTTAGACCTAAAGGACCGCAAATGGCCGGCACACTTTTTTATCATAGAAGAATTACAAACTATCTTTCTGCAAAAGCAACATATACGGTAGATTCCTATTCCTTTTCAAATGTAGGTTTAGGTGTTTCCGCAGCTATTGGCAATGTCAATTTTTATCTCGCGGCAGACAATCTTATAAGGTATGGCAACTTGGCAAAAGCAAAAAGTGTATCTTTACAGTTAGGCTTTAACATAATAATTGACGAGGAATGAAACGTATTTTACTACTTGCATTTGCCATATTTTTGACTATCAGCGTTGGAGCGCAACAAACTAATTTGAGTGAGTATAGTTATATTGTTGTTCCTGATCAATTTGATTTTTTAAATGAAAAGGATAAATTTCAGCTCAACTCGATGTCAAAGTTCTATTTTGAAAAAAGCGGTTTCAATGCTTATATGGCAGATGAGGCTCCAAATGCGAACCGATGTGACGGACTTTATGCAAATGTGGAAAAGTTAAAGAGTATTTTGGGCACAAAACTTCAAATTGTTTTAAAGGATTGCAACAATCAAGAAATCTACAGAAGCCAAGAAGGGAAAAGCAAGTATAAGGAATACGATAAGACTTATCAAGATGCGCTTCGCAAGGCATTTAATAGTGTAGAAATGCTAGGTGTAAATCAAAAAGATGTAATTCTCATAGACGATAATAGAAATACAAGAATAGCATCTAACCAAAAAAATCAAAATACGGCGCAGGAAGAGCTTCCTATTTCAAAAGTTTCAAGAATTTCAGGAAATTTGCTTCCCGATGCAAAATTCTCAAATTATACCCAGGACGGAAAAACATTTCTGTTAAGAAAAACTACGGAAGGTTATGCCTTGTATGAAGAGTCTTCAAGTGCTGATGATGGACTTTTACTAAAAGGGAAAATCATTGTGATGGATGAAGTGGTAAAATATATGGACACTTCTGGAAAAGTTTGGACCGCTGCTTTTGATGCATCTGGAAATTTATCAATTAAGGACGATTCCACAACAAGCATTTATCATTCTGTAAATTAAAAGTCGTATTTGTCCTTCCAGAGCTGCTTTAAATAATTTTTCAAGGTGTTTTCTTTGGGATTGTTTCCAGGCTTGTAAAAAGTGGTTCCTTTTATTTCTTCGGGCAAAAACTCATGCGGAACAAAATTGCCCTCGTAATTGTGGGCATATTCATATTCCTTTCCGTAGCCCAATTGCTTCATTAACTTTGTGGGCGCGTTTCTAATAGATAAAGGAACTGATAGGTCCCCCGTTTGCCGAACTGTGTGTTGTGCTTCACCTATCGCTTTATAGGAAGCGTTGCTTTTGGGCGAAGTGGCCAAGTAGATGGCACACTGGCTTAATATAATACGCGCTTCGGGATAGCCAATGGTATTTACCGCCTGAAAGGTACTGGTAGCTAGTAAAAGTGCATTTGGATTTGCCATGCCGATATCCTCGGAAGCTAAAATTACCATTCTACGGGCAATGAACTTGATATCTTCACCTCCTTCAATCATTCGTGCTAGCCAGTATACTGCTGCGTTCGGATCGCTGCCTCGAATGGATTTTATAAATGCCGAAATAATATCGTAATGCTGCTCTCCAGTTTTGTCATAAAGCACAGTATTTTTCTGCGCCTTTTGCATCACAAGCTCGTTGGTTATGATAATTTTACCTTCTTTTTCTGAAAGAACTACCAACTCTAAAATATTTAAAAGCTTTCGGGCATCACCCCCAGAAAGCCTTATGATTGCTTCTGTTTCCTTTAAGGTTACATTTTTTTGTGAAAGAATTTCGTCTTCGTTTAAAGCTCTTTTAAGTAATGCTTCCAAATCCTCACGACTAAAAGGTTCCAGAACATATACCTGACAGCGAGATAGCAAAGCAGGGATTACTTCAAAACTTGGATTTTCGGTAGTAGCTCCAATTAAAGTAATCCAGCCCTTTTCTACAGCACCCAACAGCGAATCCTGCTGCGATTTACTGAAACGATGAATTTCGTCAATAAATAAAATTGGATTTTTAGTAGAAAATAGTGTATCGCTTTTTTTAGCTTTTTCAATTACTTCCCGAACTGCTGCAACACCGCTGTCTACAGCACTTAGGGTATAAAACGGTCTGCCACTTTCATTTGCAATTATATTTGCAAGTGTGGTCTTTCCAGTTCCTGGTGGTCCCCAAAAAATCATGGAGGGAATCATTCCGGTACCCAATTGTGATGTAAGTGAACCTTTGGGCCCTACTAAATGCTGCTGGCTTAAATAGCTCTCGAGAGTTGTGGGGCGGATCCGTTCGGCGAGGGGTGCGTTCATAATTTTCAAAATTACAATTTTAATAAATCGGTTTCACTGACAATTTATCATAATTTTGGTTTTGGGAGTGTTTTTTGTAATCACACATTTATGTCAAAATCAGACCAATTAAAGTTCAGTCCCGAAATTTTTGGTTATCCTTTACTTTTTGTATTGGGGCTTTGGATTGTGTATTGGGTCGAAGCGCGTTTCAATATAAATTTTAACCCATACGGTATTTTCCCAAGAAAGTTGGATGGCCTCTGGGGTGTCCTTTTTAGCCCTTTTATCCATGGTAGTTTAAAGCATCTTTTTAATAACTCGGTTCCGCTTTTTGTTTTGACGGCTGCGCTCTTTTATTTCTACAGGGAAATTCGCTGGAAGGTTTTAATTTTCGGCTTGTTAATTACAGGTATAGCTACCTGGGTTATTGGGCGCCCATCACTTCACATAGGTGCAAGTGGGGTTGTGTACCTGCTTGCTTCTTTTTTATTTTTTAAAGGTATTTTTTCAAAGCAGTATCAGCTTACAGCATTGGCATTGGCAGTAGTGTTTCTTTACGGTGGAATGCTTTGGTATGTTTTCCCCGTAAATCCAGAAATATCTTGGGAAGGGCATCTGTCTGGTTTCTTTGTAGGTCTTGTTTTTGCTTTTTTATTTAAAGGAAACTCTATTGAGCGAAAAAAATACGAGTGGGAGCGGGAAGATTACAACCCCGATAACGATCCTTTTTTGCGACAATTTGATGAAAATGGAAACTTTATCGAAATTTCAAAAGAGTCCGTAGAGGATGCTTTAGGGCATCCAAATAAGCTTTCGGATACCGTTGAAAGAAAGAATACAGTTAAAATAATATATACATTAAGAAAAAACAGTAAGGACAAATCTGACTAATGCTACAAGCGTCTTTGCCTAGTAACTTCATATAAAAACGCGCCACAGGCAACGGAAACATTCAAAGAATTTATTTCACCGAGCAGGGGTAGAGAAGCCCTTTCATCTACAAGGCCAAGTACAGATTTTGATATGCCTTTCCCTTCTGAGCCCATAATGATGGCCAATGGTTTTTTTAAATCTAAAGAATAAATTTCTGTATTCGTTTTTTCGGAGGCTGCTATGGTCGTAATTCCTGAACCTTGCAAATAAAAAATTGCATCTTTAATATGCTCTACTTTACAAATTGGAATTTTAAAAATTGCTCCGGCTGAAGTTTTAACAGTATCACCAGAAACAGGAGCCCCTCCTGATTTTTGAATTATAACTGCGTCAACTCCCGTGCATTCTGCCGTGCGCAAGATTGCACCAAAATTCCTAACATCTGTTATTTGGTCAAGGATGAGGAAAAGTGGAGTTTTTTGAGTCTCTAAAACCTTTTCAACAATTGTTTCCAGTGATTGAAAAGCTATTGGCGATGTAAGTGCTACTATGCCCTGATGATTTCCCCTAGTGAGCCTGTTCAGTTTTTCAAAAGGAACTATATTTATAGATACATTTGCCTTTTTCAGATCTTTTACAAGACTCTCAATTTTATCATTTTCTGCCCCCTTTTGGATATAAACCTTATCAAAAACAATGTTTGAAGCCAATGCTTCTTTTATAGGGTAAATGCCAAAGATGGTATTTGTTTTGTCTTGCATAATTAATTGCTTATTTCTTAAGAATTCGCAACAAAGGTAATTAGAATATTCTTGCTTTTAAGTTTTTAATTATATGCAAAAAAAAACACCCCTTAAGATAAGGGGTGTTTTACAAATTATAGGTTATCTAAAATTTAATTTTTAACTCCTATTAAAGCTCTACCTCCTGAAACAACATCAGCTTCTCCCTGAATTGCAAGGCGGAAGAAACGTCTTGTGTCGTCTATAGAATTATCTACAGCCGTAACACCAAACATGGTTTCACGCGTATTTGCCGGGATAGTAACTGTACTTTCAAAAGTATAATTTTCAGGTGCAGTAGGCAAAGTATCCACAGGTATTGTTATTACAGTAAATGTTCTATCTGAACTTGATAAATCTGAAACAAATACCTTAACACTATCTGTTTTACTACCTCCTTCTGGCACACTTATGTTCTTGTTAGGGGTTACAAAACCAACTACGGTTTTTCGATCGGTGTTATAGTCATCATAAGTTTCACAAGAAACAGCGATGATGGCTATTGTAAGTATAACAATTAATATATTAACTCTTTTCATTTTGATACAATTTAAAATTATTAATACCCAGGATTTTGTGTCAGGTTTGGATTTAAGTCCGTTGCAGATTGTGGAATGGGCAATTGAAATTTATTACTTCCTGCAGGTAATGTTAATTGATCTGAAGGAGTACCGGTTCCATCAGCAAGATCCCCAAAACTTTCACGTTCTACAGCCTGTCCCCATCTTTTAATGTCGAAGAATCGTTGGCATTCAAATGCAAATTCAAGTCTTCTTTCCAAACGGATAGCATCGCGTAAAGCTGTACCAGTTTCTCCACTTGGTGGTGTAGTATATCTTTTAGATCTCACTCTATCCAATGCTGTTCTGGCAGGACCTTCTTGACCTAAGTTGTAGTATGCTTCTGCAGCATTTAAAGATGCTTCTGCAGCTCTAAATATTTTTAAATCTACTAAACCATTAGTTTGTCCAGGTCTCCCGAACAATTTTTTGATAGCATTAAAGTCTAAGTTATCTGCGTTGTTTCTTGCTTGTAATGTATAAGCATCTTTACGAATATCATCATCTTCAAATAATTGATACAGTTCGTAAGAAACAACATATTCTGGGATAAGATTTGTAAGGCCTCCTTGGCTCCAAGTTACACCGATGTTAAATCCAAGAATGGATAATTCATTTTCTATGTAAAAAAGTACTCCAGCTCTACTTGTATCTTCCCATACATCCACAACATCTGTGCGAGGGGCTACCGGGGTGCTTACACCATTAGCTACATTTATAGCATTTTGCCATTGGCCCATGTAAAGATATACACGTGATAGTAAAACTCTTACAGCATCTTTTCCCATTCTACCTGGTCCATTGGTCTCATTTATGTCAGCTAATGCTTCTGATAAATCTTGTGCAATTTTATCATAGGTTGCGCCAACGGTTTCTCTTGCAGGTTCAATTAGCGGATCTGGCTCAGTAACATAGGCAATACCTAAACTTCCGTTTGCGTCACCTGATTGAGTAGGTATTTTTGCAAAGAAAGTTGCAAGGTCTAAATGTGCAAGAGCTCTTAAAGCTTTCGCCTCAGCAACAACGTTTGCCTTGTTTTCACCATCATAACTTTCGCTTTTTGAAATTAGCAAGTTAGCGCGGTTTATCAATTGATAGGCTCTTTGGTACAATCCGCCCATTGGTTCATCAGCGGCTCCATACTGCCAGTTATGTAGTGTTCTTCTGGTATTTCTTCCACGTTGTGCGAAAGTAACATTATCTGAAAGTACATCTGGAGCATCATACATTCCTCCAGCATCACTTCCACCATATAGTGGTCCGAATGTTAGTGCTCTGTAGATACCACGAGTGGCATTTTCAAAATCTTCTGCCGTAACATAGGCATTTTCTGTACCGAACTCATCGAAAGGTACTTGATCCAGTTCTTCATCACAGGAAGTTAAGCCCCCTACGAATAATGCCAAAACTGTTATTTTATAAATTATGTTTTTCATTTTTACTTTTTTTTAGAATTAGAAACTTACGTCCAAACCTACTTGGAAAGATTTTGTGTTTGGATAGCTATATAGAGTAGCCTCACCAGGTGCTACTACATCTGCAAAAGAAATAGTTTCACCAGATGAAAGACCTACCTCAGGATCTCCCCAGAATTTTGTGAAAGTCAATAAGTTTTGGCCTTGTGCATAAATTCTTAAAGAGCTAATTGGAGTTTTTTCCAAATATTTATTTGGGAAACTATATGACAATGTAATGTTTCGCATACGTATATAATCTCCTTTTTCTAACCAACGGTCAGAATTTCCAGTAACAGTTGCGTCATCTGCAGCATAAATTGGACTTGGTAATACCCCTGTATCACCAGGTTGTTGCCAGTAGTTGAAAGCGCCAACTGCTTGATTGTCAGCTATTGCAAGACCGTCAGATTCGCGATCGCTTCTCACAAAGTTATTGATCCAGTTTCCAGCTTTGAATACAAAATCTGTACGTAATCCAAATCCTTTATAGGTAATGTTAGAGAAGAAACCTCCTTCTTTATCTGCAATTGTAGATTTTCCTTGGAAAACACGATTGTCGTTTTCGTCAGTAGGTAAGTCTGAAGCAAAATATGTATTGCCATCGGCTCCGTAAAACAGGGATCTTCCTGTAGCTGGATCAACACCTGCATAGCGAATTAAGAAATGCTCATTAATTTTTCTACCCTCACTATATCGTATATTGAAAGCATTAGGAGTCACGTCTTCACCGTCAGGTAACTGTACTATCTCAGTATCCAAGAATATAATGTTACCTCCTAAAGTCCAAGTGAAATCTGGAGAACGGAATATGTCCGCTTTTAAAGAGATTTCTAGACCTTTATTTTGAATTTCCCCAAGGTTACCCGCAATACCTTCTACGCCCTCTGGGTCAATAATACCGGCTTCCCACGCTGTAGGAATGTCGAAAAGTAGATCTGTAGTATTTCTGATGAAATAATCAGATACTAAACTAAGACGTTTATTGAACATGTTTAGCTCTAAACCTACGTTATAGGTCTCTGTAGTTTCCCACTGAATCTCAGGGTTTGCTACTCGTGCAGGGATAGTTGCTGAACCACCTGGATAAGAGTCAAAAGTTACAGTACCTTGCGATGCGTAACGTGGAATACCATCTCTGTTACCCACAGTACCGTAAGCAGCTCTAATTTTAAGATCGTTTACAGCATCAATAGAAAAGAAATCTTCTTTTGCAATGTTCCAACCAAGACTTCCACTGTAGAAAGTACCGTATTGTACGTCTTTACCAAAGTTAGAAGAACCGTCACGGCGCACAGATCCAGATAATAGATATTTTTCTTTGTAGTCATAATCTGCGAAAGCACCATAGGAAACAAGAGTTAATCTGGTTCTATTGGTAAAACCGTCTGTTAATACTGCAGCATTCTCTTGGGTGGTTAATAAAGCAGATGGGAAACCGATGCTTCTTACAAATGCTCTGTTAAACTCATTCATGTTATATTCATAAAGACCCAACACGTTTAAGTTGTGGTTATTCTTATTAAGATTGTAAACCAAACGATTACTTATGGTCAAATCCAGTCTGTGTTGTTGGTCGTCAAACTTATTTCCTGGGTTATCAGGATCTCCAATAAGAGCATCCAAGATACCACCTGGCTTAGAATAACTTTCCCTTCTAGTAGCTCCCCAGTTTACAGCAACATTAAAGCCGTAACTCCAGTTTTTACTAAAAGTAACCACAGCATCAACACTACCGATTGTACGGTTTTCAATATCTTCACTAGGTTCTGATAATAAAGCTCCACGAACAGGGAAGCCTGTGTGGGTAGGATTATATACTGGATTTCCATTCTCGTCAACTACAGTATTTCCGTCCTCATCTAAAAGAAATTCTGTCTCATAACCATTATAATCCAACATTCCGCGGAATGGGTTTTGTGTGTTGTTTCTATCACGTGGCTCATCACTCATAGAGCGTGAATAACCTACGTTTACACCGACTGAAAGCCACTCTTTAGCGTCAAAGTTTACGTTAAGGCGTGTTCCTAATCTTTCAAAACCATCAATATTATCAATGATGCCAGTATTTCTGTCGTTTGATACTGAAAAATAATAATCCATTTTTTCAGCACCCCCTGAAATAGAAAGACTGTTATTTTGAATAATACCGTCTTTTAATATAAGCTCTTGCCAGTCCACTTCTCTGTCCAATAGAGTTTGACGCTCTGGTGAACCAGGTTGTGTTGTAACACCAGGAAGGGTAGCTGCACCAGTTACACCTAATGCATAAAGCTCTGCCTCATACTGCATTTTTTCAGCAGCGGACATCATTGTGTAATTTTGTTCAATAATTGAGGTTGTTCCGTATCTTGAACTGAAACGGATTACTGCATCCTTATTTCTATTACCAGTTTTAGTTGTAATTACAACTACTCCATTAGCACCACGTGAACCATAACGGGCAGTAGTAGCTGCATCCTTAAGAATTGTTATATTCTCAATATCCTCGTTTGGGATGTTTGCTAAGTCTTCTTCTCTAATAGGTGCTCCATCCACGATATATAAAGGTGAAGATGCTCCAGCAGTTAAAGATCCGGTACCACGAATACGAACAAAAGCTCCTTGACCCGGCTTACCGTTAGCAGCAGTTACCTGTACCCCGGCGGCCTTCCCTTGCAGCATGTTGTCAATACTGGTAGTCGGAGCCATTTGTGACAATTCCGAAGCGGAAATGGATACAACAGCTGATGTTTGTACTGTTTGGTTTCGTGTAGAATATCCCGTAACTACTACCTCTTCCAAAGATGCACCGGGCACCAATGTTACATCAATAGTGTTTTGAGCGCCTACTTTCACTTCCTTGGTGTCGAAACCTACATAACTAAAGGTAAGTGTTTGGCCCACATTGGCAGAGATGGTATAGTTTCCATCAAAATCTGACTGTGTTCCAGTACTTGTTCCTTTAATAATAACGTTTGCACCAGGCAATGGCAGACCTGTATCGTCTGTCACCGTACCTGTAATAGTTTTTTGCTGTGCGAAGGTAAGCTGCACAACTAACGCTAATAAAAGCGTTAAAATTCCACTAAACTTTGTTCTCATTTTTATAAATTATTTGAATTAGCCAACGGCAAAAATCATAATAAAAAGTTAATTACACAAGTATTTGCTCCCAATTTTTATGTTTTATTTGGCGAAATAGTGTGGGTTGGCGGATTGTTTGTTAAAATTTTGAAGAAATGCTGATATGGATTTTTGTATTCGAAAAACTGAAATTTCCATTTTGCGAGTTCCCGTTCGCTACATTGAAACGGAATAAGCCTGCCTTTGTGCTCAATCCCAGGCCTAATCCAAAACTATAGAGATTTTCTTTTAAAGCTGCGGTCTCATTTTCAAAATACGCCACATCTATGATGGAGTGTATGAATACCCCCTCATTAAATAGATAGCGGTACTCTGTATTTATTACCGAATATAGCGAAGCGTCAATACTGTTTTCATTAAAGCCACGAATACTGTTTATTCCACCAAAGCGGAATAATTCGTTCACTAGATAGGTTTCGCTGAAAAGAACACTCGTGCTATTTTGAACAAAAATGGAATTTTTATAATTTAAATTGAAAATGTTGCTAATTCTGGATTCTACGCTAAATTGATCTTCAGAACTCCCTTCTCTTTTGCGAGACCCGATGCCCATGTCTAAAAATATTGCCGTCTTCACCGGAAAAAGTTTTCGATTTTGTGGTTTTATATAGGTGCCTCCCGCAATAAAAAACTTTGATTTAAAATCTTCCACGGGCACGCCCGCTATTGCTTCATCCAATAAGTTGCTGGATTCGTAGCGTTTGTAACCAACGTAAACAGTAGATTTTGGGTCTATCTGGTAGGTAGTGCGTATTTGCTGCTCAGTGGTGATAAAGGTGCTGTCTCTTTTAAAAATCTTTAGTTCTCCGCTTAGTCCAAATGGTGTTCCTAAAATATAAGGCAGGGTGAGTCTTGTTCTGAAGTTTACCTGCTCTTCGCCATCGGCTTTATAATTTATTAAAAGTTGCTCGCCATAATTTAAGTTGTTGTTCAATTCTAAATTAAGGTAACCGTTGAAAGTCAATTTTTGGGTTTCCTCATCGGTGGCGAAACCCAAAATACCGTCAAATAAGTTATTGTTCTGCTTTTCCAAATAAAAATATACTACCGTTGAGTCTTTTCGGAACAAAGCTTCGGGGGGTTTTATGGTGGAGACAAAGCCTAGACTGTTTAGATTTTCGTTTTGAGCTACTAATTTCTTTTGATTAAAAACACGCCCTTTTCGAACGCCCGCATAATATTTCAAAAATGATTTTGGAAACTTTTCGTAACCCTTCACAACTATCGAATCTACGGTTCTAATGGTTCCGTTGTCCACGAGTAAATTTGCGCTCAAGACGCCGTTTTCACCTTTTTCAAGTTGGGTGAGCTTTACGCGTGCAAAGGCATTTCCTTTTTGGTTGCGAATTGCGGTAAGCATTCCGAGTGCGCGGGGAATAGTTTCAAATGGAAGTATGAAATAAGTTTCCGTAATCTCAGAAGCAACCCGCTGAAGTTCTTTTTTGGTAAAATCTTCTTCTGAATAGAAAACCTTTATTTCTCTGTACTTTTTCCCGAGAAAGAAATCTGCAACATAGCTGCTGTCGTTTTCTTTTTTAAGCTGAAGCAATTCACTTTCAATAAACCCCATGCGCTGAAGCTTAAGATAAAGGGTGTCGGTTTCATTTTTTATTGAATTGAAATCTTCAAACGTTGTTTGCATTTGAAGCGAGTCTTTAATGCCTTCGGAAATGGGTTTTTCTGTTTTTAGGGAAAGGGTGAGTTCCTGTGCATTTATTCCGAAGAAAAAACAGGTATACATATTAAGGTATAGAAAAATATACAGGAATCTTTTCAAAAAGGTGATATTTGCTGTGTAAAACTAACGCTTCAAGTTGCCATTTCATATCTAAATCTAAAAAATAATGAAAGTATGCTGAAAATTAATTCAGTATGGTTTGATTAGTAAAAAAAATATTCTACATTTGCATCCCCTAAAAATAGGGGTGTTTTATTTTTAAACAGTAATAATACATATTTTATATGCCAACAATTTCACAATTAGTACGTAAAGGAAGAACCAAAATAACCAAGAAGAGTAAATCGGTTGCTTTGGATTCGTGCCCACAACGTCGTGGTGTTTGTACGCGTGTATATACTACTACACCTAAAAAACCAAACTCTGCTATGCGTAAAGTAGCAAGGGTTAGGCTTACAAACGGTAAGGAAGTAAACGCATACATCCCGGGCGAGGGGCACAATCTCCAAGAGCACTCGATAGTATTGGTTAGAGGTGGAAGGGTAAAGGATTTGCCAGGAGTTAGGTATCACATTGTTCGTGGAGCTTTAGACACCGCAGGTGTTGCAGGCCGCACGCAACGTAGATCTAAGTACGGAGCAAAACGCCCAAAGAAGTAAAATGAAAACGGGTCGAGAATGAATAGAAATATTTAGTTCAAGGCCATTAACAAACAACAAATGAGAAAAAGACAGGCCAAAAAAAGACCACTTTTACCAGATCCGCGGTTTAACGACCAGTTGGTTACACGTTTTGTAAACAACATGATGTGGGACGGAAAAAAGAGTGTGGCTTTCAAAGTTTTCTACGATGCAATTGACATTGTGGATGAAAAGAAACAAGACGAAGAAAAAACTGCGTTGGAGCTTTGGAAAGATGCACTTTCCAATATTATGCCCCACGTAGAGGTGCGTAGCCGTAGAGTTGGTGGGGCAACCTTCCAGATTCCTATGCAGATTCGTCCGGACCGTAAAATTGCAACAGCAATGAAATGGTTGATCACCTATTCAAGAAAAAGAAACGAGAAATCCATGGCCGCTAAATTGGCCGGCGAAATTCTTGCAGCTGCCAAAGAAGAAGGCGCCGCGGTGAAAAAACGTATGGATACTCACAAAATGGCAGAAGCTAACAAAGCATTCTCACATTTCAGATTCTAAAAAATGGCACAAAGAGATTTAAAATACACAAGAAATATCGGAATTGCCGCGCATATTGATGCCGGTAAAACCACAACTACAGAGCGTATCCTTTTTTACACGGGGGTAAGCCATAAAATTGGTGAGGTTCACGATGGAGCTGCAACCATGGACTGGATGGAGCAAGAGCAGGAGCGTGGTATTACCATTACTTCGGCTGCTACTACTTGTACTTGGAGGTTTCCATTGGAAAACGCACAACCGCTACCTGAAACAAAAGATTACCATTTCAACATTATTGACACTCCCGGCCACGTGGATTTTACCGTAGAGGTAAACCGCTCGCTGCGTGTTCTTGATGGTTTGGTATTCCTTTTCAGTGCTGTGGATGGTGTTGAGCCACAATCAGAAACAAACTGGAGACTTGCAGATAACTATAAAGTGCCTCGCATCGGTTTTGTGAATAAAATGGACCGTCAGGGAGCAAACTTTATGGCTGTATGTCAGCAGGTAAAAGATATGTTGAAGTCTAATGCAGTGCCAATTGTTTTGAACATTGGTGACGAAGCAGACTTTAAAGGGATTGTGGATCTTGTGAAAAACCGTGCCGTAATATGGCATGATGATTCATTCGGATCAACATTTGATGTTGTGGAAATTCCTGAGGAATTAAAAGCTGAAGCAAAAGTTTTACGCGGTAAACTTATTGAAGAAGTTGCCGCTTATGACGAAAATCTACTTGAAAAATATATGGAAGATGAAGACTCCATTACTGAAGAGGAAGTGCACGCTGCACTTCGCGCTGCGGTTATGGATATGTCTATCATTCCTATGATTTGTGGTTCTTCGTTTAAAAATAAGGGGGTTCAGTTTCTTTTGGACGCTGTTTGCCGTTATTTGCCAGCTCCAACTGATAAAGAGGGTATTATAGGTGTTAATCCAGATACTGAAAAAGAAGAAATACGCAAGCCAGATGTTACTGCTCCTTTTGCAGCATTAGCATTTAAAATTGCTACAGATCCATTTGTTGGTCGTTTGGCATTCTTCCGTGTTTATTCTGGTAGATTGGATGCAGGTTCTTATATATTGAACAACCGCTCAGGTAAAAAAGAGCGCATCTCTCGTATCTATCAAATGCACTCCAACAAACAAAATGCTATCGATTATATTGAAGCTGGAGATATTGGAGCGGCTGTTGGATTTAAAGATATCAAGACTGGTGATACCATGTCTGATGAGAAACATCCAATTGTGCTGGAAAGTATGGACTTCCCAGATCCTGTAATCGGTATCGCGGTAGAGCCAAAAACCAAAGCAGATGTTGATAAATTGGGTATGGCTTTGTCAAAACTTGCAGAAGAAGATCCAACATTCCAAGTACGTACGGATGAAGCTTCCGGGCAGACTATTATTTCTGGAATGGGAGAGCTTCACTTAGATATTATTGTAGATCGTTTGCGTCGCGAATTCAAAGTAGAAGTAAACCAAGGTCAGCCCCAGGTTGAGTACAAGGAAGCTGTTACAAGAGCTGCAGATCACAGAGAGGTATATAAGAAACAATCTGGTGGTCGTGGTAAATTTGCTGATATCGTATTTACACTTGAGCCAGCCGAAGAAGGCAAAATTGGTCTTGAGTTCGTAAACGAAGTAAAAGGTGGTAACGTTCCAAAGGAATTTATTCCGGCTGTTGAAAAAGGTTTCAAACAGGCAATGGTCAATGGGCCGCTAGCAGGTTTTGAGGTTGACAGTATGAAAGTTACTTTAAAGGACGGATCTTTCCACCCTGTGGATTCAGATGCACTGTCTTTTGAATTGGCTGCAAAAATTGGTTTCAAAGAAGTTGCCAAAAAAGCAGGAGCCGTAATTCTAGAACCTATCATGAAACTTGAGGTGCTTACACCTGAAGAAAACATGGGCGATATAGTTGGTGACCTTAACCGTCGTCGTGGTACAATCAGTAACATGAGCGATCGTGCAGGAGCTAAAGTAATTAAAGGCGAAGTGCCACTTTCTGAAATGTTCGGTTATGTGACAACATTAAGAACATTATCTTCAGGCCGTGCAACTTCAACTATGGAATTTTCACATTATGCTGAAACACCTTCTAACATTTCAGAAAGTGTAATAGCAGCAGCAAGAGGAACCGCTAACGTATAATAAATTCAGCAATGAGTCAAAAAATAAGAATAAAACTAAAATCTTACGATCACAATTTGGTGGACAAATCTGCTGAAAAAATCGTTAAGACCGTAAAGAGTACTGGAGCTGTAGTTACAGGGCCAATTCCTTTACCAACACACAAAAAAATCTTTACCGTATTGCGTTCTCCACACGTGAACAAGAAAAGTAGAGAGCAATTCCAATTAAGTTCATACAAAAGACTTTTGGATATCTACAGTTCTTCTTCAAAAACAATTGACGCTCTGATGAAATTGGAGCTTCCAAGTGGTGTAGAGGTAGAGATCAAAGTATAGTGTAATTCTGAAATTCAGAATTTAAAATGTCCTCAACGATGGTTGGGGAAAAACGGAAACAAAATAATATTCAGGGTTGAATTTATTTTGACCCTGTTTTTTTTAAATAGCAATTATAAATAAGTAATAATCAATAAATAATTAAATATGTCTGGGTTAATTGGAAGAAAGATAGGGATGACCAGCATCTTTGACGACAACGGAAAGAACATTCCGTGTACCGTTATAGAGTGCGGCCCCTGTGTTGTTACCCAAGTCAGAACCAAAGAGGTTGACGGGTACGAAGCTCTTCAACTTGGTTTCGATGACAAGAAGACTGTTACAAAAGCTGCCGAAGGGCACGCCAAAAAAGCAGGAACCGTTGCAAAACGCAAAGTCGCCGAATTCAAGGGATTTGAAGAAAATTACAAATTAGGCGACACAATTACCGTGGAGCATTTTATCGAAGGTGAATTCGTGGATATCGCGGGTACATCTAAAGGTAAAGGTTTCCAAGGGGTTGTAAAGCGTCACGGTTTTGGCGGTGTGGGTCAAGCGACTCACGGTCAGCACAACCGTTTGCGCGCGCCAGGTTCTATTGGAGCTGCATCCTATCCTGCGAGAGTATTCAAAGGAATGCGTATGGCAGGCCAAATGGGCAACGAAAGAGTAAAAGTTGAAAATTTAAGAGTTTTGAAAGTAGTTCCTGAAAAGAACCTACTTGTGGTTAAGGGAGCAGTTCCTGGCCATAAAAATTCTTATGTAATGATTGAGAAATAATGAAGGTAGCTGTATTAGACATAAACGGAAAAGACACAGGCCGGAAAGTTGAACTTTCTGCAGATGTGTTCGGAATAGAGCCTAACAATCACGCGGTTTATCTTGATGTGAAACAATACCTTGCCAATCAACGTCAAGGAACTCACAAAGCAAAGGAGCGTGCTGAGATTGCTGGTTCTACCAGAAAGATAAAGAAGCAAAAAGGAACCGGTACTGCCCGTGCAGGTAGCATCAAGTCTGGTGTATTTAAAGGTGGTGGTAGAATGTTCGGACCTCGTCCACGTAACTACTCCTTCAAATTGAACAAAAACCTGAAGCGTTTGGCACGTAAATCTGCCCTTTCGATGAAGGCAAACGATAAAGCTATTTTTGTGATGGAAGACCTAAATTTTGACGCTCCAAAAACCAAGAATTTTACCGCGGTTTTGAACAGCTTAGGGCTTAACGACAAAAAATCTTTATTTGTGTTGGGAGACTTAAATAATAATGTATATTTGTCGTCTCGCAATTTGAAAGGTACTGAAGTTATAACTAACTCACAACTAAGTACTTATAAAATTATGAATGCAAATAGTGTAGTGCTATTTGAAGGTTCTTTGGAAGGAATTGAAACAAACTTAAGTAAATAGAAACAAGATGAACATCTTAATTAAACCTATAATTACGGAAAAAGCTACGAAAGATGCCGAGGACAAAAATGTTTTTGGCTTTGTAGTGAACCCAAAGGCGAATAAGGTAGAAATCAAGAAAGCGGTTGAGGCTGCTTACGGAGTTTCTGTTGAAAAAGTTCGCACAATGAATGTCCGCCCTGATAGGAAGACCCGTTATACAAAAACAGGTGTCCAAACTGGTAAAACGAATGCTTACAAAAAAGCAATCGTACAGGTGGCGGAAGGTGATACAATAGATTTTTACAGTAACATCTAAGGAAACTTAGATTTAAAAAGACACAAATGTCAGTAAGAAAATTAAAACCAATCACCCCAGGTCAGCGTTTTAGGGTTGTTAATGGTTTTGACGCCATTACAACCGATAAGCCGGAGAAGTCGTTACTTGCTCCGAACAAAAGATCTGGTGGTAGAAACAGTCAAGGAAAAATGACCATGCGCTACATAGGTGGTGGTCATAAGAAGAAATATCGAATTATCGATTTTAAACGCGACAAGGCGGGAATTCCTGCTACCGTTGCCAGTATTCAATACGATCCAAACCGTACTGCGTTTATCGCACTTTTAAACTATCAAGATGGTGAAAAGCGATATGTAATTGCGCAAAACGGACTACAAGTTGGTCAAAACATCGTTTCCGGTGAAGCAGTAGCTCCAGAGATAGGAAACGCAATGCCACTTTCAGCTATTCCATTAGGTACTATCATTTCCTGCATCGAGCTTCGTCCCGGTCAGGGAGCCATTATGGCGCGCAGTGCTGGTGCTTTCGCACAGCTTATGGCCCGTGATGGAAAATATGCTACCGTAAAACTTCCTTCAGGTGAAACCCGATTGATCTTGGTTGAGTGTATGGCTACCATCGGTGCCGTTTCAAACAGCGACCACCAATTGTTGGTATCTGGTAAAGCCGGTAGAAGCAGATGGTTGGGTAGAAGACCACGTACAAGACCAGTAGTGATGAACCCAGTAGATCACCCAATGGGTGGTGGTGAGGGCCGCGCTTCAGGAGGTCATCCACGTTCTAGAAAAGGTATACCTGCCAAAGGTTACAGAACCCGTACTAAAACGAAAGCAAGTAATAAATACATCTTAGAACGAAGAAAGAAATAAGTTATGGCAAGATCGTTAAAAAAAGGACCGTTCGTTCATTATAAACTAGACAAGAAAGTTCAACAAAATGTTGAGGACAATAAGAAGACCGTTATCAAAACTTGGTCGCGTGCTTCTATGATAACTCCAGATTTTGTTGGCCAAACCATCGCTGTACACAACGGGCGCCAATTTGTTCCTGTGTATGTTACAGAAAACATGGTAGGGCATAAACTAGGAGAATTTTCACCTACAAGATCATTCCGTGGTCACGCAGGTGCTAAAAACAAAGGTAAAAAATAATAGGCCATGGGAGTTCGTAAAAGAGAAAGAGCAGAAGCAATCAAGGAAGCCAAAAAGACAACGTACATGGCTAAATTGAACAATTGCCCCACTTCACCAAGAAAAATGCGCTTAATGGCGGATTTGGTAAGAGGTGAGAAAATAGACAAAGCACTTAACATTTTGAAGTTCAGTTCAAAGGAATCTTCACGCAAATTGGAGAAACTACTTTTGTCTGCCATCAACAACTGGCAGCAAAAGAACGAAGATGCTTCAATTGAGGATGCAGATCTTTTTGTGAAGGAAATCCGTGTGGACGGTGGAACGATGTTGAAGAGGCTTCGTCCAGCACCACAAGGCCGCGCACATAGAATAAGAAAACGTTCCAACCACGTAACACTGGTGTTGGGAGCTAACGATAACACACAAAGCAAGTAATTAAATGGGACAGAAGACAAATCCAATCGGGAATCGCTTAGGTATCATTAGAGGTTGGGAATCCAACTGGTACGGAGGCAACGACTACGGCGATAAAATTGCCGAAGACGACAAGATTAGAAAATACATTCACGCCCGTTTGAGCAAAGCTAGTGTGAGTAGAGTAATTATTGAGCGTACGCTTAAACTTGTAACCGTTACTATAACCACTGCCCGTCCCGGTATCATTATCGGTAAAGGTGGCCAGGAAGTAGACAAGCTAAAAGAAGAGCTTAAGAAAATTACAGATAAAGAGGTACAGATCAACATCCACGAGATCAAAAGACCTGAGCTTGATGCATATTTGGTAGCTGCGAGCATCGCGCGCCAGATTGAGAGTCGTATTTCATACCGTCGTGCCATTAAAATGGCAATCGCGGCAACAATGCGAATGAATGCTGAAGGTATTAAAGTTCAGATCTCAGGACGTTTGAACGGCGCTGAAATGGCACGTTCAGAATCTTATAAGGAAGGTCGTATCCCCTTATCAACTTTTAGAGCCGATATTGACTACGCTTTAGTTGAGGCACATACTACCTACGGTAGATTGGGTGTTAAAGTATGGATTATGAAAGGCGAAGTATATGGAAAGAGAGAACTTTCCCCACTAGTTGGTTTATCAACCGGCAAAAAGAGTGGTGGTAAAGGTACTCCAGGACGCGGTGGCAACAAAGCACGTCGCAGAAAGTAATTTTTTAAATAGAAAAAAATGTTACAACCTAAAAGAACAAAGTACCGTAAACAAATGAAAGGCCGTATGAAGGGCAATGCCGAACGTGGCAACCAGCTAGCATATGGAACCTTCGGTATAAAATCGTTGGAATCAGAATTTCTTACAGCAAGACAAATTGAAGCTGCACGTATCGCCGCTACCCGTTTTATGAAAAGAGAAGGTTCTATCTGGATTATGATTTTTCCAGATAAGCCAATTACCAAAAAACCTCTTGAAGTACGTATGGGTAAAGGTAAAGGTGCCGTGGAATATTATGCTGCTGTGGTAAAACCAGGAAGAATGCTTTTTGAAGTATCTGGTGTTCCAGTTGAAACAGCAAAAGAAGCATTGCGCCTTGCGGCACAAAAGCTTCCGGTAAAAACTAAATTTGTAATGTCTCGGGATTTCCAAGCATAATTTTTTGAAAGATGAAACAATCAGAAATTAAGAAAGCATCAACGGCAGAACTTCAGGAAGCATACGCTGAATCTAGAAAGGCATATTCAGACCTTAAAATGGCTCATACCATTTCACCGTTGGAAAATCCAATTCAACTAAGATCCCAAAGAAGGGTGATAGCAAGAATAGCGACTGAACTAACTAATAGAGAAGTGCAATAATTGTACAGCTGAAAGATGGAAGAAATTAAAAGAAACTTAAGAAAAGAACGTATAGGTGTTGTAACCAGCAACAAAATGGACAAGTCCATTGTAGTTGCAGAGGTGAAAAAAGTAAAACACCCTATGTACGGAAAGTTCGTGCTTAAAACGAAAAAATACGTTGCGCACGACGAGACAAACAACTGCAACGAAGGCGATACTGTAAAGATCATGGAAACACGACCTTTAAGCAAAACCAAATGTTGGAGATTAGTAGAAATAATTGAAAGAGCGAAGTAATTATGTTACAACAAGAATCAAGACTCAAAGTCGCAGACAATACCGGTGCTAAAGAAGTTCTTTGCATTCGCGTATTGGGCGGAACAAAAAGAAGGTATGCTTCCATTGGTGACAAGATTGTAGTTTCTGTAAAAGAAGCAACACCAAATGGAAACATTAAAAAAGGAGCAGTTTCTACAGCAGTTGTAGTTCGTACCGTAAAGGAAATAAGAAGACCTGACGGTTCTTACATCCGTTTCGATGACAATGCGTGTGTGCTTTTGAACCCACAGGGTGAAATGAGAGGAACACGCGTTTTCGGCCCGGTAGCAAGAGAGCTTCGTGACAAACAATTTATGAAAATAGTATCATTGGCACCAGAGGTGCTTTAATATGAAAACTAAGATGGCAAAGCTTAAAATAAAATCAGGCGATACAGTAGTAGTTACTGCCGGTGAGCACAAAGGCTCAGAAGGTAAGGTAATGAAAGTATTCCTTGACAAAAACAAAGCAATCGTAGAAGGAGTAAATATGGTTTCAAAACATGAGAAGCCAAGTGCGAAAAACCCACAAGGTGGCATCGCAAAAAAAGAAGCTCCTATCCATATCTCAAACCTATCATTGGTGGATCCAAAATCTGGAAAAGCTACACGTGTAGGGTACAAAATGGAGAATGGCAAAAAAGTACGATTTTCAAAACAATCGAATCAAGCAATATAGTTATGGCATATTCACCAAGACTTAAAGAAGAGTACAAAAGCAGAGTGGTCAATGCACTCACTGACGAATTTGGTTACAAAAACGTCATGCAGGTACCAAAATTGGAGCGTATTGTTGTTTCCCGCGGAGTGGGTGCAGCAGTTGCTGACAAAAAACTTATTGACTATTCGGTTGATGAGTTTACAAAGATAACCGGGCAAAAAGCAGTAGCAACCATGTCCAAGAAAGACGTTGCAAACTTCAAACTTCGTAAAGGCATGCCAATTGGTGTGAAGGTTACGTTGCGCGGAGAGCGTATGTACGAATTTTTGGATAGATTGATTACCTCTGCATTGCCACGGGTACGTGACTTTAACGGAATTAAGGCAACTGGTTTTGACGGAAGAGGAAACTACTCTCTTGGAATTACCGAACAGATTATCTTCCCAGAAATCGATATCGATAAAGTGAAGAAAATTGAAGGAATGAATGTAACGTTCATCACCAGCGCAAATACCGATAAAGAAGCGAAATCATTATTACAAGAATTGGGATTACCCTTTAAAAAGAACTAAGAGATGGCTAAAGAATCAATGAAGGCCCGCGAGGTTAAGAGACAAAAAACGGTATTGAAATACGCTGCCAAACGCAAAGCTTTAAAAGAAGCTGGCGATTGGGAAGGCTTACAGAAACTACCTAAAAATGCCTCACCCGTACGTTTGCACAATCGCTGTAAGCTTACCGGAAGACCAAGAGGGTATATGAGAACTTTTGGAATTTCACGCGTAATTTTCCGTGAAATGGCAAATTCAGGGTTAATTCCGGGAGTGCGCAAAGCATCCTGGTAAGAATAGATTTTTTTCTGTTCAAAAGAAAAGTATAAACTGGTTGAAGGTTTGGAATAGTCCAAAAACCACATCCGCAAATTCAAATAAATGAATACAGATCCAATTTCAGATTATCTAACGCGAGTTAGAAATGCTGCTAAAGCCGGACATCGCGTTGTAGAGATTCCAGCATCAAACCTTAAAAAGGAGATTACAAAAATCCTTTTTGATCAAGGATATATTCTAAGCTACAAATTTGATGACGAAAGCACCGCACAAGGTATCATCAAAATTGCGTTGAAATACGACAAGCTTACAAAAGAATCAGTGATCAGGAAAATTCAAAGAATAAGTAAACCAGGTTTACGTAAATACGCAAGTTCAACAGAACTTCCTCGTATTTTGAACGGATTGGGTATTGCAATTGTTTCTACTTCTTCGGGAGTAATGACAGGCAAGCAAGCCAAAGCTCAAAATGTAGGGGGTGAAGTATTGTGTTACGTTTACTAAAAAATAGACAAAGAAATGTCAAGAATAGGTAAAAACCCGGTAGCAATCCCACAAGGAGTTACAGTTGATGTAAAAGACAACGTAATTACCGTAAAAGGAAAATTAGGAGAGTTAACTCAGGAATATGCTGATGTAACTATAAAAGTTGAAGACGGAAACGTATTGGTAGAACGCCCTTCCGAATCTAAGGATCACGTTGCAAAGCATGGTCTTTATAGAGCTTTAATCAATAATATGATTGTAGGCGTAAGCAAAGGATGGACCAAGGAATTGGAGCTTGTAGGTGTAGGTTACCGCGCCAGCAGCCAAGGACAAAAATTAGATTTGGCATTAGGATTTTCACACAATATTATTTTGGACATCGCGCCAGAAGTAAAAGTGGAAACCGTATCTGATAAAGGTAAAAACCCAATCGTAAAATTAACGTCTCACGACAAACAATTGGTTGGACAAGTAGCGGCTAAAATACGCGGCTTCCGTAAGCCAGAACCTTACAAAGGAAAAGGTATCAAGTTTGTAGGTGAACAATTAAGAAGAAAAGCAGGTAAATCTGCATAACAAATAGAGTTATGGCATTATCAAAGTACGAAAGAAGAGAGCGCTTGCGCATGCGAATCAGAAAAACGGTTGAGGGGACCGAAAGTCGCCCACGTTTGGCTGTTTTCCGCAGCAACAAGGAAATATACGCTCAAATTATTGACGATGTAAATGGAAAGACCATTACCGCTGCATCTTCAAGAGATAAAGATATTGACGCTTCAAAAGTAAACAAGGTTGAAGCTGCAAAATTGGTAGGAAAAGCAATCGCAGAAAAAGCTGTTAAAGCAGGTGTTGAAACCATCGCTTTTGACAGAGGCGGTTACCTATACCACGGAAGAGTAAAATCATTAGCTGAAGGTGCACGCGAAGGTGGCCTTAAATTCTAAGTAGCATTATGTATCAAGATTATAAAAACGTAGAATTAGTAAAACCAGGAGGTCTTGAATTGAAAGACCGTTTGGTAGGTGTACAACGTGTAACCAAGGTGACCAAAGGTGGTCGTGCCTTCGGATTTTCAGCTATTGTAGTTGTTGGTGACGAAAAAGGAGTGGTGGGCCACGGTCTTGGAAAATCCAAGGATGTAGCTAGCGCGATAGCAAAAGCTATTGAGGATGCCAAGAAAAACTTGGTTCGCATTCCACTTAACAAAGTGACACTTCCGCACGAACAAAAAGGAAAATACGGCGGAGCCCGCGTTAACCTTCTTCCAGCTGCGCCTGGTACCGGAGTAATTGCCGGTGGTGCCGTACGTGCCGTATTGGAAGCAGTAGGGGTTCACGATGTATTGTCAAAATCACAAGGATCTTCTAACCCACACAACGTGGTAAAGGCAACTTTTGACGCTCTTTTGCAAATGCGAAGTGCGCAAACTGTAGCTGACCAAAGAGGAATTTCACTTGAAAAAGTATTCAAAGGATAAATATCAGAGCGATGGCAAAAATTAAAGTAACAAAGGTAAAGAGCGTTATAAAGCGCCCAAAAAACCAAAAGAGAATCATGGAATCGTTAGGGCTTCACAAGATGAACCAAACGGTTGAGCATGAAGATACGCCAAACATTCTTGGTATGATCAATAAAGTTAATCACTTGGTTTCTGTTGAAACCAAATAAGGAAACACGAAAAAATGGATTTAAGTAACTTACAACCCGCCGCAGGATCGGCGAAAAACAAAGGCAAGCGAGTAGGTCGCGGACAAGGTTCCGGTAAAGGTGGTACTGCCACCCGCGGACACAAAGGAGCAAAATCACGTTCAGGTTATTCCAAGAAAATTGGATTTGAAGGTGGACAGATGCCCCTACAACGTCGTGTTCCTAAGTTTGGTTTTACAAACATCAACCGTAAAGAATATAAGGGAATCAATATAGATACTCTTCAGCAGCTGGTTGACGACAAGAAAATAAATGATGCCGTTGACTTTGAAACCTTAGTTGGTTTGGGTCTTGCCGGAAAGAACGAAATGGTTAAGATTTTAGGAAGAGGAGAGATTAAGGCAAAACTAAAAGTATCTGCGCACAAGTTTACTGCCTCGGCAAAAGAAGCTATTGAAGCTGCCGGAGGTGAAGTAGTAACATTGTAACAACAGCTAAGGATGAAATTTATCGAAACCTTAAAAAATGTTTGGAAAATAGAAGAGTTGCGTAACCGCATCCTACTTACCTTGGGAATGCTCTTAGTGTACCGTTTTGGGGCGCAAGTAGTATTACCGGGTATCGATGCAGATATGCTTGCTCAATTTGCAGGTAAGTTTGATTCAGGCGGTATTGGCGGATTGCTAAACGCATTTACAGGAGGGGCTTTTGCCAATGCTTCTGTTTTTGCTTTAGGTATTATGCCATATATTTCTGCTTCTATTGTTGTACAGTTGATGCAAATTGCTGTGCCATACCTTCAAAAATTACAGAAAGAAGGAGAGAGTGGTCGTAAAAAGATCAATCAGATTACACGCTGGTTAACCATCGGTATCTGTTTGGTTCAGGCACCAAGCTACCTTGCGGGTCTTCCGGCAATGGGAGTTCCTGCTGAAGCTTTCGTAATGGGCCAGAGTGTAATGTTCTACGTTTCCTCGGTAATAATTTTGGTTACTGGAACAATTTTTGCAATGTGGCTGGGTGAAAAGATTACTGATAAAGGTATAGGTAATGGTATCTCCATACTTATTATGGTTGGAATCATTGCTCGTTTGCCTCAATCATTTGCGCAGGAATTTGTTTCAAGAGTTATGGAGTCAAACGGTGGTTTGATTATGATTCTTATTGAATTGGTTATCTGGTTCGTGATTATCCTGCTTTCCATTATGCTGGTAATGGCGGTTCGAAAGATACCTGTTCAATACGCACGAAGAACAGCAAGTGGCAGTTACGAAAAGAATATTTTCGGCGCCCGTCAGTTCATTCCTTTAAAGTTGAATGCATCTGGGGTAATGCCAATCATCTTTGCCCAGGCAATTATGTTTGTGCCTTCTGCGGTAGCTAGTCTTTCTGAAAGTGATTTTTCGCAAAGTATCCAAGCAACGTTCAGTGATATCTTTGGATTTTGGTACAACTTGGTATTCGCAGTATTGATTATTATATTCACATATTTCTATACTGCAATCACTGTTCCGACCAATAAAATGGCAGACGACCTTAAAAGAAGCGGTGGGTTTATTCCGGGTATCAAACCAGGTTCACAAACCGCTGAATATTTAGATCGAATTATGTCTCAAATAACCCTTCCAGGTTCTATCTTTTTGGCCTTGATCGCTATTTTTCCCGCGTTCGTTGTTAAATTGATGGGTATCCAGCAAGGATGGGCATTATTTTACGGTGGTACTTCCCTCTTAATTATGGTGGGTGTAGCTATCGACACAATGCAACAAGTAAACTCGTACTTATTGAACCGTCATTATGATGGCTTGATGAAAAGCGGCAAAAATAGAAAAGCAGTAGCATAAATTATGGCAAAACAAAGCGCAATAGAACAAGATGGAAGTATAGTGGAAGCACTATCAAACGCAATGTTCCGTGTGGAACTGGAAAACGGTCACATTGTAACCGCACACATTTCTGGTAAAATGCGAATGCACTATATAAAACTTTTGCCAGGCGATAAGGTGAAACTTGAAATGAGCCCATACGACTTAACTAAAGCAAGAATAACATACAGATATTAATACAATGGACCTCACGGTTCATTGAACACTAAATAAAAAAGAGAGATGAAATCGCAGATTCCATCTCACCGATAAAAATCAAATAACAAGGAGAGATGAAAGTAAGAGCATCCGTAAAGAAAAGAAGTGCCGACTGCAAGATTGTTCGCAGAAAGGGCAGATTATATGTAATTAACAAAAAGAACCCAAAGTTCAAACAAAGACAAGGATAAGTTATGGCAAGAATCGCAGGTGTAGATATCCCGAAGCACAAAAGGGGTGTAATCGCGTTAACGTATATCTTCGGAATCGGTAAGAGCCGTGCCCAAGATATTCTGAACAAAGCCGGAGTTGACGAAGACAAAAAAGTAAGTGAATGGAACGATGATGAAATCGGAGCTATTCGTGACGCTGTAGGGTCTTTCAAAATCGAAGGTGAATTACGTAGTGAAGTTCAATTAAGCATCAAACGCTTAATGGATATTGGTTGTTACAGAGGTATTCGTCACAGATCGGGTCTTCCACTAAGAGGACAACGTACTAAGAATAACTCTCGTACCAGAAAAGGAAAACGTAAAACTGTTGCTAACAAGAAAAAAGCAACTAAATAAAACCTAACGTTATGGCAAAGACAAGTCAAAAAACTACAAAAACAGTTAAAAAACGCAAGGTTAATGTTGAATCTGTTGGTGAAGCACACATTACTGCTTCCTTTAACAACATTATCGTCTCGTTAACAAATAAGAACGGAGATGTTATCTCTTGGTCCTCAGCCGGTAAAATGGGCTTCCGTGGATCTAAGAAAAACACTCCTTATGCGGCTCAATTGGCATCAGAAGATTGTGCAAAAGTTGCACATGATGCTGGTTTGCGTAAAGTAAAAGTTTACGTAAAAGGGCCAGGAAACGGTAGAGAGTCTGCAATACGTTCCATCCACAACGCAGGAATTGAAGTAACCGAAATTATCGACGTTACCCCAATGCCGCACAACGGATGCCGTCCTCCAAAAAGAAGAAGAGTTTAATTAATTATAAATATCAATCTGAAGGAATCAAGAACTAAAGGATTAACGTAAGACCTTAATTTAGTTTTCCTTCATAACCTTAAACAAGAAATGGCAAGATATACTGGTCCAAAAACTAAAATCGCCCGTAAGTTCGGGGAAGCTATCTTCGGAGACGATAAGTCTTTCGAAAAAAGAAACTACCCTCCTGGGCAACACGGTAATGCACGTCGTCGTGGTAAAAAATCTGAATATGCAATCCAGTTGATGGAGAAGCAAAAAGCGAAATATACCTACGGTATCTTGGAGCGTCAGTTCAGAAATATGTTCAAAAAAGCAACTGCTGCACCTGGAATTACAGGTCAGGTTTTGCTTCAATTGTGTGAGTCACGTCTAGATAACGTGGTTTACAGAATGGGGATTTCCCCAAGTCGTGCGGGTGCTAGACAATTGGTATCGCACCGCCACATCACCGTTAACGGTGAAAAAGTAAACATTCCATCATACCAATTAAAACCTGGCGATGTAGTAGCAGTTAGAGAAAAATCAAAATCTCTTAGTGCAATCAACGATTCGTTGGCAAATGCAAGTCATGTTTACGAATGGATTACTTGGAATAACGATAAGAAGGAAGGAACTTTTGTTTCCGTTCCTGAGCGTATCCAAATCCCAGAAAACATCAACGAGCAGTTTATCGTCGAATTATATTCTAAATAATAAATAATCATATTGGTATTTGGCCAAAGGGTTTATAGTATTCTTCAAACTTTTAAACCGCGCAACCAAATAACAATTAAAACGAAGAAAAAAAATGGCAGTATTTAGTTTTCAGAAGCCTGATAAAGTTATAATGGTAAATTCTACCGATTTCGAAGGGAAATTTGAATTTCGTCCTTTGGAACCGGGTTACGGACTTACCGTTGGTAACGCATTAAGACGCGTATTACTTTCCTCATTGGAAGGATTCGCCATTACTTCGGTTCGTATCGAAGGCGTGGATCACGAATTTTCAACCATTGCAGGAGTCGTTGAAGATGTTACCGAAATTATTTTGAACCTTAAACAAGTTCGTTTCAAAAGACAGATTGACGAAATAGATAACGAAACCGTTACTATTTCAGTATCTGGAAACGAGCAGTTGAAAGCGGGTGATTTCCAAAAATTCATTTCAGGATTCCAAGTATTGAACCCAGAATTGGTTCTTTGCAATATGGACAAAAAAGTGAATCTTAATTTCGAAATCACTATCGAAAAAGGTCGCGGCTATGTTCCTGCTGAAGAGAACAAAAAAGCAAACGCTCCTTTGGGAACCATCTTTACGGATTCTATCTACACTCCAATAAAAAACGTGAAGTACAGCATTGAAAACTTCCGTGTAGAGCAAAAGACTGATTACGAAAAATTGGTTTTTGAAATCGTTACAGACGGATCAATCCACCCAAAAGATGCTTTGACCGAAGCTGCAAAAACCCTGATCCATCACTTTATGCTGTTCAGCGATGAGCGCATTACCTTGGAGGCAGATGAAATTGCACAAACTGAAACTTATGATGAAGAATCTCTTCACATGCGCCAGTTGCTTAAAACAAAATTAGTAGATATGGATCTTTCGGTTCGTGCGCTAAACTGTTTGAAAGCTGCTGAAGTTGATACCTTGGGCGACCTAGTATCTTATAACAAAAATGACTTGATGAAGTTCCGTAACTTCGGTAAAAAATCGCTTACTGAGCTTGAAGAGCTTGTAAACGTAAAAGGACTAAATTTCGGGATGGATCTTGCAAAATATAAATTAGATAAAGACTAGTTGATTAACGATTTCAGATTTATGATTTCAGATTGCTGAAGTTTTAAATCTGAAATCAACAATCAGCAATCGACAATCGTTAATCATTAACCCATCATAATTTGCTCTCCGAAGAACGGATCTTGTAGCAAGATGATGATAACAAAAACGTCATGAGACACGGAAAAAAAATAAATCACTTAGGTAGAAAAACTGCCCACAGACATTCAATGTTGGCCAATATGGCTTGCTCACTTGTAGAGCACAAACGTATCAACACTACTGTTGCAAAAGCAAAAGCGTTGAAGCAGTTTGTTGAGCCATTGGTAACAAAGTCTAAGGAAGACACCACGCACAACCGTCGTTTGGTTTTTGCAAAATTGCGTCAAAAAGAAGCAGTTGCAGAACTTTTCAGAACTGTTGCGCCAAAAGTTGGTGACCGTCCGGGAGGTTACACCCGAATTATTAAATTGGGTAACCGTCTAGGTGATAACGCTGATATGGCAATGATAGAGCTTGTGGATTTCAACGAAATTTATAATGCTGGCAAAGCTACTAAGAAGAAATCTACACGTAGAAGTCGCCGTGGAAGCGGTTCTTCAGCTGCTGCTCCTGCTGCAAAAGCCGCTCCAGCAAAAGCCGAGAAAGAAGCTAAAAAAGAAGAGGAGTAAATGAATTCCAATTCGATAAATAACAAAGGGATAAGCGTTTTCGTTTATCCCTTTTTTTTATACTATTTTTGCAAAGATTTTGCGAAATGGGAAAATATTAAAACAATAGAATCCACAAAAACAATAGCATGAAATACCAAACACGAAAAAAAGCACTCATTTTATTGGCCGACGGAACTATTTTCTACGGAAAAGCAGTTGGCGGCAAAGAAGGCTCCGCCTTTGGTGAAGTTTGTTTTAATACCGGAATGACCGGTTACCAAGAAATTTTTACGGATCCTTCTTACTATGGGCAAATTATGGTTGCCACCAATGCCCACATCGGGAATTACGGCACCAACAAAGAGGAAGTGGAATCTGAAGGAATAAAAATAGCAGGTTTGGTGGTTCGCAATTTCAGTTACCATTATTCCCGTTCCGCGGCAGATGATTCCTTGGAAGAATTTTTAAACAGAAATAATTTGCTGGCCATAAGTGATGTGGACACCCGCGCTTTGGTAAGCTACATTCGCGACAATGGCGCAATGAACGCCGTGATTTCAACAGAAGTTGATAATATTGAAGGTCTCAAAAAGCAGTTAGCAGCCGTACCCGATATGAACGGACTGGAACTCGCTTCAAAAGTTTCTACAAAAGGGCCTTATTTCTTCGGAGATGAAAACGCTAAATACAAAGTGTCTGCTTTGGACCTCGGAATAAAGAAAAATATTCTTCGTAATCTAGCCGAAAGAGATTGTTATGTGAAAGTGTTTCCCTACAGTGCTTCTTTTTCAGAAATGGAAGCTTTCAACCCCGATGGTTACTTTATTTCCAATGGGCCAGGTGATCCGGAGCCACTACACAGCGCCATAGAAGTTGTAAAGACAATTTTGGATAAGAAATTACCCATGTTCGGTATTTGTTTGGGGCATCAGGTTTTAGCCTTGGCCAATGGTATTTCAACCTATAAAATGCACCATGGCCATCGCGGAATCAACCATCCAGTGATGAATCACGTTACTGGAAAGGGTGAGATTACTTCTCAAAACCATGGTTTCGCAATCAATAGGGAAGAAGCTGAGGCAAACCCAAATATTGAAATTACACACGAACATTTGAACGACCATACGGCGGCGGGAATACGTTTAAAAAATAAACCTGCTTTTTCAGTGCAGTACCATCCCGAAGCAAGTCCGGGACCGCACGATGCTTCGTATCTTTTTGATCAATTCATCGAGAGCATTGAAACGCATAAATTTGAAACAGCATAAAATTTTCCAGACCCCAAAGGTTTTAAAACTTTTGGGGTCTTTTAAAAAAATATTAAACAATAACTATTAATTTTTACCAATGAGCATCATCATCGACATCAACGCAAGACAAATTTTCGACTCTAGAGGAAACCCAACTATTGAGGTTGACGTAATTACCGAAAACGGTTTTATGGGCCGGGCAGCAGTTCCATCCGGAGCTTCCACTGGTGAGCACGAAGCTGTAGAGCTTCGCGATGGCGGAAAAGATTATATGGGAAAAGGTGTGTTGAAAGCTGTGGAAAACATTACAGGAAAAATTGCCGGGACGCTTTTGGGAATTTCTGTTTTTGAACAGGAGTTGATTGATAAAACAATGATTGATTTAGACGGCACCAAAAATAAATCGAAATTGGGCGCCAATGCAATTTTAGGCGTTTCGCTGGCTTGCGCAAAAGCAGCCGCAGCTGAGCTGGGCATGCCGCTTTATCGCTACGTGGGTGGAGTGAGTGCTAAAACACTCCCTGTGCCTATGATGAATATTATTAATGGCGGTTCGCACAGTGATGCACCTATCGCTTTTCAGGAATTTATGGTAATGCCCGTGAAGGCAAAAAGTTTCACGCACGCGATGCAAATGGGTTCCGAAATTTTTCATAACCTTAAAAAGGTATTGCACGACCGTGGATTGAGCACGGCAGTTGGCGACGAAGGCGGATTTGCCCCAACTTTAGATGGAACGGAGGATGCTTTGGATACCATTGCAAAAGCAACCAAAAAAGCAGGTTACAAATTGGGCGATGATGTAATGATTGCTTTGGATTGCGCTTCTGCTGAATTTTATATTAAGAAAAAATACGATTACACAAAATTTGAAGGGGAAAAAGGAAAAGTGCGTACATCAAAAGAGCAGGCAGATTATTTAGCTGAATTATGCGAAAAATATCCCATCATTTCTATTGAAGACGGTATGGACGAAAACGACTGGGAAGGCTGGAAATATTTGACAGAGAAAATTGGCGATAAAGTTCAATTGGTTGGAGATGATTTATTTGTGACAAACGTGGAAAGACTTTCAAAAGGTATTTCAGAAAAAATAGCCAATTCAATTTTGATAAAAGTGAATCAAATTGGCACGTTGACCGAAACCATAGCAGCTGTAAATATGGCCCACAATGCAGGCTATACATCTGTTATGAGCCACCGAAGCGGCGAAACTGAAGATAATACTATTGCTGATTTGGCGGTGGCTTTAAATTGCGGCCAAATAAAAACTGGTTCCGCTTCACGAAGTGATAGAATGGCAAAGTACAATCAGTTGCTAAGAATAGAGGAGCAATTGGGTGAAGTGGCTTATTTTCCCCAGCAAAATGCCTTCAAAATATAACTTTTAATAGTTTGTTTGAAAACCTCGCTAATGGCGGGGTTTTTTAATTTTCAAAAATCCACTAAGCATCGATGATTTAAGGATTTTTTAACCTAAGATTACTTCGAAATGTTAAAAAAATAGCTTTAGATTTTGTAATTTAGCATTTCTGAATAAATAAAAAACACACAATATTTTATGGCAAAGATGGCGACCCTCGAAATAGATGGAAAAAAATACGAGTTCCCCATTGTGGAAGGGACTGAAAATGAATTAGGAATAGATATAAAAAGTCTTCGTAGCGATACCAATGGGGTTGTTACTTTAGACCCTGGGTATAAGAATACAGGCTCTTGTGAGAGTGCCATAACCTTTCTGGATGGTGAAAAGGGAATTCTCCGCTATAGGGGATATTCCATTGAGGAACTTGCTGAAAAAGCTCGCTTTTTGGAAGTTTGCTATCTTCTTATTTTTGGGGAGTTGCCCACAGAGGAACAACTTGAAAAATTCCATAATGATATAAAAGCACAATCGCACGTTGATGAAGATGTTAAAAAAATATTGGATGGCTTTCCAAAATCTGCCCATCCTATGGGCGTGCTTTCATCATTAACTTCTGCTTTGGTTGCATTCAATCCATCATCGGTAAATGTAGATAGTGAGGAAGATATGTATAAAGCCATAGTGAAAATCTTGGCAAAATTCCCCGTACTAACTGCGTGGACTTACAGAAAACGGTTGGGTTTACCGCTTGATTATGGGGATGACTCGTTACGCTATGTGGATAATTTTGTAAAAATGATGTTCAAAAAGCCAAGTGGGGAATACACATCAAAGCCTACTGTGGTTGATGCATTAAACAAACTATTGATTCTACATGCAGACCACGAACAGAATTGTTCTACCTCAACGGTACGTATTGTAGGTTCATCGCACGCAGGTCTTTTTGTTTCTATTTCTGCAGGTATCGCGGCACTGTGGGGGCCACTTCACGGAGGTGCTAACCAAGCAGTTATTGAAATGCTGGAAGCTATTAAGGAAGATGGTGGCGATACCAAGAAATTTATGGCAAAAGCAAAAGATAAGGAGGATCCGTTTCGTCTTATGGGCTTTGGCCACAGAGTGTATAAAAACTTTGACCCCCGTGCAAAAATCATCAAAAAAGCTGCCGATGATGTTCTAGAAGATTTAGGAATTGAAGATCCCGTTCTGGACATTGCAAAGGCTCTTGAAAAAGAAGCGCTGGAAGATCCATATTTTGTGGAAAGAAAATTATATCCTAACGTAGATTTCTATTCGGGTATCATTTACCGTGCCTTGGGTATTCCGGTAGAGATGTTCACTCCTATGTTTGCCCTTGGGCGTCTTCCGGGCTGGATAGCGCAGTGGAGAGAGATGAGGCTACAAAAAGAGCCGATTGGCCGTCCAAGACAAATTTATGTGGGTGCTAACCTTCGTTCCTTTGTACCTATCGAAAAAAGATAAATACTTATTTTTAATACTTTTAAAAGCACTTCCGAATCGGGGTGCTTTTTCTATATTTGCGATATGATCAATTTAAACATTAACGACGAAACTTCAAGACTACGTGTTGTGGTGCTGGGTCGCGCCGACAGCAATGGACCCGTTCCCAAGTTGGAAAATGCCTACGATCCCAAATCGGCAGAGCATATTAAGGCTGGTACTTATCCTAAGGATGAAGATATGGTAAAGGAAATGGAGGCCGTGGCCGAAGTTTTTAAAAAGTATGATGTAAAAGTGTACAGGCCACAATCCATTAAGGATTATAACCAAATTTTCTCGCGTGATATAGCCTTTGTAATTGAAGACAAATTTATCATCGCAAATATTTTGGAAGATCGTTCCATGGAAATTGAAGCCATAGAGCACGTAATCAATCAGATTGACCCTTCAAAAATTATTGAATTTCCAGAAAATGCCCATATAGAAGGAGGTGATGTTATGCCTTGGGGCGATTATATTTTTGTAGGCGCCTATTATGGTGAGGACTATCCAAATTTTATAACTGCACGTACCAATCTGAACGCTGTAAAACACCTACAAAAATTGTTTCCACATAAGAAGGTAAAATCTTTCAACCTCAAAAAAAGCAATACTGTCGCAGATGAAAATGCATTGCATTTAGATTGCTGTTTTCAGCCGTTAGGTAAGGGCAAGGCCATTATACACAAGGAAGGGTTTTTGATTGAAGAGGAGTATAATTGGCTTATAGATTTCTTCGGAAAGGAAAACTGCTTCCACATTACAAAACGCGAAATGTACGATATGAACAGCAATGTATTCTCAATTTCGCCTGATGTGGTCATTTCAGAGAAAAACTTCACGAGATTGAATAACTGGCTGCGTGAGCAAGGTTTTACGGTAGAAGAAGTTCCTTACGCTGAAATATCAAAACAGGAAGGTTTGTTGCGTTGCACTACCATGCCATTAGTGCGTGATTAACTCAAAACCTAATTATTAAGGATTTGCATTTTTGGATTGTAATAGTGTACAATTTGTAAGGGTTTGTAACTAATTGTTATTCGCGTTAAATAACGCTTCAAGGGCTTATTTAACAAAAAAACCTTACGCTCTTTCACAAAAAATTAGTAAACTTGGCGTAACAAAATTTTAACACTTTGAAAAGATTCAATTCCCTTCCCTTTTTATTGCTGTTTCTAACAGCTTTTTCCACCCTTATAGCCCAACAAAAAAACATAAGCCTTGAAGAAATTTGGGGTGGAGCTTTTAAAACCCAAGGTCTAGACGCATTAAATTCCATGAACAACGGAAAAGAATATGCGGTGCTCAATTATGACCGACAGAACAAAGCTTCTACCGTTGATGTTTATGACTACAAAAGTGGCCAGAAAGTACGAACCCTATTGAATAGTGCAGATTTAAAAGGCATCAATTACGTAATTTCTTATGAGTTCAGCAAGGACGAGTCAAAGATTCTATTTACTACAGAGCTGCAGCAAATATATCGTCGTTCCTCCTTGGGAACTTATTACGTGTACGATATTGCTTCAAAACAGTTCAGTTTGGTTTCCACACATAAAATTCAAGAGCCTACCTTTAGCAATGATGGTAGTAAGGTAGCTTACGGATATCAAAACAATCTGTATATAAAGGATTTGAAATCTGGAGAAACTAAACAGATTACCACAGACGGTAAAAAGAACAGTATTATAAATGGGATTACCGATTGGGTTTATGAGGAAGAATTCGCGTTTGTGCGGGCATTTGAATGGAGCAAGGACGGCGATAGGCTAGCTTACATTAAATTTGATGAAACCGAGGTGCCACAGTTCAATATGGATCTTTACGGCAACGAACTCTACCCTTCTGCAGACACCTTCAAATATCCAAAAGCTGGAGAGGCAAACTCCAAGGTTTCATTGCATTTATATGATCTTGGTAGTGAAAAAACTTCTGAAATAAACCTTTCAAAATACAATAGCTATTATATTCCACGGTTACTTTGGACGCAAGACAACAACCTTTTGAGTGTGCAGCTTACCAATCGTCATCAAAATGAAATAGATTTGGTTTTTGTGGATGCTTCAAACAATACGTCAAAATTAATTTTAGCAGAAAAAGATGACGCATACGTTGACGTTACCGACAACCTTACCTTTTTAAACAACAACAGTTTTTTCTGGACCAGTGAACGGGATGGTTGGAACCACATTTACCAATACGATAAAAATGGAAAGCTGCTAAATCAGGTAACTCAAGGGCCTTGGGAAGTGACGGCTTATTACGGTTTTGATCAAAATACGGGCCGTGTTTACTATCAAAGTACCGAGAACGGAAGCATCAATCGTGATGTGTACTCCATACTTCCTTCCGGTAAAAATAAAGTACGCTTAACACAACAAACAGGAACCAACGATGCCGACTTCAGTGCAGATTATACCTATTTTATAAATACATTTTCAGACGCAACAACACCTTTTGTTTTCACGCTTCGGGAAGCTAAAACTGGCAAACTGCTTCGTGAAATAAAAAATAATAATGATTTAAAAAATCGTCTGGCTTCTTATAAAATTTCACCTAAACAGTATTCAACTATAAACATTAATGGTGAAGATCTAAATATGTATATGATAAAACCATTGGATTTTGATGAAAGCAAACAATACCCATTGTTTTTGTATCAATATTCAGGTCCCGGCTCACAGAATGTTTCCAATAGTTGGATGTCCTCTAACGATTATTGGCATGAAATGCTTGCCAATGAATATGGAATTATCATAGCCTGCGTGGACGGTCGCGGAACTGGCTTTAAAGGAAGAGATTTCAAAAAAATGACCCAAAAGGAATTGGGCAAATATGAAGTTGAAGACCAAACGGCTGTTGCCAAAAAATTGAGCGAGCTGCCCTATATTGATGCTTCGCGAACAGGTATTTGGGGCTGGAGTTACGGTGGATTTATGTCTTCAAATTGTCTTTTCCAGGCACCCGATACGTTTGAAATGGCCGTCGCCGTGGCGCCAGTGACCAGTTGGAGATTTTATGACAGTATCTATACAGAGCGCTATATGCAAACCCCGCAGGAAAATGCTTCTGGCTATGATAATAACTCCCCCCTTTCACACGTAGATAAGCTGAAAGGAAAGTTTTTATTAGTACACGGAAGTGCCGATGATAACGTACACGTACAAAATACAATGCGTTTAATAGAAGCTTTGGTGCAAGCCAATAAGCAGTTTGACTGGAGAATCTATCCAGATAAAAACCATGGAATTTATGGTGGAAATACCCGCTTGCATCTTTATACTTTAATGACCAATTATATCAAAAACAATTTATAAAAATCAACACTAACTAATAATTAATCTTATGTCAGAAGCACTTCAATATCAAAAGCAAAAAGAACTATTTGGACACCCAGTAGGTCTTTATATTTTGTTCTTTACCGAAATGTGGGAACGTTTCTCCTATTATGGAATGCGGGCCATTTTGGTACTTTATTTGGTTGCAGAAGCTACCAGTGATAATCCAGGATTAGGGTGGACAAATGCCGAAGCGCTTTCATTATACGGAACTTACACCATGCTTGTTTACGTTGCTTCCATTCCAGGAGGATGGATTGCCGATAAATTTATGGGCCAGAAGCAATCCGTACTTGTAGGTGGTATTCTTTTGGTGGCAGGGCATGGTATTCTTTCAATAGAAGAAATGTGGGCCTTTTACACCGGACTTGGATTGATTATAGCGGGTGTAGGTATGCTAAAGCCAAATATTTCAACTATGGTTGGTGGTCTGTATAAAACTGGAGACATTAGAAGAGATAAGGGCTTTACAATCTTTTATATTGGTATTAATATAGGTGCTTTCTTATCCAGTTTAATTGTAGGATATGTTGGGGAAGTTTATGGATGGCACTACGGTTTTGGTCTAGCGGCGATAGGTATGGCTTTAGGACTTATTCAATATTTGGTAGGGCAGAAGCATTTGAAGTACGTAGGTAACAACACCAACAAATCTATCGATCCCGAAGAAAAAGCAGCTATGAAGAGACCGCTTTCTAAAGTTGAAAAAGATAGAATGATAGTTCTTTTCATTTCTTTTATATTGGTTATAGTATTTTGGGGAGCTTTTGAACAAGCGGGAGGTTTGATGAATATTTACGCATCTGAAAAAACTGATCGTATGTTAATGGGTTGGGAAGTGCCAGCATCTTGGTTTCAGTCCCTTAACGCCATGTTTATAATTATTTTGGGAACTTCCGTAGCTGCCTATTGGGCGCATAGAAAATTGAAAGGAAAAGTTTCCACCTCACTTTTTAAAATGTGTATTGGTTTGATAATAATGGGGACGGGTTTTTTCTTCATGACCGCTGCAGCCGCACAGTTTAACAGTGATGGCGCATCAGCTATGTACTGGTTAGTATTGGCTTATCTGTTCCATACCGTGGGAGAATTATGTCTATCGCCAGTTGCGCTTTCTTATATTACAAAATTAGCTCCTTTGAAATATGCTTCCTTGATGATGGGAGTATATTTTGCGATGACTGGTTTTGGAAATAAGGTTGCTGGACTTTTGGGAGAATCTGCTTCTGATTTAGGTGAATACACTGTGTTTACGGGAATTGCGGTATTCTGTGTTGCCTTTGGATTATTAGTTTTATTGATAAGAAAGAAACTTGAAAAACTTACGCACGGCGCTGAGGATAATGAGCGTGAACTTCACGACAACGAGCCTTTTGAACTTGCAGATCCAGAAATCAACAAGACAAACTAATTTTTCAGCAACATAACCAAAACATTTACCGATGAACACCGATATAGAAAATCTGTTTAAAGACAAAGTTTTAGGGCACCCCGCGGGATTGTTTATACTCTTTTTTACTGAAATGTGGGAGCGTTTTTCCTTTTATGGAATGCGAATCCTTTTGGTGCTGTTCCTTACAGCTCCAATTTTAAGCGACAACCCGGGCTGGGAATGGCCGCGCGAGCATGCGCTTGCACTGATAGGTACCTATGCATCACTTTTGTATCTAACGCCTATTATTGGTGGCTGGATTGCAGATAAGATTACAGGTTACCGAATGGCCGTGGTTTTGGGTTGCATTATTATGACCCTGGGTCACGCTTCTATGGCGCTGGAAACTACAGCTTCCTTTTACTTGGGTCTTGCACTTCTGGTTATTGGGACAGGTTTTTTTAAGCCGAATATTACTTCCATCATTTCTGAAATGTATAAAGGTAAGGAATCGAAAAAAGACGGTGCTTATACAATCTTCTATATGGGTGTAAATGCCGGAGCTTTCTTTGGAATGATGCTTTGCGGTTATTTAGCTGAAAATTATGGCTGGTCTTGGGGCTTTGGCCTTGCCGGTATTTTTATGTTCTTGGGGATGCTACAGTTCCTTTTGGCGAAAAATCTATTCGGAAGTGTAGGCGCCAAACCTACCAAAATTCACGAAGTTGAAATTCCACAGAATATAAACGAAGAAAGACCTGAATTGCGAAATGACCAAGCAGAAGAAGCCCCTATCAAGTTAAATCCATTCACAATGTTTGACAAAATCTTGGTAGTTCTTTCATCTGTGGGTGGTTTACTCTATCTTTTTAACGACCCTTTGGAGAAGATTGGAGGTACATCCTTAGTTCCTTTTGAAGTAGGCGGATTGAGCGGAACCAATTTTGTAGTTTTAACGGCATTGTTCTTATTTTTAATATTATTGATTACCCGTATTGTAAGATACTTGCCTATAGTTCGTGATAGAATTATCGCGGTTTCCATATTTGGTCTTTTCACCGTTTTCTTCTTTTCGTTCTTCGAGCAATCGTTAGGATCCATGACCCTTTTTGCAAGAGATTATACCGATAGAACATTGGTAGGCGATTCAGCTATGATATTTAAAATCGTGGATGCACTTTTAACTACTGTTCCTTTAATAATAATTACTTGGGTAATCTATTTGCTATTTAAGAAAACATTCACCATAATTGGCGCTTCAAACATAGTACTGGCAATTGCTTTTATTGGGGTTTGGGGATTGGTACTTTACCGCTTATATGATAAGTTTTCACAGGAGGGCAACGAAGTGGATGCCACTTGGTTTGGTATTTTAAATTCCTTTTTCATTATTACCCTCGCACCACTTTTTTCCAGATGGTGGGAGAGCAAATACAATCCAAGTGCAGGTATGAAATACGGTATTGGTTTGATATTACTGGGATTAGGATTTGCGGTACTTTCTTACGGTGCGTCAGATATACCTTCAGGGGCGATGACAGCTTCCGTGAGTATGATATTTCTAATTTTGGCTTATTTGCTGCACACTATGGGAGAACTATGTATTTCACCAGTAGGACTTTCATATTTAAGTAAACTTGTTCCTGCTAGAATGATTGGGTTTATGTTCGGGGTGTGGTACCTTGCCATTGCCGTGGGCCAAAAGGCTGCAAATACAATGGGCGGGATGATTGATAAGATTTCTGCGGAGTATTCCTTAGGAACCTTCTTTTTAATTTTTGCATTAATACCCATTGGCGTGGGGGTTATTGCGATGATTCTTAACCCAATTCTAAAAAAATTAATGCACGGTATTCGTTAACACACAATACTTTATAATATAAAAGCGTTCCTTTTTATGGAACGCTTTTTGTTTCAAAATATTTAAAATCACTAAAGCATTTATAATGAAATATTTATTACTCTTTTTTCTTATTGTTTCCGCAGGTACGGTCCATTCACAGGATAAAATCAAGTGGATGACCATGAACGAAGCGCTTGCCGCGCAAAAGAAAGAACCGAAAAAGATTTTTATGGACGTTTATACCACGTGGTGTGGTCCCTGCAAGATGCTCGATAAAAATACTTTCAGTGATGCGGACGTAATTGAATATTTGAACAAAAACTATTATGCGGTTAAATTTAACGCAGAAGGGACTGAAAAGGTAACTTTTAATGATTTTACCTATACAAATCCTAATTATGATCCCGCCAGAAAAGGTAGAAATTCACAGCACTTATTTGCGCACGCATTAAAGGTTAACGCCTATCCAAGTGTTGTTTTTTTCACGGAAGAAGGCAAGTTAATCCAAACGGTACCAGGGTACAGAACGCCTCCCCAACTTGAGATTTTCCTAAAAATGATACATACGGACGATTATCTAAAAATAACCACTACCGAGGCTTGGGAAGAGTATCAGAAGAATTTTAAACCCACATTTTAGTATAGCCACTTCGGTTTCATATTCGGGCTATTCTATTGGGAAAGCTCCTTGTTTTGCAGTATGGCGGAACGGGAGCTTTTTTAGTTTGCAGGTTTTTTCCCAGCGTTTTACATAGGAATAATAGTTACTGCCATCGGCAATAATTTGTACAGGCTTTAAGCTATCAATTAGTCGGTTGAGGTTTATTTTTGGACTGCTAATGAGCAGAATTGTATTCACATTCGTTGCATTGGGAAAGACCCCCAAACTATCTAAAACCAAAACATTTTTATTGTTATACTTAAAGAATCCCGGAATCTTTTTTTCCGAATAGGAATTAGTATTTACGGCAATTTTATACGATTTAAGAGGATATGTTTCAGAAGTATTTGAAATACTATCACTTTTAAAAACCGTAAGATGCTTTCCGTTTTTATAAGCGATTAATGTCTGTTTACTCTTTTGAAATATCAAGAATTGATTTCCAGAATACCTGAATTCATCATAAATGTAGATTGAAATTAATACTGAAATTGCCAATAAGGAAATTACCAGCCTATGATAGTTCATCTTTTTAAGAAGTAATGCAATGGCAATAATTAGTAAATAGGTTCCCAAGACTTTTAATATAGAAAAATGGATTTCCTTAAAGAGGAATTCGTCTTGGACTGCTATCCAATGAATAAAGCCATTAAGACCTTCAATCAAAAAATTATAGCTGTCTGCAAACCAATTTGGCAAGCTGTCAAAACTCGCCAATAGAACAATCAATATTCCGCCGCACATCAAGATTGTTAAAAAAGGCAGTACCACTATATTGGTGAGCAAAAATAATCCTGGAAATTGGTGGAAATAGTATAAACTTAACGGTAGAACCCCAATTTGTGCACAAATAGTAACGGAAACGATTCCCCAAGTTTTCCGCACAATCCAGTATTTTGAATAGCCTACTTTATAAAAAAGCGGTTGTAGCCAAACGATAAAGAAAACTGCAAGATAGCTAAGTTGAAAACCAACCTGGAATAACCATAGTGGATTGATGATTAAAAGCGTAAAAAATGAAAGGAATAAGGTGTTTATGGAATTTATCTCTCGGTCAAAAAGTTTGGCAATTGCAAAGAAGCTGAACATTGTTACCGCCCGCGTAACTGAAGGCGATAATCCCGATAACAATGCAAAACCCCATAAGAGAATAACAATGAATGTAGCTTGAAAAAAAACACCATATTTCCATCTTACAAAGGGTTTAAAAAGAAATGCGAGAATAATATATAAAATGCCCACGTGTAGCCCCGAAACGGCCAAAATATGCACGGCTCCCGCAGCGGCGTATTCGTTGTACAGATTTTTGTCAATGTCTTTCTTTTCGCCCAAGACAAGCGCTTGTATAATGGCGCGTTCGTCCGTTTTTAGGTTGGTGTTTTGAAATTTTGTAATTATATGCGCGCGTATGTTTTGCGCAATACCCATCAAAGTTTTGGAAGCTTTTTGTGTTTTTAGAATAGGGGAGGATGAAAGGCGTAGCTGTCCATAAACCCCTAATGATTTCATATATTTTGAGTAATCAAACTGGTGCGGGTTCAGTGGTTTTTGAATTTCGGTAATTGGGGCATATACAAGTAATATTTCATCGGGCGAAAAAGATTGTTTTATAGATTTTTTTGAAATATTCAGCAAGATTTTTCCTGCCGCGGGATTGTTGTTTATTGCGGTTATCGTTGCAAAATACTTTAGATAGAATTTGTCGGGTTTTAAGCTCTGGTTTATTTTCAACTGTACTAAATCTGCTTTGTTTTCTGAAATAAAGTGCGAATAATGGTTGGGTTGAAATTCTGGCAGCTGCATCTGATATGTGAAGTAACCAATGGCGAAAAAGCAGAGATAGACAGCTATTCCGAAGTAAGGTTGCTGAACCAATTGCTTTTTTGCCCAAAACCAAAGACCCGCAACTATTGCTAGGATTATGAAAAGATAAGAGAGAAAAAAAGAATTAGAGGGGAGGTAATGTGCAGTGAGAATCCCCAGCACGAGGAAAGCCGAAAACTTTACTATTGCAAAGTTGATGAATTTCATGCCCCAACCTTTTAAGTGTTTTACTTAAAACTTATTGGGGAGAATGGAAATAAAATTAAAAAATATATTTTGCAAAAGCAAAGTTGCTGAAACCGAAAAATTAAATGACCCGCCGCACTTCCACAAATGTCTTTTTCCAATAGTCCTCATCGAGTGAGGAAATAATAACACCGGCCCGGGTCGTGGAGTGGATAAATTTTACTTCACCGCGTTTTGCCTCAACTACCAAACCTACGTGGTTTATGGTGTTTCTGCTGGTGGTTTTAAAGAAAACGAGATCGCCTTCCTCGATATCCTTAAAAGAAATAAGTATCCCCTTTTTAGCCATATCTCGCGAAATACGAGGTAGGCTAATATTTTCCTTTTGGAAAGCGGTGTATACCAGACCTGAACAGTCCATCCCGGCATCAGTAGTGCCACCAAATTTATAGCGTGTTCCCTCAAAGGTTTTTGCGTAATCTATAATTCCTTTCTTAATTTCTTTTGGAGATTCTTCAGAGGCTTCCGAAGTGTTTTCATCATCCCTTTTTGCTACAATTTTATTGTTTTTGTGCAGATTTACTTTTCGGGTAGTTTTAGTTCTTGTTTCTTTTTTCCCTTTGATGGCCTCTGGAACTTTACCAGTGTTTTTGGTACTACCGCAGGATATGAGGAATAAAGCCAAAAAAGAAAGAAAGAGTAGTTTTCGCATCGATAAAAAATAGTGGATGAAGGTTTAAAAATATAAAAATTTATTTAATTTCTCTTTACGGCAGTATAGATTAGTCTGGCCGTGGTTTCACTTGCACCACGACCTCCGAGTGCTTTTTCCAATTCGTAATAATCCAAAAACATAGTAGCCCGTTTATACGGATCCAAAATTTTTGTGAGTTCTTCTTTTAGCTTTATTGTGTTGAATTCGGTTTGGATAAGTTCGGTAACAACTGTTTTATTGAGAATTAAATTTACCAGTGAAATGTATTCCAACTTAATGACCCGTTTGGCAATTTCATAGCTAATCCTGCTACCTTTGTAGCAAACCACTTGTGGTACTTTGAAAAGAGCGGTTTCAAGTGTAGCTGTGCCCGAGGTAACCAAGGCAGCTTCTGAAATACTTAAAAGATCGTAGGTTTTATTAGCTACAAAATGCACATTTTTAGTACTGAGAAAACTTTCGTAAAATGATTTTTCCTGACTTGGCGCACCGGCAATAACAAATTGATAATCCTTAAAATCTTTCGCTACCGAAATCATTATTTCCAGCATTTTCTTTATTTCCTGTTTTCTGCTGCCGGGAAGCAATGCTACCACTGGTCGATCATCTAAACCGTTTTCTTTTTTGAAGATTTCGGGATCAACTTGGGGTCTGTTATAAATGGCGTCAATTAGTGGGTGACCCACAAAATGAACCGGAAATTCATGTTTTTTTTCATAAAAACCCTTTTCAAAGGGAAGGATAACATACATCTCATCCACATCACGCTTTATATCTTTTATTCGCCCTTCCTTCCATGCCCAAATTTGGGGCGAAATGTAATAATGCGTTCGGTATCCTTTTTGCCGCGCCCATTTCATAATTCGAAAGTTGAAGCCGGGATAGTCTATAAAAATAATTACATCGGGATTGAAGCGCTCAATATCCTTTTTGCAGAATTTGATGTTTTTAAAAATAGTTTGAAGGTTTAGTACTACCTCTGCAAAGCCCATAAAGGCAAGTTCCCGATAATGTTTTACCTCGGTGCCGCCAACCTCACGCATCAAATCGCCACCCCAAAAGCGAAAATCCGCTTGGGAATCTTCTTTTTTTAAGGCTTTCATTAAATTGGCCCCGTGCAAATCTCCGGAGGCTTCGCCTGCTATGAGGTAGTATTTCATTTTGAAAAGTTATAAGTTTAAAGTTGTGGTTTCGGATAATAACTAGAAACTTGAAACAAGTAACTATTTTATTACATTTTGAATAAGAATATCAAAAAATTCCGTCAATGTCATTCCTGCTTCTCGGGCTTGTTTAGGGACGATGCTTTCTGTGGAAAGACCCGGATTTGTGTTTATTTCCAGAAAAAATGGTTTTCCTTTCTCAATAATAAATTCACTGCGGGTGATTCCCTTCATATTTAGTAATTTATATATGCGAACGGCTTCTTTTTTTACCATTTCCGTTTCTTCTTCTGAAATTCTTGCGGGGGTAATTTCCTGCGACTTCCCAAGGTATTTTGCTTCATAGTCAAAGAATTCATTTTCCGAAACAATTTCGGTTACGGGCAGGGCGATTATTTCTTCGCCTCTATTATAAACTCCCACCGAAACTTCAACTCCAACGAGAGCTGTTTCAATAATGATTTCGGTGTCTTCGGTAAATGCTTTTTCTATTGCTGGCATCATTCCTTCCATATCGTTCACTTTGCTGATGCCGAAACTGGAGCCAGAGCGATTTGGCTTTACAAAACAGGGCAAGCCGGTTTTTTTTACTATTTCTTCAACGTTAATCTCCCCGCCTTCATTTATGTAATAGGAATTTGCGGCGCGAATACCAAAATTTTTCAATACCGAAAGACAGTCGCGTTTGTTGAAGCTCAGCGCGGCCTGATAATAATCTGTGCTGGTATGTGGAATTTTCAACAATTCCCAATAGGCCTGCAGATAACCATCTTCACCGGGCGTGCCGTGGATGGTGTTGAAAATGGCATCGGGATGGATGGTTTCGGTACCATTGACAAAACTGAAATCGGCTTTGTTTACGGGATGTTTGGAACCGTTTTTTGCTACAAAGTACCAGCCTTCTTCCAAAATATGGACGGGATACACCTCATATTTATTTTTATCAAGGGCGTTGCAAACCACGCCGCCGCTGTTTATCGAAATTTCAAACTCGCTGGAATAGCCGCCCATAGCAACGGCAATATGTTTTTTACCCATAACAAATCATTAAAAGCTGCGTTAAATAACTGGTAAAACAAAAATATCACTTATCCATAGAAAGATACTAACTTTGGGTTTTATATTTTTGTGCATTAACAAACAAACGTATGACTTTTTTCCAGTTCGTATTTTCCAAGGTATTTTTAAAGCAGCTGCTATTGGCAATTGTAGCCTTGCTAGTCATGGCTTTTTTGATATTATGGTGGTTGCGCTTTAGCACAAACCACAATGAAACGATAGAGGTGCCCAACCTTGCAAAACTATCTTTGGACAAAGTGGAGGAGACCTTGGACGAAATGGACCTTCGTTATGAAATCTTGGATTCGGCAAATTACAATCCCGATTACCCAAAGTATTCCGTAATCGAACAAATTCCGAAACCTGGTAAATTTGTAAAGGAAGACCGAAAATTATATTTAACACTGAACCCTTCGGGCTACCGTAAAATTGAAGTGCCCGATGTGTTGGGGCGTACACGCCGGCAGGCAGAACCTACGTTATTGGCCATGGGTTTCAAAATAGGAAAGATAAGTTACCGTCCGCATATTAGCGACAACGTTTTGGAAATGCGCTACAAAGGCGAAAAGCTTGAGGTGGGCACACCGCTGCAGAAAACTTCAGTGATAGATTTAATCGTTGGGGATGAATCGCTCAATAGAATTCAAACTGAAGACGATCCTTCCGAAGAAAACCCAGAGGCTCCAACAGAAAATGAAGAAGCGAACAATGGCGAATTTTAACGAAGAGCAAATAGAGGATACCGATGGCAGTGATGATCTTTATGAACATTACCGTTTTAAGGCAGACAAAGGACAGGGTGCGCTTAGGGTAGATAAATACCTTATGAACCTGATTGAAAAAGCGACCCGCAATAAAATACAAAAAGCAGCCACCGCTGGAAATATTTACGTTAACGGCGTTCCCGTAAAATCAAACTACAAAGTGAAGGGCAATGATGTGGTGACGGTGCTTTTTGAGCATCCGCCATATGAATTTCTGCTTGTTCCTGAAAATATTCCTCTCGACATAGTTTATGAAGATGATGCTGTACTCGTAGTGAACAAGCCTGCGGGAATGGTGGTACATCCCGGTCACGGCAATTACAGCGGAACACTTATAAATGCACTGACGTATCATTTTGAAAACCTTCCGAATAATTCGAGTAACAGGCCAGGATTAGTACATAGAATAGATAAAGACACCAGCGGACTTTTAGTTATAGCAAAAACGGAGGAAGCAATGACGCACCTCGCCAAACAGTTTTTCGACAAAAGCACCGAGCGCGAATATGTAGCCCTTGTTTGGGGAAATGTGGAAGAAGAGGAAGGTACCATTGAAGGAAATATCGGCCGCCATCCCAAAAACCGCTTACAAAACACCGTTTACGAAAACGATGAAGAGGAAAAGGGAAAGCCAGCTATTACCCATTACAAAGTTTTGGAACGTTTGGGGTATGTTACGTTGGTTTCCTGCAGATTGGAAACAGGCCGTACCCACCAAATTCGGGTGCATATGAAATACATAGGCCACACCCTATTTAACGATGAGCGTTACGGAGGCGAAAAGATATTGAAAGGAACAACTTTCACTAAATACAAGCAGTTTGTTGAAAACTGTTTTAAAGTTTTACCACGTCAAGCTTTGCATGCCCGCACCTTGGGTTTTGTGCATCCCGTTACAGGTGAATTTATGCGTTTTGAATGCCCAATTCCAGAGGACATGGAAGCGTGTTTGGAGAAATGGCGGAATTATTCGCAGCATGTTATTGAATAGAAATCCCAAAGTTCAAGCACCAAATTCCAAAAGGCTAGATTTTTATTACTTGCTTGGTAACAGATCCTTTTTCATTGGTGATATTTATGAAATAAACACCTTCAGTCAAACCATTGAGCGAAGTTTCATCTTTTCCTAAAGTGATCCTTTTTAAAACTCTTCCACGGCTATCTGTAATTCGCACTTCACCATTTTCAATTCCTGAAATAGTAAAATTGTTTAAAGTAGGATTGGGATAAATTGAAAAATTATTCTCAGCTAAGTTTTCATTGTTGTTAAGCAAACCACAGTCTTGTAAAATTTCTTCACGAGTATTACAGCCCTGGGCATTATCGTATATTATAGCTTCATTGGCTGGGTCGTTTAAATACTCACAGATATTTGGATAATCACATATAGCTAATTCAGGACTGCCGTGAATAACAAGTTCGTATAGCGGGGTGTTTATATCTATATTTGAGAGTGCTGAAATGTCATTTAGTAAATAATTACCTTCAAAATATAAAAGAAATACATTGGTCAAGTTTTCAAGACCATTTAAACTTGTTAATAATGGAGCATTGACAATGCCAAAACTTCCTAGAGAAGTTGTGAGATTACTAAAACCCTCAAGATTCGTTACTGCTGTATTCCCAGATAAATAAAAATCTCCACTCGAAACAAGACTCTCGAAACCATCAAATGATTCTAAGCTAGGATTAGAATATATTTCTATTCCTTCCTCACCTACTGTAACCAAATTATTCAATCCTTCTAAGTTTATTAGATTTTGGTTTGCTATTATTCTAAGATCACCTAATTCAGTTATATTGTTTAGACCATTTAAATTATAGAGCAAATCATTGTCAGTAATATGAATCCCATCAGCACTTGTAAGATTGGTCAACCCCATTAAACTTGTTAGGGAAGGGTTTTCTTCTATTAGAATGTGCGCTGTAGTTGATGACAAACTTTCTAAACCCTCTATCGATGAAAGTATCGGATTTTGAATAATTCTTAAATCTTGAGAAACTTCTTCCAAACTCTCAAGTCCACTTAGATTCTGTAGACTTTGATTACCAATAATATAAAGTCGTCCGTAGGTGTCTCCATCAGTTACAGCTGTTAAATTGTTCAGACCATTAAGGTTTGTTAGAGCAGCATTATTTAGGATACGTAAATTTTCAACCCGGATTATTTGGGATAGGCCATTAAGGTTTGTTATTTCACCTGACACAGCTTCTTCTATTCGGAGAGTTCCATTTATTTCTGTACAATTAGGATAATCTATGATAAAATTATCTATCTGACTTTGCGAAGTAAACGTTACAAAACCGGTAGGGCACTGCCCAAATAGGAAATTTGATGCAGAAAAAATAAAAACTAGCAATCCCGAAAATAGTATTTTTGAATTCATTAGTAATATAAGGGTAAGCCTCAAATATAGGTATAATGTTCAGTTTCCAAAATTTGAGGCTTTTTGTTTAAAATTATTCTAATCGGAGTGATTTAATCAATTCTTCATCCACTTCGCAGTAAATGTTTTCTTTCCGTCAGAAATTGTTACGAAATACATTCCATTATTCAAATGTTTTAGATTATAACTGTTTGATTTTTCAAGATTACCTTCTTCTGAAAAAACTACTTTTCCATCGATACTATAAATATTCACTTTTGCATTTTCCATAGCTTCGGGAATTTTAAAGGACAACATTCCTTCTGAAGGATTTGGGAATATTTTAATTATGGAGCCAGTGTTAAAGTCAGTAACACCCATAATTTCTTCTATTTCCACAAAGCCATCGCGGGTATTGTCGCCTTTGTAGCCATTGCGATGAATGTTTTCTGGGTTGTACGGTACGTTTAGATTATACACATTCACAAAAGTAGAATCTACTCCTGCGCCAAAAGTTAAAGTGTAACTATTTGCTGTAAGATCTAACATTCCGTCATTGTCTACATCGCCCAAAACGGCGCCGTTCAAAAAGGTAAAACCATGGGGGCGTAAAGGAAATCCATCTATTTCACCAGACCCGTCTAAGGAATAGGCATGTATATAGCCTTCACCAGCAGCATCTGTTAGGACACTTGGGAAAATAATATCAGAGATACCATCATCATTGACATCGGCAATGGAAAGTACACCTTCGGTACCGCCATATTTTTCTATCGGGAAATTGGGTATGTTGCTGCTGCTTTCATCCAGGCCATATATAACGGGAAGTTCTACGCCGGGAGTACCACTGGTAATTCTATCGGACATAAAGATTTCAAAAGTGCCATTTGCATCTATGTCCAACACTGTTGGGGGAGAATAGGTCCAACCACTCAAAGGGATGGGCCAGCCCAGTCTGTAGTTGCCATCGTGTTCCATAACATAGAAGCGGGGATTGTCTCCGTGGTTGCTTCCTATAATTTCCAAGTCGTCGTCCCCATCAAGATCAGCGAGGATTGGGGATTGGTAGGAATAACTTACTGTAGGGTCAAAAACTGGAAAACCTGGAAATACTTGCCCTTGGTTATCAAAAATATACATTCCTGCTGAAGAGGCGGCTATAACCACATCGAGGTTGCCGTCATTATCCATATCTGCAATAGAAGGAGTGAAAGCAGGGGTTGCTGCTACCTCTACGGGCCAATTTGCATTTATTGGAGTTCCGTCCATTTTAATAGCATGCACAAAGCCTTGGGCGCTCCCTACGCGTTCGCCGGTAATAATCTCCAACATTCCATCGCCATCCAAGTCTGCTAATGCTGGGGCGTTAATCATCCAGTGGTCGTCAAAGTTTAAAGGCCAACCCGGCAGGTCTGCTCCCGTGGGATCAAGAAGGTACACGCGACCCGCATTGGGAACACCTCCTGTATTTAGTACAATCTCCAGAGTGCCATCGTTGTTTAAATCTGCAACCGATGGAGGAAGTAGGATGGTGCCGCTAACGGTTTTTTGGAAAAGTATAGTACCGTTACCTTCAAGGGCATAAAGGGTATTCCAGATACCGTAGAGTATTTCGTCTATACCATCATTATCAATATCTGCCAAGGTGGTGCCACGACTGTTTTTAAAATTGGGATGTGCTGGCTCCCCAAAGCGCCAGAGTTGGTCAAATACGTGGGTTTGTTCTGTATTGTTATAATCTTGGGGTAGTGTAACCATTTCTACGGAAATGGTGCCGTCTTGATTTAAAGATGCTTTTTTGCCTTGTTGCTGGGCGGTGGAGCCTATGGCTAAAGCAAGGGCAGATAGGAGGGTAATGGTTTTTTTCATAAGTTTTCAGTTTATTTTTATAAAGCTATCGATAAATGTTGGGTTATCAAAAAGATGGGGCAAGAAAGCTTACTTGGAAATTTTCAGCAGTAAAGGATGAAGGGTTTAATATTGAAGTAATGGATTTAATATTTATAAAATACGCTTTAAACACGCTATAAACACGCTATAAATACACTATATATATACTATGAATATGCTATACATATACTTTAAACTATTGGTTTATTATGATATAATGCATTATTCTATTTTTAATTTTTTTTGTTTTCAGGTTTGGAAGTAATAAGTAATTATTACAATAATTGAATTATTAGTTGGTCTGTATTTTTTTGGAGTTGCGTTCTCTTCTAAGGAGCTGCCATTCCATTCAAGCTAGGGAGCAATCACCTCGTCTGTTTTGCAGCCACCCCTGCCATACAGGGCAGGGAGAGCGATTACTTTTTTTTTGGATTTTTGCATATTACTAGTTCCTTCCCCCTGTGATAATTTCAAATAGAAGATTCTAAATTTTTAAAGAGGAAGGTGGCTTTTGGTTTTTTCTGCCAAAAGACCGAAGGGGTTTTGTCTTTTATTTTTATAACAAGTACCCACCCTTCTGCTTCGCAGCCACCCCTCCCTTTTAGGGCGGGGAATATTTTTTTAAAATAAGATTTTTTTATTTTTTGGATATATATATATATATATATTGTGCCAGTTAAACCAGAAGCTCATCAACCCCTCGACACCTAAACTCATAAACTTTTAAAAATGAAACACCTACTACTCACCCTAACCCTGCTTACCTCTTTTTTTGCCAGCGGCCAGATAGTAAACATACCCGATACCAATTTTAAAAATGCATTGCTAAACCATAACCCTGTTATTGATACCAATGGGGATGGGGAGATACAATATAGTGAGGCAGAGGCTGTAGAAATTTTATATGTACTAGAGAAGGCTATTATTGATTTAACTGGTATAGAGACTTTTGAGAATTTGAAAGAATTAAATTGTCAAAGCAATTTTTTAAACGAATTAAATATTTCTTCTAATATAAGCCTAGAAAGACTTATTTGCTATAATAATAATATTCAAGTATTAAATATTTCCAACAACCCATTATTGCAGATTCTGCAAATTAGTTCAAATAACTTAACAACAATTAGTGCATCAAACAATGCTAATTTGGAAGAAATCAATTGTGATAATAATAATTTAACTACAATTGATGTTTCCCAATTTCCAAATATTACAAATATTAGTTGTAGTGATAATAATATAGTTGGATTGGACGTGAGTAATAATCAATTTCTTGAAATATTATGGTGCTTTGGAAATGAAATTAGTGAGTTAGATGTTTCTCAAAACCCAAATGTTCGATTTTTATGGGTCTCCAATAATGAATTAACGAATTTGAATCTTGAAAATAATTTACTTTTAGAAACATTTTATGCCGTAGAAAACCCTATAAGTAATTTCGACTTTTCTTCAAATATAAATTTAAGAGTGCTCAACATTTCGAACACCTTAATTACTGAATTAGATCTATCTAATAATCCTGAATTATGTAATATAAAGGTTAGAAATATCCCATCTTTGGAATATATAAATTTAAAAAATGGAAATACTGAGGTATTAGGAGGGGGGTGTACTCAGGATGCACTATCTTTAACAAACAACCCCAACCTCCAATTTATCTGCGTAGAAGACGCCCAATACGCCGCAAACAACTTTACAGATATTCCACCCTTGGCAACCTTTGTTGAGGATTGCACAATCGCCAACGGCGACCTAAACCATATAACAGGCACCGTAAAATACGATGACGAAAACAACGGCTGCGATGGTGGCGATGTTGGGGTTGGTAGGTTGCTTGTAAACACTACGGATGGCACCAACAATTTTGCAACCACTACAATAAACACAGGCGATTACAACCTTACCGTAGCAGAGAATACTTATACCACTACTGTTTTGGGGCTTTCGCCTTACTTTTCATTAAGTCCGGCGCAGGCGGTTGATACTTTTGTAGGTTTTAACCAAACCGAGATTGCTGATTTTTGTATCGCGCCAACCACCACCGCCAATGACCTTGCGGTAACCCTTGTGCCACTAAATGCTGCCCGACCCGGATTTGAGGCCAGCTATAAACTGGTCTATGAAAACGTGGGCACTACCCAACTGAGCGGCAATGTAGAACTGGATTTTGATGGAATGCTTGTAACGTTTGTAGAGGCTACGCCTACGGAAACTTCCATAAACGGAAATACTATTTCTTGGGATTACAGCAACCTAAACCCTTTTGAAACCCGTAGTATTGAAGTGGTTTTTGAAGTGGCGCAACCGCCCATTGTTGAAAGTGGCGATGTGCTGCCCTATATTGCAAGGGTAAATCCCGTAAGTGGCGATGCCGCACCTGATGATAATGTTTTTCAGTTAAACCAAATTGCGGTAAACAGTTTTGACCCGAACGACAAGCAGGTATTGGAAGGCTATCAAGTATTGATTGATGATGCTGATGAATATCTACATTACGTGGTGCGCTTTCAAAATATGGGAACCGCGAATGCCATAAACGTACGCGTGCAGGATGCGCTGGATGAAAAACTGGACTGGACAACATTTAAGGTTCTCGATGCCAGCCACGCTATGAAAACACAGCTTGTAAATGGGTCGATAGATTTTATTTTTGACAATATCAACCTGCCCACGGCTTCTTCGGACCCTGAAGGAAGCCAAGGTTTTGTGGCGTTTAAAGTGAAACCCGTTTCCACGGTTCAACTTAACGATGTAGTGGCAAATGCTGCGGATATCTACTTTGACTTTAATGCGGCGATTGTAACCAATACCGTATTCACCACTTTTGTTGATGAATTGGCGGTTGCGGATTTTGAATCTTTAAAGGTTGTAGCATTTCCAAATCCCGCCAATGATATCCTTAATATTCAGGCAGAGGGTTCTATTTCTTCAATTGAGATTGTAAATATACTGGGGCAGACCTTACTTACTTCCAAAGGGAACAGTAATCGTGAACAAATTGATATTTCTGGACTAAGTGCTGGGAATTATTTTGTGCGTATTGTTGCAGGGAATGTTAGTAGTGTTTTGCGGATTGTGAAAAAATAACCCACCGTGTCTGACACACCCCGTCTGACCCACCCCGCCTTCGGGCCCCCCTCCCTTGGAGGGGGGCTATTTATAACATTGACCATCTTCTCTTAACAAAAAGTTAAAGTTGCTCTTTTCGGTAACGTTCGCGCAGTATAGTAGACGAATGCGTTTATATTTACAAGCCGATAAATTTCAGCGTATTTTACGCCTATTTATTGAGCATTTTATAAATAAATAACTCCCTTTAAGAATGAAAAAATTACTTATTTGCTTTCTCCTCGCTACTTTTGTATTGCCTGTTCAGGCCAATGAGGGTATGTGGTTTTTAATGCATATTGAAAGGTTAAACTACCGCGATATGCAAAAAATGGGGCTGCAGCTTACGCCCGAAGAAATTTATAGCATAAACAATTCCAGCCTTAAGGATGCCATTGTGCAATTTAACCGTGGGTGCACTGCTGAAATTATATCAGATAGCGGTTTGGTGCTTACCAACCACCATTGTGGCTACAGCCAAATTGCAGAACTTTCCACTGCGGAAAACGATTATTTGACCAATGGGTTTTGGGCGGGAAATTACGCTGAGGAATTAAAGCCAAAGAAACTTTCCGTTCGCTTTTTTGTACGTATGGATGATGTTTCAAAACGCATTTTGGGGCAGGTGAATGATAAAATGACTGAAGCCGAACGCGAAGCTGCCATAAACCGTGAAATCGCAAAGATTGAGCAGGAAAACAACGAGGGTGGAAAATATACCGTTTCTGTAAAATCCTTTTATCAGGGCAATGAGTTTTACTACTTCGTTTACCAAGATTATAATGATGTGCGATTGGTAGGTACACCGCCGGCAAGCATAGGGAAATTTGGAGGGGATACCGACAACTGGGAATGGCCAAGACATACAGGCGATTTTTCACTTTTTAGAGTGTATGCTGATAAAGACGGTAACCCTGCGGAATATTCACCAAACAATGTGCCCCTGAAACCCAAATACCACTTAAAAACTAGTTTGAAAGGTTTTGAGGAAAACGATTTTGCTATGATCCTTGGATACCCTGGAAGGACTAACCGTTGGATGCCCGCAGGCGGCATACAGCAAAACGTAGATTATGCGTATCCAGCTTGGGTGGAGGCTTCAAAAACCTCTATGGACGTAATGAAGAAATATATGGACAAGGATCAGCAAGTAAAACTTGACTATGCGTCAAGCTATGCGTCTATTGCCAATTATTGGAAAAATCGCCAGGGAATGATAGATGCGCTTACGCAACATAAAACTGCGGAAAGCAAACGAAAGGAAGAAAAAGCTTTTCAGAAATGGGCCTCCAAAAAAGGCAATGAAAAATATGCCAATGTGATACCCGTTATTAATAACTACTATAAAAATACCAATAAGGCTAGTGCACACGACAATTACTTGGGCTTGTTGTTGCGTACCCGTATGGCAACTATTCCTTACCGCTTGGGCAATGCACTGGATTATTATTTACAACAAAACGAAGCAAAACAAGCTGAGGTTAAGCCACAGCTAGAGGCGGAGATTAATGACCTTTATGAGGGTATCTATATGCCTTTAGAAAAAGATGTGCTTGCCGCCCAGTTGAAGCTTTATTCCACCAAAGCGGAAAATATTGCGCCTATGGTAGCGCGCATTGCAACTGCCAATAATAAAAGTGAAGCAGGATGGAATGACTATTTAAATACCGCTTTTGAAAACAGTATTTTTCAATCAAAGGAAAAAGTAGAAGCCTTTATGGCAAATCCCAATGCCGAAGTTTTAAGGAATGATTCTTTGTTCCAACTTTCCACAGATTTGCTGAAGCGCTACCGCTATGAGTCTGAAGAAGAAAAGCAATTGAACAATGACTTTGAACGTGCATACCGTTTGATGGTACAGGGAATGCGTGAGATGAATCCAGACGCCAAATACTATCCTGATGCAAATAGTACACTGCGCTTAACGTATGGAAAGGTAATTGCATTGCCGGAAGATAAGCGCAATGATGCTGTGAAAAATTACTACACAACATTGAAGGGGACTATTGCAAAATACCAACCGGGCGATGATGAATTTGATATGCCGCAAAAATTGATAGACTTATATGAGAAAAAAGATTTTGGTCAATATGCTGATGATGACGGCTATTTGCCAGTAAACTTTTTAACGGATAACGATATTACTGGTGGAAACTCTGGTTCGCCAGTGCTGAATGGCAAAGGTGAATTAATTGGATTGGCCTTTGATGGAAACATTGAAGCGATGGCGGGCGACGTTATTTTTGACGATCAACTGCAACGCACCATCAATGTAGATATTCGCTATGTATTGTTTTTAATAGACAAATTTGCAGGAGCGAGCCATATTATTGATGAATTGACGATAGTAAAATAAACACTTTTTCTTCCAATACCTTTTTATTAAACCCTGTATATTTATTTAAATTTACGGGGTTTTAATTTTTTATATAATTATAAATATATGGCATCAGGAATTTTTGCAATACTGGATGATATAGCTGCACTGTTGGACGATGTGGCAATGATGAGCAAAGTGGCAGCCAAAAAAACGGCTGGCATTTTGGGTGATGACCTAGCGGTGAATGCCGAAAAGGCCTCTGGTTTTGCCTCTTCCCGTGAAATTCCTGTTCTCTGGGCAATTACCAAAGGCTCTTTTTTAAATAAATTGATTATTCTGCCCATAGCCTTTTTGCTGAGCGCTTTTTTACCTTGGGCAGTGACCATAATCTTAATTTTAGGGGGATTATATCTGGCTTATGAAGGGGCAGAGAAAATATATGAGTTCTTTTTTCCCCACACCCACGTGAAGGAATCTTTTGTAGAGGAGGGGCTTACCGAAATTGAAATTTTAGCCATTGAGAAAGAACGTGTAAAATCAGCAATTGTGACCGATTTTATCCTGTCATTAGAAATTGTGATTATAGCTTTGGGTACCGTGGTAGAAGAACCCATAGGCACCCAGATTATGGTAGTGAGCGTTATTGCAATTCTTGCCACGGTTGGAGTTTACGGTATTGTTGCACTTATTGTACGTATGGATGAAGCGGGTTTTAAATTGATAAAACGTAGTAAGACAGAAACTAGTTTTTCACGTAAGCTAGGAAATTTATTGGTACAAGCACTTCCAAAAGTTATTAAAAGTTTAAGCGTTATAGGTACCATAGCCTTATTATTGGTATCGGGCGGTATATTTGTACACAATGTAGATTTCTTCCATCATTTATTACCCTCATTGCCTTCCTTTCTTTTGGAATTTGCCGTGGGGCTTATTGTAGGTTTTATTTGTTTAGGTGTTGTGGTTATCTTCAAAAAACTTTGGCGAAGGGTAAAAGGGAAAAGTGCATCTGTCTAACAATTAAATTTTTAGCAATTTGGTAGCGATAAATTGATTAATATCATTTTATTTCCTACAAATACAATTCTATATTTGCCGCCGAAAAAGTATTAACCTTTAAAAATTATTATGAATAAATTTTACACTTTATTGTTTACATTACTTATTGCTGCCACTTCATCTGCGCAGGTTTTAAACGAAACCTTTGACGATAATAGTGGTTTTGTTACTTCAACACCTTTCTTTTCTGACGGTGCTGGAGATTTCTTCGGACTTGCCGTAGTGGAGGATTTTAACGGGGAGCCAGTTCCAACACAGATTAAGGCCTACACAGGGTTTACAGGTGGATTTTTAACTGGAATGGACCTGGATGGTGAAGGCGCCAGTTTGCCAATATTCATCGAATGGAACGGGCTAGACATAGATGGGTTTACCGATTTGATGTTTAGCGGTGAATTTGCTGAGTTTTTTGATGCTCCAGGCGATATTGATGATTTAGACTTTCTTCGCATAGATTATCAAATTGACGGTGGGGGTTACCAAAATCTTATCTGGTTTGAAGGAGCTGACTTTACCGGTGGCGGGGGAACTGCCAACGGAAACTTTAGAGAAGATACCGATTTTGATGGTGAGGGTGACGGAAATGTTTTAACAGATGCAGCACAAGTTTTTACCAAAGCTATAACAGGGACAGGGGCAGTACTTGACCTTCGTTTAACTGTTTCTGTGGATTCTGGTGATGAGGACTTTGCGGTTGACTCATTTTTGATTACAGGAACAGCCCCTGATACTACTCCTCCCGTAATTACTTGTCCTGCAGTTATTGAACAGGACAACGATGCGGGTATTTGTGGCGCTATTGTAACTTTTGATCCTGCAACTGCCACTGATGATACTGATCCTAACCCAGTAGTAGTTCAGACTTCAGGCCTTGCTAGTGGATCGGAGTTTCCAGTGGGAGTTACCACTATAGAATTTACAGCTACAGATGCTTCAGGTAATTCCAGCACTTGCACATTTACAGTTACTGTAATAGATGCAGAAATTCCAGAAATAGTATGCCCTCCTACACAAACTGTAATGGCAGATTCCAACGATATGTATGAGCTTCCAGATTACGTGGGCGATGGGTTGGTTACAATTACTGACAACTGCGCTACTACTTTTACAACACTTCAAATTCCTGCTGCGGGAACGATGGTGGGCGTAGGTACTACCAATGTAATCATTGAGGCCACAGACGATGCCGGAAACACTGCGGGCTGCAATTTTGACGTCGTGGTTGAACCATTTTTGAGTGTGAATGACATTGCACTTTCTCAAATTGTATTATATCCCAACCCAGCAAAATCAACAGTTAGTGTTAATGCAACTGTTGAAAGCATAATTGTTTATAATGTAGCTGGACAAAAACTTATGGAAACCAGCAGCAATAGTTTTGATGTTTCTGAATTGGCTAATGGTATTTATTTAGTGAAAATTACCACTGCCGAAGGCACTGCAATTAAGCAGTTGAGCGTTCAGTAAGCTATTTTATTTGAATTCTATAGAGAAAACCATCTGTTACTTACGGGTGGTTTTTCTTTTTATATAGATTTTATTGAACAATAAAATGTCAAAAAAATTTACGCAAATGCCTTCAATTTTGCGACATTTGAATTCCAATAAATCTCAAGGTTGAAAAAAAGACTGTTTGCCATAGCATTTCTGTTAGTACTGTTCGCTCCGGTGGCAACAATGTTTCTATTCCATTTTGAGAAAGCTGCGCTAAAACGCGAAATTAAATGGAAGATGATTGCAGGAATAGACCAAAATGAATTGGTGCTGCTGAAATTTTCAAAAGAAGAAGCTGAGACAAAGTTGCGGTGGGAACATTCCAAGGAATTTGAGTACGAGGGACAGATGTATGATGTTGTTTCCAAGGAAACAAAAGGAGATACCATTTACTATAGATGCTGGTGGGACCACGAGGAAACTGCCCTTAACAAAAAGTTGCAACAGCTGGTTACCCAGACTTTTGATAAAGATAAGGACAAGCAAAGAACCCAAAAGCAACTAAATAACTACTTTCAATCCTTTTTCTGTTCAAAATTTTTTGATTGGCAGGCCACTGCCTTAGAAAACTTTCAAAAAATTTATCAGCCTATAGCATATGAGCGCAATTTTAGTTCCATACGTTTAAGTCCTCCCACGCCACCTCCCCAAGTACAGTTAGTACCCAATACTTTATCATTAGCGCTTTCAATACACATTGAAACTGCATTCTATTGTGTTATTTATTGACACCTTAACAATTAAACAAACCAATTTTTAAAATGAAAAAACTATACATGCTATGGTTATTGTTGGTTATTGTGGGAACTTCCTACGGACAAACCATTACCATAACAGATGCGCAGAACAACGAACCGGTGGAGTTGGTTACCCTTAGCGCAAATTCAAAATTATATGTTACCACAAATGCCAAAGGCAAGGCTGATGTTTCAGCATTTAAGAATGCCGAAAAAATTGAAATACGCAGTCTTGGCTATAAAACGGTGGTAAAGAGTTATAGCGAGCTGGAGGCAGAGGGGTTTTCTCTTTCGCTTGAAATTTCAAACTTAAATCTTGACGAGGTAGTTATCTCTGGATCTCGATGGCGGCAGAGCAGTGATGATGTTCCGTCAAAAATAATTTCTATTTCATCGAAAGATGTAGCCCTTCAAAACCCACAGACAGCCGCCGACTTATTGAGTATTTCTGGGAAAGTATTTGTTCAGAAAAGTCAGCAAGGTGGAGGCAGCCCCATGATTCGTGGTTTTGCAACAAGCCGTTTGTTATATTCTGTGGATGGCGTTAGGATGAACACGGCAATTTTCCGTTCCGGAAATCTTCAAAATGTTATCAATCTGGATCCTTTTGCCATTGAAGGCACCGAGGTGCTTTTTGGTCCCGGCTCAGTAATTTACGGTAGTGATGCCATTGGGGGGGTAATGAGTTTTCAAACCTTGACGACACGACTTTCACTAACCGAGTCGCCATTGGTAACAGGAAAGGCCAATGTGCGCTATTCTTCTGCCAACAACGAAAAAACAGGACATTTTGATGTGAATCTGGGTTTCAAGAATTGGGCATTTGTCACTAGTATCACGTCGTGGGATTATGACCATTTGCGCCAAGGAAGCCACGGGCCCGAAGAGTATATTAAGGATTATTATGTACAACGACAGGACAGCGTGGACGTCGTGATCTGGCAGGATGATAAACTGTTGCAGGTTCCCTCGGCCTATTCGCAAATAAATATGATGCAGAAAATTCGCTTTCAACCAAATGAGCGTTGGGACTTTCAGTACGGATTTCATTATTCGGAAACTTCACCTTACGGAAGGTATGACAGGCATACGCGTGTTCGCAATGGCACTGCCCGTTATGCCGAATGGGATTATGGCCCGCAGATTTGGATGATGAATAATTTAAACATAAACCATACTGCAAACAATTCGGTTTTTGACCAATTGAGCCTTCGCTTGGCACACCAGTGGTTTGAGGAGAGCAGGATAGACCGCTCGTTTAACAGTAATGAACGCAATACACAAAGTGAAGAAGTGGGGGCTTACTCCGCAAACCTTGATTTTATAAAGGGTACGGGAGAGCGGAATACTCTTTTTTACGGTGTGGAATATGTGCTGAACGATGTAAATTCCAAAGGAGAAGTAACAGATGTTCCAACAGAAGTTTCTGTAACTGGGCCGGCTCGGTATCCAAAATCCACGTGGCAGTCAATGGCTGTATATGTAACCGACGAGTTTAAAGCAGCCGATAATTTCACATTAAGTGCTGGCGCACGCTACAACTATGTGTTGTTGGACGCTGAGTTTGACACTACTTTTTACCCCTTTCCCTTCACAGAAGCCAATTTAAAGAATGGCGCGCTTACCGGGAGCATTGGTGGGGTATATCGTCCAGACGATTCGTGGGTAATAAGTGCCAATTTGGGAAGCGCGTTTAGAGCGCCAAATGTAGATGATGTGGGAAAAGTTTTTGATTCAGAACCTGGTAGCGTTGTTGTTCCCAATCCAAATTTGAAGCCTGAATATGCCTACAATGCAGACTTAGGAATTGCAAAGGTTTTTAATGATGTTATAAAAGTAGATGTTACTGGATATTACACATCCCTCAAAAATGCCTTAGTGCGCAGGGATTTTAAATTGAATGGACAGGACAGCATTATATATCAGGGCGAATTGAGCCAAGTGCAAGCAATTCAAAATGCAGCCGTGGCACATGTATATGGGGTGCAGGCAGGCGTGGAGGTGAAATTGCCCAAGGGTTTTGGCTTTTCAACAGATGTAAACTTTCAGAAAGGTGAAGAGGAATTGGACAATGGAGAAACCAGTACTTCACGCCACGCTTCACCATTTTTCGGTGTTTCGCGCTTAAATTATAAAGCGAATAAGTTGCATATGGAGCTGAACGTGAATTATCAAGGGAAATATGATTTTGACGAGTTGCCCGAGGGAGAAAAGGAGAAGACGGAAATCTATGCGCTTGATAAAAATGGAGATCCGTATGCCCCCGCTTGGTACACCCTTAACTTTAAGGCCCTTTATAAGTTAACGGATACCTTTGATGTGAGTGGCGGGATTGAAAATCTTACCGATCAACGTTATCGACCCTATAGTTCGGGAATTTCGGGAGCTGGAAGAAATTTTATTCTTTCAATTACGGCACATTTTTAGTTTAATTTCCAAAGGTTGGGGACAAAAAAATATGTGGGTTTGTATTCACATTTTTTATATATTTGGATCGAGCCTTATGGCTTATTTCTCCCCACTTAATTTGAGAAAACCCGCACTGTTATGGTGCGGGTTTTTAAATTAATAGTGAATTTAATGTGAGTGATTTAAAAAGCCGATGTAAGGATATTTTTTTGGAATTTTTGAGTAATATTGAATTCCCACAAAAGAGAAAATAGATTTCACCTTATCATTTTCCCTACAAAACAGAATAATTTCCTTGTTGTTCTCCCGTGCCTTTTCCGAAGCAATATAAAGCATATAAGCCCCTGCCTGGTCAAATTTTTCCAGGGCATCCAGATCAATGATTAAGGATTGGGTTTTGTCCAGTGCGGCTTCAATTTTAAACTGAACCTCCGAAAGGTTGCCACTGTATAATCTGCCTTCTAAACTTAAAAAACGGTTGGTTAAAAAACTATGCAATGTCATGCTAAGTGATTAAAATTAATGATCACATAGGTTTGCGTAGGAATTTAAGGGCGATTGTGATTTAGGACAGAAATTTTGATTTGTGAATTTACAAAATGATTTTCAATTGGAAGGGATGAATGTTGTGCGAAGATAGCTACCTAATGCATTTTTTAATTCTATTTATCCAAATGATTATAAGTAATCGTAATCCACTTCTTTTTAATAGTTTTGCAACCTCAAAATTTTGATATGATTTCAATAGATGGTTTAGCGGTTGAGTTTAGTGGTGAAACACTTTTTAGCGATGTCTCCTTTGTAGTGAACGAAAATGACAAAATAGCGTTGATGGGAAAAAACGGCGCCGGAAAAAGTACGATGATGAAGATTATTGCCGGTGTACAAAAACCCACCCGTGGTAATGTGCGCGCTCCAAAAGATGCCGTAATTGCATATTTGCCACAGCATTTATTGACGGATGACAGCTGTACAGTTTTTGAGGAAGCTTCCAAGGCCTTTAAGCAGATTTTTGAAATGCGGGACGAAATGGACCGCTTGAACAAAGAACTGGAAACCCGAACCGATTACGAGAGTGATGAGTACATGACCATCATTACCAAAGTGGCGGAATTGGGAGAAAAATACTATGCTTTGGAAGAAATAAATTACGAGGCCGAAGTGGAAAAGACGTTGCGTGGCTTGGGCTTTAAAAGAAGTGATTTGCACCGCCCCACATCAGTATTTAGTGGTGGGTGGCGTATGCGTATTGAGCTTGCCAAACTGCTGCTTCAAAAGCCCGATCTTATTTTGCTGGACGAGCCCACCAACCACGTAGATATTGAATCTGTAATCTGGTTGGAAGATTTTTTACTGAATAAAGCAAAAGCGGTTATTGTTATTTCTCACGACAGAAAATTTATAGATAACATTACCAACCGGACCATTGAAGTTACAATGGGGCGCATTTACGATTATAAGGCCAACTACAGCCATTATTTGCAATTGCGTGCCGATAGGAGGGCGCACCAGATAAAGGCGTACGAGGAGCAACAAAAATTTATAGCCGAGACCCAACAATTTATTGAGCGTTTTAAGGGTACGTATTCCAAAACCAATCAAGTGAATAGCCGCGAGCGGATGCTGGAAAAGCTTCAGATTATAGAGATTGACGAAATAGATACTTCGGCTTTGGCACTTCGTTTTCCACCTGCCCAGCGCAGTGGGGATTATCCTGTAATTGTGGAGGGAATGACCAAAAAATACGGCGACCATGTGGTTTTTAAAGATGCCAATATGAGCATATCGCGTGGCCAAAAAGTGAGTTTTGTGGGAAGAAACGGTGAGGGAAAATCTACCATGATAAAAGCCATTATGGGTGAAATAGATTTTGAAGGAACCTGTGCCTTGGGGCATAATGCCAAGGTAGGCTATTTTGCACAGAACCAGGCCGCACTTTTAGACAAGGAACTCACCGTTTTTCAAACTGTCGATGAGGTTGCAAAAGGCGAAATACGCACCCAAATAAAAAATATTCTTGGTCGCTTTATGTTCAGCGGTGATGATATCGATAAAAAAGTGGGGCTGCTTTCTGGTGGGGAAAGAACCCGTTTGGCGATGGTGAAGTTATTGCTGGAGCCTGTAAATGTGCTCATTCTCGATGAGCCTACAAACCATTTGGATTTAAAATCGAAAGATGTTTTAAAAGAAGCCCTGCTTCAGTTTGATGGCACCTTGATTTTGGTTTCCCACGACCGCGATTTTCTTCAAGGTCTTTCCGAAAAAGTATTCGAATTTAAAGAAAAACGCATTATTGAACATTTTGAAACCATAGACGATTTCCTTCAAAGAAATAGAATTGAGAATTTGAAGGAGATTGATTTGAAGGTTTAATCGGTGAATTAAAAGCTTAGTTTTTAAAATTTTAGAGGTGTTTTTATTATTTATTACCTTTAGAAATAAAAACTATGAAAAAACCAGACTTTTCAAGTTTAAAAGCACTCTATATCAATTGTACCCTAAAACAGTCCCCGCGGATGAGTCATACACAGGGCTTGATGGATGTTTCGCAAAAAATAATGAAAGCCGAAGGGGTTTCTTTTGAAAACATTCGATTTGTGGACTATGCTGTTGCATATGGCGTATATCCAGATATGACCGAGCACGGAGCCAAGGAAGATGCCTGGCCGGAAATTTGGAAGAAAGTAGATGCTGCCGATATTCTGATTATTGGAACTCCTATTTGGCTGGGCGAAAAATCCTCTGTGGCCAGTAAATTGATTGAAAGGCTGTATGCAATGAGCAGTCTTCAGAATGAAAAGGGGCAGTATTATTTTTACGGAAAGGTAGGCGGTTGCATCATTACCGGAAATGAAGATGGAATAAAGCATTGTGCTATGGGCATTCTCTATGCCTTACAGCACGTGGGCTACAGCATTCCGCCACAGGCAGATTGTGGTTGGATAGGTGAAGCCGGCCCTGGGCCAAGTTATCGGGATGAGGAAAGTGGCGCGAAGAATAATGATTTCACCAATAGAAATACAACCTTTATGACCTATAATCTCCTCCATTTGGCAAAAATGCTGAAAGAGCAGGGAGGGTATCCAAAATACGGCAATTCCCGAAAAGATTGGGATGATGGCACTCGCTGGAATTTTGAAAATCCTGAATACCGCTAAATTCATTTAAATGACTTGGGCATAATCATTGTACAGTTTATTTAAAAAATTACAGATTATGAAAAAGCGTATCTTTTTATTTATAGCCCTGTTTTGTTTTACCCTTAGTAGCTTGAATGCACAGAATAAAACCACGAAAACGCAACCGACAGCAGAGACAGAACAAACTCAAACAGAAATTTTATTGAATTCCAAAAACTTTGAGTTTATTGCAAATACAGCAATTCCATTAAGCGGCCCCACAAAAAATTTAGTTGGAAGCAATTATTCCATAACCTTTACCCCTGAAATGGTGACAAGCAATATGCCTTTTTACGGCAGAGCATATAGCGGAATGATTATGGGCCGAGATAAAGGCATGCGTTTTAAGGGAAAACCTGAAGATTTTATTATAACGAGTGCAAAAAATGGTTATAATGTAACTACTACTATAAAAGGAGAAACTGACATTTACGTTATTTCAATTTCAGTGGGATACTCCAGTTTTGCCACACTTTCCATTAGCAGCAACGATCGTGGCACCATAAGTTATCAAGGAGAAATTGTTAATAATGAATAATATTGATTTTAACAATCTAACAATCTAACAATCTAACCATCTAAAAATCTAAAATGAGTCTATTCAATAAAATATTGGGAAATGCCAGCGAAGTTTCCTCAGAAAAACTAAACGAAAAATACGGACGTCTTTTAATTCAGGGCGAAGTGGTAGAACTTGGTTTCAAACTTTTCCGCGATGTGTTTATGTTTACCAATAAACGGTTAATTTTGATAGATGTTCAAGGTTTAACGGGAAGTAAGGCGGAGTATAAATGTCTTCCCTACAAACACATTTCGCGATTCTCTTTGGAAACTGCGGGCACTTTTGATCTGGACGCCGAACTGAAGATTTGGATAAGCAGCGAAGACTTGCCAACGGTGAGTAAAAAGTTCAACAAGAGCATAGATATTTACGAAGTGCAGAAATATTTGGCGGCAAAGGTTTTATAACACCAATTCTGCAAAAAGTCGTTTTAAGGTAGCTTCCAAATTATCACTAAAGCCATTATGGGGACGTGAAGTTTGAAGTGAAGAACTGCGTTGGGCAGTAAGCCAGCGGAATCTGTCGGGTTTTTCCCATTGGGCCACGGGGCCTCCGTCTTTGGAGCCTGAACATATTTTTTCAAAAGCCTTTAAATTGTTTTCAATCTCTTCAACTTCCAATTCGCAGGAAAAGAGTTTTAACTTTTCGGTGTCAATTTGGTGTTTGCAATTCAAATAGTTGGCTCCTTTGCAGAAAAGGATTATCCCAACATTCAGGAATTCCTCGCGTTCCACGCGGGGCACCAAACGTATTACCGCATATTCATACAAGTGTTTCCCGGGCATCCTGAATCTGTTTTACAAAGTTGTTCGCATTGTTTCTTCTCGTCACCAAAAACTGGTAATATACTTCCCTGATTTCTTCCGAAGACATTTCAAAACCTTCCCAATCGAGCCAATCTGCGGGAATAAGATCAGTTATTTCGCGAAGTTTTTTATCTGGCAAAAGCGCAATCATTTCTTCATTAATTTCTTCAATCAACGCAGCTTGTGGCAAAAGCACGTGATCTTTAATATAAGGAAATGGCGTAACAGCCGCTTTTTGCCAATTGCTCCAAGAATGATGAAAATAAAAAGTAGCGCCGTGATCTATCAGCCAAAGTTCCTTATGCCAAATAAGCATATTGGTATTTTTTACGGTTCTGTCAATATTTGTGGTAAAAGCATCTACCCATACAATTTTGGAAGCCAAGGTTTCATCAACCTGTGTTACTACGGGGTCAAATGTTAAAGCTCCCGAAAGAAAATGCAGTGCCAGATTAAGTCCGCGGCTGCCCTTTAATAGATCCTGTATTTCCTCGTCGCCTTCACTTCTGCCAAAAGCTTCGTCTAAATTTGCGAAAACAAGCTCGGGAATTTTTAAGCCTAAAGTTCGTGCAATTTCGCCACCCAACAATTCGGCAATCAACGCTTTTGTGCCGTGTCCTGCCCCGCGAAATTTCAAAACATATTTAAAATCATCATCCGCTTCGGCCAAGGCTGGCAGCGAACCGCCTTCACGCAAAGGGGTTATGTAACGTGTAACGTTTACGGTGCGGAGCTCTATTTTATTGGTTGCCATTGCCTACAAAATTAAGTTTATTTGTGAATATGAGGTACCATTCTGTAGAGATGTTTTTTTATCCCTTAAAATTAGAATCCAATATTTTTTGAAAGTTTAAATTCGTATTTTGCTAAAATGTGAAACCTTAAACTAAAAGCTATTGGATTTAACCATTGAAAACATTTTACTTGTTGGCTCGTTACTACTTTTTATAAGCATAATAGCAGGTAAAACTTCTTATAAATTTGGTGTTCCCACTTTAGTACTTTTCCTGGGAATAGGAATGCTTGCCGGTGAAGATGGTATAGGCGGCATCAGTTTTGACGATCCGCAAATCGCTCAGTTAGTTGGTATTATTTCATTGAATTTTATTCTTTTTTCAGGAGGTCTTGACACTGATTGGAAAGCTGTAAAACCAATTATGAAAGAAGGTTTTGCACTTTCAACGTTGGGGGTTTTACTTACCGCTGTTGGCTTGGGAACCTTTGTTTATTACGTTACAGATTTTACCATTTATGAAAGTTTGCTTTTGGGGAGTATAGTGTCATCAACAGATGCTGCTGCGGTGTTTTCCATTCTGCGTTCCAAAAATCTTACGCTTCGAACCAATTTACGTCCCACCCTGGAAATGGAAAGTGGGAGTAACGATCCCATGGCCTATGTGCTTACAATCGCTTTTTTAGTTTTGGTAATCAATCAGGATAAAGGATTGGTGTCTATGATTCCACTGTTTTTTCAACAAATGATTATTGGAACCATCGCTGGGTTTGGCTTTGGAAAGTTGAGCAAGGTTATAATCAATAAAATCAACTTGGATTTTGAGGGTTTATATCCCGTGCTCGTCATCGCGCTAATGTTTATAACCTTTTCCGTAACCGATTTTGTGGGCGGCAACGGCTTTTTGGCCATTTATATTTGTGCGGTCTTTTTGGGGAACCAGTACTTAATCCACAAAAAGACCATTCTTAAAATGTATGATGGGTTGGCGTGGTTGATGCAGATTGTACTTTTCTTGACGTTGGGGCTTTTGGTATTTCCATCGCAGATTGTTCCTGTGATTGGTATTGGACTTTTAATATCGTTGTTTTTGATCTTTGTAGCACGTCCCGTAGCGGTTTTTATGAGTTTGATTCCTTTTAAGATGAAATTGCGGAGGCGTTTCTATATTTCTTGGGTGGGTTTACGCGGGGCAGTGCCGATTGTGTTTGCAACCTATCCATTATTGGCGGGAATCGATAAAGCGAATATGATTTTTAACATTGTATTTTTTATTTCGCTGACCTCCATTTTAATTCAGGGAACTACGCTTTCCGTAGTCGCGAAATGGTTAAGGGTGAGTATTCCCAGTGAAGAGAAAAAAATATCTCCTTCTGAAAAATTTCTTGAGGAACATCCCAAAACCGAAATGCGGGAAATTGGTATTGCAAAGGGGAACAAGATAGTCGGTAAAAAAATTGTGGATATTGAATTCCCAAAAACCGCAATTATCGCAATGATAAAAAGAGACGACAAATACATCACTCCCAACGGAAACACGGTCATTAATGCAGATGATGTGCTCATCGTGCTTTCCGAATCAGAAAAGGGAATCAAAAAAGTCTTCAAGGCATTGAAAATCCAAGAATTTTCAGCTGCCTAAATTTGAATAAGGGGTTTTGTAGATACTTTTTGAATCATATTTTCTAGCATCCTCAGCGGCCTCCAATTCTTTTTCAGAATAATTTAAATTGAAATGGGGCAGAATTTCACTTTCAAATTTATTGGGAAACGAAGGGTATTCCAAAAATAAATTGTTTCCGAGCCGAAATTTTTTTGCAGTGTTTTTATGCGCTTCAACCATTGCGAATAGATAATTTTCCAATGATTCAAACTGCTTTTCTTCGTCCAAAAAATAATTTTGCAGCAAATTGGTGGGATGATAAAACCATTCCACAAACCCACGGCCAGATTTTAAAAGGCTTGCAACCACTTCCTCCGTTTTTCTATCTATAAAAATCCAAGGAACTTCGGGATATGCTTTTTGGAAAAGCTCGATAAAGAATACATTCCATGATGTAAGTTTGAAAACAACTTGTTCGGCTTCGGCCAGCGGCCGTAAATAGCTTTCAATGATAATTTTTAAACTTTTTAAAAGTATTTTTTCTTCCAAATTGTAAAATATTGCCGATAACAACAATCCGTTTATGGCCTCCGTTTCGGAAACAACCCTTGTCTTTTTGGAAGCGCGAAACATATTTGCCAACAGCGTTGAACCGCAATGGGAAGTGTGAAAAATAAAGCCTTTTAGCGGTAATAATTCTCTGTTTTCTGAAATGGTTTCCGCAGTTAAATCGAGTTCTTTTCGCTTGGAATTTTTAGAGCGCACTACAGGAACTGCATCATTAAAAAAAGGTGAATCAAATACTTCTGCGGGCAATTTTTCAAAGATTGTAACGGGGGCTTCCAATATTTGGGTATAGACTGGAAAGTATACTGTTTTCAATAATAAAATATTTCAAATTACAAAACGTGAAACTACAAAATGTGATGCAAAAGCAATTAAAATATTTTAAACGAAAGAAATATTTTCGGTTAACTTTGAAAATGGTTTAAATCACTGACTTAAAATTTTAATTATGTGTAAACAGCTACTACTTTATTTTCTTCTATTTACTGTTTTACAGAGCGGGTTTTCACAGGAAATTTCAATCGGCAAACGCGATAAGGTTTTTTCTGAAATTCTTCAGCAAAACAGGGAGTTTTCAGTCTATTTTCCACCTTCCTATAATATTGCGGTTAACCAAAAATATCCCGTGCTTTATATTTTGGACGGCGATTACAACTTTCAATACGTTGCTGGAATTTTGGAGTTGCAGGGCGGAATCAGTGAAGTTATTCCAGAAATGATATTAGTGGCAATTTCAGGAAAAGGGACCAACGAGTACCGCAAAAACTGCAAACCAAAAATTGAAGGCGTGGAAGATAGCGGCAATGCCGAGGAAATGGCAGGTTTTATTGAAAAGGAATTGATTCCGTATGTAAACAAAAACTATAAAACGGCAGATTATAAAATTCTTGGCGGCCATTCCGTGGGCGGTATTTTTGTTATCAATACGGCAATAAACCATCCCGAACTTTTCAATGATTATATCGCCATAAGTCCCGCGCTTTGGTGGGGCAAAAATGCGATGGAGGATGTAATTGAAAACACTTGGGGCAAAACCGGAAGCACTACGGCTAGTGTGTATATTTCACTCGCCAACGAACAGGGGATGGGCGTAAATGAATTCATCAAAAAGATTCCTAAAAATATGATGGGTAAAAACATACATTTTCAAGAGTTTCCCAATGAAATCCATAATTCCGTTGGGCTTCCCACCTATAAATGGGCACTGGGCGATATTTTCAAAAACTGGTATGTAAAGGAAGAGTATTTTGATTCTGCGGAAGCTTTAAAAAATCATTATTCCGAAGTGAAGAGACAATATGGCAGTATTTTCAATATTCCATATACCATTGTTGGAAATACCCATTATATGCTTCAAAAAAATGAAAAGGAGCGAGCAAAAGTGCAAGCTGCTCTAAGGGAGCTCAATCCAAATGCATTGGTTCTTTTTAATACGTATAGAGCCGGGAAACTTGTGGACAATAAAGATTATGCTGAAGCCGAACAGCTTTTAAATGATGCTTTGACCATCAATCCAAACAATTTTGACAGTTATGATGTTTTAGCCCGGATTAAAATGGCAAACGGTAATACTGCCGAAGCAAACGAAACCATTGATAAAGCTTTAGGTTTGGCGAACAAACAACAGGCAAGACAATGGCAAATAAATGAGTTATTGGAAACTAAGGCCGAAATAAATAAAAAGCCGTAGTTTTATTGAGAATATTATTATGAAAATACTCTTTAAAATAGCGCGAATTATAACAGTTCTAATTCTTTTCGGAATGGTTATGGGTTGTGATGACCCCAAGGAAATAAGCTCTTTTGACCCAAACCATTGGGAAGACCATTATGCGGAAATTCCCAAGAGTGATTCGTTACAATCTGGAAAAACCTATTTGAGTATCTATTCGCATATTTATAGTTTTACTTTGGAAAAATCGCAAAATCTCACTGCAATGGTCAGCCTTCGGAATGTAAGCGATGGCGATACCATTTATATTTCAAAAGCAGATTATTACAATACCAAAGGAGAATTGATACGTAGCTATTTTGAAAAACCAATTCAACTTAAACCTTTGGAAACCGTTGAAATCGTTATAGACGAAACGGATGAGCACGGAGGCAGCGGCGCCAATTTTATTTTTGAATGGACTACAAAAGCAACAACTCCCGAACCCATTTTTGAAGCAGTTATGACTTCGCTGCGGGGTTCGCAGGGATTGAGTTTTACAACACAGGGCAGAAGGATTGAGTGAAATATGAATTACGAGCGACGAATTACGAGAATGACGAAAGTGGAAATTAGAAATACGAAGTAAGAATACCGAATCCCGAATCCCAAATCAACCAAAACAATTTTGAATTCTGAATTCAAAATTGTTTTCGTTATTTTTGAAGCAAAGAAGAATTTAATGAAAATAGTTATATCCCCAGCAAAAACGCTGGATTTTGAATCAAAACTTCCCACTGCCCGCGCCACCCAGCCCAAGTTTTTGGAGGAAGCCGAAATGATAAACAACAAGCTGGAGCGTAAAAGCAAAAAAGCGATAGGTAAGTTGATGGACATCAGCGATAAATTGGCCGAACTCAATTACCAACGTTATAAGGAATTCCAGACTCCTTTCACAAAACAAAATGCCCGACCAGCAGTCTATGCCTTTGCTGGCGATGTTTACGCGGGTTTGGACGCTTATACCATTCCTTCGGAAAAGATTGATCTGTTGCAGGATTCCCTCCGAATCCTTTCGGGAATGTACGGAATGTTGCGTCCGTTGGATTTGATTCAGCCCTATCGGTTGGAAATGGGCACCAAACTTCCTATGAATCGTAAAAAAGATTTGTATGCTTTTTGGAAAAAAACACTTACCGAAACTTTGAATAACGAATTGGAAGAAGGCGAGCTTTTCTTAAATCTTGCCAGCGTTGAATATTTCAATGCCATTGATGAAAAGAAATTGAAAGTGCCCGTTATCTCGCCAGTTTTTAAGGATTTCAAAAATGACAAACTGAAAATAATTTCGTTCTTCGCCAAAAAAGCACGTGGCAGTATGAGCCGTTTTGCGATTGATAAGAATGTAAAAACCTTGGATGAATTGAAAGCGTTTAATTATGATGGTTATGGTTTCAGTGAAGAATATACTGAAAAGGAGAGTGAGCCTGTTTTTATTCGATAAATCTAAAATCTAAGTGTCCAGAAATCTAATAATCTAGATATCTAAAATTTGTTCCACCACATCCACCCATACCCGCCATTTATTCCCGAAAATGCAACCAAACTGATAGTGGGAACCCTTCCGCCACCACGTTTCACAACCGGGGAATTGAAAGAGGGCGATGTGGATTTTTGTTACGGCAGCCGCGACGGACAATTATGGTTGATTTTGGATAAAATATTCGGCTTGGATCTAAAATTTGAAACCACAGCCGAAGCAATTAAGCAACGCGAACATTTTTTAATAAAAAGAGGTATCGGAATCTGCGATATGGTGGCTTCTGCCAGAAGAGAAAAAATTGATGCTTCAGATATTGGAATGTTGGAAGTGGAACTGCGCGATTTGGTTGCCGTGCTTCAGCAAAATCCTAAAATTGATACGTTGCTTTTCACGGGCGGAAATAGCAAAAACGGTCCGGAATATTTCTTCCGAAGAAAACTGAAAGAGTGCAATATTTCCCTGAAGTTGGTTTCAAATAAGGTGCCTCGAATCCATACATTTCAACTTCCGGAAAATGGCAGAACTGTAAAAACAGTTTCATTAATAGCACCATCAGGAGCAGCTAATAGAGCTGTTGGCAGCCTTTCAGCCTATAAAAAAATGAAAGATGAATTCCCCGAAAAAACTACGATAGATTTTCGGGTGGAACAATACCGTCCATTTTTTTAAACATTAAACTTGAGACAGGAATAACAATCTGTTAATAAACAACTTACGGCCAATTAATCGCTGGGCCTATTGCTGGGCTTTATTTGCAGCTAGAAAAAAATCCCCAATATTTCATAAATTCTGTTGCCTTATTATTTGGCAATTACTACAATTTAGATTATTTTTAACGACATTTTAACTTTTAATTTAAATTATCAATTTATGAAGAAAATTACATTATTACTCTTGCTGGTTTTTTTTGCCGCAGGAACTACTTTTGCCCAATGTATTGTGACGACACCGTATTTGACGGTGAACTCCAATAATAGTGGCAACGTTCAGACTATTTCTACCTGTAGTTATGGGGGGGATTACAATACTGTAAATGCCCTTATCATTGGAGCAAACTATCGCTTTACTTCTGCTGCGGGTTATGTGACAATTACAGATACAAGTAACAATGTACTGGGATTTGGTCCAACTCCAGTGACAATCAATAACATTTCAGTTGCCTCTATCAGGTTGCACAACACTACTAGTGCTGCTCCTGCTTGTGGAACTGATACTTCTTGTCACACTACAACCATCCAACGACTTATTCCGCCGCCGGCCAATGATCTTTGTGTGAATGCTATCAATATAGGTTCTGACGGAACTATTGCTGGAACAACATTAGGGGCCACTGTAGATAGCGCAGGAACTTGTAACGGTGTTACTAACACTGTTGCTGGGGTATGGTATTCCTTTACCGATGTTACGGGAGTAGGTTCAACAGTAACCATAAATACGTGTTCTGCCATTGGATATGACACCAAACTTTCAGTATATACAGGAAGCTGTGGAGCCTTTACTTGCGTTACTGCTAATGATGATGCAGGTGCCGCCTGTGGTATCAGCAGTGTAAGAAGTGAAGTAACCTTTACTACTGATGGTTCTTCTACCTATTACGTGTTGGTACATGGATTTAGCACCACTGGGAATTTTGAATTAAATGTATCTGGTTTGCCAACATTAGGCGATCCGCCAGTTATTGCTTGTCCATCTAATATTACTGCAAACAATGCGCCTGGCCAATGTTCAGCGGTTGTAAACTTTACTGGAGTAGCTTTTGATACCGAAGATGGAAACATCTCTGGCGATATTGTTGCCACCCCTCCAAGCGGAAGTGATTTTCCTGTAGGTGATACTACTGTAACCCTTTCGGTAACTGATAGCGATGGAAATACTTCGACTTGTAATTTTATCGTTACTGTAATAGATAATGAATTACCAGTAGCAGTATGCCAAGACATAACTGTAGAGCTCGATCCTGTTACAGGAGTTGCGAATATTACGGCTGCCGATGTGGATAATGGTTCGTCAGACAATTGTGGAATAGCTTCAATGACTCTTGATGTTTCTTCTTTTGACTGTTCCATGACAGGCGCTAACACTGTTGTTATGACTGTTACAGATGATTCTGGAAACATATCTACTTGTACTTCTACGGTTACTGTTGAGGACAACACCGCTCCTGAAATATTCTGTGTAGGTGGTTTTGGTACTTTTACAGAATCAGAAGATTTTGAAGCTGGCTTACCATCTGGCTGGTCAACTGTAGTTAATACAGGTACTTGCGATTGGATCAATAGTGGAGATATGCCTACCGGCGATGATTTCCCAACATTGGCAATGCTTTTTGATGATGATGACTGTGGTCTTGGTGCACCGGCAAGTAACGTAACGCTACTTTCGGCTGTGTATGATTTAACTGGAGCTTCAAACGTATCCCTTGGCTATGATGTTGCTTTCCAGGAGTCTGGAACACAAACTTTTACGGTTGAGGTTTTTGATGGTACAGCTTGGCAACAAATTGCCCTTTATGAAGATGATCTGGATCCAGACATCCAGACAGAAACTATCGATGCTTCTGCATATGCCAATGCGAATTTCCAAGTTCGTTGGACTTATGACGACAATGGCGGCGAATGGGGCTGGGGAGCTGGCGTTGACAACTTCCTGTTGAGCTACGATGCTTCCTCAGGAGGAGGTCTTGATGTCTTTCTAGATGCTAACGGTATGGCTAGTATAGACCCTATGGATTTGCTTGTAAACGTAAATGAAGCTTGTGGATATACTATTACTGCAGGTGGAGTAGGTGGCGGAACTATGGGATCGCTTTCTACTTTATTTACTTCAAACAACGGTGGATCACCTGGTTGGGCTGTTATGTACGACCTTACCGTAGGTCCAAATGACATCGAGGTTACTGATATTGATGTGAACATTGACGGTACCTCTACCTTCAACCTTGATATGTATACCTTAGTAGGTACCTATGTTGGTAACGAGACAAATGCTGCTGCATGGGGTTCTCCCGCGGCTTCTGGAACTGGAACCGGACTTGGAATAGACCAGCCTAGTAACGCAGTGCTTTCTACCCCGGTAGTTTTGAGCGCGAACACCACTTATGGTATCGCTATAGTGACCGACTCTGGTCAAAACTACACCAATGGTGATGGATCCAACCAAAACTTCTCGAATGCAGACCTATCATTGTCTTTAGGTACTGCCGTTGCAGGATTGTTTACTGGATCTGTGTTCTCTCCACGTGTGTGGAATGGTACTATAAACTATACTACAACTGGAGGTTCAGGCCTTGATTTTACTTGTGCAGATCTTGGTGAGAACCAAGTAGAAGTTACTGTTACTGACAATAGTGGTAACGAATCTACTTGTATTGCAATTGTAAACGTAATAGATCTTATTGCACCTGTTATTACTTGTGGACCTCCTGTAATTACTGAAACTGAAGAAGTAGACTTTGAAGGAAGCTCTATACCTAATGGGTGGACTACTCAGATTAATGCAGGTTCGCAGGACTGGACTTTTGGTTCCGGTGATATGCCCACAGGCACTGACTTCCCTTCTAATGCAGCCATCTTTGATGACGACGCTGCAGGTAACGGCGCAGTGAACAATGCTACGCTTATATCTCCAGTATATGATCTAAGCGGTGCTTCTACTGCCTCATTATCTTTTGATTATGCAATGCAAGAGTTCCTTGGTGATGGTACGCTTACTGTTGAAGTTTATGACGGTGCCGCATGGCAAGAGATCTTGTTTGTAGATGTGAGTACCAACCCAACCAATACAGGCGCTATTGATTTGGCGGCTTACTTAAACGCTAACTTCCAAGTTCGTTATACTTATGATGATGAAGGCGGCTGGGGCTGGGGTGCCGGTGTTGATAATTTCGAGCTTACCTATTCTATCGTTCCAACGAGCAACATTGTAGAAATCGAATTGGGTCCTGATGGTACTACTTCTGTAGATCCATACAGTCTTGTATCCAACATAGATGAAGCTTGTGGTATTTCTACAATCGCTGTAGATGTGCCAACAGTTAGTTGTGCTGATATAGGAGGTACGTTTATGATAACTGTATTTGTTAGTGATACTAGCGGCAACATTGCTTCTTGTATTGCAGAGGTAAGTGTAGTTGACAGACTTGCACCAGAACTTACCTGCCCAGCCGATCAAACCGTTGATCCGGGAGCAGGCAACCTGTTCTACATCTTGCCTGATTATTTCGCCACTGGCGAGGCAACAGCTGATGACAACTGTACAGATCCTGTGACTATCACAACCCAAGACCCGGCTCCTGGAACGGCACTTCCTGATGGAACTTATACCATTACGATGACCGCCACCGATGAGTACGGAAACACAGCTACCTGTGACTTTGAGCTTACCGTGGAAACTGTTCTTGGCGTGGATACCAACTCACTGGAGACCGGACTGGCACTATATCCAAATCCAGCGAGCAGCGTTGTGAACCTTGTCAACAAGACCAACATCTCCCTAGAGAAGATGATGATCTATGACATAAACGGAAAACTAGTAAACCAAACAGACCTTCGCACTATGCAAGGTGAAAGAGCAGTAGATGTTTCATCACTTGCTTCTGGAGTTTACATGGTACAGATTATTGGTGACAACGCAAGCACTGTGAAGCGCTTGATTAAAGAATAATCACCAAATAACCAACCAAAAAAGAAAACCCCCTCAGCTTTTGCTGAGGGGGTTTTTGATTATAGGTACTTCACTATTTACATCTTCCAATTATGTATCTTTACGGGTCGTATTAAAAATCAATAAAATGAAAAATGCAATTCCTTTATTTATATTAGCCCTTATGGTGGTGGCTTGTAAAAATTCCAAAGAAAAAGAAGACCCAAATCAAACTGAAGAACAAATGAATAAGATTGAAAATCCGTTACTTTCAGAAAGTACCTTACCCTATGGTGCACCTGATTTTTCCAAAATTAAGGATGAACATTTTAAAGCGGCAATGCTTGAAGGAATAGAACAACAAAAGAAAGCCGTAGAGGCAATTGCCAATTCTGAAGAGGAACCCACTTTTGAAAATACCGTCCTTGCCCTTGAAAAAAGTGGTGAATTATTAAATAAATCTTCACAAATATTTTATGCACTTGCAGCGGCAAATACCAATGAGATATTGCAGGCAGTGGAGGCAGAAATGGCTCCAAAATTTGCTGCCCAAAATGATATGATTTATTTGAATGATAAACTGTTCAAGCGCTTTAAAACACTTCACGATAAAAAAGAAGATCTAAATCTCGATGCTGAATCTTTAAAACTTTTGAAAGAATATTATGAGGATTTTGAAATAGCGGGCGCCAATCTCTCTTCGGCAGATAAAGAAAAGCTTAGGCAATACAATGAAAAAATTGCTACACTAACTACTAAGTTTGGAAGAACCCTTTTGGATGCCAACAATGCCGGAGGAGTTACTTTTACGGATAAAGCAGAATTAGCCGGAGTTGATGAAGATTTCCTAAAGTCCAAAGAACACAAAGACGGAAATGGGTGGACCATTCCGTTACAGAATACTACCCAACAACCTTTACTGCAATCCATGGAAAATAGGGCAAGCCGCGAAAAGCTTTTTAAAGCTGCATGGCATAGAGCAGACCAAGGTGCAAACAACACAAGCGAAATAATAAAGGAATTGGTGGAAGTACGGGCACAAAAAGCGAAACTTCTTGGCTTTAACAATTTTGCGGAGTGGAGTCTTCAAAAAACTATGGCAAAAACTCCTGAAAAAGTAAATGATTTTTTTAGCGGCCTAATTCCAGCCGCTACTGCAAAAGCAGAAGCTGAAGCTGCTGAAATACAGAAAATGATTAAAGCAAAAGGACAAAATTTCACATTAGAACCTTGGGACTGGAATTATTACGCCGAAATGGTTCGAAAGCAAAAATACGATCTCGATGAAAATCAAATAAAACCTTATTTTGAAATTAACAACGTATTGGAAAAAGGGGTATTCTATGCGGCAAATAAACTTTACGGCATTACTTATAAACCCAGAACCGATATTCCAACTTATCACGAAGATGTAAAAGTCTATGAACTTTTTGAAGAAGATGGCGAGCCATTGGGCCTTTTTTATACAGATTATTTTGCACGCCCCAGTAAGAGTGGTGGTGCATGGATGGACAATTTTGTAACCCAGTCTAAACTGTATAACAAAAAGCCCGTTATCTATAATGTGTGTAATTATCCAAAACCAGCAAATGGCGAACCTGCTTTATTGACCTATGATGAGGTGGAAACTATGTTCCATGAGTTTGGCCATGCGCTGCATGGGTTCTTTGCAAACCAAAAATATCCTTCCCTTTCAGGGACTGCAGTGGCGCGTGATTTCGTGGAGTTTCCCTCGCAGTTCAATGAAAACTGGGCGTTATATCCTGAAGTTTTGAAAAATTATGCCCTTCACTATAAAACAGGGGAGCAGATTCCACATGCCCTAATTGACAAAATTAAGAACTCGGGCACATTTAATCAAGGGTATAGTTTAACGGAAAATTTGGCTGCATCAAATTTAGATATGCAGTGGCATACTATTTCATCTGATAAAAAGATAGATGATGTAGATGCTTTTGAAAAAGAAGCTTTACAAAGAACTAAACTCGACGTAGTTCATGCGGTTCCTCCAAGATATCGCTCCACCTATTTCTCCCATATTTTTGCAGGAGGATATGCTGCTGGTTATTATTCCTATTCATGGACAGAGATGTTGCACCACGATGCCTACAATTGGTTTGAGAACAATGGAGGGATGACACGAAAGAATGGACAGCGTTTCCGTGATATGGTATTGTCTAGAGGAAATACAATGAACATGGAAGAAATGTATAAAAATTGGCGAGGAAGTGCTCCTAAAATTGGGCCTATGCTGAAGGCGAGAGGCTTAAAGTAAAATTGTAAATAAACCTCGAATTCACGAATGTTTTTTTAAAATTATTCGTGAATTCGTGGTTTTACATTAAATACATTTTAACTTTTTAAAGGAAATGTAATCCCCACTGCAAATGCTCCAGCGAATTGTTCCACAGATGGCTGGAAGTAATAAGAAAATCCTAAGTCAACATTATTGTTTTTTCCTAATTCCAATCCCAAAGCGAATGGAATATGGTAAATAACTCCTTTTCTATTTATGTATCAAAGGTTGTGATTGTTTCAAACTTTCCGATTGAAGCTCCTATTCCTATTTCCGTATAGGGGGCTACCCAAGGTATTGGAGCTCTTAATCTTACTTTTCCCCCTGCTAAAAATGCTTTTGATTCCGCTTTTTCATTAGTGGGATTGTTATTTATGTCTTTTCCATTTGAATTTGTTATAATAAAACCTGCATAAGGTCTCATTTCAAACCAAGAGGCTACCTTTAGTACTAATTCTCCCTGGGCCAAAAAACCTGTAGCAACTACATCATCAACGCTGTTATATGGTGCGCTAAGTCCATAGCCAACTTGGGCATTAATTGATTTTTCTTTTATGAATTGTGCTTTTAATAAATTTGAAGATAGAATTATTATTAACAGTATTATTGTCTTTCTCAAGGGAGTACAGCTCTTAATGTTATTACTTTTTCTTGTTTTTGGCTTTTTCTTTCTTAGGATGCACCAACTTCAACTCTTCAATCAAGTTGGTTGCGCCAGCGTATTTATCCACTATAAAAAGGACATAACGAATATCAACCATGATGTTACGGGATAGGGCAGGATCGTAATAATAATCGCTCATAGTTCCTTCCCAAACACGGTCGAAGTTTAAACCTATTAGATTTCCGTGGGCATCAATGGCGGGACTGCCGGAGTTTCCTCCGGTAGTGTGATTAGTACCAATGAAGTTAACAGGCATCTTGCCGTTTTCGCCATACTGTCCATAATCTTTTGTTTTATATAGATCGATTAGCTTTTGGGGAACGTCAAACTCGTAATCACCTGGTACGTATTTTTGCATTACGCCTTCCAAATGTGTAACGGGTTCGTAATAAATGGCATCGGCAGGAGAGTAGCCAGCTACTTTTCCATAAGTTACACGAAGGGTTCTGTTGGCATTAGGAAAAATGCGTGCCTCTTTCGGACTCAATTCGAGTAAAGCCTTCATATAATCTCGGTGAAGACCAGAGATATTGAGTTCCAGTTCTTCATATCTTGGGGCTACTTTATCAAAATAAGTATTAGCCATTTCCTGCACTACTTTAAAACCTGCATCGTTTTTTAGCTTTTCCATAACGGTTTCGGCATCACCTTCCAATAAGGCTTTTAAAGAAGCATAATCTACAAATGCAGAATTGCTGTAAACATCGTTCGTTAGCATTGCAGCATTTATGTTGTTAAAGGAAGAAGGCAAAAACTGGGCGGGTACATTTTTTGCGTAAAGTGCGATTAAGACTTCAAAAACCTCTTTGTCTACTTGCTTGCTGTAATCCTTGTAATGGCTTTCTGCACCTTCAATAAGATTATTTCTTCGATCTTCAAAAGATTGTGCGCCACGGTTTTCATACACCTGTTTCAATTGATATGTTTGGTATGCCATGCGCAGCAATTCTACATTGCGTATCACCGTTTCTAAAAAGTACTCCCTGGCCAAGGCATAAGGCTCAATTTCGGTATAGTATTGCTCAAATTGTGGCAAAAGCTGTCCATATTCCTGTTGTTTTCCTTTTATATTTATTTGTTCGGTAAGTTCGTTTTCTTGTTGTTTTTTAATGCCTACAGCATTGCTTTTCGTTAAACCAAGCGTTTCTCCTTTCCACTTTTTCCAGTAATTGGCAATGCGGGCAAATTTAGATGCATATTGAATTTTTATCTGCTGGTCTGCACGCATATACTTATCCTGAATGGCCAAAGCGGCATCGCGAATGGCGATACGGACTGGGTTTACTGTATTTATAACCTGTTCTATGGCAATGGAAGGTAAATACTCATCCGTAGTGCCGGGATAGCCAAAAACCAAGGTGAAATCGTTTTCTTCCACACCATCTAAGGAAATTGGCAAGAAGTGTTTGGGGGTATAGGGTACATTGTCTTCAGAATATTCCGCCGGACGGTTGTTCTTGTCTGCATATATCCTGAAAAGTGAAAAATCGCCTGTGTGTCGTGGCCAGATCCAATTGTCGGTATCGTTGCCAAACTTTCCAATTGAAGAAGGTGGGGCACCCACCAGACGAACATCCTTAAAGGTTTCTACCACAAAAAGCATGTATTGGTTTCCTTCGTAAAAGGTACGTACGCGGTTTTCTTGCCAAGACTCTTTTGGCGAAGTACGCACTATTTCGGCAATATTCTCTTCTATTTTTTTCTGTTTATCCGCTTCGCCCATCTCCGGGGTAATTCCTGTCATTACTTGGGTAGTTACATCTTCAATCCGAACCATAAAACTCGCGGTAACCCCTGGGTTGGGAAGTTCTTCTTTTTGACTCATCGCCCAAAAACCGTTTTCTAAATAATCATTTTCCAAAGAGGAATGGCTTTGAATCTGTGAATATCCACAGTGGTGATTTGTAAGCAAAAGCCCCTTGTTGCTGATTACTTCAGAAGTACAGCCTCCATTAAAATGTGGTACTGCATCTTTTAGACTTGCGTTGTTTACGTCATAAATGTCCTTGGCGGTCATTTTCATGCCAAGATTTGTCATTTCGGCTTCGTTCATCCCTTCTAAGAGCGAAGGAATCCACATGCCGCCTTGTTGTGCAAAAAGAGGAAAAGATAGAAGAATAAAAAATAGTCGGAACAGTTTCATTTGAATGTTTTTTTAATTGTTGCAATATACTAAATAGAAATATTTATGAACGACAAATTAAATATTCATAACGTTTTTGACGGTATGTTTTAAAACGAAAGAAGTCCGATTTTTTTAAATCGGACTTCATTTAGATTTGTTTTTGATAGTTTAATTAAAGGCCACAGTCATCTAGACAGTATTCAAAATACATAGCACAGCTATTGCCGCCATAAGGTAGACCTGCTGCCCAGCCTGTTTCTGAACCTGTTGGGCCATTTACTTCTGCATGCGCTGCAATACATAGACAGTTTGGTAAATCTGATAAAGGAATACTGTAGGTATAGGTAGTAGTTCCGTTCGGATGGCTTGCCGAGTAAGGGAAATGTCCAATACGTGGATTTCCGGATTTATTGGATGGCCGTTGGGAACAATCTCCTACAAAAAGGTGTGATGCGTTAAGGATCCAGTCCCCTTCCATGCTATAGGTGACCAATAGGTTGTCTCCGTAGATTGCAACCTCTACATTTCCAGAATCGTAATGTTGTCCTGCCATAAGATCAACTTGAACGCAATAACCGTCACTCGTAGGTTGCTCTCTTGAAGCCACAATATCATCAGGTTGATTGATTAAAAGATTGTCATTTTCGTTATCCTTAGAGCAACTGGAGAGGAAAATTACACCTAAAAAAAGAATAAGTAATTTTGTTTTCATAATATTTATCAATGTGTGGTTAGCCAACAAAAATAAATATATTTCAACACAAATAGACGAAATACATTAAATAATCGATAAAAAGCATATTTGTTTATACTAAATGTTAAAAAATACACACTAATCTGAAAAATTAAATATTTATTGAAAGAATACTTTTCTAGATAAGAAACTGTTTGTTGAAATTGAAGGCAAAAGATTTAAAACCAACAAATAATAAATTAATACTTAATATTTAAAATCTCCAACTTTTGGGTTCCCCCCGCTATATTAAAAGGAATTACTTCTCCAGCCTTATGGCCGGTGAGGGCCACGGCAATAGGAGCAACAAATGCAATTTTTCGCTTCTTAACATCAGCTTCGTCTACACCCACTATCTGAAATGTTTGAGGAGAAGGAGATGTTGAAATTTTATAACTTACCGTAGCGCCAAAGCGCACTTCATTTTGGGGCTGGGTGGCAGGATCAAGAATACGGGCAGAGGCAATGCGTTCGTTCAGTAAATCCAATTTACCATTTAATACCGCCAGCTCAACCCGGCGTTGCTGCTCATGAGTGGTGGGGAGAGTAGCGCACGCATTCTCCAATTGCTCGCGCTCGCTCTGTAAAAGTTTCATTCCCGTGGGGGTTACGTAGTTGGTAACACCTTCTGGCAATGCAGCGCGCGGAGGTATTATGGGTGTTTCTTCTTGGTCGCCTTCTTTAACAAATCCTCGACTCATACTACTTTATTATATCTAAAAAACACTTTTATTTTAATTGCTGGGAATTTCAAAAAACATAGTAATATAATAAAGACTGCCTAAAAAGGCAGTCTTTCATTTAAAAAAAGTATTTTTTTACTACTGCTTTATAACTTTAAAAGTAGAATTCAATTCGCCAGAGGATGCATTTATAAAATAGATACCGCTTTCTAAATTTGCCATATCTATTTCTGTAATGTTACCGGTTGCAGCTTCTTCTGCAATTACTTGCCCCAAGATACTGTAAATTTTGTAACGGTCTAATTTATAAAGGGAGGCTACCGTTACTTTATTGCTTACAGGGTTAGGGTAAAAAGAAATATTTTTTCGAAATTTTTCTTCCAGGGAAGCCGTTTGTTCTACTGTTATGGTTCCGACCATACCTGAATGCACCTCACATTTATAATCATTTACACCCGTTTCCGTAAATGTGTAAGAAAACTGCGAGCCACTTCCCGTAAGTATACCACTGTCAAAATCTTCTTGACTGCCAGATTCGCTTGTCACCGAATGGGGAACTTCATCTGTCCAAGTCCATCTTACGGTATCACCCATTTCTATTGAAATACTTACGTTTGCACTAGGTACGCCAACAAACCAGTCTAGGTCAAAAGTGGTTTGTGCAGTTGCCATCGAGGCGGTTAGCACTGTTAATAATAAAAGTTTAATTTTTTTCATAATAAATGTTTTATGGTTAATAAATAATTGATGTTATTAATTTTAAATATTTTCAAATTTCAGCTGTATGCTTCATAAACAATTTCTCAAAAAACACGGCTTATATTAAATCCGAAAAAGAAGTCTCCATCACTCCAATCGCCTTGGCCTTGTATAATATATCCTTCTTCAAACATAGCTTGGGCATTCGTAAAGTGCATTTGGAACACGTGCCCACCTGTTTCTATATCTACGCCCACTGACAATGGGTTTCTAAAATTGGAATTTTCGTTTCTGTTTAAATGGAGCCCGTAATCTGCATTAATGCTTACGCGGGTCGATATTTTATAGCGTCCGCCCAGGCCCAACGCAAATTGGTTATGGTCTTCATCGTAATTTAACGTGGTTCCATCTGCCAAAACCTTACGACTGCGGGTTGCCAAGTTTTCATGAATATAAGTTGGGGCCAGTAAAAATGAAAACGATTCATTGAATTTTCGCGACACTAAAAGCTGTGAAGTATAGGTAAGCCTGTCAGAAAATTCCAAATTTGCATACTGATCCCTTTCCAATGAACTATTGATTGTTGCCAGATTATAGCCCACGAGGGTTACGGGAAACCCATCCCTTTCCTGGGTTATTAATTGGTACTTGGCGTGAATTCCGTATTTTTTTTGAAAAGAGCTTCGGGCAATTCCTATATTAAGCCAATCGGTAAATCCATAAATAAACTTTAACTGGGTTACTGCATTGTCCAGGCCGAAGAAATCGTCAAAACCATTTTTTACCGATCCGAAACGGTGCGCCACCACAAAATAGAAATCATTTTTACTGGCAAGTTTTGTAGATTCAAAATTTACCACTTTCAGACCCTTAAAAGCGGCAATTACCGTTTTGTCGATTTCTGCTTCGTTTTCCAGATTGTTCAGTAAATCTTCTTGTGAAAAAAGACTCAGCGGAAGAAGGAACAGTAAAAAAATAATTTTTTTCATCATTAAAGCTATTTTATCATGCTGCATTGATCCAGTTTTACGATTTCAAAAAGCTCGTCATACCCAATACATCTGCCTTTGATTGCTACTTTGTTATTTGCTCTCAGTTCCGGGATTTCCTCGGAAAAACTTGCATATACACTTTCGTTAAGAGTAACTGCGCCTTCTTCTATAGCGGTTATAGTTCCGGTTACGGTTATGGTTTTGTTGAGCAAACTAGCACCATCATCTGTTTTAAATCGTTCCAACAAATAAGGCGCTGTAATTTCCAGTTGTGAGGTTTCCGATTGAATGTCCCGATGGTCTTGGTACATATAGTTATAAACCATAAAACCACCGATTACAACCAACAATATCAAAATCAGGAATAATCTTTTCTTTTTCATTTGTTTTCTTATTATTGCTTCTGAAGTTTAAATACTGTGGAAACGTTTACCTCATCGGCAATCTTTTTGCTTACGATGGATGGAATTTTAATGTTGAATTCTTCTGGTTTTAGTACAAATTGGGCAGTAACCCATACATCTTCTCCTTTTTTTGAAATCACCGCGGGCACTTCCATGGTCTTGTCAGTACCGTGAAGGTTGAAAGTTCCGTTTATAACATATTCTTTCTCTCCCGATAATTCGGAATAGTAAAAATCTTGTATCTTACCTTTAAAGGTAGCTTTGGGATATTTGGAGGATTCTATATAATTTTCATTAAAATGTTCTTCCATTAATGCCACTTTAAAACGAAATCCTTTCATTAGAGCAAGTGCGGCAAAATTTCCAGTGCCAGTTTCCAAAACTGCGCTTACATTGTTGTTTTCAGCCTTAACTTCCTCAAAAGAAGGAACGGAGGCCTCAAAGTTTATTTCTCCGGTTTTGGTCGCAAATTTTTCTTGGCCAAATGCAGTTACCACAAAGGCGAAACAAAAAATCAATAAAACGATTATGGTTTTCATATGTAGAATTATTTTATAAAATCTAGTTTTCCAGCAGTCCATCTTGGTTCCACTGTATTATTAAGTCTATTTGTTGTTGGGGCAATCGTGGCCCGCCCAAGGGCATTAACCCTTGCTCGCCTTCGTTTCTGCTTATTCGGTCTATTAGGCCTCTGGTTTCAACAGCATTTTTTATTTCCGAATAATTGGTCAAAGGCATAGGCGCGCCATTTTGGGGCGGATTTCTGTGGCAGGCAGTACATACATTTTCAAAGACAAAGGCCACTTCTTGAAAGGTTACAACCTCTATAGGATCTTGTTCGTCAATCGCTACAATATCGTCATAAGTGCTGGTGGTGCAGCTTACCAACAAGGCAGAAAAAAAGAGGAAGCAGTATTGTTTCATAAAGTGTTTGTGTTTTTTCCTATATAGTATTAGAACATTTAAATAAGAGAAAACCCTACTTAGTGAAGTAATTTTTTTGAAATGAACCCTTGTTCCCAAAATGTATCCAAACAAAAAAGCCACGGAAAACCGTGGCTCATTCGCGGGGAAATTAAACAAACAACTATATTTTTTCAAAGGTGAGGAAATCGGTGCCGCCATTGCCACCGCTCACATCTGTTAATTGAATTTTTGAATTGGTTACCGAGATTATGTCCCAATCATCTGACAGTTCTTCGAAGTCTGGTGGCGAAGCAAAGAAAATATTGAAGTCGGTATCGCTGGAGCCGCCATCGTCATCATTGGAATTGCTATCTGTTACTGACCAAGTTCCTGTAATTGTAGTACTTCCGTTTATCGCTACCAGTGAGCCGTTTTCATTAAAAGTAAACGTATAACCGGTAAAATGGTTTGTTTCATTTTGATCAGAATCTAAGTAATACGTTATTTTCCATGAGCCGCTTTGGGCGGTGTTTTGGGTTTGCTGTATTGTAGTATTCTGCGGCTCATTGTTATCATCGTCCTTATCACAAGACATGGCAAGACCGGTGTAGATAAATATAATAAGCATTCCTTTTAGTGTCAATTTCATAGTTTTAGAATTGTTTTAGATTAGTATTTGTACAAAATAATGTTATTGAGTTCTTTAATTCTTTTTAAATATCAAAGTGTCTTCAATTTCCCCTTGACTGTTTCGGGTTATAAAAGTTACCGATGTGGTCGTATATTGTAATGCTTTGTATTCATCATCGTCAGCGCCATTTATTGGGCTGTCCATATCAAATTCAAAATTGAGTTCTGTTCCGGTTACCGTGATTATCCAGATACCGTACACATATTCCGATCCGTTGGAGGCAAAAACGGTTTCATTGTTGTAAAAATTGAAATCATAGCCATTAAAATCGGAAGTCTCATCCCCGCCATCGTCCAGAAACTTTTCAACGTACCATGTGCCAGAGACCAAAATATCGCGCAGTTCCTGTGGGTCGGGGCCGCCACCGCCACCGCCGTTTGGCTCGCGGCCAAAGGTGAGGTAGTCTGTCCCGCCACCGCCGCCACTTACATCAGAGAGACGAATAATAGTCTGTGTAGCTTCCAGCACTTTCCAATCATCGTTTAATGCTGCAAAATCACCATTTGTACTTGTCTCAAAATTCATTATGAAGTCCAGATTGCCGCTATTTACTTCGGCGGTCCAAAAACCGTTAATTGTGTTTCCGTTGCTTACCGATGTGGCTGAGCCATTTCCGAAGAATGTAAATTCGTATGCATCAAAATTTGAAGTATGGTCCGTGCCGTTTTCTTCCAGTAAGTTTACATACCAGTTTCCCGTAATCAGGTTTTCAATAAAAAGGTTCAACTCGGTGTTGTTGCCGCCCGTATTTGGATTTCGGCTAAAGGTCAAAAAGTCTGTACCGCCATCACCGCTTATGTGTTTTAGGGTAATAATTTCGGCGGTTGCCTCCAGTATTTCCCAGTCTTCATCAAGTTCATCCAGTGGGGCAGTGGTTCCGAAGAAAAAGTCAATTTTAAAATCATCAACAAGGGCCCACGTTCCAGCTGTAATTACACCTGCTTTTACCGTTTGTGCCGTTCCGTCCAGAGCGAAGGTAAATTCATAACCGGCATAATTGTCGGTTTCGTCATAATCATCAAAAAAATACGCTACGTACCAAACCCCCGTGGTAAGATCTTCCTCAAACTGCGAAATATCTATAGGGTCTCCACCGCCATTGGCCACACAGTCCGTAATTAAAGTTTGCAATGCCGTATGGCTGCTCACTTCTGTTGTGGAACCATCTTCGAGCACCACCGAAATTGGGAAATCTAAACTTATAAAATCGTCTGGTCCCAAATTTTGCAGAAAGCTGTAGAGTTCAATATCGTTATTAATTGTAACGGTACCCGTTTGCTGTTGGTCTGCGTTATAGGTGAAAAAAGAAATAGGATATACAATATCCAAACAGCCTATTTCCACTTCATTGGCGCCACAGGAAGCCGCGAGGGCATCCAGCTCTACTTGGCTATTTACGGTAACTTGCGTGAAATCAAACAGTTCCAAAGTAATAGGAAAGTTTATTTGTAACGTATCGGTATCATTGGGGAACTGGTTAAATATTTGTACAATCAATAAAACATCCTCTGGAGTATTGACGGTTACCTGTTGCCCATTTGCAACTACCGTTATCGGGAGCACCACCGAAGCGCAGCCGTTGCCATCAATTATATCATCATAGGTTCCAGGATTTTGGGAAGTGCGCAACAGCAAGGTTGTGAGTGGCGAACTGGCGGTTATAGTTTCCTCTTGGGTTTCATCAATATGCTCTTCCTCCTCTTTTTGGCAAGATAAGAGCGAGAAGCCCAAAAAGAGCACCGCGAAAAATTTGAAAAAATGCATTTTATTCACATTCCGAAAGTTAACGTGTTATACCATAATAACAAATAAAGAAAAAACTACCCTACCCTACAAGTGGAAATATTTTTAAATATATTTGACCACCGTCAATCTCATGTATGAAAGAACCTGAAAACGTTTGTAACGAGAGTATATTCAATCGTCTTTACGAAGCCCACGGCAAACCGGTCTGGCGCTTCATCTATTATAAATGTGGCGATGGAGCGCAGGCGGACGACCTGGTGCAGGAAGCCTTTATAAAACTGTGGCAAAATTGTGCAAAAGTAACCCAGGAAAAGGCAAAGTCTTTTTTATACACCGTTTGCAACAATGCGTTTTTAAATGAAGTAGCGCACAAAAAAGTTGTTTTGAAATACGCCAAAGCAAAGCCCACAATAACAAATTTTCAGTCTCCGGAGTTTATAATGGAGGAAACGCAATTTCACGAAAAGCTCAAGAGTTCAATTGAAAATCTTACCGAAGCGCAACGCACCGCCTTTCTTTTAAACCGTATTGAAGGAAAAAAATATGCTGAAATTGCCGAAATTTTAAATATATCGGTTAAAGCCGTGGAAAAGCGAATGAGCAAGGCTTTGGCAACGCTTCGGGATGAAATTGGAAATATATAATATATTTTAAGGTAGGGTAACGCCCGTTATGGCTGTTATACCTTTGAACATAATGAAAATGGAAAAAGACCAATTATTGCACAAATGGCTCAACAATGAAGCTACTGCAGAAGAGCTGGAACAGTTAAAGGCAGATCCAAAATACGCTTCCTATCTTCAGATTGCCGATGCCAGTTCAGGTTTTGGGGTTACTGAAATGAATAGTGAGGAAAACTTCGTAGCTATTTCAAAAAGGATAAAACCCGTTCGTCAATTACAAAAGCCGAATGTTTTTTCAGTGGTTTGGAAGGTGGCCGCAATATTCGTATTGCTGCTGGCGGGGTATTATTATACTACCACTTTGGACACTTCCATCACAACCGATATTGCACAAACAGAAACATTTTTGCTGCCCGATGATTCTGAAGTTATGATGAATGCAGGCTCCCAGATTACTTATAACAAAAAGGATTGGGAAAAAACAAGAATGCTTTCCTTGGAAGGGGAAGCATATTTTAAAGTAACAAAAGGAAATAAATTTAGTGTGAAAACTCCTGAAGGAACCGTAACCGTGTTGGGCACACAATTCAACGTTTCCGCACGGGATGGGCTTTTTGCGGTTTCCTGTTATGAAGGTTTGGTAAGCGTGGCCTTCAACGAAACGTTTATAAAATTGGCTGCCGGTGAAAAAGTGGAAGTGGAAAACGGAAAACTAGTAAGTAGCGGTGCTACCGAAAATCCTTCGCCAGTATGGATCCACAGGGAAAGCAGTTTTGAAAATGCGCCCCTGCAAAGGGTGATAAAAGAACTGGAAAGGCAATATCCCGTAAAAGTTTCCGTAGAAAATATTGATACCGCCAAAAGATATACCGGCACCTTTACCCACAAAAACCTTGAACTCGCACTAAAGTCAATATGTGAACCCCTGCAGCTGAATTATAAAATAAATAAAAACGGAGCAGTAACCATTGATGCCAAAAATAGCAAGTAGCTACCAAATCTTGGTTTTCCTTTTGGTGTTCTGTGTCTTTGGAACAAAAACCACGGCGCAGGAAACTGAAAAGACTAGCCTTGTGGCCTATTTGGAAACTTTGGAAAAGCAATATAATATCCGCTTTTCCTATGTTGGGAAAGAAGTTGAGGGCATTACCCTAAAACCGATTTCCCAACAGGATACACCTATTGAAAACGTACTATCCTACCTTCGGGAGAATACGCCCTTTCTTTACAACCGTATCAACGAACGTTATATAACCATTACTTTCAAGGAAAATGAAGACCACCTTTGCGGAAGGATAATCGACTTTGAGTCCCAATTGCCGCTTGAAGGAGCAACTATTATTTCAGAGAATAATACTTTCAAAACAGTCTCAAACGCTGAAGGTTTTTTTTATGTCCCAAAACCAAACAAAAAAACAAATTTTACAGTTACCTATGTGGGGTATGCCCCAATCAAAAAAAGCACCTTAGATTTAGCTGCAGATTGTGCTGCTTTACTTCTTGTACCTTCAGTTTCGGAGCTTGAGCCTGTTATGGTGCAAAACATTTTTACCAAAGGAATAGATAAAAACCTAGACGGATCCATTTTGCTTTCCACCCAGCATTTCGGTCTGTTACCAGGACAAGTGGAGAATGATGTGCTGCAGATTGCGCAGGCACTACCGGGTGTTGAGAGTGTTGATGAAACTATTTCCAACATCAACATCCGCGGTGGCACGCACGATGAAAACCTGATGCTTTGGGATGATATTAAAATGTATCAAAGTGGGCACTTCTTTGGCCTAATTTCCGCTTTTAATCCTGACCTTACAAAAAAAGTGACCCTCTATAAAAATGGAACCAACATCCGTTATGGCGATGGGGTCTCGGGCGTGCTGGATATGCGTTCAAAAAATACACTTTCCGCAAAAACCGAAGCGGGAGTAGGCTTCAATCTTATAAACGGAAACGGGTTTTTGGAACTTCCCATATCTACAAAAACAAGCATACAGCTAGCTGCGCGAAAATCCATTAACCACCTTTGGGAATCGCCCGTTTATAAAAATTATACCAAACGGATTTTTCAGGATAGCGAAATTACCAATGTTGAAAATAGCCAAAACAACATTGCAATAAATACCGAAGAGGATTTCAGTTTTTACGATGTAGGCACCAAATTGCTCTGGGAGGTTTCAGAGAAAGACATGCTACACATCAACTTTTTGACCATAGATAATTCCTTGGATTTCACCGAAACCTTGGAAACCACTTCCCTGTCTAAAACAAGTAAATTGGAACAGCGCAGCCTGCTAGGTGGTATTTCTTGGGATCGCTCCTGGAATGATAAATTTGAAACCAGTGCTTTAGTATACGGCACCTATTATTTGCTGGACGCTATCAATAAAGATATTTTTACCACCCAGGAACAAAAGCAACAAAACGAAGTGCTGGAAACGGGCGTGAAGCTGGACGCTGCCCTCAAACTTTCGGAAAAGCTAAAACTACAAACTGGCTATCAGTTTTCAGAAATAGGTATTGCAAACACCCAGGATGTAAATTTGCCTCGGTTTCGCGATTATGAAAAGGATGTACTGCGAACCCACGTGGTTTTTGCGGGATTGAATTATCTTTCCGGCAACCAAAAAACTTATCTCTCAGCTGGTTTACGTGGGAATTATTTTGTCAAATTTGAAGGGTTTCGCTTTGAGCCCAGAATGAATTTTCATCAAAAATTGGGGAACGGCTTTGCGGTTGAGGTTTTGGGCGAGTTCAAGAGTCAAAGCACAACCCAACGTATTGATTTTGAAAGTGATTTTTTGGGCCTCGAAAAACGTCGATGGGTCTTGGCCGATGGACAGCAAACTCCCGTTATTCAAAGCAAGCAAGCCTCTGCAGGGGTGGTTTATAACAAACGCGGTCTGTTTATAAACACCGAAGTTTTTTACAAAATTGTTGAAGACATAAATATTGCTAATCAAGGTTTTCAGAACCAATTTCAATTTTCAAAAGCATTAGGGGAGTATACGGTAAAAGGGGCGGAGTTCGTAGTCAACCAAAAAACAAAATCGCTCAGCCTTTGGGCCAGCTATATTTACAGTAAGAATGATTATGAGTTTAAAAGCTTAATGCCTTCTTCGTTTCCCAATAATTTGGATATTCAGCATGCTGCAAACGTGGCAGGCAGCTATTCGTGGCATGCCTTCAAGCTTGCTTTGGGAGTGAATTGGCACAGCGGAAGACCTTATACCGTTCCATTAAAAAATGCAGAAACTTCTGTAGAAGGGGGCGTTACAACCATTCAGTACGACCTGCCCAATAATGAAAGATTGCCGGATTATTTTAGAACTGACTTCTCGGCGGAATACCTTTGGAAACTATCATCTTCCATTGATGCCAAGCTAAACTTTGCGCTATTAAATCTTTTGAATACCCAGAACGTTTTAAACGTCCGCTACACTTTGATAGCCGATGAAAACAACCAAGCTTTAGTAAATAAGGTTGAGGAAATTTCCTTGGGTATTACACCCAACTTTTCGTTTCAGCTTTTCTTTTAATAGCGCTGTAATTATTCCATGAATTCGTCAATCGTCCCTCTTCGGACCTAATCCTTTATTTTTTTCCCTGAATATAACTGATTATTAACAATACCAAAATCAAGACAACGGTGGCAACAAATAAATTTCCTACACCCATAATAAAAACGGTTTTAAAGATTTGTAAAAGTAAAGATAAAACAATAGATGGAATCTAAGGTATTGCAGTTTTAAAATAGATTTATAAACCTTATCTCGTGGTTTTTCGCTGGTTTTTCTTACATCCCGAATGGATAGCATCCTAAACACCTGAATAACATAAAAGTGACACTATTGCCAAAAGCAGGGAAAGACCTGTGATTAATAAAATGCTAAATTTTATAGGCTTAACAGAAAATACGTTAAAGCCTGACCTTTTTCCCCTTGGCATATATGGGTATTATGGTTAAGTAAGTTAGTAAATTCAATAAGGGGGCAAACAAAAATAGAAGTGTTCAATAGATATAAATATCCTAAAAAGTTCTTTTTTTAATCCATATGCACCATTTCGTCATTATTACTCGAGCTTTTAAATAGGAAGCTTTTAATGGAAGATGTAAAAAACGGCAGTCAGAAAACAAAAGACCACCAGTAGCAGCTGGTTTTATGGCTAAAGTATCTTTCCTTTTTCATAAGTGGAAAAAGCTGATGGGACCTATTGTAATTACCATCAGTATTCGTGCAGATATGTACAATAATATACTAAACCTTTCAAACAGCATAGCAGTACACAGAAAGAGGTGATGCAATAGCACATAACTGTTAAAGTATCGTGAAGTACTATTTCTTTTGAAACTTTCATTTTAACTTTAATGAAAAAGGACAATATGAGATCAATTTGGAATGGTTCAATAAGTTTTGGTTTGGTGTCAATTCCCATAAAAATGTACAGTGCTTCCGAAGACAGAAAACTTGACCTGGACATGCTTGATGTACACGACAATGCCCGAATACGGTATAAACGCATCAACGAGGAAACAGGAAAAGAAGTAGCATGGAAGGACATCGTGAAAGGCTTTAAAAAGGATGATGCTTATATTGTGCTGGAGAAAGAAGATTTTGAAAAGGCAAATATGAAAAAGAGCAAAACAATAGATATAGAAGAATTTGTAGAGGAAGCCCAAGTTTCCGATCTTCTTTTTAAAAAGCCTTATTTTTTGGAACCACAAAAGGAAGGTGGAAAAAGCTATAACCTTTTACGCGATGCCCTTAAAAAAACAAAGAAACTGGGCGTTGCTACTTTCGTTATGCGCCAAAAGGAAAACTTAAGTCTTATAGGAGTCTATAAAAATGCCCTGGTAGTTCACGTTATCCGCTTTGCCGATGAAATCAGGGACCCCGAGGATTTGAAATTACCCACTGCCAAAGTTTCTAAAAAAGAAGTGGATATGGCGCTTTCACTTATTGAAAATTACACTACCGACTTCAAACTTGAAAAATATAAAGATGTTTACAACAAACAGTTGATGAAAATAATCAAAAACAAAGCATCTGGAAAGAAATCACGTACTAAGAAAGTAGATACCACCCCCACCGCCGCCAACGATCTTATGGCAAAACTTAAGGCCAGCCTTGAAAAGAAAAAAAGTAAAGCTTCCTAATTGTGGCACTGCAGGATTACATAAAAAAACGAAAATTCAACAAAACACCAGAACCAGAAGGCGAACTGGATGATAATAATGCTTATCGCTTTGTGATCCAAAGGCACAAGGCTAGCCATTTGCATTACGATCTACGTCTTGAAATGGAAGGCGTACTAAAAAGTTGGGCAGTACCAAAAGGTCCTTCCATGAATCCCTCAGATAAACGATTGGCCATTATGACCGAAGATCATCCTGTAAAATACCTCACGTTCCACGGCGTAATTCCAAAAGGAAATTATGGCGCTGGGGTGATGGACATTTGGGACGAGGGTACCTATCAAGTTCTGGAGGATGAAGATCCAGTTAAACAATTAAAAAATGGCGACCTTAAAATTGAATTCTACGGAAAAAAAATAAAAGGAGCTTTCGCTCTAGTGAAAATGAAAAGGGATACTGAAAAGAACCAATGGTTACTGATCAAAAAAAAGGATGCCTTTTCAACAGATCTACATTATGATGCCGAGATTTTCGCATCAAAAAAAAAAGTAGCTAAACCCGGAAAATTAAAACCCCTAAATACCAAAACCTATATTGAACCAATGCTGGCCAGCACGGGAAAAAAAATATTTAAGGACCCCGATTGGGTTTTTGAGTTGAAATGGGACGGCTACCGTGTGTTGGCCAATATTCAGGATGGCCATGTGGAGCTATATTCCCGCAATGGCATTTCCTACAATAAAAAATTTGCTTCCATTAAAAAGGAATTGGAAAATGTGTCTAACGATTGTATCCTCGATGGGGAAGTGGTACTTGTAAATAAAAAAGGAAACTCCGATTTTCAAAAACTTCAAAATTACGATGCGGGCACTTCTGGAGATCAATTGAAATATTATGTGTTCGACTTGCTCCACCTAAACGGCCACGATACTTTGGGGCTTAGTCTGCTGGAACGCAAAAGCCTCTTGCCAGAAATATTGAAGGACTTAGATAACGTAGTTTATTGTGACCATATCAAGGCAATGGGCCCCACACTCTACAAACGCGCAATAGATGCAGGGATGGAAGGGGTAATTGCGAAAAAAGCCGATTCAACTTATACTCCTGGCTACCGAACTTCAAATTGGCTAAAAATTAAAAGTACCAATACCGAAGAAGCTATTATTTGTGGCTATACCGATTCTGTTACTGGCGGAGCTCTTTTTGGTTCGCTTATTTTGGGAATGTTCCATGGGAAGAAACTTATCTATGTGGGCAATTGCGGTACCGGCTATTCCAATGCGGAACAAAAAGAAATATTAGAGAAGCTTAAGGCCATTGAAACGGATACCAATCCTTTTGAAAAAAAAATTACCTTAAAGGGAAGAAACCCCCACTGGGTAACGCCACAATTAATCTGTGAGGTGAAATTCTCCGAATGGACAAAAAACGGAATAATGCGGCACCCTGTATATAAAGGGTTGCGGAAGGATAAGGATTTGGAGGAAATAAGGCCACAGTCAAAAAAGACTTCCACAAGTACTCCTGCCAGCGCTTCCTCACTGGAGATAGATGGTATATCTGTGCCTGTTACGAATCTAGAAAAAGTGTATTGGCCCGCATCAGGATATACCAAATATGATTTGATTGACTATTATTTAAATATTTCTGAAACCATTTTGCCATATTTAAAGGATCGTCCACAAAACCTTCACCGTCATCCTAACGGTATTCAAAAAAAAGGTTTTTACCAAAAAGACAACGAGTCATTGCCCGACTGGGTGGAATCAATTAAAATTTATTCCGAATCTTCCAAAAAAGAGATTGACTATCTGCTTTGCCAAAATGAGGCCACTTTACTTTATATGGCAAATCTAGGCTGCATCGAAATTAATCCGTGGAATTCCACAATTAAGAATTTAGATAAACCCACCTATACGGTAATAGACATTGATCCTTCTGATAAAAATAATTTTGAACAGGTAATAGAAGTTGCATTAGCAGCTAAAGAAGTATTGGATTTGGCGAAAATTAAGGGGTTGTGCAAAACTTCTGGATCCAGTGGCATGCATATCTATATTCCATTGGGAGAAAAATATAATTATGAGCAAGCGCGTGACTTCACCAAATTATTGTGCTATTACATCCACGAAAAATTACCAAAACTCACCAGTATGGAGCGTGTGGTGAAGCTTAGAAAAAATAAAATATATCTAGATTTTTTACAAAACAGACGGGGTCAAACCTTGGCAGCTCCCTATTGTGTACGACCAAAGCCCGGGGGTACTGTTTCCGCACCCCTATTGTGGAAGGAGGTAAAACCAGGTTTGGATCTTTCCAGTTTTACTCTTAAGAATATGCCGCAACGAATCTCCCAAAAGGGTGATTTATTTAAAGCTGTATTAGAAAAGGGAATTGATATGAAAAAGACGATTGAAATTTTAAATTCTCATGAGGGTTGAGGCAAAAGTTTTTTGCAGTAGAATAGGGAAGTTGCTCTGTCTGAATACCTTTATTAGTCGTTCGGTTATATATAGCACACGATACTTTAATTTATAATAATTTCATACTGAATCGGCTTAAATGTGCCCCCATTGCTATCTTCGGCCGAGCAGGCTGTAAGGCCAACTATTAAATCCATTTGGGCCTCAAAGAGTACAAAATCATTTGGCTGGCTCATAGGGGGCAAGACCGAGAGCTTGCCATTACTGTCAAACTGTACATTCATAAAAATATTAAAGGCTGTGGGAATGTCATCGGGAAAAATATTGAACGGTTTCAAATTTGTATAAAGGTTTTCAAAACAGCTGGGGTGGTATTCAGGATTATCATACATTATCTGAAAGGTTTCGGGACTGCAGGGCGCCAATAAAAAATCATTTCTGCCATTGGTGTCCTCCAGTATCTTCACCATCTTACGGCTACGGTTGCTCCATAGATGGTTTCCGGTACTAATAAGTATGCTTTCCTCAAAATCTAAGGTTTTACCAGATGATATCTTTTCACGTATATCGTGTTCATTAAAAAGTACCATATCGCTTACCTGCATTCCCTGCGGATCTATAACACGTAATCTTTCACCTTTTTTTAATGTAAACGCAGCCCCTGTTTGGGGGGCAATCTCCTCTATCATATTTTCCTTATTTTTTGATGTGATCTTTATGGTTCTTTTTATAAATCTTCTTGTTGTAATAGCCCAACACCAAATTTACAATAACTATTATAAGCGTACTTGCTGCCAGTTCTATATACATACTCAAGGCTGCCAAACACCCCAGCGCCGCACTGCACCAAATAGCGGCCGCGGTTGCCAGGCCAGATATTTCTCTTTTGCGTTTTACTATAACGCCTGCGCCCAAAAAACCCACGCCTACAATAATTTGACCTGTAATTCGGGTTAAATCTACATTAGGCAAATCAATATATTGAAATGAGATTCCAATAAATATAGCGGCTCCCACAGCTACCAATGCGTTGGTCTTAAGTCCTGCATTCTTATTTTTCATCTGGCGTTCTATCCCTACACAGATTCCAGCTATCATTGCAATTACGGTATTTAATATAAATTCAAAGCTACTTATGGGCTCCATACTACGGGGTTGGTTGAATTATTTATGGTGAAAGGGGCACTTCCAGGTTTGCCCTACCTGTCGGCCACTGTATTGGCGTGCTTCACTTTCCTCCCCAAAATCCTGCAATACTGGGTTAATGCTTCCTTGCAGAGCAGCATCACGCTCCCTTATCTTATCGCGCACTTTATAGTAAACGCCCATCTCGCGTAACTTTTCAAATTGGGAATGTAGATTGAATACTAAGGTAGGGTAAGGGGAGCGGCGTGCCATGCGCGATGCTAGGGGATGAAGGCCTACTACATAAAAAGCTTTTCCTCCCAGACTGAAACTAAAGTTTGGATTATTGGGATCTTCACTTACCGTCGGGTCCCATGGCTTTATATCTATTTCATGCAAAAACTGTAATTGACGCCATAAAAGATTTTCAAATTCTATCTCACTTACTACCTCCGCCTCTGGAAATACGGCAATAAATGACTCAAAATCCTTACTCTCAAAATCGTAATGGGCTATATAGTTTTTTAGGTCGGCCATTAAGGCGATCGCAGTTTTTTTGCTCCCCAAACTCTCATAAACGTTTAATTGGTACTTTTCCATTTGGAAAACCGTATTGGCCATAATGCAGGGATGATTTTCTTCTAAAATGAAGTTTTTAAAATCACGGGATATAGCATCGTTTCCTTGTGATTGTATTGATGGTTTCATAGCTTTTTTTATGAAAATTATTAAATTGAGCCTATAAAACCCATTGTTTTAATATTTCCTTAGCGGCTATTTAAAGCTATTTTAACAGGTTTAATCCATCCGAAAGCAATTGTGTTAATCTTTTGATTTATAAAGCAACATAAGCAGTAACATAGATGAGTTCAGCAAAAATGAAATTCCATTGGTGAGGATGATGGGGTAGTCATTTTTAATAATGCCATATATCACCCACAGGCCTACCCCGCCCAAGAGCAATACAAACATAAAGGGCGAAATATCCATCACTTTCTTGGTCATCCAGGATTTTACAAGCTGGGGCAATACGGCCACTGTAGTAAGTATTCCGGCAATAAACCCTAAAATTTGCTCTTCCATATTTATCGGTCCACATCCGTTAAGAGCCAGGCCTTAAGGTGCTGGTTCATATCTTCACTATGCAATACGGTAATATCACCCGTTGTTTCAAAAACCACCGCCTCTATTTCTGAATAATCAGTTACATTGGCTTCCCGTAATTTAGCGCGCAAATCTCCCTCGGTTACCCTGGCTTTTCTTAGATTATCATGAAATATATCCTTATGTTCCATTAACAATAAGGGAGTATTGTCTATAGCATTTTGAAACGGCTTATAACGCCTAAAGAATGCTGCCGATAGTTGAAAGAAATAAATAGCCAGTAGCCCTAGCGCTCCCTCAGCCAAAGACACGGTACTGGACAAAACCGTAGTGGCAATTAGCGACCCCACTGCCACGGTCATGGCAAAATCAAAACTGGACATTTTACTGAAGCTCCGTTTTCCGAAAATGCGCGTAAAGGCAATCACTAATATATAAATCCCTAAACAGCTTATTACTATCCGCCCGGCACTGGACCATGTAAGGTCTAATATTTTTTCCATAATAGTTGTTGTTTGATTCGACTAGTTAAAAAAAAAGTCCGTATTAAACGGACTTTTATATGTACATTCAAATAAGGTTATTTGGCCTTATCGTTTAATCGTTTTTCTGCAAGATCATTCAGTTTTTTGTCGGCATTATACTCTTCGTCCAATGTCTTCTGAAGTTTCTTTGCAATAGCGTCATGGCCCAACTCCTTGGCATAGCGCACTGCCGTGCCGTAGCCCGAAATCTCATAGTGCTCCACTCGTTGCGCCTCGGCTATCATTCCGGCATTCTTTACATCATCGTCCTTCACCTCATCGAGAAAATCCTCGGCTTCCTTTATCAATCCCTTCATTGCCTTACAGGTCTCCCCGCTCGGATCAATGTCCAGATTATCACAAATTTCCTTTAGGCGTTGCTTGTGCTCCTTGGTTTCTTCCAAATGGTCCTCAAAAGCTTTTTTGAGTTTCGCGTCCTTCGCATTCTTTACCATTTTAGGTAATGCCTTTGTCAATTGATCTTCAGCACTGTAAAGATCCTTTAATTGATGTTCAAATAATTCTTTTAAGTCTTTCATAGTAATAAGTTTTTTTGTTTTGAACTAAAATTAAAAATCATCCCTCACACAAAAAACTACTTTACCAATGTTTTAACGCTCCTGTTTTAAAATCGACACATTTTTAACGAAAAGTGTTAGTGATAAGCTAACCAGTGGCTTGGCAAAGGAGCGTACATGGGTAATTTCAATAATAACCATGACGCTATTCAGCATTATTGTCAATTGGTTCAGCAAGTATGAAGTGGGGGTTTTATATTTTATTACAATAGCTTGTGTATAACAATCCGCAATTCCCCAAGTATCCAATATATATTGGGTGGGTAATCCACTTTTGTTTTGGACTGGCGTTTATGTGTATACTTGAATGGCTTTGGAAAATAACCCCTTATAATTTTTAGCATAACTGCTTTTTGAATATATAATTCATTTGAATAATAAAAAATGATACCCTTATGTGCTATCATAAAATTAACGGCTCCAAAGGAAGCAATTCAAAAAGAATTTGAGGCCGAATTTGATGGGCGAGAATTTTTTTTCAACAGAGACCATAAAGGGTTTTGCATTTTCAAAGCATTGCGTGATCTTAGATTAAGCCAGGGGGCATAAAAGCAAGTCGAGTTAGGGGTCATTCCTGTTTGCACAAAGATGACAGCATAAAGACAATCCTGTTTATTATAAAAAAAGCGTCTGAATTACTTGTATTCAAACGCCTTACCTATAGGATTGTAGAATATTATTCTTTGAAGTTAACCATCCAATTAATTCCGTATTTGTCGGTACATCTGCCGTAATGTGCCCCCCACGAGGTTTTTTGAAAAGAGGTGTGTACTTTTCCCCCTTTTGATAATTCGGCAAATGCAAACTTTGCGCCCCCCTCATTATCCATATCCACACCTAAGTGCATATTAGTTCCATCGGTTAAGGGAGTGTCTGGGGCGGCATCGTATCCAAGTATTGTAAAATTTTTTCCTCTTAACTCCGCATGCTGCCATTGGGTTCTGTAATTTTCGGGGAGGTCAATAGCTTTGTTCTCATATGTCTCAATATTTACTATTTCACCTCCAAAAATTTCTTGATAATAGTTAAAGGCCTCTTGACATTGACCTCTGAATGATAAATAGGCTTCAATTCTCATAGCTGTTTTTTTGTTTGTTAATGGTTCAAATTATCTTCTAAAAAGGCGTGACAAAAGCCCCAATACTAATAGCACCAAGAAAATGTAAAAAATAATCTGGGCAATGTCCGCTGCACCTTCAGCTATTCCACCAAATCCAAAAATGGCAGCGATAATAGCAATTACTAGAAAAATAATAATCCATCGTATCATAATAATAAGTAGTTTTTTTGTTAGTATGGAACTAAGATACCTATGCAAAACAAGCTATAAAATTTTTTAAAGGTAGTTTAACGGCAGTTGTTAAATATTTTAAAACGCAAGGAGATAATCTTGGAAGGGGAATTTTTCTTGTTAATTAAACTCTAGTCGAAGTTGGCTAGTACGCGATAATTAGTGAGCTGCTTATAAAAGTGTTCGTGGTTTACCGAAAATCAAACACACAATTCAAGAGATGAAACAAATAAATTGCAAGAAGAGCATTAAAGAAGCATACGTGCCGCTATAAATTGTCAATATTTTAAAACACACCCGAAGTAGATATAAGCCATTAAAAATAATTCCTACAAAAATTAACAAATAAAAGTAATTGATATTCAATTATTTACTAAATTTACCCTACAAGTTATCCAACTTTGGATAGTTATTACCGCTCTCCTCAATTTTAAGCAATACCTGTTATCAGGTACTACATTTCCCAATTGAATAATTTAAGGATTGTCCAACTTCAAAAATTGAGTAAAATGACTGCAAAAAAAATTATTAGAGTTGGGGCTTCTAAAAAAAAGACGCCCTTGACAAATGTTGCCACCTCTAAAAAAAGGATGGTAAAGAGCACTCCCAAAACAACTGTAAAAACCCCTGTACGTCCCACCATTGCTAAGCGGGGAAAAGTTTCTGCCAGTACGATAAAAAAGGTAGGCACTGTGGCCCAAGTGAGGCACTTTAAGTTTGCTGAGGAGAAGCCTCTTCGGTTTGATCCCAAAAAAGTTAATGCTGAGGTTTTTAAAAGAGGCGCCAATGCCCCCAAAAACATTGAGTTTGCCATGGAACCCACCGAGGGCGGTGTGGTGCTTTTTCATCCAACCCCAGGATTTACGAGCCAAGAAAAGCAATTGGCGCAACTTTCCATCTGGGTTAAAATCTATAACAAAGGCACGGAAACGGTTGATCTTGACGAAGTAATTTTGGAATATAAAAAGGGCAATACTACCGTAAAAAAGGAGGTGTATCTGCCCACAGATAAACTTGTTATTGAGCCTGCCCATTCCGCCAATTGGCAGAATAGTCGTGAATATCATGAGAATGGCGATGTGGTTTTTCTGGAGGCTCCATTTCCGACTAGTGTAAAATTGAGCTTTAAATTTAAAAACTATAGTGGGGCGCTCTCAGTTACCAAAAGTCTAAAACCCTATGAGCACGCAGTTGCACTTCCTTTTAGTAAAAATGATTTTGGCGATGAGGAATACATTTCCGGTTATTCCATGCACGGTGGCGGCAGCCAGGTGTTTGCTTATGATCTGGTTGTGGATGCTTATGAGGATAAAGCTTGGCGAGGGGTGCTCCCTGGCAAGGACGGGAGTAAAAATGAAGACCATCGTATCTGGGGTAAGCCTATAAGGGCAATGGCAGATGGCACCGTGCTACATTTTGAAAACAACATTCCCAACAATTGGAAACCCGATGGGTCAGAGGCAGGAATGAAAAAGCAAAAAGATGAGCTTTGGGGTTCATTTGATTATGGTGGCTCCGGCAATCATTTCTACATACGTCACGGCAATGTGGTTGCTCTATATGCCCACATGCAGAAAGGTTCATTAACCAGTGGCTTACTAAAAAAGGGCGCAACCGTTAAAAAAGGTGCCATTCTGGGAAAAGCTGGCAATGCGGGCAACTCCAGTGGCCCGCACCTACACATACATATAAAGGCATATAAAAACGATAGCGAACCGGACAGCGGTGCTTTTAGACCATTACTGTTCAACACGGGCTATGCAATAGGAAAGGATAATTATAAAACTCCGAAATCCAATATCAATTGGTCTAAGCTAAATACCCAAGGTATTCCAGGACAAAAAAGTAAGGCGTGTTTTGTAGCAATGGAACATCCCTATTGTGAATATCCAACCAATTGGGGTGAAGTGGCAAAACAGGGAGTATCTCATGCTAATTATCAAACAGAGTTTGACAAGATTTGGACATGTGGCTATTATCCCGTATGGGTTGATGGTTTTGATGTAAACGGAAAAACCTATTTCAACGTTATTTTCCGCCCTTCAAAAAAAGTGGCCTGGGTAGCACGGCACGATATGGATGGCAAAAAATACCAAGCTGAATTTGACAAATGGAACGAAGAGGGATATAGGCTTATAAATATAAACTCCTATCTGTTAAAAGGCAAGTTGCGGTATGCAGCAGTATGGAAAAAAGATAATTCTGTAAAATGGATGGCCTATCATGGACAGCCACTTGCCTGGCATGAGGCTAATTTTGAAAAACATCATAAGGCAGGTTGGGTGCCGGTAAATGTTTCCTGTGTTTTCGTAGGCTCAAAAACATATGTTGCAGCCCTTTGGGAAAAGAAAAGCACTGGTGGTTTTTACTTACGGCCTGAAATGGATCTGCAAGCCTTTAAAAATTACTTTAAGGATTATTCCGAAAAGAAAAAGTTCAAACTCGTCTATTTGGACGCTTATGTAAAAGGAGGAAAACCACAATTGAGTGGAATATGGTATAAAAATGCACCCGACTATAATACGTGGTGGGAAAAACACCATCTCTCTAGCACACAATACCAAACTGAATATACCAATATGCTTTCCAAAGGCTATCTTACCCGTTGTGTTGTGGGTTACGAAGCTGATAATAAAGCAACTTATGAAGGTATTTGGTCTAAATAATCTCAAGAAAAGGACAGATAGCGCGCCTTGCTTTATCGATACCAAATAGCTTCTTCATAGGCTGTTATCTGTCCTTCTTATAATTAAAAGAAACCATCTGCCGTAGTTGCACCTTTTCAAAAGACGCTAGGACTTGTTAATCCCACTAATGGTTTCAAAAGTATATTATGCCCAAAATAGTAAACATACCACCCAGTATTTTCTTGGCGCCTTTTGTACGCAATTATACCCTTTTGGACTTTAATACTAATGAGGCAGGGCTAATTTGGCCATGTTATTCCGGTCCCGAAATGTGCCTACTTTTTTTTCAGGGTGCGTTTCCTAAAAATTTGGCAATTAACTACGCTCCATCCCTAGACCAAGTATTAACGCGTATTTGGTTAAAAGGGCTTTTTACCCAATTTAAAGAAAGTTGGAAATTTAAGGGGAAGTATTCCATTTTCAAAATACAGTTTACCCCTAATGGCTTTCATAGCCTGTTTGAACTGCCTTTAAAGGAATTCAAAGATAAAATTGTGGATGCCCAGGCTGTTTTTGGCAAGGAAATTTTACCGTATTGCGAACAGTTGCAGCAGGCACAGACCATACATGAAATGGCCGCACTTACCGATGAATTTTTAAAGAGTTATGTAGTTCAAAGAAAATTAAGTAGTACCAAAAAAAGCGTAGCCCTGGTTTGCAATGCAATAGTGCAGTCTAATTGTGCAATATCGATAGAAGAGTATGCAGCAATGGCCAAGATGAGTATTCGCAATTTTGAACGAAATTTTATAAAACAGGTGGGAACAACCCCCAAGGTGTTTTGCCGTTTACTGCGCTTCCATCGTGCCATACAAACAAAACTCATAAACCCCAGTAAATGTTGGACCAGTATTGCACTGGATTGTGATTATTATGACCAGATGCACATGATTCGGGATTTCAAAAAAATTGCTGGCATCTCCCCGACAGGGCTTTTTGAAAATAACTATCCTTCTTCCCTTCGTATTAAAAATGTAAAACGATCTATCGCAATATAAGGTTCATTCCTAGATTTATTAAAATAAGCTGTCGCTTTTGTACTATTTCAATTAATGGGGGAGTATTAACTTTATTGTTTCCTTGTATGGTATTTAAAAGCGATGAATTTTTCACTCCTCTGATTAAATCGATTTGCTTACATTTTAAAGTATATATCAAAAAACTTCCCTTTGAAATGATTGTAAGGTTTGTTGGTTACGTCAGCAAACATAATAGTTAATGGAGTATGCCCAAAATCCAAATGGAAACAGAGTAGGCACTAACCTATAAATATGTAATCATGGCAAAGAATCCTGACTACCCAAACAGAAACTTCAAGATCCATATCGATTTTGAACAACCCCCAGAAAGAGATTTCCCGCTTATCGGCTTTCTTTTTCATTGGCGGGGAATATTGCTCCAATGGCAATATGCGAAAGACAATGTTCTGGAATTTAACCTAGACAAATTGCCAGCGCATAGCCGTGAAATGAAAATAAACCCGGAACAGCTCAGGCTTTTTATTGCACCAGCTTCCGACAAAAAAATTACACACATTAAAACTACGCAAGAGTTGCAAAACTATAAGGCTTATGAACCCATAATGACATGGAACGCTAACCAAGAAATTACTATTTTACCAATTCCTGAGGTATTGTCCCGTTTTTGGCTTAAATGCAAATGTCGCGTTAGTGGAAAGGTTTCAAAATGGTTCAACCTAGGGAACAGCTGGGTAGATCGACCTGTTTGTAGGGCACGTGTACATATTTGTGAAATAGACCCTATTTGGTATTGGATCTATAGAATACCGGATCATATAATCGCCAAGGTCCCAGATGCCATTTTAAAGCCCGTTTTTAAATTTCCGATTCCTATACCAGACCCAGCGCCTTTTCAGCGTATTGAGCGCTTTCCGATGATGGAAGGGTCAAACGAGGAGAATATTTTTAAAACGCAATCTTATACAGAACTGCGTAAGGAGACGCTTTCCAAATTACCCGAATTGGGTTCTGAAATTAGACAACAACTCGCTTCTGGCAACCTTAATAATATTCGGGAAACAATTGCAAAAAACTATACATTATTTCACCCGTGGTTTTGTTTTTGGCCTTGGTGGTGGCCCTATTTTTACCGTTGTAAGGAATTGGCTGTGGTTGAAACTAACGCGAGTGGCAGGTTTGAAAAGAGCATTTACTATAATTGCTTTGGCGATAAACCCGATATTTATATTTGGGTGGAATATATGATAAATGGGGTGTGGACTACAGTTTACAAACCACCTATTCCTTGCAATACGCACTGGAACTATGCTTGCGGCACCGATATAAACATCCACCTTACCCATAATATGGTTGCGGGTGATTGCTGTTGCGATTGCCATCTGCCGGGACAAAATGTGTGGTTGCGGTCTGTGGGCCATACTAGCGTTTCACATATAAAACAGACGCATCAACTGCTGCCACCACCTATGCAATCTGTGGTATATGACCGGGTTGGGCTAACCGATGCCGGCGCTGCAGGAGATAGTTTTTTGGTTACCACAGTCGATGATTATAAAAGACCGTTTGGAGGAAACCCTACATTTAGACTGGGCTTTGGTAGCGATCTGCCAAATTCCAATATGTACTATTATCGCTGGAGCTATAGAAAAATATCCCTTACCGATCTATCTCCCCTCTCTTCCTATGAGCCACTGGAGCCTAAAGGGGCAACATTCTATAAAGGGTATGATTACGTTTATACTGATTCTAATGGCGATGAACAATGGGGCGCTGACAAGGTAAAACTGGGTCCTTTTACCGAAGGGCCCAATGACAACCTGTACATTATACCGCCGGAATTACCAGAAATGGCACCTTTCAATATAGCGGCAGATTCGCATCCACATTGGCACCAACAGACTTATAATATGGATACAATAACGTTTGATTCCACAAATCTGGAAGGTGATGGTCTCTATGAGTTTAAACTGGAGTTGTTTGACAAAGCGGGTAATCTTCTACAAAATCTTCCCAAGGCAACCTTTAAAACGCCACGGCATGATGATGCAAGCTTTAGTGAGAATGCGCCCGATATTTTACTGGAGAATCCCACTTCTTCCAATGCGGATGCCTTCAATGTTATTATGCGCATAGACAACGGCCAGTGCGAAGGCGATATTTACACCGTGAATGTGAATGGCGAACCAGCTTCTTCCAACTGTTGTGGCTTTGTAAAATACAAGCCCGCTGGCGAAGAAGCCGAACTAGAGCTTACCTTTAGGGCGGTACACCCTACCAATTTTGCTGAGTTCAGCTTTGGTGTGGTTAAAGGAACCTGCGGAAGTGTGGCAACAGCCTCTGCACGGGGAATGGTTATAGACAGTGCCTCTGGCTATACTTTGAACACAGCCACCGGAATATACAGCAAGACATTTACTCCTTCCGAATTATTGGGCGAATGTTATGAAAATGGAACCGGTAAAGCGGCCTTTGCAGAAACCTTGCACATAATTTCTACGGCTACGGACGGAATATCACGAGTTGCTAAAGACTATGGAAGGACTGTGGCGTTTGCATTGGAGCCTTAAAGGTCTCATAATCTCAAATAAGCAAAAAACCGTAAATTTAGTTTTACGGTTTTTTCTTTTCTTCCGTTGACAATTGCTAAAAACACAACAAGTCGGAGCGCGAATACCTTCTCCCAAGATTTCAAGCATGCTTAGCTATTTCATAAAATAAAAAAGCCACACCTTCAGGTGCGGCTTTCTCAGTTAATGGTGGAGCCGGAGGGATTCGAACCCTCGTCCAAACGCGCAACCATATTGCTTTCTACATGCTTAGTTTTCGTTTTGATTTTCGAGAGATTGCCGGTTGAAAACTACCAACGCACTCCTTAGCTCCATTTAAGTTTCGCAATCGCATCAGAGCCCTGCGATTGCTAGGTTTACTTTCACGAAGCCGCTAAATCGAACGCCGTAAACCAAGGCCTTCGAGCGACTTCCTGCTTGCCCACCTTGTGGGCCGAGGCATACCGTACTATAATTCGGGTTATGCAGCTAGGGCGTAGTTATTCTCGCCGTTTAAAAAGTGTGAAATATGATATTAACGAGCTATATCCCAGCGCTCGGCATGCTTACAATACAATTAGACCCGCTGTCAAAACCAGTCGGCCCCTTTTTTCAATGAACAATTGTCAATAAACAATTACCAATTTTTGAATGCTTATAGCATATAGCTTACAGGATACAGCTGCCAAAGATACATGAAAAACCCTATCTTTGCCACCGCAATATTAAATCAATATTCACGCCAAAAAGTTATGAATCTACGTGTTTTACTCTTTTTTTTTCTTATGAGTATTGCTGCAAGTGCTCAAATTATTAATATTCCAGACGCCAATTTTAAAAATGCTTTGGTAAATACCATATGTGCAGATCTCGATGCCAATGGTTCTCTTGATGGTGATGTGGATACAAATAACGATGGGGAAATAGATGTAGATGAAGCTGAAAATGTTTTTCGATTGGTGGTAGATGATCAAAATATTGATTCCATGGAAGGATTACAATACTTCATTCATCTTTTTCGATTAAGTTGCCAAGATAATAACTTAACAGAATTGGATTTGTCTGCTTTACAATATCTGGAAACAATAGGTTGTGGGAGAAATCAACTTACTACGCTTGACTTTTCAGGTAATTGGCGATTGGAACATATAGTGTGTGAGGATAATAATTTAATTGAAATAAATATCACTCAATGTGTCAATCTTGAAAGATTATACGCTTACGGAAATCAACTAACTAGTTTGGATCTTTCCCTGTTTCCTCAATTAAGGGATTTGAACTTACAAATTAATAATTTTACCCACTTGGATGTAAGCCAAAATCCTTTACTAGACTCCTTTAATTGTGGCGATAATCAATTGTCCACTTTAGATATTACACAAAATCCATTAATAGATTGGTTGGTTTGTGTGCGCAATGATCTGGAAATTTTGGATATGAGAAATGGCAATAATTCCATATTGGAAACCTTGCAAGCACAAGGAAATCCATTACTTGAGTGTATTCTCGTAGATGAAGAAAATGCTCCTCGCCCAGAATGTGACCCTCCATGGAATGACGGTTGGTGTGTGGATCCCGGTGTTCGCTTCAGCGAAGATTGCCTGTTAAGCACCGCTGAGTTTACAAAGTCTGCTTTTACAATATTTCCCAATCCGGCAGGCAACGTTTTGAATATTAAAAGTTCTAAGAAAATTGATCAGGTGAAAATTTATAGCCTACAGGGAAGATTGATTTCTGAAGGCTCTGAACCGAATTTAGACCTTTCAAAATTTGCAGCTGGAACATATATTGTCAAAGTATTAATAGATGGAACTTTAAATACTAAAATGCTTGTAAAAAAATAAAATTCTTAAAAACTATTTTAATATGCCTATAACCTTTGCCATCATCAAAGAACGCAAAACTCCGCCAGATCGTCGGGTGGTTTTTTCACCGGAAAAGTGCCAAGAAGTCATACAGAAGTTTCCCGATGCACGGATCATCGTGGAAGCCTCAGATGTTCGTATCTTTCCAGATGATGCGTACCGCGATGCTGGTTTTAAAGTGTTGGAAGATGTGTCATCAGCAGATGTGATGCTGGGCGTAAAGGAAGTGCCCGTAGATGCTTTAATTCCGAATAAAAAGTATTTCTACTTCAGCCACACCATCAAAAAACAACCTTACAATCGCAAATTGCTAAAGGCGATGCTCGCTAAAAATATTGAAATGTTTGATCACGAAACCATCGTAAATGCAGACAAACATAGATTGATCGGGTTTGGGTATTATGCTGGATTGGTGGGCGCCTATAATGGGTTTAGAGGTTTAGGTTTGCGTGATAGGCTGTTTGCACTCCCAAAAGTTGAAACCCTTCCAGACCTTGAAGCCGTAAAAGCGGAACTGGATAAAATTACACTTCCAAATATAAAAATTATCCTTTCTGGAACAGGAAAAGTTACAAGAGGTGCAAAGGAGATTCTCGATCACCTTAAAATTCGCGAGGTTACTGATACCGACTACCTTTTCAAAGATTTTGAAGAACCGGTTTATTGTTTAATTGACGTTACTGAATACAACAAGCGCAAAGACGGCGGAGCATTTGATAAGGAAGAGTTTTATAACGACCCTTCTGATTATGAAAGTGATTTTATGAAGTATGCCAAAGTGAGCGATATGTTTATCTCGGGACATTTTTATGGCAATGGCGCCCCGTATCTGTTCACTCGCGAAGATGCCAAACATCCTGACTTTAAAATAAACATCGTAGCGGATATTTCTTGTGATGTGGATGGGCCTATAGCAAGCACCTTGCGCGCATCTACCATTGCCGATCCATTTTACGGATATAACCCCCAAACCGAAGCGGAAACGGCTTTTGATGCTCCCGGCGCAATAACCGTTATGGCGGTAGATAATTTGCCTTGCGAGCTGCCCAAGGATGCAAGTGAAGGATTTGGCGATATGTTTATGGAACATGTTATCCCTGCATTTTTTAATGGCGATAGGAATGGCATCTTGGAACGTGCAAAAATAACTACTGCAGACGGAAAACTCACTTCTAGATTTGCATATTTAAAGGATTATGTGGAAATTGCCGATTAACAAATTAACTTTTTGTTAACAACCTTGCAATTGAAACTTACTGAAAAAATAAAACAAACAGCCCTTGTAACTGGGGCCGCTTCAGGACTCGGTTTTGAACTTGCCATGCTACTAGCCCAAGATGGTTATGATCTTTTTTTAGTGGATGTTGATATCCAAGGGTTGGAAAAGGCAAAAAAAGAAATAGAAACACAATTTTCTTCTGAAGTAAAACTTATCGCAAAAGATTTGAGTACCTGTAATGTGGCACCTGAAATTTTTGAAGCGATTGAAGATGTACCTATTGACGTTCTCATTAACAATGCAGGATTTGGAATTTTCGGGAGCTTTCAAGATACAGATTGGAAGCGCGAGGCCGAAATGCTCAATCTGCACGTTGTTACAACAACACATTTGACCAAGCTTGTCTTAAAGGGAATGGTAGCTCGAGGCAAAGGGAAAATTCTTAATATGTCGTCACTTGCGGCTTTTCAGCCGGGACCCTTAATGTCTTTATATTATGCTTCCAAGGCTTATATACTCTCTTTTTCCGAAGCGATAGCAAATGAGCTTAAAGACTCTGGAGTTACTGTAACAGTACTTTGCCCGGGACAGACCAAAACTTGTTTTCAAGATGTAGTTTCAAATGGCATAGGCAAGTCTTCTTCCGAAAATAAAATCAGTTTTAACATAGCTTGCCCTAAAGCCGTTGCTAAATACGGATATGAGGCCATGCAAAAAGGTAAAATAGTTGCCATTCCAGGCAATATTAACAAACTGCTTTCCAAACTTCCGCGTTTTGTTTCACGGCGTACCGCTACTGCAGTTATAAGGCGCATTCAGGAAAAGAATCGTGCCCATTAACTTTACTCTTTCAAATACAAGATTTATTTTTTGATAAAGCTGTTCATTTGGAATTTTCCATCCTCCAGCGCTATTTTTAAATAATACACTCCAGGAGTAAGGTTTTCAATATTGAGATGAAAGTTATCAGAATCTATACTGTAGTGCTGCTGGACGTTGCCCAGAGTGCTAAGAAGCGTAACGCTTGAAACAGCAGTGTTATGGAACTTTAAATTGATAAAGTTTTTTGCAGGATTTGGAAATAAGGCGATATTGGAAATTTCGTTTTCGTTTATAGCTAGGACAGGGTCAGTTTGATTGATCCAAAAAACACTGTCTGCATCATTTACATTGATGGTAAATAAATCTTTGTCATTATCGTTATCAATATCAAAAGCTTCAATATCAAAGGTATCGCTAATTGAAAATTCTTCAGACCCTTCCGTAAAATTTCCATTGCCATCATTAAATAGCACAACACTGCTATAGGTTTCTGTGCCAAAGGCAAATTTGGCTATTACTAAGTCTAGGTCGCCATCAACATCTATATCAACCAAATCAACATCTGAGGCTGGTTCTGCCGAGTATAGGGTGGTAAAGTTTTGGAAAAGGGAAGTGCCATTGTTTAAATAGCCCCTAACCAGATTATCGGCTTCCACAACTACAAGATCTATAGTGCCATCGCCATTATAATCTCCACTATCTACTTTCCACGTTGCTACTTGGGGTAACATTTGGGGACTTTTAAAAAAAGTGCCATCGCCATTTCCCGTCCATATTTCATTTTCACGTCTTGCCTGAAGCGGCGAATTGCCCTTTAAGATTATAATGTCCATATGGTTGTCTTGGTTAATGTCAACCACGGTAGCTTCGCTGGAATAACTGCCAGTAGTCCATGGCATTTGGGTTAATATTAACGATTGTGCGCTGCCCTGGCTTAAATATAATTTGTCTTCAGCTTGTAAGTTGTAAACAGCACAAAACACATCCATAAACCCATCCTCATTAAAATCTGCAACTTCTACGGCCCACACGTCATTGCCTAAATATTGCCCTATTGTAAAAGTCCCAGTTCCGTCATTAAGAAATATCCTGCTTGATGTAACTGCATCTAAATCTCCGTCATTATCCATATCGGCAAGTTTGATGTCTTCATTGACGGCAGTACCGAATTCACCGAATAATGTAAAGGTAGAGTCTCCATTATTGGTCCATACCTTCGTTGCATTTAAGGGACTTTGGCCCGTAAAGGCGTTATATGTTTGCAAAAAATCTATTTGTCCATCGCCGTTCACATCACCAAAAGCGGCAGCGGTAGGAAATGTGCCCGGTACATGAAAGCCCTCCTGCAAAATCTGTGATTGAGCGGCATTTGCTAAAGTTAGAATAAGCAGTGAATATAATACTCCCTTCATTTTTTTTTGTTTTTGTAGGTTTTAAGTAAATAGGGAATGGTTATGTCTTTATTATTTTTTTTGTCAGATTTCCTTGCTCTGTTTCCAGTATAAGTATGTAAAAACCGGCTGGAAGATGTGAAATATCTACTGAATCATTAAAATGGGTTTTCATAACTGCTTGCCCGTTAATATTGAAAATGGTTATTTGAGTAATATCAAGATTGGGTGATTTTTCAATAGAAATTGTATTGATGACCGGATTTGGCGTAAGGGTGATGCTGTCTTCATTAAAATTTTCCACTGAAAGGGTTTGGGTTCCCGAGACAGTTATATAGTAATTAAGATCGGGTCTGTTTAGGTCATAATTACTTTTGTAAACATAGGGAGTATTGCTACACGCGGGAGAATCTATTTTGTACCAAGAATAATCATAAGTATCTGAGGTGCCGCCCAAAAAAAGGACCTTTCCGTCAAATTCTTGATGAACTTCTACCAAAATTCTATCCTGCCCTGCAGGGACGATAACAGGAGTGCTGAACGTTAATGGCAATATAACATTCGCCAGAGTTCCTACAACAATAGGATCACTAGAACCCAGTATATTGCTTTCTGAAAATGAAGCGGGAAAATCCTCATCAATTGTATAGATCTTAACTATAATTGAGGGGCCCGGGATTGCAATGGTACTTTGAATACCAACGTTTGCGATATCAATTTCGAAATCACCAGCGATACCAAAATCAGCCAATTCGAATACTCTCGCCCAATCATTTCCACCAATTCCGCAGCTATAATTTTGAATTTGATCTACAATGTTATTGCCAATGTTATGTTTTAGCGTAATCACTTGGCTAAAGGATACTTGAGTGATCAATGCCACTATTAAGTAAATTTTTTTCATATAGAATGTTTGGAGTTGATGTTAAATTCGTTTTAATTGGATTGGTTCCTCTGCTTGAACTTTTATAAGGGTTTCAAAAAATTGTCGCAAAGCTGGATATGCTTCTTTTGAAAAACTAGTATTATTCAATTTGGCGCTCAGTCGTATGTTAACTTTACTCCCCGCAACGTCATAAACTACCGAAAGCTCTCCATCATTATTGGGAAGTTTCAGGATTTTGTTCTCTGGGACCTTAACAATTTCGTAGGCGTCCCGGACATCTATAGAGACCAAATAATTATTTATTACAGGGAAACCAAAATCAATAGGATAGATGCGGGTTTCTTTTGAAAAAGGGTTTTCGGAAAAATAGGGTTTTGCCAAGAATGGATACACAAACAATATATCGCCTACCGGTTGCTGGTGTATGGTGATGTCAAAGGTTTCTTTATAGGGTTGTTCCAAGTCTTGTTCGTTTTCTACTTGAAGATTTGAAATGTCCAATAATTCATTGCTATTCTGTTTTCTTTTTATTATTTCCTCTTTGGAAAAATCGGCGTTGTCCCTTCTTTTGGATACTGCCACGTAGCCCGTGGAAATTTCACTTACCTTGCCGGAAAATAACCCACTATTATTAGCAGTAAGTTGCATATTTATATAATGCATGTTTTTGGCGATAGGAACTATAGGTTCCCAATAACTACCTTTTTTAAAATCAAGTACACGACCTTCTCCATTTAAATCGCGAAAGGGAAGTACCCCAAACGAAGTATATTTATCTGTAGCATCCAATATGTATTTAGTGTTGTTGATATTAAGAAATGCCACGGCATAGTTAAAATCTGTAAGAACTGGGTACTGTTTGGTTGGTTTAGCTTTGTCGCGTGTTGCCAACAGCATTATTTTTGCGTCTAGACCTACAGCTTCCAGGGCGTTTATAAGAGTTAAATTAATTTCGGAACTGTTGCCAACTCCTTTTTCAAAAGCTTCTTTTACACGAATGTCGCTGAGTATTCTGTATTGTTTGTTCCAAGTCATTTTTTTCTGGACAAAATAATAGACTGCTTTTGCACGTTCCAATTCATCTGAAATCGAGCTTATTGAGGTAGGAAGTTGTTCCGAAAAAAAACTTGTGTATTTTAATTGGCGCCCCAAATCCTTATCGTATCTAAATTGGCGGTCCACATCTTCCCAGCTTTTTGAGAATGCGGTTTTACTTTCATCCAAACGAACTATGTCCCGAAGTTCAAATTTCATTGCGGGAATATAATTGCTTTCAGAAAGCATGTGCTTCTCTTCCTTAAAGGCGGGAATGGCTTTCATAATATAGGTAGCCGATTCGCAATCTCCGGGGACCTTGAAGCCGGGCAAGTGAAAACAATCCCGTTTTATTTCGGCATGGTTCACATCCAGTTTTCTGTCTCCATAAAGTGTTCGGTTGTAGGTATAATTTCCTGGTATTTCTGTGTGCAGCTCTGAATAAAGGGTCGGTAAGCTATTCATAAATTCCCATACACCCATATGTTGCATATATGGAGTTTCTATGCGATAGGTATATTCCAAAATACTACCGTCCTGGACGTTGGGAAAGGCAAATTTTTTGAGCGACCAGTATTGATTTTCATCGGTATCAAAGATTGCTTTATCACTCACGTAAACTTGTGATTGACCGTTATGGGTCACGGCTTTAAGATTTTTAATATTTTCCTGTACGTTGTTTTCACGATAGTAGGGAATTTCCACATGATCAAATTCAAAATTTTTGGCATGCAATACCTTGATTTTCCTATGAACTTCCTTGATTAGCCTGATGTAACCATCGGCAGCATCTACTGTGTAGTTTCCCCTTTCATAAAGCACTACGCCATTTGCTTCTGGGTCTAAGGAATAGCTGGTCATGGCGAATTCTTCCGGTAGGGGTTCCCCAAAGGTGTGTGGGGGTTGTTGTTGCGAATAGCAAAGCGATACAAGAAATAAAAGGCAAATTAAATTTAACTGTTTTATTGTCATTCTATATTTTTTTTAAAACGATTGATTCTTCTTTCAGCATGGTTACCATAGTGCCAAAATATTCTTTTAAGGATTGGTATGCATCTGAGGGAAACCGATAGGCATTAAGCTTCATATTAAAACGTATATTTAGTTTGCTGCCCTCTGAAACGTAGGTGACTGAGCATTCGCCATCTTCATTTGGAAGTTTTATGCTTCTGCTTTTGGGAAGTTGTTCAATTTCATATACTTCACCCAAATCTATTGAAATTAAATATGTATTCGTAAACGGAAAACCGAAATCCATGGGGTAGCTGCGCGCTTCCATTTTAAAGGGATTTTCAGTAATATAGGTTTTATGGAAGAAAGGATTGAGAATTACTTTATCGCCTACTATTTCTGGTTCAATGGATATAGCGTAGCTTTCCTTAAGGGGTTGTTCAATTTTTTCAATGTCATCTACTTGATAATCCGTAATTTCTATTCCCGCTTTTTCATTTAGTTTTTCTTTTATGTACCCCTGCAGGGTTTCATCTTCAATGGTATTTCTTTTTTCCAATGCTATGTATCCATAATTTGCCTGGCTTACTTTTCCTGAAAAGGTACCGTCTGCCGCTGCAGTTATTTGTGCATTTACGTAATGGATATT